>NZ_JBEPRN010000003.1:0-474750 GCF_040548375.1 Bradyrhizobium sp. F1.4.3
TTCGCCCACTGCTCGTCCGTCAAAACGAATCGGTGCATCCAAAGCTCCTTTCGGAGCTTGAATCACGGATGTTCCAATCTGTGAATCCTGAATCTCAACAGACCCTAGGCCGGGACGACGATTGCGTTTGTGGTTTGTCTCTAAGCCACCCCTTACGTCGGCGAGACCGCGCCCTTCAGCGCCGCTGCCTGCAGGGTCGCACGACGCGTCAGCCGGGCCTTTTCCGTGTTCGGCCAAAGCAAGAGCAGACCAATGACACCGGAGCCAACCATCACCACCGCATTGATGGTGAAGCCGGTCATGTAGCCATCGACCATGTTGCCGGCGCGCTGGATCACGGTGCCCATCACGTTCGGCGCGATGATGCCCGAGAGCGTGTAGAGAGCGCCGTAGATCGCGAGGACCGCGCCGCGCTGCGAGGCCGGCGTGAACTCGCCGAGCATCGGCGGACAGACGACATAGATCGCGCCGCAGAGGCCGGAGCCGACGACGAGCAACGCGATCTGGAGACCCGCGCCCTGGACATGTGGCATCGTCGACAGGATCAAGCCGCCGATGATCAGCGGGACCGAGCCGAGCACGCCGCGGGAGATCCGGGTGGTATAGCCGCGGGCCATCATCACCTGCGAGATCCAGCCGGTGAGGATGACGATGGTGGCGCCGAACACCCAGGGCAGGATCGAGACGAAGCCGGCCTGGCTCTGCGAGAATCCGAGACCCTTGACGATGAAGGGCGTGAACCAGGTGAGGCCGAGTGACAGCGCCCAATAGGCGCCGAAGGTCGCGATCACGCAGCCGAGGAACGTCCGTGAGGTCAGTAGCTGCACATAAGGGATCTTCGGCTCAGTAGAGGCGAGGGCCTGCGTGTCCTCCAGCGGGCCTTCCTTGCCGAACGTGAGCCAGGCACAGACCCAGATCAGGCCGGCGATGCCGAGCGCGCCAAAAGCGTAGTGCCAGGAGTGATTGACGATGACCCAGTTCAGCGCCGGCACGGCCAGGATGACGCCGAAGGCCGAGCCCTGCGACAGGATCGCGGTCGGCAGCGTGCGCTTCTCGTCGGGGAACCATTTGTAGATCGCATGCGCGGCGACCGAGAAGGCCGGGCCTTCGCCCGCGCCCAACACGACGCGACAGATCAGGAGCGTCGTGAAGGAGACGGAGCCGACCATCGGAAACTGCGCCAGCGCCCAGATCACCGCCAGCGTCAGCAACACCCAGCGCGTCGGCACCTTGTTGACGATGAAGCCGACCACGATGGCCGAAATCGAAAACAGGAAGAAGAACGAGGACCCGAGCAGGCCGAATTGCTCGGCATCGAGCTTGAGGTCGGTCATGATCGGAACGCCGGCGAGACCGACGACGATCTTGTCGGCGAAGTTCACCACCATGAAGAGAAAGAGGAGAAAAGTGACCGTCCAGGCACCCTTCGGTGTTCCGGTCGTCTTACCCGTCGCGGACGGCGTTCCCTGAGCGCTCATAATTCTCCCCGTATGTCTTTTTGGCACTTTTATGATTTGGCCGTTGTTGAAGCTAACAACGGCTTTGACGGCAACGCAACCCCGGCATTTCCACGGCAAGTCCACAGCAAGTGTGCTACGCAGCATTCACGTTAATTCCGTCCGGCGCCATTCATCGTGCTGAGCATCAAAAATCTCTCAAAGACCTTCTCCTCGGCCGGTGAGCCCGTGCATGTCCTGCGCGGTGTCGATCTCGACCTCAAGGCCGGTGAGCGCGTCGCGCTGACCGGCGAATCCGGCAGCGGCAAGAGTACGCTGCTGCACCTGATCGCAGGGCTGGATGCCGCCGACGGCGGCACGATCCGGCTCGAGGACACCGAGGTTACCAAGCTGTCGGATGCAGGCCGCGCCGCGCTGCGGCGCGACCGGGTCGGCCTGGTTTTTCAGCAGTATAATCTGATCCCGAGCCTGTCGGTCGCGGACAATCTCGCTTTCCAGGCACGAATCGCCGGCCGGCATGATGCAGCGTGGACCAAGGAGCTGGTCGAGCGGCTGGGGCTCGACAGCCTGCTGAAGCGCTATCCCGAGCAATTGTCCGGCGGCCAGCAGCAACGCGTCGCAATCGGCCGGGCGCTGGCGACAAAGCCGTTGCTGCTGCTCGCGGACGAGCCGACCGGCAATCTCGACGAAGCCACCGCCGACGACGTGCTGGCGCTGACGCGCGACCTCGTCGCGCGCACCGGCTGCGGCTTCCTGATGGTGACGCACAGCCTGCATCTGGCCGGCACGCTCGACCGCCACGTCATCCTGCATGCGGGACGGATCGCATGAGGCGCGCGCTGTGGGTCCTCGCGGTGCTGCTCAGCCACTGGCGGCGCCACAAGATGCAGTTCGCGACGCTGCTGATCGGGCTGATCTCCGCAACCGCGCTGTGGAGCGGCGTGCAGGCCATCAACCAGCAGGCCCGCACCGCCTATGACCGCGCGGCGGCGACGTTCGGCGGCGTGCGCACTGCGATGCTGGTCGGGCCCAATGCGGCGACCTTTCCGCAGGATCTGTTCGTAAAACTCAGGCGCGCGGGCTGGCCGGTCTCGCCGGTGCTGGAAGGCCGCGTCCAGATTAACGGACGCTCGGTGCGGCTGCTCGGGATCGAGCCGGTGACGCTGCCGGCCGATGTCGGCAATGCGCCGCACCTCGGTGCCGCTGATCTGAGCAGTTTTGTTGCCTCGCCCGGCCAGACGCTGGTGGCGCGGGAGACGCTCACGGACTTGCAGGAACAGGAGGGCGCATCACTGTCGATCAGCAGTGGCGCAAAGCTGCCGCCGCTGCGCGTGCAGCCGCAGCTCGTGCCTGAGGTGCTGGTGGTCGACATCGGCGTGGCGCAACGGCTTTTGAACAAGCCGGACCAGGTGTCGCGACTTCTGATCGGCAAGGCGAAGGGCAGGCCCGCGCCGCTCGCAAGCATCATTGGCGATCAGTTGCAACGGATCGAGCCGAACGCGGAGACCGAGCTGGAACGCCTCACCGACAGTTTCCATCTCAACCTCACCGCCTTCGGCCTGCTGTCGTTCTTCGTCGGCCTCTTCATCGTCAATTCCGCCGTCGGCCTCGCCTTCGAGCAGCGGCTGCCGATGCTGCGCACGTTGCGGGCCTGCGGCGCCTCGGCGCGGCTGGTCAACACGGTGCTGGTGGTCGAGCTGGTGGCGCTGGCGCTGGTCGCCGGCCTGATCGGGCTCGTCTGCGGCTATTTCATTGCGGCCGCGCTGTTGCCCGACGTCGCGGCCTCGCTGCGCGGACTCTATGGCGCGCAGATCCCGGGGCAGCTGACTCTGAGGCCTGAATGGTGGCTCGCCGGCATCGGCATCAGCGTCGCCGGCGCGATCGTGGCGGCGGCGACCAGCCTGATCAAGGCGATCCGAATGCCGGTGCTGGCCACCGCGCAACCGCAGGCGTGGCAGCAGAGGCAGCGCCGCTGGCTGATCCTGCAAAGCGGTGCGGCCTGCGCCATGTTCGCGGTGGCGCTGCTGCTGCTCCGCTATGGAGAATCGCTGGTCGCCGGCTTTGGCGTACTGGCGGCGCTGATGTTCGGCGCAGCGCTGATCCTGCCCGCCTTCCTCGAAATCCTCCTGCTCGTGGGCCAGCGCACCGCGCGGAGACCGCTTGCGCTGTGGTTCTGGGCTGACAGCCGGCAGCAGCTCTCCGGACTGTCGCTGGCGCTGATGGCGCTGCTGCTCGCGCTCGCCGTCAATGTCGGCGTTTCCACCATGGTGGAGACGTTCAGCCGCACTTTTGTCGGCTGGCTCAACGGCCGGCTTGCGGCCGATGTCTACATCAGCGCCTCCGACAACGCGCAAGGCGTTGCGATTCGAAACTGGCTGAAGGATCGCAGCGAAGTGCAAGCGATCCTGTCGGGCGGCCGTGCCGAAACGCAGGTTCAGAGTCAGCCGGTGGAGTTGCTCGGCCTGCCCGATCACGCGCTCTATCGCGAGCGCTGGCCGCTGCTGGAAACCGCGCCGCGCGCCTGGACCCAGCTCGTGCCCGGCAATGCCGCCTTCATCAGCGAGCAATTGAGCCGCCGGCTGAATATCCGCGTCGGCGATGTCATTGAAGTGCCGGCGCCGGGCGGGACCTGGGAGCTCGACATCGTCGGCATCTATGCCGACTACGGCAATCCCAAGGGACAGCTCGCGGTGAATGTCGCGGCGCTGATCCGGCAGTTTCCGCAAACGCCGCAGACGCGGATCGGCCTCATTGTCCCACGAGACAAGATTCCGGGCTTGATCGCGGCTTTGCAGAAGCAGTTTTCGTTCGACGACCGCAGCGTCGCCGACCAGGCGACGGTGAAGGCGGAATCGATCCGCATCTTCAACCGGACCTTTGCGGTGACGTCCGCGTTGAATGCCTTCACGCTCGGGGTGGCCGGGATCGCGCTCCTCACCAGCCTGCTGACGCTGGCGAATTCCCGCTTGCCACAGCTCGCTCCACTCTGGGCGATCGGCATCACCCGGCCGCGCCTCGCCGCGATCGAACTGACCAAGACGCTGTCGGTTGCGCTGTTCACGTCGCTGCTGGCCGTTCCGCTCGGGCTGTTGGTGGCGTGGTGCCTGATCGCGATCGTGAACGTGAAGGCGTTCGGCTGGCGGCTGCCGTTCCATGTGTTTCCGCTGCAACTGGTCGAGCTGGTCGCGGTCGCGCTGTTCGCCTCTCTGCTTGCTGCGTTCCTGCCGGTGACGCGGCTGGCGCGGATGCAGCCGGCGAACCTCGTCAAGGTGTTTGCCAATGAGCGCTGACGGGATCTCGCGGCGTATGTTGACCGGCGGCATCGCCGCGCTCGTTCTCTTGCGCCGCGCAAGCGCGCAGGGCTATGCCGGACTCGGCGAGAAAGCCGACGGCTTTGCGCAGGTGACGCCGGGGAAAGCGTTCAGCTTTCCCAGCGATCACGGTCCGCATCCGGAGTTCCGCATCGAGTGGTGGTATCTCACGGCGAACCTCGTCGATAGCAGCGGCGCGGCTTGCGGCCTGCAATGGACGCTGTTTCGCCAGGCGGCGCAGCCCGGCCCGCAAGGCGAGGGCTGGGCCAATCAGCAAATCTGGATGGCACACGCCGCGGTGACGCGCGCCGATACGCATCGTTTCAACGAGCTGTTTTCACGCGGCGGCGTCGGCCAGGCCGACGTCGAGGCAAAGCCGTTTGCCGCCTGGATCGACGATTGGGAGATGAAAGGAACTGAGCGCATCGACGATCGCACCTTGTCGCCGGTCACGCTGAAAGCATCCGGCATCGACTTCAGCTACGCGCTGACACTGGAAGCCGATCGTCCGGTCGTGTTGCAGGGCGACGGCGGCTTCAGCCGCAAGTCGGAGCGCGGGCAGGCGTCCTACTACTACAGTCAGCCGTTTTTTCGCGCACGCGGCACGCTTACGATCGACGACAAGCCGGTCGATGTCTCGGGCCAGGCCTGGATGGACCGCGAATGGAGCAGCCAGCCGCTCGACGCCGACCAGACCGGCTGGGACTGGTTGTCACTGCATCTTTCGTCGGGCGACAAGCTGATGCTGTATCGGCTGCGGCAGAAGGACGGCCGCGACTATCCTTTCGGCAACTGGATCAGTGCCGCCGGCAGCACGCAAATGATCGCGGGCACCGCCATCCAGATGACGCCGAAGGCGACGACAGATGTGGCCGGACACAAGCTGCCGGTGGAATGGCAGATCGCAATCCCGTCACGTTCATTCTCGATTCTCTGCAAGCCGCTCAATCCAAAGGCCTGGATGGGGACTGGCTTCTCCTATTGGGAGGGGCCGATCAGCTTCGCCGGCACGCATGACGGTGTTGGCTATCTCGAGCTGACCGGCTATTGAACCGCGACCGCCTCAAAGGGATTAGCGATGTATCACCTCACCGCCCTCGTCACGCTGCTGGCGATCCTGTTTTACTTCTTTACCTGCATCAACGTCGCGCGGTCGCGCGCCAAAACAGGCGTCAAGGTGCCGGCGATGTCGGGGCACCCGGATTTCGAGCGCGCGTTCCGCATCCAGATGAACACGCTGGAATGGATGCCGATCTTCCTGCCGTCGCTCTGGCTGTTCGCGGTCTATATCAGTGACGCGATCGCGGCAGCAATCGGCGCGGTCTGGATCATCGGCCGCATCGTCTACTTCATCGGCTATTCGAAGGAAGCCGCGAAGCGCAGCCCGGGCTTCGCGATCCAGGGCATCGCCAGCATCGCGCTGTGGGCCGGCGCACTGGGGGCGGTGGTGTTGCGGCTGGTGTGAGGGAGGCGGGCATCACACGCTCTCGTGTCCCGGGCGCGGTGCAGCGCGTAACGCTGCGCCGCTGAACCGGGACCCATCTGGCCTCGAACCGTGGTGTGGCGTGGGTCCCGGCTCTGCGGCGCACCGCCAAGAGGCGCTGCACCGCGTCCGGGACACGAGAGGCTCTACTTCGTCAGCGGGCAGCCGCTTTCCTTGGCGGTGAAGAACGCCTTGTCGCCGGGGACCACTGCGAGCTGCTTGTAATAGTCCCACGGCTTCTTCGACTCCGAGGGCTTCTTGACCTCGAACAGATACATGTCGTGGACCATACGGCCGTTCTCCAGCACCTTGCCCTTGGCGAAGGCGTCGTCGACCGGCAGCTCCTTCAGCTTCTTGGCGACCGCTTCGCTATCCTTGGTGCCGGCGGCCTTCACCGCCTTCAGATAGCTCAGCGTCGCCGAATAGGTGCCGGCATGGATCATGCTCGGCATCCGCCCGGTGCGCTTGAAGAAGCGTTCGGAGAAGGCGCGGGTCTGGTCGTCATGATCCCAATAGAAGCCTTCGGTGAGAACGAGGCCCTGGGCCGCCTGCAAGCCGAGCCCGTTGACTTCGGTGATCGTCATCAAGAGGCCGGCGAGCTTCTGGCCGCCGGAGACGACGCCGAATTCAGCCGCCTGCTTGATCGAGTTGGTGGTGTCGAGGCCGGCATTGGCGAGGCCGACGATCTTTGCCTTCGAACTCTGCGCCTGGAGCAGGAAGGAGGAGAAGTCCGAGGAGTTGAGCGGCACGCGGACCGAGCCGACCACCTTGCCGCCATTGGCGGTGACGATCTCGCTGGTGTCCTTCTCCAGCGCATAGCCGAAAGCGTAGTCCGCGGTGAGGAAGAACCAGGTGTCGCCGCCGGCTTTCGTCAGTGCACCGCCGGTGCCGACGCCGAGCGCGCGGGTGTCGTAGGCCCAGTGGAAGCCGTAGGGCTGGCAGGCATCGCCTGTGAGGCGCGAGGTCGCAGCACCCACAACGATGTCGACCTTCTTCTTTTCCTTCGAGAGCTCGTGGATCGCGAGCGCGACCGAGGAGGTAGTCAGCTCCGTGATCATGTCGACGTGCTCGACGTCATACCAGCGCCGTGCAATCGACGTCGCGAGATCGGGCTTGTTCTGGTGATCGGCGGTGACCATCTCGATCTTCTGGCCGAGCACTTCGCCGCCAAAATCCTCGATCGCCATCTTGGCCGCTTCGACCGAATACTTACCGCCGTAATCGGCATAGACGCCGGACTGATCGTTGAGGATGCCGATCTTGACGCCTTGCGCGGAGGCCGGCGCGGCCAGCAACAGCGCGAACGTTGCGACAGCGGCCAAAAGTGCTGATTTCATCTATTAACTCCCAGCAGTTTTCTGTTTTGAAATCGCGCGGATAGTAGTGAAGAACCCCGCCCCTGCCCATCCATTTCGACGTAGGCCGAAAGTATGGGCGGATGCCACAAAAGATGTCGTCCCGGCGAAGGCCGGGACGACATCGGGTTTGTTGATGCGCTCGTGGCCATACTGACTACCGTCAGCCCACGACCTCTGGCTTCGGCTTCCCGTCGTTCCGCCCCTCAGCCAGGTTCCGCACCACCACATAGAAGATCGGCGTGAACAGAAGCCCGAACAGGGTGACGCCGATCATGCCGAAGAAGACGGCGACGCCGACGGCCTGCCGCATCTCCGAGCCCGAGCCGGTCGAGATCACCAGCGGCAGCACGCCGAGGATGAAGGCAAACGACGTCATCAGGATCGGCCGCAGGCGCAGGCGGCAGGCGTCGATCACCGCCTCCAGCCGCGGCTTGCCTTCCTTCTCGATGTCGCGCGCGAACTCGACGATCAGGATCGCGTTCTTCGCCGCCAACCCCACCAGCACGACGAAGCCGATCTGGGTGAGGACGTTGACGTCCTGGCCCATGATGCGCACGCCGATGGTGGCGGCCAGCAGGCACATCGGCACGATCAGGATCACCGCGAACGGCAAGGTCCAGCTGCCATATTGCGCGGCGAGCACGAGATAGACGAACAGCACGCAGATCGGGAACACGTAGAGGCCGGCATTGCCGCCGGTGACCTGCTGATAGGACAGGTCGGTCCATTCGAAGGTGAAGCCACTCGGCAAGGTGTCGTCCGCAAGCTTCTTGATGGTGTTGAGCGCGGTGGTCGAGCTCGTGCCCGGCGCCGGCTCGCCCTGCAATTCGGACGCCGCATAGAGATTGTAGCGCGCGACGCGGTCGGGACCCGAAACGTCCTTGAACTCGACCACGCTGCCGAGCATCACCATGTCGCCGGAGGCGTTGCGCGTGCGCAGCCGCGCGAGGTCGCTGGGCTCTTTCCGGAACGGAAAGTCGGCCTGCGCGGTGACGTGATAGGTGCGGCCGAACAGGTTGAAGTCGTTGACATAGGTCGATCCGAAATAGGTCTGGATCGTGTCGTTGATGTTGACGATGGGAACGCCGAGCTTCTGCGCCTTGGTGCGGTCGATGTCGACGAAGAGCTGTGGCGTGTTGGCCGAAAACGGCGAAAACACCGACGTGAGCGTCGGCGCCTTGCGCGCAGCCGCGACGAGTTCGTCGGTCGCGGCTGCAAGCAGTTCCGGTCCGCGTCCCTGCCGATCCTGGATGCGGATGGTGAAGCCGCCGCCCGTACCGATGCCGGGTACGGCCGGTGGCGGAATGACGATGATGAACGCGCCCTGGATCGCCAGCAGCCGTTTGCGCAGCTCGGCGGTGATGGCGTTTGCGGTAAGCCCCTTCTTGATCCGGGCCTCAGGCTCGTCGAACACCGGGAACAGTGCCGCCGCATTGCCGGCCTGGGTGCGCGTGGCGCCCGAGAAGCCGGCGAAGGCAGCAACGCGGACGATGCCTGGCGTATCCAGCGAGATCCGCTCGATCTCGCGGACCACTTCGGTGGTCCGCGCCAGCGATGCAGCGCCCGGCAATTGGACGGAGATGATGACGTAGCCGCGATCCTGCGCCGGGATGAAGCCCTGCGACGTGGTCCCGATCAGCCAGCCGGCGCTGCCGATCAGCACGACATAGATCAGGATCATCACCACCGAATGCCGGATCACGAAATTGGCGAGGCCGGCATAGCCATGCGAGAGCCGGTCGAACACGCGGTTGAAGACGCCGGTAAACGCGTTCCAACCACGTGCTAGGAGATTCCAGGCGGCCGGCGGCCGCTTCTCCTCATGCGGCACCAGGATCTGCGAGGCCAGCGCCGGCGACAGGGTCAGCGAGCAGAAGCAGGAGATCGCGGTCGCGACCGCGATCGTGACGGCGAATTGCTGGAAAAATTGCCCGGAAATTCCCCCTAAGAACGCTGTCGGGACGAACACCGCGCACAGCACCAGCGCAATCGACACCAGCGCGCCGCCGACCTCCTCCATTGTCTTCAATGCGGCGTCGCGCCGACTCAAGCCGTGCTCGAGATGCCTCTCGACATTCTCGACCACCACGATGGCGTCGTCGACCACGATGCCGACCGCAAGCACCAGGCCGAACAGCGTGAGGTTGTTGATGGAGAAACCAAGCGCCGCCATCACCGCGAAGGTGCCGACCAACGAGACGGGAATCGCGATGATCGGAATGATCGCGGGTCGCCATCCTTGCAGGAACACCAGCACCACGACGACCACGAGCAGCATGGCCTCGTAGATGGTCTTGATCAGCTCGTGGACGGATTGCGCGATGAACTCGGTCGGGTTGTAGCCGATATTGTAGTCGAGGCCTTTCGGAAAGCTCTCCTTGAGCTTCACCATGGTGTCGGAGATGCTCTTGGCCGTCGCGAGTGCGTTCGATCCCGGCCGCTGCGTCACCAGCATCGCGACCGCCGATTTGCGCAACAGGAAGCTGTTGGTGCTGTAGGCCAGCGCGCCGAGCTCGATGCGGGCGACATCGCGCAGGCGCACCGTGCGGCCGTCCGAGCCAGCCTTGATCAGAATGTCCTCGAACTGCTTCTGGTCTTTCAGGCGTCCGGTGAAGGTGAGGTTCGGCTGGAAGGCGCGATCCGCGATCGGCGGCTCGGCGATCTGGCCGCCTGCGATCTGCACGTTCTGCGCCCGGATCGCAGCCAGCACTTCGGTCGAGGTCAGGCCGAGATTGGCGATCCGGTCTGGATCGAGCCAGAGCCGCATCGAATAGTCTCGTGCGCCAAAAATCTGGATGTCGCCGACGCCGTCGATGCGCAGCAGCTGGTCGCGGACCTGGAGCAGCGCGTAGTTGGAGATGTAGAGCTGGTCGAAGGTGTCGTCGGGCGACAGCATGAACACGACCATCAGGATGTCGGGCGAGTTCTTGCGGGTGACGACGCCGTTGCGCTGCACTTCATCCGGCAGTTGCGGCTGCGCGATCGCGACGCGGTTCTGCACCAGCACCTGGGCCTTGTCGAGATCGGTGCCGAGCTTGAAGGTGACGGTGATGGTGAGCTGGCCGTTCGAGGTCGCCTGGCTGTAGAGATACAGCATGTCCTCGACGCCGTTGATCTGTTGCTCGATGGGAGCGGCGACCGTGTCCGACACGGTCTGCGCCGAGGCGCCCGGATATTGCGTGGTGACAACGACTGTCGGCGGCACCACTTGCGGATATTCCGAGACCGGCAGCGTGGTGTAGGCGAGCGCGCCGACGATCAGGAGCACGATCGACAGCACCATCGCCAAAATGGGCTGGTTGATGGAAAGGCGGCCAAGATTCATGACTTGTCACCAGGCTTGCCACCGGCCGGCGCTTGCGCGGGAGACGGGGTAACCTTGGCGCCGACGCGAGCGCGCTGGATGCCGTTGACGATGACGCGGTCCTCCGCCTTCAACCCTTCGCGGATCACGCGCAGGCCGTCATCGAGCGGCCCGAGCACCACGGGACGTGCTTCCACGGTGTCGTCCGGCTTCACCACGAACACGATCTTGCGCGACTGGTCGGTCGCGACCGCCACGTCCGGAATCAACAGCGCCTCATAGGGCGCGCTGCCGATCAGCCGGACGCGGCCGAATTGGCCGGGCAGGATCGAGAGATCGGTGTTCTTGACCACGGCGCGGCTGCGCAACGTGCCGGTCGAGACATCGAGGCGGTTGTCGAGGAAGTTGATGGCGCCGTCATGCGAGGGCTTCGTCTCGCCGGCCAGCGTCACCTGCACCGGGTTCGCGGTGTCGCGCGAGCTCGGGCGCTTACCCTCGAACCAGAGCTTGCTGTATTTGATGAACGTCGTCTCATCCATGTCGAAATAGACGTAGATCGGATCGAGCGTCTCCACCGAGGTCAGCAGCGTCGAGGTGCCGGTGTCGCTGCCCTGAACGAGGTTGCCGGGGCTGACGAGATGCCGGCTGACGCGGCCGGTGATCGGCGCGGCCACATGGGTGAACTCGATATTGAGCCTGGCGGCTTTGAGCGAACCTTCGGCCTGCGTCTCCGCGGCATGCGCCGCCTGCAAGGCCTGGCGGCGTTGGTCGACGACCTGCTCCGAGACCGCGCTGGTCTGGACCAGGTTCAGGCCGCGGTCGAGCTCGCGCTTGGCAAGCTCGACCTTGGCGCGGGCGTCGGAAAGCTGGCCGTCCGCCTGCTCCGCCACCGCTTCGAACGGGCGCGGGTCGATGACGTATAGCAGATCGCCTGCGTGCACGATCGCGCCATCCTGGAACTCGACGGAGTTGACGAAGCCGCCGACGCGCGGCCGCACCTGCACCTCCTCGACCGCCTCGAAGCGACCGGTGAACTCATCCCAATCGGTCACCGTGCGCTTGACCGGCTGGGCCACCGTCACCGGTGGCGGCGGCGGCGCGGCCGCCTGTGAGGTTGGCTGTCCGCAGCCGGTGAGCGCGAACGCCGCGGCCAGAAGGCCGGCAATTGCGTAAGCCCGGGACTGAACGAAATCGTGCGTTCTGCCGAATTGCTCGCTTCCGTCCGGTCCACTCATCCCAGGTCCTCGCATAAAAGCCGCAGAAACAGCAGGGTACGCGCTTACCCGCGGGGGACACAAGATGGGTTTCAATGATGAACTCTTCAAGACGACGGCGCGCGCAACACCCGGAAGAATGCCCTGGCCGGATGGCGGGTTGACAGGAGGATAGAACGGCGCTGCGCGCCTCGCTTCGCCTCTCCCGCTTGCGGGGAGAGGCCGACGCGCGAAGCGCGGCGGGTGAGGGGGAGCTTCCGCGAGTTCATCTCTCACCATCCTCGCGGATAGAGCCCCTCACCCCGACCCTCCCAGCGCGAGCGGAGCTCGTCGCGGCCCCGTAAGAACGGGGAGAGGGAGAAGAGAGAGCGCACCCCCAGCGTCTTCGCACATGACGGATGCCGGCCGCTCGGCTAGATTACCCCGACAAAAACAAGACGGATTGTCCCGGGAGGACAGGCGTGCATCAGGGACGTGTCGTTTACGGCGCGATCGAGGAGGTTGTATTCGGCCATCCTGCGGCCGAGGCCATTGTTGCGCAGATGGACCGGCTGGGGACACGCCGAGCCTTCCTGATGGTCTCCGGCACGCTGAACCGAGAGACCGACGAAATCGCAAAGGTCAAAGATGCTCTGGGCGCGCGCTGCGCCGGCTTGTTCGACGCCATGCCGGCGCACACACCGCGCGAGGCCGTGATCGCTGCAACCAATGCGGCGCGCGAGGCTGGTGCTGACCTGATCGTCACGGTCGGCGGCGGCTCGATCACCGACGGGGCCAAGGCGGTGCAGCTCTGCCTCGCCAACGGCATCGACGATATCGACGGCATCGAGCGCATCCGCGTGCACAAGGGCGTCGCGCCTGACATGATCGCGCCGACCGTGCGCCAGATCAGCGTACCGACCACGATCGCCGGCGGCGAGTTCAGCTCGATCGCGGGCGTGACCAACCGCCGCACTCACGTCAAGGAGATGCTGCGCCATCCGCTCACGGTGCCACGCGCGACCATTCTCGATCCCGCCATCACCGTGCACACGCCGGAATGGCTGTTTCTCTCGACCGGCATCCGCGCCGTCGACCATTGCGTCGAGGCGATCTGCTCGCGCGAGACCCACCCCTATGCCGACGCGCAGTCGGTGAAGGGCCTCGCCATGCTCGCCGACTCGCTGCCGCGGGTGAAGGCCGACCAGGCCGATCTCGACGCACGGATGGATGCGCAGATCGGCACCTGGCTGTCGATGGGCGCGCTCGCGGCCGGCGTGCCGATGGGCGCGAGCCACGGCATCGGCTACGTGCTGGGCGCGGCCTTCGACGTACCGCACGGCTACACCTCCTGCATCATGCTGCCGGCGGTGATGCGCTGGAATGCGCGCGACAATGCCGAGCGCCAGATGATCGTCGCCGCCGCGATGGGTTTTCCCGGCCACAACGCCGCCGACGTGCTCGATGCCTTCATCCGCTCGCTCGGCATGCCGCGAAGCCTCGCCGACGTGCGCGTCTCGCCGGAACATTTCGACGCCATCGCCGAACAGGCCATGCGCACGCCCTGGGTGCCGCGCAACCCGCGCAAGATCGACGGCCCCGCGCAGGTGCGCGAAATCCTGCTTCTCGCCGCATAACCTTAAGCCGGAGGACTGATGTACCCAGGTCAGCATGCCCGTCTACGCCCGCTGCAGCCCGCTTTCATCATGGCTGCGACAGGCGAGACCGTCACTTATCGCGAGCTCGATGCGCGTAGCAACCGGCTGGCGCACCTGTTCCGCAAGCATGGCCTGAAGCGGCTCGACCATTATTCGATCTTCATGGAGAACAATTCCCGCTACCTCGAAGCCTGCGGCGCCGGCGAGCGATCCGGGCTCTACTACACTTGCATCAACTCCTTCCTCACCGCGGGTGAGCTCGCCTATCTCCTTGTCAACAGCCAGTCCAAGATCCTGATCACGTCGGTGGCCAAGCTCGACATCGCCCGCGAGGCAATCCAGGCCTGTCCCGACGTCAAGCTCTGCATCATCGCCGACGGCCCCGGCGAGAGTGATCGCATCGTCGGCCTTGCCGAGGTGACGGCCGATCTGCCGAAGACACCGATCGCGGATGAGTGGCTCGGCACCTCCATGCTCTATTCGTCGGGCACGACAGGTCGTCCCAAGGGCATTATTCGGCCGCTCCCGGAGGAGCCGCCGAAGCACAATCTGCCGCTGTTCGATTTCCTCACCAAGCTTTGGCACTACCGCGAGGGCATGGTCTATCTGTCGCCGGCGCCGCTCTATCACTCCGCGCCGCAAGCCGCGGTCAACCTGACGATCCGCATCGGCGGCACCGTGATCATCATGGAGACGTTCGATCCCGAGCGTTATCTCCAGCTCGTCGAGCGGTGGGGCATCACCCACAGCCAGCTCGTGCCGACGATGTTTTCGCGGATGCTCAAGCTGCCGGAGGAAGTACGCCATCGCTGCGATCTGTCCTCGCTCGAGATCGCGATCCACGCCGCGGCGCCCTGCCCCGCGCTGGTCAAGGACGACATCATCAAATGGTGGGGGCCGATCATCCATGAATATTACGGCGCGACCGAAGGCCTCGGCTTCACCGCCTGCAACAGCGAGGAATGGCTTAGCCACCGCGGCACCGTCGGCAAGGTGCTGCTCGGCGACCTCCATATTCTCGACGAGAACATGAAGCCGTGCCCGACCGGCACGCCGGGACAGGTCTGGTTCAAGACGGGATCGCCATTCGAATATTTCAACGATCCGGAGAAGACCAAGGAGGCGCGCTCCGCCGACGGCAGCATGAGCACGGTCGGTGACGTCGGCTATGTCGACGAAGACCGCTTCCTCTATCTCACCGACCGCGCCACCTTCATGATCATCTCCGGCGGCGTGAACATCTATCCGCAGGAATGCGAGAATTTGCTGATCACCCATCCAAAGGTTGCCGACGCCGCCGTGTTCGGCGTGCCGAATCCCGACCTCGGCGAAGAGGTGAAGGCCGTGGTGCAGCCGATGCCCGGCGTGGTGCCGGGCGAGGCGCTCGCCGAAGAGCTGATCGCCTTCTGCGGCCGGTCGCTGTCGCGGCAGAAAGTGCCGCGCTCGGTCGATTTCGAGAAGGAGTTGCCAAGGCTGCCGACGGGGAAGCTGTACAAGCGGCTGCTAAGGGACCGGTATTGGGGCAACAAGACGTCGCGGATTGTGTGAGGGCTTCAGCAATCTCGCGCCACACACGGGCTAGCTGTTGAGGCACCTCTCACATTGTGAGAGAAAACCCCTGCGGCGTTCCGTCATCCGAATTGTCGAGAAGGCCGCCGGCCTTGCCGGTTGCCTCGCTGCGCGCGCGTCGCTATCGTCCTGACAAACAGGCCGCAAAAGGCCCAAAAGACTAATGTCCAGGGAGGACGAGGATGCGGAGCGTACGGGCGCTCGCCGCGATGGCGGCGCTATCTTTGCTGGCGTTTTCGACCACATTCGCCGGCGAGCCCAAGCAGGGTGGAATCCTGCGGATGTACCACCGCGACAGTCCCGGCAATGCCTCGATCCACGAGGGCGCGACTTACTCGCTCAACGTTCCCTTCATGCCCGTGTTCAACAACCTCGTCATCTACAAGCAGGACGTGGCGCAGAACAGCATGGACACCATCGTCCCCGAGCTCGCCGAGAGCTGGGCCTGGGTCAACGACAACAAGACGCTGACCTTCAAGCTGCGCCAGGGCGTGAAGTGGCATGACGGCAAGCCGTTCACCTCGGCTGACGTCAAATGCACCTTCGACATGCTGATGGGCAAGTCGCAGCAAAAGTTCCGGCAGAACCCGCGCAAGAGCTGGTACGAGCAGGTCAACGATATCTCGACCAACGGCGACTTCGAGGTCTCCTTCAACCTGAAACGGCCGCAGCCTTCGCTGCTGGCGCTGCTCGCCTCGGGCTATACGCCGGTCTATCCCTGCCACGTCTCGCCCGGCGACATGCGCACGCATCCGATCGGCACCGGGCCGTTCAAGTTCGTGGAGTTCAAGGCCAATGAATCGATCAAGCTGACGCGAAACCCGGACTATTGGCGCAAGGGCCGGCCCCATCTCGACGGCATCGAGTTCACCATCATCCCGAACCGCTCGACCGCGATCCTCGCCTTCGTCGCCGGCAAGTTCGACATGACCTTTCCGACCGAGGTGAGCATTCCGCTGCTGAAGGACTTGAAATCGCAGGCGCCGAACGCGGTCTGCGTGGTCGAGCCCAACAATGTCTCGACCAACATCATCGTCAATTCGAGCGCGCCGCCGTTCGACAATATCGATATCCGGCGCGCCATGGCGCTGGCGCTCGACCGCAAGGCCTTCGTCGACATCCTGTTCGAGGGCCAGGCCGACATCGGCGGCACCATGGAACCGGCCCCGGCCGGGCTGTGGGCGATGCCCAAGAAGATGCTGGAGAGCATTCCAGGCTACGGCCCAGACATCAACGCCAATCGCGAGGAAGCGAAGAAGCTGATGCAGAAGGCCGGCTACGGGCCGGACAAGCACCTCGCCGTCAAGGTCTCGACCCGCAACATCCCGGTCTACCGCGATCCCGCGGTGATCCTGATCGACCAGCTCAAGAGCATCTATATCGACGGCGAGCTCGACGTGGTCGAGACCGCAAACTGGTTCCCGAAGATCGCGCGCAAGGACTATATGCTTGGCCTCAACCTGACCGGCAATGCCGTCGACGATCCCGATCAGTCCTTCTACGAGAACTATTCCTGCGGCTCCGAGCGCAACTACACCAATTATTGCAACAAGGAGATCGAAAAGCTGTTCGACGTGCAGTCGCAGGAGACCGATATCGCCAAGCGCAAGAAGCTGGTGTGGGACATCGACAAGAAGTTGCAGGAGGACGTCGCCCGCCCGATCATCTTTCATGCGCGGACCGGCACCTGCTGGCAGCCCTACGTCAAGGGCGTGACGGTGATGTCGAACAGCTCCTACAATGGCTATCGCTACGAAGACGTCTGGATGGACAAGTAGCGCGGCGGACGGCCCAGAGAGTTCGGCGGGAGGGCGTGAATGTTTGCCTATCTGGTACGGCGCCTGTTCCTGATGCTCGTGACCCTGTTCGGGATCTCGATCGTCATCTTCTGCCTGCTGCGCATCGTGCCCGGCAACATCGTCGACATCCTGTTTGCCGCGGCGGGGTATGTCGATCCTGCCGACAAGGCCAATCTGGAGAAGGAGCTCGGCCTCGACCAGCCGCTGGTGGTGCAGTATCTGCACTGGATCGGCGGCTTTTTGCGCGGCGATTTCGGCTACTCGTATGTATCGGAGAAGCCGGCGCTTCAGGAGATCCTGCCGCGGATCCCGATCACTGCACGGCTTGCGGGCCTGGCGCTGTTGTTCTCGGCCTCTATCGGCATTCCGCTCGGCGTCATCAGCGCGGTGAAACAGGGCACCCGGCTGGATTATGCGCTGCGCGTGGTGAGCCTTTCCGGCCTGTCGCTGCCGTCATTCTGGCTGGGGCTGCTGGTCCTCACCGCATCGGTGGCGTTGTTCGGCCAGATGCCGCTGTTCAATCCGAACCCGCAGAGTTTTGGCGAGGCCCTTGCGACTTATTGCATTCCGGCGATGGTGGTCGGGTTCCGCAGTTCGGCGCTGACCATGCGCATCACGCGCTCCTCGATGCTGGAGGTGCTGCGGCAGGACTATATCCGCACTGCGCGCGCCAAGGGCGCGTCGGACGCCGCGGTGAATTATCAGCACGCGCTGAAGAACGCGATCCTGCCCGTGATCACCGTGATCGGCATCGAGGCTGCGTTCCTGATCGGCGGCCTGATCGTCACCGAAACCGTGTTCAATATCCCCGGCGTGGCGCGCTTCCTGGTCGAGGCGATCCGCTGGCGCGACTATCCGATCGTGCAGAACCTCGTGATGCTGATTGCGGTCGTGGTGGTGAGCGCGAATTTCATCGTCGACATGCTCTACGCCGTGTTCGATCCGCGCATCCGGTATACGGACTAGGAGAGCTGTTTGGCCACGATCGACTATGACGTTGAACTGAGGCGCGCCGGAGCGTACGCGACCGGCGGCTGGCGGCGCGTGTTGTTCCTGGCGCAACGGCATGTGTTGGGCGCGGCCGGGCTCGTCATCATGACGATGTTCGTGCTCACAGCCATCTTCGCCGACTTCATCGCGCGCTACGATCCGCTGACGATCGATTCCGCGCGCGCGCTGGCGCGCCCGAGCCTGGCGCACTGGATGGGGACGGACTCCTTCGGCCGCGACGTGTTCAGCCGTATCATCCATGGCGCGCGCATCTCGCTCGCGGTCGGGATCGGCTCAACCGCGCTCGGCGGCTCGATCGGCGTGATCGTTGGCCTCACTTCCGGCTATCTCTCCGGCTGGGTCGACCTGGTGTTCCAGCGCATCTCAGATGTCCTCCAGGCGCTGCCGCTGCTGGTGCTGGCACTGGTGATGACGGCCGCGCTCGGCCCGTCGCTGCCGAACGTGATCATCGCGATCGCGATTCCGCTGATCCCGACGGTGGCCCGCGTCACCCGCGCCAACACGCTGGCGCTGCGCGAGCAACCGTTCGTCGAAGCCGCCAAGTCGATCGGCATGAGCGAGGTGCGCATTGCGCTCCGCCACGTGCTGCCGAACACGCTAGCGCCGCTGATCGTGCTGGCGACCGCCCAGCTCGGCTCGACCATCCTCACCGAAGCTTCACTGTCCTTCCTCGGCCTCGGCATTCCCGAGCCCTACCCGTCCTGGGGCCGCATGCTCTCGGAATCGGCCGCCGAATATGTCCGCACCGCGCCGTGGCTCGTGATCTTCCCCGGCATTGCGATCAGCCTCGCCGTGTTCGGCGCGAACCTGTTCGGCGATGCCTTGCGCGATATTCTCGATCCGAGGCAGCGCGGCTGATGACGGAAAACTCCGATCTCGTGCTCGAGGTGAAGAACCTGAAGACGGTGTTCTTCACCAATTCGGGTCTGTTCAAGGCCGTCGATGATATCTCGTTTACCGTGAAGCGCGGCGAGACGCTGGCGATCGTCGGCGAGTCCGGCTGCGGCAAGAGCGTCACTGCCCTGTCCCTGATGCGGCTGGTGCCCGATCCGCCCGGCCGCATCGTCGGCGGTTCGATCACGCTCGAAGGTACTGATCTGCTGGCGCTGGATGAGGCGAAGATGCGCGCGATCCGGGGTGATCGCATCTCCATGATCTTCCAGGAGCCGATGACCTCGCTCAATCCCGTCATGCGGATCGGCGACCAGATCGCCGAGGCGGTGCGGCTGCACCGGGCAATGTCGGCCAGAGAGGCGCGTGACATTGCGGTCGAGATGCTGCGGCTGGTGCGGATTCCCGAACCGGCGCGGCGCGCGCGGGAATATCCGCATCAGCTTTCCGGCGGCATGCGCCAGCGCGCCATGATCGCGATGGCGCTGGCCTGCCGGCCGGCGCTCTTGATCGCGGACGAACCGACCACCGCGCTTGACGTCACCATCCAGGCGCAGATCCTGGCCCTGATCCTCGACCTCCAGAAGGAGCTCGGCACCGGCCTCGTGCTGATCACGCATGATCTCGGCGTCGTCGCGCAGACCGCACAGCGCGTGATCGTGATGTATGCGGGCAGGAAGGTCGAGGAAGCCAGCGTCGAGGCGCTGTTCGCCGCGCCAAAACATCCCTATACGCGCGGTCTGATGGCCTCGATCCCGGCGGTGCCGGCATTGGGTGTCGCGGCGCAGGCGCGGCTGAACGAAATTCCCGGCACCGTGCCGTCGCTGGTGCGGCTACCGAAAGGCTGCGCCTTCGCGCCGCGCTGCAAGCTCGCGATCAAGCGTTGCGAGGTCGAATATCCGCCGCTCGCCGATTGGGGCGGCGGCCATCTTGCCGCCTGCTGGCGCGCGGCCGAAGTGGCGGAGGTGGCATGACCGAAGCGCTGCTCGAAGTCAGTGATCTCACAAAGCACTATCCGGTGCGCGCCGGCGTTTTGCGCCGGCAGGTCGGCACCGTGCACGCAGTCGACGGCGTCTCGTTCTCGGTTGGTGTCGGGGAAACGCTGGGCCTGGTCGGCGAATCCGGTTGCGGCAAATCGACAGTGGCGCGCAGCGTGCTGCGGCTGGTCGAGCCGACCTCGGGCCAGATCCGGCTCGAGGGCGAGGACATCACTCATCTCTCCAAGGCTGCGCTGCGGCCACACCGCCGCTCGATGCAGATCGTGTTCCAGGACCCGTTCGCCTCGCTCAATCCGCGCATGACCGCGGGCGACATCGTCGGCGAGCCGCTGGCCGTGCATGGCCTTGCGACCGGCAAGGCGCTGGAGGCGCGTACCGCAAAACTGTTCGAGCAGGTGGGCCTGCGGCCCGACCAGATGCGCAATTTTCCGCATCAATTCTCAGGCGGCCAGCGGCAGCGCATCTGCATCGCCCGCGCGCTGGCGCTGGGGCCGCGCCTGATCGTGTGCGACGAGCCGGTCTCGGCGCTCGACGTCTCGATCCAGGCGCAGGTGATCAACCTCCTGATCGACCTGCAACGGCAGCACGGCTTCTCGTATCTCTTCATCGCCCACGACCTCGCCGTGGTCGCCCATATCAGCCACCGCGTCGCGGTGATGTATCTCGGGCGCATCGTCGAGATCGCCGACAAGGACGAGCTTTTCAGGAACCCGCGCCATCCATACACGCAGGCGCTGCTGGCTTCAGTGCCGGTTGCGAATCCGCTTGCGAGGAAGCTTGCGCCGCTGGTCGACGGCGATGTGCCGAGCCCGGTCAATCCACCGCCAGGATGTGCGTTTCACACGCGCTGCCGGTTTGCGATGGAGCGGTGCAAGACCGAGCGGCCGGTGCTGGTTGAGGCAGGCGACGGACACCAGGTGGCGTGTTTGTTGAATGAGGGGACAGGACGAAGCGGATAGTTCCGCTGTCGTCCCGGCCTTCGTCGGGACGACGAATTGAGCTTGCCGCCCTACCCTGCCTCGATCTCCGCCACGATCCGGCCCGTCGTCACCTGCTCACCCTCGGCAACGTCGATCGCCGCCACCACTCCGTCGATGCCGGCCTTGTGGACGTGCTCCATCTTCATCGCCTCCAGCGTCATCACCGGCTGGCCGGCGGTGACGCGGTCGCCGGGCTTGACCAGCACGGCAACGATACGGCCGTTCAAGGCGGCGCGGACCTTGCCGTCGCCACCGTTGGTTACGGCCGCCTTTGGGGCTGCGAGGGTGAGATCGGTCACCGCGAGCGGGATACCGCGATGCGCCAAAAAGAGCCGGTCGCCGTCGCGCAGGAATTTTGCGCTGTCCATCACGCCGTCGTGGCGGAAGCGGACGGCGTCGGAATCGAGCTTGTCGATCTCGAACTTGTCCTGGCGGCCATCGGCGCCAACGATGTAGCCGCCGTCGCGCTCGCGGGTGACTTCCAGTTCGTGCGTATGGCCGGCGATCTCGATCTTCGCCGGCAGTGGAAACGTCGCCGCAAGACTCCGTCCGCCGCACCATGACGGCGCGAGCCGATTGGTGACGTAGAGCAGCAGACCCGCGAGCGCCGTATCGAGCGCAGTGTCCGTTCGTGGCGCAAGCAGTTCATCGCGATGCGCGCCGATGAACGCCGTCGTCGCCTCGCCCCTGGCAAATCCGGGATGACGCAGGCACGACATCAGGAACGCCTGGTTGGTGGTCACGCCGAAGGCCGTGAGCTGCTCCAGGCCGACGATCAGCCGCCCCCTCGCCTCCTCGCGCGTCGCGCCGTGGCTGACCACCTTGGCGATCATCGAATCGTAGAACGGCGGGATCTCCGAGCCCGATTGCAGCGCATGCTCGACGCGGATACCCTCCGGCACCTGCCAGCGCGCCATGCGGCCGGACTGCGGCATGAAGTCGTGCGCGGCGTCCTCCGAGCACAGCCGCACCTCGATGGCGTGGCCCGAGAAGCGGATGTCCTGCTGCTTCACGGCGAGCTGCTCGCCGCGCGCGACGCATAGTTGCAGTTCGACGAGATCGAGCCCGGTGATCGCCTCGGTCACGGGATGCTCGACCTGGAGGCGCGTGTTCATCTCCATAAAGTAGAACTCGCCGCTTGGGTCGAGCAGGAATTCCAGCGTACCAGCGCCTTCGTAGCGCAGCGCCTTCACCGCCGCGACCGCGACCTCGCCCATCTTCGCGCGCAGCTCGGGCGTCACCGCCGGGGATGGTGCCTCCTCGATCAGTTTCTGGTGCCGCCGCTGCACCGAGCAATCGCGTTCGCCGAGATGGATGGCGTTGCCGTGGCTGTCGCCGAACACCTGGACCTCGATGTGGCGTGGATTCTGGATGGCGCGTTCGAGAATGACCGTCGGATCGCCAAACGCAGCCTTTGCCTCGGAGCGCGCGCTGCGCAGCGCATCCGGGAACGACGCCGCTTCCGTGACGAGCCGCATGCCGCGCCCGCCACCGCCGGCGACCGCCTTGATCATCACGGGGAAGCCGATCTTTTTGGCCTCTGCGAGCATGAAGTCGTCGCTTTGGTTAGCGCCCTGATAGCCGGGCACACAAGGCACGCCGGCCTTCCTCATGATCTCCTTGGCGCCGGCCTTGTTGCCCATCGCTTCGATCGCCTGCGGCGACGGGCCGATAAAGACGAGGCCGGCATCCTTGCAGGCTTGTGCAAAATCCACGTTCTCGGCGAGAAAGCCGTAGCCGGGATGCACTGCATCCGCGCCGCTGGCCTTTGCAGCCGCAATGATGGCGGGGATGTTGAGATAGGATTGCGCCGGCAGCGCTTCGCCGATGCGCACAGCCTGATCGGCTCGCCGCACATGGAGTGCATCGCGATCTGCATCCGAATAAACCGCGACGACACCAAGGCCGAGCCGGCGCGCGCTGCGCATCACGCGCAGCGCGATCTCGCCGCGATTGGCGATCAGGACCTTGAAGAACGGGCGGTGCTGCACTGATCCGTTCCTCATGGGCGGGCCACCGAGAACTGCATGCGCTGGGGCGTGCGCGCGTCGCCCTCGCGACAGATCGCGAGTACCTCTGACAGCACAGCGCGGGTGTCGCGCGGGTCGATCACGCCGTCGTCGAGCACGCGGGCACTGGTCGAGAACACATCCATCTGGCCGTCGAACACGCCGATGATCTGCGCTTTCATGGCGTCGAGCGTTCCTCTCTCGACCGGCTTGCCGCGGCGTGCTGCAGCGGCTTCAGTCACAATCGCCATGGTCTCGGCGGCCTGCTCGCCGCCCATCACGGCGGTCTTGGCGTTGGGCCAGGAGAAGCAGAAGCGTGGATGGAATCCGCGCCCGCACATGCCGTAATTGCCGGCCCCGAACGACGCTCCGCAGTAGATTGTGATCTGCGGCACCGTCGCCGACGTCACGGCCTGGATCATCTTCGAGCCGTGCTTGATCATACCGGCTTCTTCGTAGGCCTTTCCGACCATGTAGCCAGTCGTATTGTTGAGATAGAGCAGCGGCGTGCGGGTCTGGCAGCAGGCCTGGATGAAATGCGTCGCCTTGTTGGCGCCGGCCGGATCGAGCGGACCGTTGTTGGTGATGATGCCAATCGCCTGCCCCTCGATGCGGGCATGGCCGCAGACGGTGGCCGGGCCGTAGTTCGGCGCCATCTCGGTGAAGTCGGAATCGTCGGCGATGCGCGCGATCACCTGCTTCATGTCCACGGAGCGCTTGTGGTCCATCGGCATGATGCCGAGCAGCTCACCTTGGTCGTAGCGCGGCAGCTTGAATGGCGCGGCCGCCCTGCCCGGCCGCTCCCATTCCAGTGCCGCCATGATCTCGCGCGCGATCCGCAAGGCATCGCGGTCGTCCTCGGCAAGATAATCGCCGAGACCGGAGACCTGGGTGTGCATCTCGGCACCACCGAGCTCTTCCTCGGTCGCGATTTCGCCGGTTGCAGCCTTCAGCAGCGGCGGCCCGGCGAGGAAGGCGCGGGTGCGGCCGCGGACCATGACGATGTAGTCGGAGAGCCCAGTCTGGTAGGCGCCGCCGGCGGTCGACGAGCCATGCGTGACGGTGACGACCGGCAGCCCCGCCGCCGAGAGCCGGGCAAGGTTACGAAAGATGTTGCCGCCGCGAACAAAGTCTTCGACGCGGTAGCGTAGCAGATTGGCGCCGGCGCTTTCGACGAGCTGGACGTAGGGCAGTTTGTTCTCCAGCGCGAGCTCCTGCACCCGCAGCGTCTTGTCGAGGCCGTAGGGCTGAAGCGCGCCGGCGTCGATGCCGGCGTCATTGGCGCTGACCATGCAGCGGATGCCCGAAACGAAACCGATGCCGGCGATGACACCGCCGCCGGGCACGCTCTTGTTCGGATCCGGCACGTCGAACATGTAGCCGGCCAGCGTCGACAGCTCGATGAAGGGCGCGCCGGGATCGAGCACCAGCGCGACGCGTTCGCGCGGCAGCAGCTGGCCGCGCTTGTGGAAGCGATCTTTTGCAGCGGCGGATGCGGCACGCGTGCGCTCTTCCAGCGCGCGCATGCGGTCGATCAAAGCGAGCATGCCGTCGCGGTTGGCGTGGTAGGCGGCGCTGCCGGGGGAAATGGTGTTTTCGAGAATGGACATAACTCTATCCTGCTCGTCATTGCGAGGGCGTGAGCTTCGAAGCAATCCAGACTGCGTCTGTGGAAAGATTCTGGATTGCTTCGCTTCGTTCGCAATGACGGTTGAGGCGATACCTACCGATTCGTCCCAAAGATCTTCCGCGCCTCGGCCGGGCTCGCGATGTCGCGGCCGGCGCGCCGGGCGCAGGCGACGATGGCCTCGATCAACTGGCCGTTCGACGTCACTTTCTTGCCGTCGGCGAGATAGAAGGCGTCCTCGAGACCTGTGCGCAAATGGCCGCCAAGCTCGGCGCAGCGCTGGTGTAGCGGCCAGATCTCTTCGCGGCCGATCGCGGTGACCTGCCAATGCGCCCCGGGGCGCTTCAGCTTGATCAGGATCGGCAGCAGGTCGGGATCCGACGGCATGCCGGAGGCGACGCCCATCACAAAATTATATTCGAGCGGGCCCTTGTACATGCCGACCTGGTTGTACATTCCGACGCAGCGCACGATGCCGACGTCGAAGCATTCGAACTCGGGGATGGTGCCAACCGCGTTCATGACGTCGAGATAGTCCTTCACTTTCTCGACCGCGTTGTCGAACATCATCGGCGGCCAGGCCCAGCTATTGTCGGCCTTCACCTTCAGATAATTCAGCGAACCGGCGTTGCAGGCGGCAATCTCCGGCCTGGTCTCACGGATGCAGTCGAGTGCACCGCTGTAATTCGGCCCTGATACCCCCGAGGTATGGTTGATGATCACGCCGGGGCAGGCTTCGCGGATCGCCTGCTGGATTTCCTTGCTGACGCTGACTTCCCAGGACGCCAGATGTCCCTTGTTCGGCGCCTGCTGGCGCAGATGGATGTGCATGATGCTGGCGCCGGCGTCGAACGCAGCCTTGGCCTCGCGCGCCATCTGCTCGGGTGTAACAGGCACGTTGTGCTGCTTCGGGTCGGTGAGCACGCCGTTCAGCGCGCAGGTGATGACGGCCTTGTCGCTCATGCCTCTTCGCCCATGACTTGGAAATCTCGCAGGTTGAGAATTCAACGCTTGCGATCATGTGACGCGCGGCATGTGGCTTCTTGCGCGGAGAAGCTAGCGGAAAAGTGAGATGGCGTAGGGTGAGCAAAGGGGCGCTTGCGCCGTGCCCACCATCTCTCCACGCCCGACGAAAGTGGTGGACACGCTTCCGCCTTCGCTCTTCGAGCTACGGCGGACAAGCCGCTTTGCCCACCCTACGAAGCGATCTCAGCTCGCTTCCGCAAGCCTCACCGTCTCGGTGCTGCGATAGATCGCAAGATCCCGCGAGCCGACGAAGATCGCGCGCGGCTTCAATCCGTAGAACCGGCGGATCGAGTGGCTGAAATGGGTCGAGTCGGGATAGCCGATGTCCTGCGCGAGATGGGCGAGGTTGAGATCCTGGTTGGCGAAGTGGAGCAGGTGCCGCGCACGCTTCCAGGCGCGGAAGGATCGGAACGAGATGCCGGTCTCCTCCTTGAACAGATGCAGGAATCGCGAAGCGGAAAGACCTGCTTCGGCCGCGCATGTATCCGCCGTCACCGGCTCGCCGGAGAAGCGCCCGATACGAGCGACGGCGCGCATCACCCGCGGGTCGAGCACGCGGCGCGGCAACGCCTCGCCAAAGCACATCTCGTCGAATTCGGCGGTGGTAATGTCGTTATAGCGGCGCTGGCGCAGCAGCGCGTAAGCGGCGAGAATCTTGCGGGCATAGACGGCCCTGTCCGGTCCGGTCAATCGCTCAGCCAAGGCCTCGATCACGCCGTCCGGCATGCTTTCGGGCTCGAGCGTCACGCTGATTGCAGTGCGGTAGTCGCTGGCGATGGAATGCCGCTGGTTCGGCAGGGTCACGAACAGCTCGCCGGTGGCGAGGGTATCGTCGATCGTCAAATCCAGGCTGCCCTTGACCGCGACATAGACATGGCAGCAGCCGGGGGTCCGCTTGCGGGGGCGGCCGAGCAGGCCGGCATAGAACACCCGCTCCGGCGTGATCAGCATCAGATGGTCGGATTCGCGACCGTTATCTTCCATTGGGTCCTCCTCGCGCGGCTCTGTGGCCGCTGCGGACGGAGGTCACCTTAGCCTAAATTCAGGCGGTGTCACGGCGGGATAGCGCTGTCATGACGCGCAAAAAGTCGTCATTCCGGGACGGCCATTGGACGAGCCCGGAACCCATCAGCAACATCGTCGTCCCGGCGAAGGCCAAGATCCATACCGCGAGGTCTATCGATCCGGGTGGTGCTACTCCCGAACGATCAATCTTCGCAAAATATCTCCCTGGGGATATGGGTCCCGGCGAAGGCCGGGACGACAAGTAACTTACGCCCTCACCCTCGGCGCAATGTTCTGCTCGACGCCGGCCTTTTGCTCCGCAGCAACCGCGCGCTTGAAGCCGTCACGTTGTTGCAAGCGCGCCCAATAGGCTGCCACATTTGGCCCAAAATCCTTGGCGAGCCCGATATTGTCGGCGAGGCGGAGCGCATAGCCAATGACGATGTCGGCGGCGGTGAAGCGGCCGGCGCACAAGGTTTCGGCATTCGCAGTCGCTGCCTCAACGGCGCGCAGGCGGCCCAGAAACCATTTTGCATAATCGCCGGCAACCTGCGGATTGCGACGCTCCTCCGGCTCGAGCTGGGTGTAGCGGAGCACCAGCGTCTGCGGGAAAGTTAACGTGGCGTCGCTGAAATACATCCAGTTCAGAAATGCGCCATAGGCTGGATCCTGAGGTCCCAACATCAGCGGCGTCGGCCCGTGTTTGATGCCGAGATAGTGGCAGATGCCGGAGGACTCGGTCATCCGCGCCTCGCCGTCGATCATGAACGGGATCGTCCCGAGCGGATTGATCCCGAGATAATCCTTGGCGAAGACCCGCGGCGGGAACGGAAGCATCTTCAGTTCATACGTGAGCCCCATCTCCTCCAGCATCCAGAGCGGGCGGAACGAGCGCGCGGCGTCGCAGTGATAGAGCGTGATCATGAGGTCTTCCCTTTGCTGCCGGGCAGCGTGCCCATCATCTTGCACAGGACCATCAGCATGACCTCGTCGGCGCCACCACCGATCGAGGTCAGGCGGCTGTCGCGATAGGCACGGCTGACCGGCGTCTCGTTGGTAAAGCCCATTCCGCCCCAATATTGCAAGCAGGCGTCGGTGAGCTCGCGCCCGAGCCGGCCGGCCTTCAGCTTGGCCATGGTCGCAAGTTTTGTGACGTCCTCGCCGGCCACCAGCGCTTCGGCGGCGCGATAGATCAGCGCGCGCAGCAGCTCGACCTCGGTCTGCATTTCCGCGAGCTTGAAGTGCACGACCTGGTTGTCGAGGATCGACTTCCCGAACGCCTTGCGGTTGCGGGTGTATTCGATGGTCTCGTTGATGATGTATTCATGCGCTTTGAGGCAGGCGGCGGCACCCCACAGGCGCTCCTCCTGGAACTGGATCATCTGGTAGGTAAAGCCCTTGCCCTCCTCGCCGATCCGGTTGCGCTTGGGCACGCGGACATTGTCGAAGAAGATTTGCGCGGTGTCGGAGGAGCGCATCCCCATCTTGTCGAGTTTTCGCGCGACCGTGACGCCCTGACTCTTCATGGGGACGCAGATTAGCGACTTGTTGCGGTGAACGGGACCATCGCCGGTGTTGGCGAGCAGGCAGATCCAGTCGGCCTGGGTGCCGTTGGTTATCCACATCTTGCCGCCGTTGATGACGTAGTCGTCGCCGTCCGAGCGTGCATTGGTCTTGATCGAGGCGACGTCCGAGCCTGCGCCGGGCTCGGAGACGCCGATGCAGGCGACATAGTCGCCGGAGATCGACGGCACCAGAAATTCGCGACGCACCTCGTCCGAGCCGAACCGCGCCAGCGCCGGCGTCGCCATGTCGGTCTGCACCCCGATCGCCATCGGCACGCCACCGCAAGTGATGGCGCCAAGCTCCTCCGCCATCATCAGCGCATAGGAATAATCGAGACCCGAGCCGCCGAACTCGACCGGCTTGTTCAGCCCGAGGAAGCCGAGGCTGCCCATTGTCTTGAACAGCTCATGCGCCGGGAAGATGTCGGCCTTCTCCCATTCATCGACGTGAGGGTTGATCTCGTTCGCGATGAATTTTTGCAAGGAACGGCGGATCTCGTCATGGTCGGCGGTGAGCAGCATTCTCTTTCCCCTCGTCATTCCGGGGCGGCGCGTAGGGCCGAACCCGGAATCCATATCTCCACGGGAGTGTGCGGCCCGATGGATTCTCAGATGCGCAATTGCGCATCATAGTTCGGGCTTCGCGCGCCCCGGAATGACGGCAATTAAAGCCCCATCTGCCGGCTTGCCAGATCTTTGATGATCTCCTCGGTGCCGCCGCCGATGGCGTTGACCTTGACCTCGCGGTAGATGCGCTCGGCCTTGATGCCGCGCATGAAGCCGGCGCCGCCGAAGATCTGCACGGCTTCCGAGGCGCAGAATGCCATGGTCTGCGTCGCCTGGTTCTTCATCATGCAGATCTCGGCCACCGGGCTCTCGCCCTGCTCCAGCCGCCAGGCCAGCATCTCCAGCATCGCCTGGCTCGCCGCGACCTTCTGCGCCATGTCGACGATCTTGTGGCGGATGACCTGGTGCTGGGCGAGCGGCTTGCCGAAAGTCTTGCGCTCCTTGGCGTAGGCGATCGCCTCGTCGAGGCAGACCCGCGCGAAGGCGGTGCAGCCCGCCGCCATGCCCATGCGCTCGCTGTTGAAGTTCCGCATGATGATCTTGAAGCCCTGGCCCTCCTCGCCGATCAAATTCTCGGCCGGCACACGGCAGTCATCGAAATGCAGCGTCGCGGTGTCGGAGGCCCACCAGCCCATCTTCTTCAGCTTGGTGCGCGACAGGCCGGGCGTGTTGCCCTCGATCAGGAGGAGGCTGACGCCGCCGGCGCCCTCGCCGCCGGTGCGCACTGCAACGGTCAGATAGTCGGCGCGCATCCCTGACGTGATGAAGGTCTTCTCGCCGCTCACGACGTAGTGATCGCCGTCGCGCCGCGCCCTGGTGCGGAGGTTCGCGACATCGGAGCCGCCGCCCGGCTCAGTGATCGCAAGTGCGGAGATCTTTTCGCCGGCGAGCACCTGCGGTAGCACGCGTGCCTTGACCTCCGGCCGCGCCGCGCGCGCGATCGGCGGCGAACCGATGGTGTGGCTCATCAG
The DNA here is from genome assembly GCF_040548375.1 of Bradyrhizobium sp. F1.4.3. Taxonomy (NCBI): domain Bacteria; kingdom Pseudomonadati; phylum Pseudomonadota; class Alphaproteobacteria; order Hyphomicrobiales; family Nitrobacteraceae; genus Bradyrhizobium; species Bradyrhizobium sp. F1.4.3. Next base: position 29,783 of record NZ_JBEPRN010000003.1, read on the forward strand.
GCTCGCGCTGACACCACCAGCCCCGGCCTGCGCCAGCTCCTGGCTCGCCACGATCTTCATGAACTGGTCGGCGGCGACACCGCCATATTCCTCGGGGAATCCCAGCCCCAGCAGCCCGATCTCGGCGGCCTTGCGATAGAGCGCGCGGGGGAATTCGCCGGCCTCGTCCCACTCATGGGCGAACGGCTCGATCTCCTTCTCGACGAAGCGGCGCATCATGTCGCGGAAAGCGTCGTGCTCGGCGGTATAGAACGGGCTCTTCATCGCACTTTCGCTTGCTGACGGATTCGTCTCATCTACCATGGCTGGAACATTGGCGGCTCACTTGCGCGGAGTGGCTGACCGGAGGGACAACGCGCCACGCAAGCCGTGAGCTAGCAACTCAACGCAAGACAGCTTTCGTCCCTCGCAGACCAACTCCGTTTCAAAAAAGACGTGCTGCACAAAACTCCGCCTGGCCCCCCAGGGCCATGCCGGGCATGGTGCACGGCAATAAGAATGCAGGCGGCAAAAGACCGCCGAGGGAGGGATTTTTGGCCGTTCGTTACTACGACTGGATCGCCCATCATGGCCGCCGCACACCCGGCAAGGTCGCGGTCATCGACCTCGCGAGCGAGCGCCGCTTCACCTATTCGCAGCTGGATACGCGAGTTTCGCGGCTGGCCTCCTTCCTCCGTGACACGCTAAAGGTCTCACGCGGCGACCGCGTCGCGGTGCTGGCGCTCAACACGACCGATACGCTGGAGGTGCAGTTCGCCTGTGGCCGGCTTGGCGCCGTCTTCGTGCCGCTGAACACCCGCCTCACCGTTCCCGAGCTTCAGTTCATCGTCGGCGACTGCGCGCCGAAGGTGATGATCCACGACACCGATCTCGCCGAAACCGCGCTGACGGTGGCGAAGCTCTGTGGTGTCGCGACGAGTCTGTTGCTGGGTCCTGCCGGCACCTACGAGACCGGCATCGCCGTCGCAAGACCGCTCGAGGCAATCGAGGAGGTCACACTCGATGATGTCTCGACCATCATGTACACATCGGGCACCACGGGTCATCCGAAGGGCGCGACCATTACCCACGGCATGACCTTCTGGAATTGCGTCAATCTCGGCGGCCCCGCCTGTATCGGGCCAGCCTCGGTGCTACTCACCGTGCTGCCGCTGTTCCACACCGGCGGGCTCAATTGCTACACCAATCCGGTACTGCATGCCGGCGGCACCGTGATGATCATGCGCGCCTTCGATCCCGGCACGGCGCTCGGCCTGATCAACGATCCCGCGCAGGGCATCAACGTGTTCTTCGGCGTGCCCGCGATCTACCAATTCATGTCGCAGCATCCGGCGTTTGCGACGACCGATCTCGGCCGGCTGATCGTCGGCGGTGTCGGTGGCGCGCCAATGCCGGTGCCGTTGTTGAAGGTCTGGGAGGCGCGCGGCGTCGCGCTCCAGCAGGGCTACGGCATGACCGAGACCTCGCCCGCAGTGCTGGTGCTCGATCGCGAGGATGCGGCGCGGAAAGCGGGCTCCGCCGGCAAGCCGGTGCTGCACACGGAGGTGCGGATCGTGCGCCCCGACGGCAGCGACGCCGATGTCGGCGAGCTCGGGGAGCTCTGGGTCAAGGGGCCGAACATCACGCCGGGCTACTGGAACAGGCCGGAGGCGAACAAATCCTCCTTCACCGATGGCTGGCTGCACACCGGCGACGCCACCCGCGTCGATGAAGAAGGCTTCTACTACATCGTCGACCGCTGGAAGGACATGTACATCTCCGGCGGCGAGAACGTCTATCCGGCCGAGGTCGAGAACGTGCTGCACCAGATCGCCGCGATCGCGGAAGCTGCTGTGATCGGCGTTCCCGATCCACAATGGGGCGAGGTGGGCCTCGCCATCGTCGCGGTCAAGCCGGGCCAACGGCTGAGCGAGACCGATGTCTTGGCGCACTGCGCAGCCAATCTCGCGCGCTTCAAATGTCCGCGCCAGGTTCGCTTCGTCGATGCACTGCCGCGCAATGCCACCGGGAAGATCCACAAGCCGACCTTGCGCAAGGAATTTTCCGTGACCTCGGAAATCGACAAGAAAGTCGCCAACGCCTGACCAAAGCGCCCCTCTCGCGGGCGCTTCTTCTTTTCTGACGTGCCTGTCTCCAACCAAGAAACCCAAGGAAATTTCATGAAGAGGAAACTCTCCCTGCTTGCCGCCGCAGCGGCCCTGGCATTGCTCACGACCCAGGGCGCCCAGGCGCAGAAGGCATACGACACCGGCGTCACCGACACCGAGATCAAGATCGGCAATGTCGAGGCCTATTCGGGCCCGGCTTCCGCCTACGGCGTGATCGGCAAGACCGAGGAAGCCTACTTCAAGATGATCAACGACCAAGGCGGCATCAACGGCCGCAAGATCAACTTCATCTCCTATGACGACGGCTATTCGCCGCCGAAGACCGTCGAGCAGATCCGCAAGCTGATCGAGAGTGACGAGGTGTTCCTGGTGTTCAACGCGCTGGGCACGCCGACCCAGACCGCCGTGCAGAAATATCACAATTCGAAGAAGGTGCCGCAGCTCTTCCTCGCCACCGGCGCCAGCAAGTGGAACGACCCGCACACCTTCCCCTGGACCATGGGCTTCCAGCCGAGCTACCGGGTCGAGGCGCGGATCTTCGCAAAATACATTCTGAAGGAGAAGCCGGATGCGAAGGTTGCGATCTTCTATGCCAACGATGATTTCGGCAAAGACTACCTCGCCGGCATCAAGGACGTATTCGGCGACAAGGCCTCGAAGCTGATCGTGGCTGAAGAAAGCTACGAGACATCGGAGCCCTCGATCGACGCTCATATCGTCAAGCTCAAGGACACTGGCGCCGATGTCTTCGTGAACATCGCGACCCCGAAGTTCGCGGCGCAGGCCATCAAGAAGATCGCCGAGCTCGGCTGGAAGCCGATGCATCTGATGACCGACGTCTCGGTGTCGATCGGTGCGGTGATGAAGCCGGCCGGCCTCGAGGCATCCGAAGGCGTGCTGTCGGCCGGTTACCTCAAGGATGCGTCCGATCCGCAGTGGAAGGACGATGCCGGCATGAAGAAGTTCATGGCCTTCATCGACAAGTACATGCCGGGTGCGAACATTTCGGACGCCAATCTGGTTTACGGCTATGCCGCAGCCCAGACGATGGTGCAGGTGCTGAAGCAAGCCGGCGACAATCTGACCCGCGAGAACGTGATGAAACAGGCCGCCAGCCTGAAGGACTTCACTCCCGACACGCTGATCCCGGGGATCACGATCAATACCTCGTCCACCGACTTCGCGCCGATCGAGCAGCTCAAGATGTGGCGTTTCAAGAGCGGCCAGTGGGAACTGTTCGGCCCCATCATCAGCGCCGAGCCCAGCGGCTAGGTCGCGACAGACCTCAATGAAATAGCGGCCGAAGGGCCGCTATTTTTTCATGTGCCCCGCTAAGGCGAACTAAGCCGGCAGGAAGAGTGCGAACGATTCGTCAACCGTGCGGCGCAGGTGATCGCGATAGAGTGCATGGTTGGCTTCACCAGGCGCGACCCGTCCCAGCGACGGCTCCGGGACGTTCCTGAGCGGCACAAAGGCGATCGGCGCCGCAATCGGTGTCAGTTGCGAGCCTGAGCCGGCACGCAGCGTCGAGATGATGCCGTACATCTCGCCGGCCACCGTCGGCCGCGACACCGTGATCACGCGATGCTGGCCGTGCTTGTTGATAACGAGATAGATGAAACCGGACTGGTGCGGTACCGCAACCTCGCCGGTGTGCTCATAGGCCGCGTCCGTCCGCTCGCCCTCGCGGAAGACCAGCGAGGAGACTTTCGGCTCCCAGACGATCTCGGTGCGGTAGGCGAAGATCGCATCCTTGTCGCCGAACGACGGCCGCAGCGTGATGTAGACATCTTCGAGCCAGGTCACCGCGCGATGCGAATAGGAGCCGAGGCTGTCGGGCGCGACATCGTTTGCGGCCGGAGGCGTCACCACAACAGCGCTCTTGCGCAGGGAGACGCCCAACGCCTGCTCCAGCCGGACCGTCGTTGCCAGTGTGAACGGCCGGCGCCCGCCGAGCACTTTTTCCAGCGTCGACAGGCTGAGCTTGGCCTGCTCGGCCAACGCCTGCCGCGAGATCCGGCGTCTGGCGAGCTCCTCGCGGATGGTCTCCGCGATCTCGCGGCTTTGCTCGTCCGAAAGCTGCCTGTCGGAGAGTTTGTCCTGAGTCTGCATCGTTAACCCTGCTCCACGAGCGCCAGTCTAGCAGGGCAGACAAGGCAGCACAAAACCGCACATGGCGGCCTCGGCGGCGGCCCACCCGGGCCAGCCGCGGCGGAACATTGCCGATCATTCTGCTCGCGAAATCGGCCCGTCCCGACGGATGCTCGATGTCGTCAAACACCCTTCGGGAGCAGGCAAAATGAACACCTACGACGCGGTCGACAGCAACGAGCACCCTCTCTTGGGCAGGCTGATCAAGCTCGGACTGTTCCTTCTGGTGCAGGGCGTGGCCGTGCTGCTGGTTGGCTTCGTAGCCCTGCTGGTGAGCTTCGAGCCCAGTTGGTCGGCGACGACGGAGCAGGCCAACCTGCTCCAGTCGGGCGATGCCCGTTCCGGCACTCTCCTCCTGAAGGAGGACGGCGCCACTACGGAAGCCATCCGCCTCGGGATCGACGTCGACATCACGGTGTCCGGTCCGACGCTGCGCACCCGCGTCACCCAGGTCTTCCGAAACCCGACCAAGGACTGGGTCGAGGCGACCTATGTCTATCCGCTTGCCACCGACGGCGCCGTCGACACGCTGAAGATGGTGGTCGGCGACCGCGTCATCGTCGGCGACATCAAGGAGCGGCAGCAGGCACGCGTCATTTACGAGCAGGCGCGCCGCGCCGGACAGACGGCTGCGCTCACCGAGCAGGAACGGCCCAACATCTTCACCAACTCGGTCGCCAATGTCGGTCCCGGCGAAACCCTGCTGGTGCAGATTGAATATCAGGAGCCGGTGCATCAATCCGGCAGTGAATATTCGCTGCGCGTGCCGCTGGTGGTCGCGCCGCGCTACAATCCGGCGCCGATCGTACAGAGCGTCGATTTCCGCAAGGACGGCTCAGGCTGGGGCGCAACCACATCGGACCCGGTGCCGGACCGCGACCGCATCTCACCGCCGGTACTCGATCCCGCCAAGAATCAGCCGGTCAATCTGACCAGCATTACTGTACGTCTGAAGGCCGGCTTCGCGCTCGGCGAGGTGAAGAGCCACCACCACAACGTCAGGATCGAGAGCCCGGACAGCACGACGCGGGTCGTCACGCTGGCCGATGGCACCGTGCCCGCCGACCGCGATTTCGAGCTGACCTGGAAGCCGGCGGCCGAGAAGGCGCCGTCGGTCGGGCTGTTCCGCGAGCATGTCGGCGACGCCGACTACCTGCTCGCCTTCGTCACACCGCCTGCCGCCGAGCAGGCGACGCAGAAGCCGCTGCCGCGCGAGGTCGTGTTCGTGATCGACAATTCCGGCTCGATGGGCGGCACCTCGATCGTCCAGGCCAAGGCGAGCCTGCTCTATGCCCTCGGCCGGCTTCAGCCGAACGACCGCTTCAACGTCATCCGCTTCGACGACACCATGGACGTGCTGTTCGCGACCTCCGTGCCGGCCGATGCCGCGCATGTCGGTGAGGCGACCGCGTTCGTCGGCGCGTTGCAGGCGCGCGGCGGCACCGAGATGGTGCCGGCGATGCGTGCGGCGCTGACCGACAAGCTCGGCGACACCAGCATGGTCCGTCAGGTCGTATTCCTCACTGACGGCGCGATCGGCAACGAGCAGCAATTGTTCGAGACGATCACGGCGATGCGTGGCCGCTCGCGCATTTTCATGGTCGGCATTGGATCAGCGCCCAACACCTATCTGATGACGCGCGCTTCCGAGCTCGGCCGCGGCGCCTTCACCCATATCGGCTCGGTCGAGCAGGTCGAGGAGCGCATGCGCGGCCTGTTCGCCAAGTTGGAGAACCCTGCGGTGACCGGCCTCGCCGCAAAGTTCTCCGAAGCCAAGGCCGACGTTACGCCTGCGATCATCCCCGACGTCTACCGCGACGAGCCGCTGGTGCTTGCGGCGAAGCTCGACAAGCTCGCGGGTTCGCTCGAGATCAAGGGGCGCGTCGGCGACCGTCCGTGGTCGGTGACGCTGCCGCTGCAGAATGCTGCAGAAGGCAAGGGCCTGTCGAAGCTCTGGGCGAAGCGCAAGATCGGCGATGCGGAAGTGGCGCGCACCCTGCGCGAGACGACGCCTGAGGATACGGACAAGGCGATCCTTGCGCTGGCGCTCGACCATCAGATCGTCACGCGGCTGACCAGCCTGGTTGCGGTCGACAAGACGCCGAGTCGTCCCGAAGGCGAGCCGCTCAAGCTCAGCGAGCTGCCGATCAACCTGCCGGCCGGCTGGAATTTCGCGAAGGTGTTTGGCGAGCGGCCGCAGCAGGCGCCGACACAGTTGCGCGAGCGCCGTGCCGATGCGGGCAGTCAGCCCGCGGCCAGGCGACCGGCACCTGCCGCGCCCGATGCGATCCGCCTGCCCAAGACCGCAACCTCGGCCGAGCTGAAGATGGTCGCAGGCCTGATCCTGATCGTGCTCGCCCTGATCCTGTTCGTATTCAACCGGCGTCAGCCCTTGCTCACTGACGCCGCTTGAGAGAGGAGCCCCCCGAACTCCTCTCCTTCAGCGCGCGCGGCTGCCCCGTCCCCATCCCAACAGCCGCGCGCGTTTTTTTACCGTCATTGCGAGCGTAGCGAAGCAATCCAGGCTGCTTCCGCGGAAACACTCTGGATTGCTTCGCTTCGCTCGCAATGACGAGTGTGGAACAAATGCCCCGCTTTATCTCTCCTCTCGTTCTCGCGCTCGTCGGCGCCATCCTGTTTGGCGATGGCGTCTACATCCACGCCAAGGCTTGGTTCGCGCAGGTGCTGCTGGAGCGCGCATTCGACAGAAGCGTTGCGACGGGCCAGACGGTCAAGCCGTGGTCCTGGGCCGATACCTGGCCGATCGCACGGATCGAGGTGAAGCGGATCGGCGCCAGCACCATCGTGCTCGCGGGCACCAGCGGACAGGCGCTTGCCTTCGGGCCCGGTCATATCGACCAAACGGTTGATGCCGGCGAGCACGGCATTGCTGTATATGCGGCGCATCGCGACACGCATTTCCGCTTCTTGCGAAATGTTGCAATTGGCGACGTGATCGAGATCACACGCCGCGACGGCAGGCACTTCCGCTATCGCGCGGATTCCTCCGCCGTGGTTCATTTCGATGCATCGGGCATCGATCCGGCGACAGAGGATGCTGAACTTGTACTCACCACCTGCTGGCCGTTCGACGCCGTCGCGTCCGGCCCCGAGCGCTACATCCTTCATGCCACGCTGGTTGGAAACGGCGGCTAGGTTTTCTGTCGCGCCTTCTCAAACTGCGCATAAATTCGCCGGGCCAAATCGTCGCATGGAACCTGTGAACTGGCGCCGCCAGCCGTAGACCTCGTAGACCTACAAGAATGCCGGGATTTTCCTATTCTGGAATCGGCGGGGAAGAAGCCGTAGATGGACGAAGAGTTCAGGCAGCGTCTCGAACAGAGATTGGAGCAGCTCGAAAACCGCGTCGCGTTACTGGAAAGAAACCTGGATCTCATCGCGTCCGGCCAGCGGCGCACCTCCCTTCGCAGCCTCTGGCGGCGCCCGCCGATGTGGACCTTCGAGCAATATCCGCCGCGCCTGCTCAACCTGAATGCGTTCAGTCCCGCACCCGCTATCCCGGCAAACGCGCCGCGGATCGCGATCCGTGACGCCGAGCTACAACCATGCGCAATATCTCGGCGCCACGATCGACAGCATCGTCAGCCAAGCTTATCCGAACCTTTACTATCATGTGCAGGACGGCGCTTCGATCGACGGCACGCTTGATCTGCTGAAAGGCCGCGGCGGCCGTATCAGTTGGAAGAGCGAGCCGGACAAGGGCCAGTCGAACGCCATCAATCTCGGCTTTGCCGGCGTCGACAGCGAGATCATGGCCTATCTCAACAGCGACGACATGCTGCTGCCCGGGACGCTCGCCTATGTCGCCAACTATTTCACGGCGCATCCCGACGCCGACGTCGTCTACGGCAACCGCATCTTCATCGATCGCGAGGGGCTCGAGGTCGGCCGCGCCGTGCTGCCGCGCCATGACGGCAAGGCGCTGCAATATGCCGACTACATTCCGCAGGAAACGATGTTCTGGCGCAAGCGCGTATGGGACAGGATCGGACCGATCGACGAAAGCTTCCACTACGCAATGGACTGGGACTTCATACTGCGGGCGCAGGCCGCCGGATTCAAGTTCGTGCGCCTGCCGCGGTTTCTGTCCTGCTTCCGCATCCATGACGCGCAGAAGACCGCGGCAACCTATTCGGTCGGCGTAAAAGAAATGGGCATCTTGCGGTGCCGCGTTCTCGGATTCGATCCGACGCAGATGCAGATCCGGCGCGCCGTCGCTCCTTATCTCGCACAGCAAGTGGCCTATCACTATGGCTACAAGTGGGGCCTGCTGCGATACTGAACACGCCGCGGTCACCCACGCTGATACGTCGCTCATTCCATCACGCGGCATACCACCCTCACGGTTGCCACTGCGGAGAACTCGCCATAGAACAGAGCGACGCGCCGCCAAGAAAAACAACAGGTGAGGTCACGCCATGGAAGCTCAGGTGTCTGCTGCGTCAGTCTCTCCTTGGTCTCCGCCGCCCGATGCCAGCGAAATGGTCAAAGGCATCCACGCCATGCTGCATCCGCACAACATCGTGCTGGTGGGCGCGACCGACAAGCCGGGCAATTATGCCGAGCGCATCTGGAACAATTTGATCAAATACGGCTTCGAGGGCGGGCTCTACCCGGTCAACGCCAAGCGCGAAGCCATCTGGGGCGTCCCCTGCTACAAGGACTTTGCCAGCCTCCCGGAAAAGCCTGATCACGTTCTGGTGCTGGTGCCCGCACGCTTTGCCGTGCAGGTGATCCGCGACGCTGCCGCGGCCGGCGCACGGTCGGCCACCATCGTCACCTCGGGCTTCAGCGAGTTGCAGGATGAGGAGAGCCAGAAGCTCGCCGCCGAATTGCAGGCGGCCGTGCGCGAGACCGGGCTGGCCGTCACGGGTCCGAACTGCCTTGGCAATTTGAGCGCGGGCGAAAAGCTGTTCACCAATATCGACGACCGCATCGTCACCATGGAACAGGGCGCAGTGGCGATCGCCGGGCAGTCCGGCGCCATCGTCATGGCGATCCGCCAGGCGCTGGAAGATCGCGGCGTCGGTGTCGGCTACATGGTCACGACCGGCAACGAGACCGGGCTCGAGACACCGGACCTGATGCGCTATTTCGCCGAGGATCCGAGCGTCAAGGTGATCGTGGTCTATCTCGAAGGCGTGCGCAACACCAAGGCTTTTCGCGATGCCTGCAAGGCCGCGCGTGCTGCAAGCAAGCCCGTGATCGCACTCAAGCTCGGCTCGTCAGAGGGCGGCCGCGCCGCCGCGATGGCGCATACTGGCGCGCTCGCTGGCTCGATCGAGACGTTCGACGCGATTGCGACCCGCGAGGGCGTGATCCGCGTGCGCGGCCTCGACGAGCTGATCGAGACCACCGAATGTTTCGTCCACGCCGCGCTACCCAAAGGCGACCGGCTCGCCGCAGTCACGCTGTCCGGCGGCAAGCGCGGCATGCTGATCGACGCCTTCTATGCCGCGGGACTGAATTTCGCGCCGCTGAGCCCGCATGTCAGCTCGGAACTTGCAAAAATGCTCGGGCCGGGCTCGATCGTCGGCAATCCGCTCGACGCAGGCTTCGCCGCGGTGGTCGATCCTTCCGTCTACATGAAGTCGATCAAGCTGATGATCGACGATCCCGACATCGATATCGTCATTGTCGATGCCGAGCTGCCGAAGGCACCGCATGAGCTGCGCGAGCGCAATTTACGCATCGTCGACGAGATGGCGGGCCGGGCTTCGAAGCCGGTGATCTATATCAGCGCGATGTCGATCGGCTTCACCGAATTCACCAAGGGCTTGCGCAAATCGCTGCCGCATCTCGCAGTCATGCAGGGCATGGACCGCGCGGTGACTGCGATCAAATCCCTGCTCGACTATGCCAGGCTGCGCAAGGAAGTGCCGGACATCGCCTCGAGCTCAAGGCCTGCCGCGCGTGCTGTGCTGGAGAAGGCGCTGACATCGGCAACCGGCGCCGCCCTCGACGAGGTCGCCTCGAAGAAGCTGCTGAAGGCCTACGGTATTCCGGTCTCGAAGGAAGGAATCGCGCAGACGACAGTGGAGGCCGTGAAGATCGCCAAGCAGATCGGCTATCCCGTCGTAGCCAAGGTGGTCAGCGCCGAGATCCTGCACAAATCCGACATCGGCGGCGTGGTGCTGAACCTCAACAACGCGGCCGAGGTGAAGAAGGCGTTTGCCGACATCACGGCGCGGGTGAAGAAGCTGAAGGGCAAGCCGAAGCTCGACGGCATCCTGATCGCGCAGCAGGTCAGGGCTGATCTCGAACTCGTGGTCGGCGCCTCGCTGGATGCGGAGATGGGGCCGGTCGTGCTGTTCGGTACCGGCGGCATCGATATCGAGCTGATGAAGGACGTGGCGCTCGCCGGCGCACCGCTCGACGAGGACGAAGCGCGGCTTTTGATCGGACGCACCAAGGCCGGCGTCAAGATGCACGGCTATCGTGGCAAGCCGGCGTTGCATGAGGCCTCCGCGGTCAAGGCGCTGGTTGGACTCTCCAACCTGATCGCGGATGCCGGCGACCGGATCGCATCGATCGACATCAATCCGTTCCTGATCAACGCCAGGACCGGCGTCGCCGTCGACGCCCTGATCGTACTGAACAATGCTGCGGCAAAACGCTCCGCCGGGCATTGAAGAGCCGTAGGGCGGAAGAGCCACCGGCTCCGCGTAATCCGCCATCTTGTATCCAAAGGCCGCAAGAGATAGGGCGGGTTGCGCTTCGCTAACGCGCCCTCCTTAACATCACGACCGAAGCATCGTCCTTCCAACTTTCCCGCTTTGGCCGTAGAATCGCACCTGCATGGCACGCGCGAGCAATCTGGTGATCGGAACAGCGACGCTGACGGTGATCGCCGTGGCGTTCGGCGGCCTGCTCGGCGTGCAGAAATGGCGCACCATCCAGAGCCGCAGCCAGCTGCGCGTCGTATTCGAAGGCGGTTCCGCGAGCGGCCTGCGTCGCGGCGGACCGGTCAATTTCGACGGCGTGCCTGCCGGCCAGATCCTGTCGATCAAGCTCGACAATCCGCGCAAGGTCGTCGCGCTGGTAATGCTCGACAACGCGGCACCGATCCGCAAGGACACCGTCGCCGGCATCGAGTTCCAGGGCCTCACCGGCGTCGCTGCGGTCTCGCTGATCGGCGGCGCGCCCTCCGCGCCGCCGGTGCCGCTGGATTCGGACGGCGTCCCCGTGCTGACCGCCGATCTCAGCGACGCCGAAACGATCGTCGACACCCTGCACAGTGTCGATCGCACGATCGTCAGCAACGCGCCCGCGATCAAGGAAGGCCTGCGCACGTTCGAAAACTACACCGACGACCTCAGGAGCAAAGGCGGCGAAATCGACACGATCATGGCCAAAGTCGACAGCGCGTTTGCGGGCTTCGACAAGGCGGTCACGAAGATCGAGGGCGTGGTGCCGGGCTTCGTCGACGGCAAGGCCGACGAGCTGTTCGAAAAGGTGCAGGGTCTGCACGAGCTCGCCGACACCATGAAGAAAAAATCGGCGAGCTTCCTCGAGGATGGCCGAAAGACCCTGCTCGACATCAGCGAGGCCGCCAACAAGATGAGCGGAACTCCGGTCGCGCCGCGTCCACCGCGCAAGCCCACACAGCAGAAACGGTAAAGTCTACCAGGCGTAGCGCACGACACCCTTGCCGGCGTAGGAGCGGGTGACGTTCGAAAACTCGCCTTCGAAGGTCAGCGCCGCGATCCAGCCGTTCATCCAGTTCATTTGCACCGACGCCGTGGTCAGCGCGGAATCGCGCGACTGCGCGGCGCCGTTGACGACGAAGGCCGCGCCCGGCAGCGCCTGGAACACCGCACCGACACTGCGGTCAGGATTGAAATCATGCGCCCAGGCGACACGGCCGCGCAACGTCATCACGCCGCCTGCGGCCGCAAACGCCCGGTCCGCGCGCAGGCCGAGCTCGGTGCGGGTGTCGGTGACGCTCTTGGCAGCGTAATTGAGCGCAAACGCGTTGTTGCCGACCACAGCGAACTCCGAATAGCTGGGAAGGCTGAACATGGTGGCCTGGAGTGCGGCATAGGGCGTCAGCCCGATCCACTGCGTTGCCTGGCGATAGCCGCCCTCGATGCGGCCCGAGACGGCGTTGGCATTGAACTGCGCGCGCAACTGATCAATGCCGGCGGCCGTGACGATGCGATTGGTGGTGACGTCCTGCCAGCCATAGGCCAACGCCGCCGAGATATAGGCAGGCCCGGCGGTGTGACGGACGAAGGCGCCGGCCTGGAACAGGTCCGAGCGGCCCCAACCCAGCCCGTTGACGCTGAAACCAGTGCCGCCGCCCGCAAGAGCAAAGCCCGCGATCGTCGCCGGCGAGAAGCGATAATCGAGACCGACCGCGGTGCCGTAGACACTGCTGGTGGTGTTGTTCGAGCCGAGCGCGGCATTGCCGTCGGTGCTCTGCGAGCCGCCATAACCCGCAGCCCAGACGTCCCAGCGCTGCTCGAATGTCGGCGTCGGTACTTTGCGGTAGATCGACGCAAACGCATCGCTGGGGCGCTTGCCGGCCGCCGCATAGCCATTTGCGTTCGTCTCGTCGGCATAAGGCGCAGCACCGGGCGCGCCGCTACGCCCCGTGCCGAAGACGTCGGTCAGCAGGCCAAGGAACAGGTTCATCGCATTGAACGTGGTCTGCTGCGATCCCGTCCCCGGCTCGCCGGAGGCTTGCGTCAGTCCGGTCGGCGAGAGGTTCGCCAGCGCCACGGGAAGGCTGCCGGTGCTGTCGAAGTGGTGTGTCAGGACATTGGCGACGTTTTGCCGGTTGATGTTGAGGCCGCCGCCGTAGCCCAGCGCGAGATCGAGGAAGACATTGTTCGGATCATAGCTCAGAATGGCATGCAGATTCGGCGACAGACCCGCGACCACCGGGTTGAACCTGTCGGGAAGCGTCGTCGCATTCAGGATCGTGTAGTGCTTCGCGATCGACCCGGTCGGCACGACGACGACCGTGGCGCCGGCGAGCGTCGCCGTCCCGGTCACGATCGTGAAGCCGTTGTTGGTGCCTGAGACCTGCACCATGTAGCTCGACGCCGACGTGAACGAGAGGTCGCCGGACACGGTGAGCGTGCCGGTCGGATGACCCGGCGCCAGCGTGCCGCCAGTAACGGTGATCGTGCCAGTCGTGCCGACACCACCGAACGTGCCGCCGGCCGCGACACTCACAATGCCGTTGATGGTACCGGCGAGCATGAGCGTGCCGCCCAGGACGTTCCAGTTCTGATTGCCGGTGCCCGTCACCGTCCAGGTCGAGCTGTCGACCTTGTTGAAGGTCGTGAAGCCGTCGTACTGGAGGCCGCTGCCGATCAGGCTGAGATCGAACGTGTCCTTGCCGGTGCCGCCGAGCTGGAATGTATCGGTGCCAGCGCCAAGCACGAAGCCGTTGATGACGCTGCCGGGCCCGAGCGTAAGCGTGTTCGAGCCGCAGCTACAGAACTCGATCGCGGCAAAGCCGGTCGCGGCGTTGATGGTTCCCGAGTTGAAGACGCTCGCGCCGCCACTCACGCTGATGCCGACGCCGCCGGACCCGACGGTGATGGTGCCGGTATTGACGACCTGATTGCTGGTCGACAACGTGAACACATCGATACCGACGCCTGAGGCACCGACAGAGATCGTACCGCTGTTGGTGACGACGTTGCCGTCGCCGAACATAATGATGCCCTCGGAAAAATCGGTCCCCGTGATCCGCCCGCTGTTGGTGATCGTGGAGGACAGGCTGGACGCGGCGATGCCCACGCCGCCCAGACCAACGCTGATCGTCCCGCTCTGGCTGATGACGGCCCGATCACCCTGCAGCGAAATGCCCGCCGACCCGCTGTCGCCCGTCGTGATCGAACCGCCATTGCTGACCTTGGCGTCATCGCCCTGCACAGCAATTCCGACACCGGAGTCGCCGGCCGTGATGGCGCCCAAATTGCTGACGGTTTGAAAGTTGCCGTTCATGAGTATGCCGGCGCCACTCAGGCCGACCGAGATATTGCCGCTCGCCGTGTTGGTGACGGTGTTGTTGTCGTCGACGGAGATCGCGACGCCCCCGTCACCCGTCGTGATCGTTCCGGCATTCGCAATCGTGTTGCGGTCCAGCGCGGAGATGCCGAGGCCGTTGTCGAGCACCGTGATGATGCCGTTGTTGGTCACGGTGTTCGAATTGCCCACGCTGATGCCGGTCAGGCCCGAGCCTGCCGAAAGCGTTCCGTTGTTGGTGACGGTGTTGGAGTCGTTGACGCCGATCGACACGGCACCGTTGTCGTTCACGGTCGCGCCCGACAGCACGTTGACGGTGAGGCTGTTGACAGCGACGCCAGCCTGAAAGCCGTCGGCATCGGTACCGCTGCAGGTGACCGTTTGGCCGCTTGACGCCGGATCAGGCGCGCATTGCGCGTTGGCCGAATTCGTCGAGAGGCCAAGGCTGAACACCAGCGTCAGGATTGTTGATGCGCCAGCGGATGACACGGCGCCATACCGGCGCAGTCCACCCTGCAGCCTCCATAGCCCCACGCCCCTCACGTCGCACTCCCCCAGTCCCGCCTATTCCGCCCGGGAACTTAGGCCATGGGGAGGTTCCGCAGAACTACGGCCGGCCCGAATGCGTCCGTTTGGCGCACAACCGAGGCAAAATCCACGACCATGTTGCAACCGCGCCACGGTTTTGCCCGGCGGAGTTGCCATTCCGCGCAAGATCCTGCGCCGGCCGACCCGGATGTCGGCCGCGACGACCTAATAGTTGCTCGGCGCAGCCTCATTCGGGATGCCATCGATCGGGCATTCGGCGGTGCCTGCCGTCGAACGGGTCATCGCTTCGACCATGTCCCGCGTACCTTCGGGATCGGCGATCCAGTTCTTGTAGAAATCATAGGGACAGGCCGCGACGCCGCGCGGGCTTTCGCCGGAATTGATCATACCGGTGTAGCCGCGGTGGACCAGCTTGTAGAGATGGTTCTGCGACTGACCGGTACGGCGGGCGTCGCGAATGAGATTCTTCGAAAGCTGGGCGTACTGGATGCCGTACTCCTCCTCCCCACACTCGCCGAGTGTGCGGCCATCAAAGCCGATGATCGCGGAGTGACCGAAGTAGGAATAGACTCCATCAAATCCGGCAGCATTGGCGACGGCGACATAGACATTGTTGGCCCACGCCATCGCCTTGGAAATCAGGATCTGCTGTTCCTTCGCCGGATACATGTAGCCCTGGCAACGCACGATCAGCTCGGCTCCCTTCATGGCGCAGTCGCGCCAGATCTCCGGAAAATTGCCGTCGTCGCAGATGATCAGGCTGACCTTCATCCCTTTCGGGCCGTCGGAGACATAGGTGCAATTGCCGGGATACCAGCCCTCGATCGGCACCCATGGCATGATCTTGCGGTACTTCTGCACGATCTCGCCCTTGTCGTTCATCAGGATCAGCGTGTTGTAGGGCGCCTTGTTCGGATGCTCCTCGTGGCGCTCGCCGGTCAGCGAGAACACGCCCCACACTTTCGCCTTGCGGCAGGCCTCGGCAAAAATCGCGGTCTCTTCACCGGGCACCGCCGAGGCGGTCTCGTACATCTCCTTGGAGTCGTACATGATCCCTTGGGTCGAGTATTCCGGGAAAATCACGAGATCCATGCCGGGCAGGCCGAGCTTCATGCCGACGATCATGTCGGCGATCTTACGGGCGTTGTCGAGCACCTCGGCCTTGGTATGCAGGCGGGGCATCTTGTAGTTGACCACTGCAACGCCGACGGTGTCGTTGCTGCTGGAAATATCGCCGTGAAGCATGGGACCGCTCCTGTCTTTTATTGGTTTGAGGTTGCCGCCTGCGTTAGTGGCTGATCATCCAGGGTCGCGCTGTCGGGAAGCCCTTGGCGCCGCTCGTGCTCTTGGTCATCAGGCGCGCCGGCTTTGTCTTGTCCGACGCGGACCTGGACGATTTCTTGCCGGTCGAGCAGCATCCGCAGCCGGGGCCATGAGACGCCTTGTATTGCGCGAGCGTCTGCGGCGCGTGCGAGCTGCGCTCGTTGACGGCGTGGGCCTTGCGCTTCTCCGCCGGCATGCAGAAGAAGTTTGGCGCGGTCAGGATCACGCGAGGCGCCATCGTCTCGCAATGGGGACAGCTCTGCGGATCGTCGCATTCCGCCATCGGGCGCAGATCCTTGAACGGACCGCAGTCGTCACAGAGATATTCATAGACCGGCATCGCATCATCCCTACGCTTCAGCTTGTTCAACGTATCCAGTGGCGGATGCGGGGCCGCAGATACAAGCCGTCCCGCATCCCGTCGCGCAGTGATTACTTGTCCGGCGAGATCGGCATTTGGATATCGCCCGTGATGTGCTTGATCGGTCCCGCCGACGACGGCATCACGTCGAAGTCGAAGATTTCCGTCGGCAGCCATAGCGTGGCGCAGGCATTGGGCACGTCGACCACGCCGGAGATGTGGCCCTGAACCGGTGCGGTGCCGAGGATCGAATAGGCCTGGGCGCCGGAGTAACCAAACTTCTTGAGGTACTCGATCGCATTGAGGCAGGCCTGGCGATAGGCGATGGTGACGTCGAGATAGTGCTGCTTGCCGGCTTCGTCGACCGAGATGCCTTCGAAGATCAGGTAGTCCTTGTAATTCGGCGTGATCGGCGACGGCTTGAAGATCGGATTCTTGACACCGTACTTCGCCATGCCGTCCTTGATCACCTCGACCTTGAGATGCAGCCAGCCGGCCATCTCGATCGCGCCGCAGAAGGTGATCTCGCCGTCACCCTGGCTGAAGTGCAGATCGCCCATCGAGAGACCGGCGCCGGGCACGTAGACCGGGAAGTAGATCTTCGAGCCGCGCGAGAGATCCTTGATGTCGCAATTGCCGCCATGCTCGCGCGGCGGCACGGTGCGCGCGCCTTCCGCGCCGATCTTTTCCTTGGCGTCGCCCTTGGCGCGGCCGCCATGGGCAGTCGGCGCAAATGGCGGATTGGCAAGGCCGGGTACCCGGGTCGGGTTGGTCGAGATCAGCTCGGCCTCGCGCTTGTTCCACATGTCCAGCATCTTCGGATCGGGCAGGCAGCCGATCAGGCCGGGATGGATCAGGCCAGCGAAGTTGACGCCGGGAATATGGCGCGACGAGGTGTAGAGGCCCTTGATGTCCCAGATCGACTTCTGCGCCAGCGGGAAATGGTCGGTGAGGAAGCCGCCGCCGTTCTGCTTGGAGAAGAAGCCGTTGAAGCCCCACAGGCTCTCCTTGAGCGGACCGACGTCGAGCAGGTCGACGACGAGGAGATCGCCGGGCTCGGCGCCCTTGACGCCGATCGGGCCGGACAGGAAGTGCACGATCGAAAGATCGATGTCGCGCACGTCGTCGGCGGAATCGTTGTTCTTGATGAAGCCGCCGGTCCAGTCATAGGTCTCGATGATGAAGTCGTCGCCGGGATTGACCCAGGCCACGATCGGGATGTCGGGGTGCCAGCGGTTATGCACCATGTCATTATCGTAAGCCGACTTGGTGAGA
Organism: Bradyrhizobium sp. F1.4.3; assembly: GCF_040548375.1. Taxonomy (NCBI): domain Bacteria; kingdom Pseudomonadati; phylum Pseudomonadota; class Alphaproteobacteria; order Hyphomicrobiales; family Nitrobacteraceae; genus Bradyrhizobium; species Bradyrhizobium sp. F1.4.3. Next base: position 47,555 of record NZ_JBEPRN010000003.1, read on the forward strand.
TCGACCTTGATCAGTGTCTCTGGCATCGAGATGCTCCCCTTTTACACGGTTGGTTAGACGGACAGATATTTCGAGACCTGCGCGGCATCGACGCTGTCGCGCGGATCGTCGCGCACGATCTCGCCGTTTTCGATGACCAGCACGCGGTCGGCGATATCGAGCGCGAAGCTCAGGACCTGCTCGGACACGACGATCGAGAGCCCCTTTTCGTCGCGGATGCGCTTCAAGGTGCGCGCCATGTCCTTGATGATCGACGGCTGGATACCTTCGGTCGGCTCGTCCAGCAGCAGCACCTTCGGCTTGGTCGCGAGTGCGCGCGCGATCGCAAGCTGCTGCTGCTGGCCGCCGGAGAGATTGCCGCCGCGGCGGCCCTTCATCTCCAGCAACACCGGGAACAGTTCGTAGATATCAGCGGGCACCTCGGTCCCGCCGGAGACGACGAGACCGGTCTCGATGTTCTCCTTCACCGTCATGGTCGAGAAGATCATGCGGCCCTGCGGCACATAGGCGAGACCCTTGGCCACGCGCTCGTAGCTCGGCAGATTGCCGAGCTCGGCGCCGTCCATCGTCACCGAGCCGCTCCTCGCCGGCAGGATGCCCATCAGCGATTTCATCAGTGTGGTCTTGCCCATGCCGTTGCGGCCCATGATCGCCACGATCTCGTTGGCGGCGACCTTGACGTTGAGCCCGTGCAGCACCTCGCTCTGGCCGTAGGCGACGTGAAGATCGGAAATAGCCAGCATCGAACCTGCTCCTTAATGGCCGAGATAGACTTCGATGACCTTGGGGTCGTTCTTCACCTTCTCCATGGTGCCCTCGGAGAGGATCTGGCCCTGGTGAAGTACGGTGACCTTGTGCGCGATGTCTTCGACGAACTTCATGTCGTGCTCGATCACCAGCACCGAACGATTCTTGATGATGCGATTGAGAAGCTCGGCGGTCTTGGCCCGCTCGGACACACTCATGCCGGCGACGGGCTCGTCGAGCATCAGCAGGTCGGGGTCCTGGATCAGCAGCATGCCGATCTCGAGCCACTGCTTCTGGCCATGGCTGAGCAGATCGGCGTTCACGTTCAGCCGATCCTTCAGGAAGATCATTTCGGCGACTTCATGCACCCGGTCGCGCACGGCGGCGTCGCGGGTGAAGGTCAATGCACCGAACACCGAGCGTCCGCGCGGATAGGAAATCTCCAGATTCTCGAACACCGTGAGGTCGTCATAGATCGACGGGTTCTGGAACTTGCGGCCGACGCCGGTCTTGACGATCTCGTTTTCCTTCATCCGGGTCAGCTCCTTGCCACGGAACTGGATCGAGCCGGATGTTGCTTTGGTCTTGCCGCAGATCAAATCGAGCACGGTGGTCTTGCCGGCGCCGTTGGGACCGATGATGACGCGGATCTCGTTCTCATCGACATAGAAAGAGAGATCGTTGACCGCCTTGAACCCGTCGAACGACACCGTAAGCGCCTCGACCGCGAGCAGGAATTCCTTGGGCTGGTGACCTACGAGCATGATGATCTCCTCACTCTGCCGGGGCGCCGTCGGCGACCGAGCTGTCGGTCCAGCCTTCAGGTTTCGGTTTGCGCGACGAGATCAGGCGATCGATGCGCGGCTGCACATAGTCGCCCCAGATCCCGGCAAGGCCGTTCGGGAAGGCGAGGACCACGGCGATGAACAGCCCGCCCAATCCGAATAGCCACAATTCGGGAAAGGATTCCGACAGGCTGGTCTTGGCGAAATTGACCAGCAGCGTGCCGTAGACCGCGCCGAGGATCGACAGCCGGCCGCCGACCGCGGTGTAGATCACCATTTCGATCGACGGCACGATGCCGACGAAGGACGGCGACATGAAGCCGACATTGAGCGCGAACATCGCGCCGCCGATTGCGGCGAACACGGCAGCGACGCAGAAGGCGAAGATCTTGAAGTTCGCGACGCTGTAGCCGGAGAAGCGGACCCGGTCCTCCTTCTCACGCATCGCGACCAGGATGCGTCCGAGCTTGGAGTGCCGGACGAACTGCGCGATCATGATGCAGACGAACAGGCATCCGACCTCGAAGAAGTACAGCACGATCTTGGCGTGATCGGGCCGGATATCCCACCCCTTCAGCGTCCGCAGATCGGTCATGCCGTTGATGCCGCCGGTGTAGCCCTGCTGGCCCACGATCAGGATGGTGAGGATGGCCGCGACCGCCTGGGTGATGATGGCGAAGTAGGTGCCACCGACGCGGCGCTTGAACATCGCCGTCCCGATGATCAGGGCGAAGATGCCAGGCACCAGAATGATGGCGGCGATGGTGAAGGTGAGGCTGTGAAAAGGCTTCCAGAACAGCGGCAGCGAGGTGATTTGATTCCAGTCCATGAAATCGGGAATCCCGGGCGTCGACTGGATCTTGGTGTTCTCGGGGCTGGAGGCTTCCAGCTTGAGGAACATCGCCATGCAGTAGCCACCGAGCCCGAAGAACACGCCCTGGCCGAGGCTGAGAATGCCGCCATAGCCCCAGCAAACCACCAACCCCAACGCGACGAAGGCATAGGTCAGGTATTTCGCGACCAGATTGAGCCTGAAGACATCGAGCGTGAGCGGCAGCACCAGCACCAGGAAGATCGCGAGCAACAGAATTCCGATCAACTCCGATCGATTGAAGAAGCGATTGTCGGTCATTGCATCAGCCTTCCGTTTCTCACTTGCGGACCTTGAGGGCGAACAGCCCTTGCGGCCGCAGCATCAGGATTCCGACAACGGCGAGCAGCGTCAGCACCTTGGCCATCGAGCCCGACATGAAGAACTCGAGGGTGGATTGCGTCTGTGAGATCGAGAAGGCCGAGGCGATGGTGCCGAGCAGGCTCGCGGCGCCGCCGAACACGACCACCAGGAAGGTATCGACGATGTAGAGCTGTCCGGACGTCGGCCCGGTTGAGCCGATCATCGTGAAGGCGCTGCCGGCGACACCGGCGATGCCGCAGCCGAGGCCGTAGGTATAGCGATCGACTTTTTCGGTGTTGATACCGACCGCGCCGGCCATGATGCGGTTCTGCACCACGGCGCGCACCTGGCGGCCCCAGCGCGATTTGTACATCACATAGGCGACACCGACCGTGATCAAGACGGTGAGGCACATCACGAAGACGCCGTTGATCGGCACTTCGATGCTCTCGGACACGTGCAGCGACCCGAGCATCCACTGCGGCAGGTCGACGCCGACCTCGCGCGCGCCGAACACGGAGCGAAAAGCCTGCTGCAAAATCAGGCTGAGTCCCCAGGTGGCAAGCAGCGTATCGAGCGGGCGCTTGTACAGATGCCGTATCAACACCCATTCCACCAGCATTCCCAGCGCACCGGATGCGACAAAGGCCAGGATCATCGCGAGGAAGAAGTAACCGCTGAACAAGCTCGGCAAATAGGACTGGAAGAAATTCGAAGTCATCCAGGTGACGTAGGCGCCGAGGATCATGAACTCGCCATGGGCCATGTTGATGACGCCCATCTGGCCGAAGATGATCGCAAGACCGAGCGCCATCAGCACGTAGACCGAGAACAGGATCAGTCCTGCAAAGCCCTGCATGACGAAGATGGAGCCAAGATCACCAAGCGAATAGTCGCCGAACATCGATGTCCTCCGTCTGGGATGAAGGTCCCGCGTCGCGAGCAGGTTCGCGACGCGGGGTCTTGAGCGTGGACTTGCAATCCACGCCAGGGAGCGCCTTGGTCTTGAGAGGAAACCGCGGCAGGCGCGCCGCGACTTACTGGTAGCTCTTGTTATTGGTAGCCCTTGGGGAACGGATCCGGCTCGACGAGATCGGCGGTCTCGTAGATCAGCTCGAACTGGCCATCGAGCTTGGCGCGTCCCACCCGGGTCTTCGACCAGAGGTGATGATTTTCGTGGATGCGCACGTAGCCTTCCGGAGCGCCCTTGAACTCGACGCCCGGCGAGGCCGCAGCGATCTTGTCGACATCGAAGGAGCCGGCCTTCTCCACCGTCAACTTCCACAGCCACGGGCCGAGATAGGCAGCCTGGGTGACGTCTCCGATCACGGTCTTCTCGCCCCACATCTTCTTGAACGCCGGCACGAAGGTCTTGTTGTTCGGATTGTCGAGCGACTGGAAGTACTTCATGCAGGCATAGGCGCCCGCGATGTTCTCGCCGCCGATGCCATCGATCTCGTCTTCGGTCACCGAGATCGTCAGCAGCGCCTGCTTGGAGAGGTCGATGCCCGCGGCCTTGAGCTGCTTGTAAAACGCGACATTCGAGCCGCCGACGACGTCGGTGAAGATCACGTCAGGCTTGGTCAGCTTGATCTTGTTGATCACCGAGTTGAACTGGGTGTTGCCGAGTGGATAATACTCCTCGCCGACGACCTTGCCTTTCAGCACGTTTTCGACGTGCTTGCGCGCGATCTTGTTCGAGGTGCGCGGCCAGATGTAGTCGGAGCCGATGAAGAAGAACGACTTCGCGCCCTTCTCCTTCGCGATCCAGTTCAGGCCGGCGAGAATCTGCTGGGTCGCCTCCTGGCCGGTGTAGATCACGTTCTTGGATTGCTCGAGGCCTTCGTAGAAGGTCGGGTAATAGAGCATGCCGTTATACTGCTCGACCACCGGCAGCACCGCCTTGCGCGAGGCCGAGGTCCAGCAGCCCATGATCGCCGCGACCTTGTCGTTGACCAGCAGCTTCTTGGCCTTCTCCGCGAAGGTCGGCCAGTCGCTGGCGCCATCTTCCTGGATGAACTTGATCTTGCGCCCGAGCACGCCGCCCATGGCGTTGATCTGCTCGATGGCGAGCTTTTCGGCTTCGATCGAGCCGGTCTCGGAGATGGCCATGGTGCCGGTCGCCGAATGCAGGATGCCGACCGTCACCTCGGTGTCGGTGACCGCGAGACCCGTGGTATTGACCGCCGAGGTCGCCGGAGCCTGCGCAAAAGACGCTCGCGGCAGCATCGTGATGGCCGGCACGGCCGCCATTCCCATCAATAGTTTGCGCCGGAGCGGCGACAATAGACCCTTGTTTGCTTCGTCTGACATGAGCACCCCACTTTTGTTCGAGGACACGCGATTGGTGCCGTGAGGATGGCTCGAATTTGTGCACCGCAAGCATACGCAAGATCGCGTATACTGCACCGCAAAATACCGACGTAGGCTTTTGGTACGGGATTTGCGAGGGTTTTGGCGAGTTCGGGAGTGGGGTTAAGTGGCAGGGCGGCAGCGAATAGACCGCGTCAGGCGCCAGTACAACCAATGGGTCGCCAACCAGACGCTGGAAGACTACGCGCTGCGCTTCACCGCCAAGAGCGCGCGCCGCTGGTCCGCCGCTCGCGTCGCCAACACGGCGCTGGGCGCAATCTCGTTCCTGGCGATGGAGGCGATCGGCGGCACCATCACCCTGAACTACGGCGTCACCAACGCCACCGCCGCGATCCTCGTCGTCTCGACCATCATCTTCTGCTGCGGCGTGCCGATTGCCTATTATGCCGCCAAATGCGGCATCGATATTGACCTGCTCACCCGCGGCGCTGGGTTCGGCTACATCGGCTCGACCATCACCTCACTGATCTATGCCTCCTTCACCTTCATCTTCTTTGCGATCGAGGCCGTGATCCTGGCGTCCGCGCTCGAGATGTGCTTCGGGATTCCGCGCCCCGTAGGCTATCTCATCAGCGCCGTCGTCATCATCCCGCTGGTGGCCTACGGCATCACGCTGATCAGCCGCTTTCAGCTCTGGACGCAGCCACTCTGGATCGTGCTTCACATCATGCCGTTCGCGGCGATCGCCTGGCACAACCCGCACTCCTTTACGGAGTGGCGCAAGTTCTCGGGCGATCACGGCGATCTCAACGGACATTTCGATCTGTTGCTGTTCGGTGTAGCGGCCTCGGTCGTGTTTTCGCTGGTGGCGCAGATCGGCGAGCAGGTCGACTTCCTGCGATTCCTGCCGCGCGACCGTCGCGCCTCGAAGGCCTCCTGGTGGATCGCGCTGATGAGCGCAGGGCCCGGCTGGATCGTGCTCGGCGCGCTGAAATTGCTGGCTGGTTCGTTCCTCGCCTTCTTCGCACTCAGCCACGGGGTGCCGCCGGAAGAAGCTGCCGAGCCCGCGCATATGTATCTCGAAGCATTTCGATACGTGCTGTCGCAGCCTGACCTCGCGCTGGCGCTGACCGGCACTTTCGTGATCCTGTCACAGGTCAAGATCAACGTCACCAACGCCTATGCCGGCTCGATCGCCTGGTCGAACTTCTTCTCGCGCCTGACTCACAGCCATCCCGGCCGCGTGGTCTGGCTGGTCTTCAACGTGATCGTGGCGCTGCTGTTGATGGAGATCGGCGTCTACAAGGCTCTGGAGCAGACGCTGGCGCTCTATTCCAACGTCGCGATTGCCTGGGTCGGCGCGCTGGTCGCTGATCTCGTCATCAACAAGCCGCTTGGCCTGCGGCCACCGCAGATCGAATTCAAGCGCGCGCATCTCTACGATATCAATCCGGTCGGCGTTGGCGCGATGACCATCGCGACCATTGTCTCCATCAGTGCCTTCTACGGCCTGTTCGGGCCTACCGCGAAGGCGCTGTCGGCCTTCATCGCGCTGGCGGTTGCCTTCATCGCCGCCCCCCTGATTGCCTGGGCCACCGACGGCAAATACTACATCGCGCGCAAGCCGAAGCGGAGCTGGCAAAACATCGAGGCGATCCAGTGCTGCATCTGTGAGCACTCGTTCGAACCGGAGGACATGGCCTCCTGCCCCGCTTACGCCGGGCCGATCTGCTCCCTGTGCTGTTCGCTGGACGCCCGCTGCCACGATCTCTGCAAGCCGCACGCGCGGATCCAGACGCAATTCTCCGAGACGCTCGGCAAGATCCTGCCGCAGCCGATCTATCAGCGGATCAACTCGCAGCTCGGCCATTACATCGGCGTATTCGTGGTCTCCGCCGGGCTCGTCGCACTGGTGCTCGGCCTGATCTATCTCCAGACCTCGGCGAGCGTCCATGGCGAGAACGTGCTCGTCTCCAACGTGCTGTGGAAGGTTTTCTTCTCGCTCAGCATCATCATCGGCGTGGTGGCCTGGCTGTTCGTGCTGGCGCAGCAGAGCCGTCGCGCCGCGGAAGCCGAGACTCGGCGGCAGACGACGCTGCTGATCCAGGAGATTGACGCGCACAAGCGCACCGACGCCGAGCTCCAGCGCGCCAAGGAGGTCGCCGAATCCGCCAACCTCGCCAAGAGCCGCTATGTCGTCGGCCTGAGCCACGAGCTGCGCTCGCCGCTGAACGCGATCAGCGGCTATGCCCAGCTCCTGGAGCAGGACACGACGCTGAACACCAAGCCACGCGATCAGGTCCGCGTCGTCCGCCGCAGCGCCGACCACCTCTCCGGCCTGATCGACGGGATTCTGGACATTTCCAAGATCGAAGCTGGACGGCTTTATCTCTCCCGCGACGAAGTCCGCTTGAGCGAATTCCTGGACCAGCTCCTCGGCATGTTCCGCCTCCAGGCCGGCGCCAAAGGCATCGACTTCGTCTTCAGGCGGCCGGCAACATTGCCGACAGTGGTCTACGCCGACGAGAAGCGGCTGCGTCAGGTCCTGATCAACCTGCTGTCCAACGCCATCAAGTTCACCCAGACCGGCAGCGTGCAGTTCGTGGTGCATTACCGCAGCCCGGTCGCCGAGTTCGAGGTGATCGATACCGGCCCGGGCATCCAGGCCGATGATCTCGAACGCATCTTCGCGCCGTTCGAGCGCGGCGCGCTCGGGGTCTCGCAGCCGCACAGCGGCACGGGATTGGGGCTCACGATCAGCCGGCTGCTCGCCGGCGTGATGGGCGGCGACATCAAGGTCACCAGCACCGTTGGCCGCGGCAGCACGTTCAAGGTGAAGATGCTGCTGTCGGAGGTCACCAACCCCAGGCGCACCGCGCCCGTGGAGGCGCCGGTCTCCGGCTATCACGGCGCGCGCAAGACCATCCTCATCACCGACGACGACCCCGTCCATCGTGACCTCTTGCGCGAAGTGCTGACGCCGCTTGGCTTCATCCTGCTCAGCGCCGCCGACGGGCCGGGTTGTCTCGCGCTGGCCCAGCATTGTCGGCCCGATCTGTTCCTGCTCGACATCTCGATGCCGGGCATGGACGGCTGGACCGTGGCGGAGTCGTTGCGCGCGAGCGGCCATCACCAGGCACGCATCCTGATGGTGTCGGCGAGCGCGCTGGAGGCTCACGGGATGCCGCTGGCGCAACCTTTCCACGACGGCTACCTGATGAAGCCGATCGACATCCCGCGGCTGCTGGAGAGCATTCGCCAGTTGCTCAAGATCGAATGGCAATACGGCTCCGACGAGATCGCTGTACCGCTGTGGCGGCCCGAGAGCGGCTCGCGGCCGCCGGTCGGGCATATCGAGGCACTGATCGGGCTCGGTCAGATCGGCTACGTCAGGGGCATCCAGTTGAAGCTCGACGAGATCGGCAGCGAACATCCCGAGCATGCCGACTTCGTCGCACAGATGCGATCGCTGGTCGACCGCTTCGATCTTGACCAATACATGGTCACATTGAAAACACTGCATGCTTATGAGCATTGAGACAAAAAAGCGCGACGTCGCGCTCGTTGTCGACGACTCTCCGGAGACGCTGCGGCTGCTCACCGACGCGCTCGACGGCGCAGGGATGACCGTGATGGTGGCGCTCGACGGCGCCGCCGCCATGCGCATCGTCGACCAGATCACGCCTGACATCGTGTTGCTCGATGCCGTGATGCCCGGGCTGGACGGGTTCGAGACGTGCCGCCGGCTCAAGCGCGACGCGGGCCTCGCCAATGTCCCCGTGATCTTCATGACCGGTCTGGCCGAGACGGAGCATATCGTACGCGGGCTGGAAGCCGGCGGCGTCGACTACGTGACCAAGCCGATCGTGATCGAGGAGATGCTGGCGCGCATCCGTGTCCATCTCGGCAACGCAAGGCTGACCCAGAGCGCGCGCGCCGCACTGGACGTCTCCGGACGCTTCCTGTTCGCGGTCAACCGCCAAGGCAAGGTTCTCTGGGCGACACCGCAGGCGCAGAAGCTGCTCGCCGATCATCACGGCGCCCAGACTGATGATGACTTCATCCTGCCGGAATCGCTGCTGCAATGGCTGGAGCAGGCCAAGGGCAAGGGCAGCTCGAAGTCTCAGGCAGTCTCCCTGCCCGACAATCCGCAACTCCGGCTCTATTACATGGGCGAAACCGCGGCAAACGAGTTTCTGCTGCGATTGTCCAAGGAGTCCGGCACCGCGCTGCCGCCCGAATTCACCAGCGAGCTCGGCCTCACCACCCGCGAAGGCGAGGTGCTGGCCTGGCTCAGCAAAGGCAAGACCAACCGCGACATCGCGCAGATCCTGGGCCTCAGCCCGCGCACGGTCGACAAGCATCTGGAGCAGATCTACGCCAAGCTTGGGGTGGAGAACCGGACGGCGGCCGCGGCGATTGCCACGAATGCGACAAGGCGGAATTCCTAGTTCCTCGTCGTCCTGGACAAGCGCAGCGAAGCGGAGCGCGGATCCAGGACCCATTACCACAGGAAGTGGTTTGGCGAAGACTTGTGGTGACTACTCGCGCCGCAACCACCCCCTGGGGTAATGGGTCCTGGCTTTCGCCAGGGCGACAGCAAGTAAGCTGCAACGCCGTCACCCCAACAAACGGGGTCGTCCCGGCGAAGGCCGGGACCCATAACCACAGGAGGCGATTTGGCGAAGACTTGGAGTTGGCAGCTCGCGCCACGTCTACTCCCTGGGGATATGGGTCCCGGCCTTCGCCGGGACGACACCAGAGTTTGTGGCGACGCTTACCCCCCTCACCCATACACGAACGCTTTATCATCCAGATCCGTCTTCGGGATCTCGTCCTTCTCGGTCCAGTAGTCCTGGCTGTGCTGCCATTCCGGCTTGTCGCCGCGCCTGGGCAGGACGTCCATGTTACGCATCATGTAGCCGGGGTTGAAGTTTTCCGGATCGATCCAGGGCAGGATCGGCATGTTGTGATCTTCAGGGCGCAAGCCAACCTCGACCTTGTTGGCACCCTTCGCCTTCATATGCCCGAGCAGGCGGCAGACGAAATCGGCGACGAGATCGACGCGCAGCGTCCAACTCGCGCGGAAATAGCCGAACACCCAGACCATGTTTGGCACGCCCGTGAACATCATGCCACGGTAGGTGACGGTGTCGCCGAAGGCGAGCGGCTTGCCGTCGATCTCGAAGGCGATGTCGCCGAGCGCGGCGAGATTGAAGCCGGTCGCGGTGACGATGACGTCGGCTTCGAGCAGCTTGCCGGACTTGAGCTGAATGCCGTTTTCGACGAAGCTTTCGATCTCGTCGGTGACGACGGAGGCCTTGCCGCTGGCAATGCCCTTGAACAGATCGGCATCCGGCACGAAGGCGATGCGCTGCCGCCACGGCCGGTAGGTCGGCGTGAAATGCGTGTCGACGTCGTAGTCCGGACCGAGCACCGCGCTGATCTGGCCGATCAGCTCCTTCCTCACCTGCTCGGGCTTGCTCAGGCAAAGCTTCGTAAACGCATCCTGCTCGAACAGGATTTTTCGGCGGACGATCTCGTGGATCCAGGCCTCGTCGACCTGAAGCCGGCGCAGCTCCTCGGCGATCTCGATAGCGTTGCGGCCGAGGCGGAAATAGGTCGGCGAACGCTGCAGCATCGTGACATGCGCGCATGTGTCCGCAATGTTCGGCACCAGCGTCGCTGCGGTTGCCCCCGAACCGATCACGACGACCTTCTTGCCCGCGAGGTCGATGTCATCCGGCCAGGTCTGCGGATGGACGATGCGGCCCTTGAAGCGGTCCATGCCTTTCCATTCCGGCGTGTAGCCTTCCGAATGGCGATAATAGCCCTGGCACATCCAGAGGAAATTGGCGGTGAAGGTTTTTGCCTCGCCGGTATCCGTCGTCACCGCCTCGATGGTCCAGAGATTGTTCTCGCTCGACCAGCTCGCGGAATTGATCTTGTGCTTGTAGCGGATATGCCCAGCGATATCGTTGTCGTCGATCACCTCGTTCATGTAGGCCAGGATTTCCTCGGCGGTCGCGATGGGCGGTCCGACCCAGGGCTTGAAACTATAGCCGAAGGTATGGAGGTCGCTGTCCGAACGAATGCCGGGATAGCGATGCGTGGTCCAGGTGCCGCCGAAGCTCGCCTGCGTTTCCAGGATGACGAAGCTCGCACCTGGAAGCTGTTTTGTGATGTGATAAGCGCTGCCGATGCCGGAGATGCCGGCGCCGACGATCAGCACGTCGAAATGCTCTGAAACCTGCTTGGTCGTGGCGTGACTGCGAACAGCGACATTCATTGTTGCTTCTTGCCTTGTCTTTTTCAGGCCGCCCTTGATCGGACGGCGCGTTTCCTCCGCGACGGGCATGGTTGCCCATCGCGCTCCACTTCAAAATGACATAGATCAAGTCGCGGTCAAATCACAGCGCCGCACCCCAGCTCCGCGCAGTCTGCAAGATCCAGTCGCGATAGAGCGTGAGCGGCGTGACCCCAGTCAATCCGCCGCAGCCGGCAGCGCCGTTCGGTCCGGTCGACCAGCTGATGACGCCGACGAGCACGGCGCCGTTCGGCCGGTCCTCGAATACCGGACCGCCGGAATCGCCCGTGCAGGCCCCGATTCCGTCGCGAACACCGTTGGTTACGGGATCGACGAGGCGAATTTGAAGCATGCCGGGCTGGCCCGTGGCGACGAGCGCGGCAACGCGCGTGGCGCCCCCGCTCTTGCCATCACCACGCACGGTCACGCCAATGCCGGCGATGGTGAAGCGACTGCCGACCTGAATTGGAATATTCGGCGCGCCGACCGGCACGGTCGATTTTCCCTTGAGTGGAATATCGAGTTGCAACAGCGCCACGTCCGCCGTGGCGCGATGCGCCTGCATGGCCTGCATGTTGAAGTTGGGATGGATCGCCACAGCGCGGACGCTCAGCAATTGCGGCTGACCATCGGCACCACGATCGACGATCTTGTAGTCGGCGCCGGGCTGCACGCAGTGCGCGACCGTTAACACGATCTTCGGGGCAATCAGGCTGCCGGTGCAGAAATTGCCGCGCGAGCCGACGATGGTGACGACAGCGCGCGCGACACCATCGGCTTGTGGTGTACCGCCGCCGACGATGGCATAAGCGGGCGTGGCAAGCAGCAGCGCCGCTGCGATGACAGTTGCAAGCTTTTTCATGGGAACACACTTTGGCGTCAGCATCGGTGAGGACGGAGAATTGCTTCGGACTGGCCCTTGCCGATAGCGCATGCTAGCCCTCTTGGAAAGGAATTGACGAGGGCAGGATAGTGGCGATCGAAGCTGTGATCTTTGATTTTGGCGGCGTGCTGACGAGCTCACCGTTCGAGGCTTTTACTCGATTCGAGACCGAGCGCGGCCTGCCCATCGACATCATCCGGCGAACGAACGCTGCCAATCACCTTGAAAACGCCTGGGCGAAGTTCGAGCGCGCCGAAGTCGACATCGATACGTTCGACAAATTGTTCGCCGCGGAGTCGCTCGCGCTCGGCGCAGAGGTGCGCGGACGCGACGTGCTGCCGCTGCTTCAGGGCGATCTGCGTCCCGAGATGGTCGAGGCCTTGAAGCGCATCAAGGCGCAATTCAAGACCGGCTGCATCACCAACAATCTGCCCGCCAACGCGATCGGCAGCATGACCGGACGCTCACTCTACATCGCCGAGGTGATGGTGCTTTTCGACCATGTCATCGAATCCGCCAAGATCGGCCTGCGCAAGCCCGACCCGCGCATCTACCGCATGATGGTCGAGACGCTGAAGGTCGATCCGAAGGGTTGCGTCTATCTCGACGATCTCGGCGTCAATTTAAAGCCCGCGCGCGAGATGGGCATGACCACGATCAAGGTCGCTAGCGGCGCGCAAGCGATCGCCGAGCTCGAGGCGGCGACGGGGCTGAAGCTGGCCTAACGCATCATTCTCCGTCATTGCGAGCGTAGCGAAGCAATCCAGGCTGTCTCTGCGGAAAGACTCTGGATTGCATCGCTGCGCTCGCAATGACGAGATTGGGGCGACGTCCTTCGCCAAACGCCCTACTTTGCAGCGGCGATCCGCTCGGGGAAGGCGGCGGCGAGCGCAGCACGGTCTGGCTTCAGCACGCCGCGCTCGGTAATGAGGCCGGTGACGAGACGCGCCGGGGTCACGTCGAACGCGTAGTTCGCGACGGGCGACCCCTCGGGCACGATGCGGACGGTTTCCAGCCGGCCATCGGCGGTGCGGCCAGTCATGTCGGTAACCTCCACGCCGCTGCGCTGCTCGATCGGAATGTCCCTGATGCCGTCATTGACCGCGAAGTCGATCGTCGGCGATGGCAGCGCGACGTAGAACGGCACGTTGTTGTCGTGCGCGGCGAGCGCTTTCAAATAGGTGCCGATCTTGTTGCAGACGTCACCATTGGCCGCGACGCGGTCGGTGCCGACGATGGCGAGATCGACCATGCCGTGCTGCATCAAATGCCCGCCGGTATTGTCGGGGATCACGGTGTGCGGCACGCCGTGATGGCCGAGCTCCCACGCCGTGAGCGATGCACCCTGGTTGCGCGGCCGCGTCTCGTCGACCCAGACATGGATCTTGATGCCGCGCTCATGCGCGAGATAGATCGGGGCCGTTGCGGTGCCCCAGTCGACGGTGGCGAGCCAGCCGGCGTTGCAATGGGTCAGCACGTTGACGACCTCGCCCGGCTTCTTCTTTGCTACGATCGCCTCGATCAGCGCCAGGCCGTTGCCGGCGATGCCACGGTTGATCTCGACGTCCTGCTCGACGATCTCGTCGGCGCGCGCGTAGGCGGCTTCGGCCCGTTCCACCGGATCGATCGGCGCGAGCGACGCCTGCATCTCGTCCAGCGCCCATTTCAGATTGATCGCGGTCGGCCGCGCCACGATAAGCGTCTCATAGGCGCGCTTGAGCCCGGCATCGGAAGCATCCTCACGCATGGCGAGCGCCATGCCGTACGCCGCAGTCGCACCGATCAGCGGCGCACCGCGCACCAGCATGTCGCGGATCGCGGTGGCCGCGTCGTCGCACGAGGTCAGCCTTGCGATGACGAACTCATGCGGCAGCCTGCGCTGGTCGATCGCGCCGACCGACCAGCCGTCGCGCTCGCGCCAGATGCTGCGAAAATGCTTGCCGTCGACCTTCATCGCGTTTGCCTCTCGTCTCAGGCGCGCAGGATACGACCCGCCACAGCGTCGAGCTTCTTCAAGAGCTCCGGATCGCGCGCCTCGGGCGCCGTGATCAGCGCGGTGTCGAGCGCGCGGTCCGAACCGATCGGGCACGGCTCATGCTCCCGCGGAAAATCCTTGGCCAGCCGCGCCACCAGCGCTTTCGCCTTGTCGGCGTTTGACGTCAGCACGCGGATGATGTCCTGGACGGTGACGACATCGTGATCGGAATGCCAGCAGTCGAAATCCGTCACCATCGCGACGGTGGCGTAGCAGATCTCCGCCTCGCGAGCGAGCTTGGCTTCGGGCATGTTGGTCATGCCGATCACGGAGTAACCAAGCGTCTTGTAGGTCATGCTCTCCGCATAGGTGGAGAATTGCGGCCCTTCCATGCAGACATAGGTACCGCCGCGCGCAATCGCGATACCCTCGGCTTCAGCCGCTGCCGCAAGATGGATGCGCAGCCGCGGCGACACCGGATGAGCCATCGACACATGCGCGACGCACCCCCTGCCGAAGAACGAGCTCTCGCGCTTGTGGGTACGGTCGACGAACTGATCGACGAGGACGAAAGTCCCCGGCGGCATCTCCTCCTTGAAGGAACCGCAGGCCGAGAGCGAGATCAGGTCGGTGACGCCGGCGCGTTTCAAAACGTCGACATTGGCGCGGTAGTTGATGTCGGACGGTGACAACCTGTGGCCCTTGTCATGGCGCGGCAGGAACACGATCGGCAGGCCCGCAATGCTGCCACGCCGCAGGGGCGCCGACGGCTCGCCCCAGGGGCTCTTGATCACTTCTTCGCGCGCGCCCTCGAGACCCGGCAGATCGTAGATGCCGGAGCCGCCGATGATGCCCAATACCGCCTGCGTCATGCCTGCTCCACCCGTTCGCCACATGCGACATGGTTAAGCTATGCCAGTTTTGCGGCGGTTTTGAAACGGGGGTGGGAGGGGATGGCGGCGCTGTGAGGAGCACAGTTTTTGCCGCACACGCGGTGTCGTCCCGGCGAAGGCCGGGACCCATACTGCGGAATCTATCGATCGCGGATGGTCGTAGTACCGAACCGCTGATCTTCGCCAAACTGCTCCCTGGGATTATGGGTCCCGGCCTTCGCCGGGACGACACGGGGAGAGAGTGGTGCCTTTGATTACGCCGCGGTCGCCGGCTGCAGCTGGGTCATCACCATCCGCTCCAGCGTCTCGACGGATTGGAAATTCTCCGGCGTGATCTCGGACTGCGGAATGGTGAAGTCGAACTCGGCCTCGACGCCGAGCATCAGATTGACCATGTCCATCGAGGTCAGGCCGACGTCGACGAGCTTGGTCTTTGGCGCGACATCAGCGGACAGCGCATTCTGTTCGAGGATGCCCTTCACCAGCTTGATGATGCGATTGCGGACGTCGGTGTCGAAGGCCTGCATTTGATGCTTCCCGTGTTGTTCTTGAACAGGCTGTAAGCCTTTTGAACAGGCTGTAAGCCTTGCCATTGCTGCAATTGGCGCCACCATAGCCTCTTCCGCCTTAGCAAACGATGACTCACGTTGATTAAAATCAGCGGCTCTTCCAAATCGCTAATAGGACTATCAAAATCTGCGAGTCGGAACAACCGCTCCTTAACTGTCCATTTGGAATTGGCAGGCGTTTACCCTGAATTTAATCGACTAATTTGAGTCAAATCCCTAGCCTCCCTTCAAACGTAAATAGGGTCGGATGATCGTAAACAGCATCAAAGCCGATGCCTGGGCAGATCTGGAACGGCGAACCGGAGGCGGACGAGCATGAACGTGCGTGAAGCAGTCCTCACTGTCGACGAAGCGCAGATGAGCCTCCTCGAACAGGGCCCCTCCTTGATCGAGCGCGCAGCCCGCACCGCCACCGTGGCCGCAGCCGACGCCGAGGGCGTCGACCGCGATGCCCGCTTCCCCCACAAGGCTTTTGACGCTGCGCGCGAGCAAAAGCTGCTCGGCGTCATGATCCCGGTCGAGTTCGGCGGCTTTGGCGCCTCGATCTACGATGTCACCGACGTCTGTTACACGCTCGGACGCGCCTGCGCTTCCGCGGCGATGGTCTACGCGATGCATTCGACCAAGGTCGCCTGCGTGATCCGCCACGGCCACGGCATTCCCTGGATGGAAACCATGATGCGCCGGGTCGCCCGCGACCAGTGGCTGCTCGCCTCCTCCACCACCGAAGGACAGAATGGCGGCAACATCCGCGCCAGCGCGGCCGCCGTCGACAACGCCGGCGACACCGTCTCGCTCATTCGCGACGCGACCGTGATCTCCTACGGCGCCGAGGCTGACGGCCTCGTCACCATCGCGCGCCGCGCGACCGATGCCGCCGCCTCCGACCAGGTGCTGCTGGCGCTCGCCAAGGACGATTATTCGCTGAAGCGGACGCTGGGCTGGGAGACGCTCGGCATGCGCGGCACCTGCTCGACCGGTTTCGAGCTGAAGGTCGATTGCCCGGCCGATCGCGTCTTCCCGGAATCCTACGACAAGATCCACGCCCAGACCATGACGCCATTCGCGCATCTGTGCTGGTCCTCGGCCTGGGCCGGCATCGCCGCTGCTGCCGTCACGCGCGCGCAGGCCTTCATCCGCAAGGCAGCCCGTGCCTCCGGCGGGCAGATGCCGCCGGCGGCCGCGCATTTCACTGCTGCAAAGATGTCGCTGGCAAAGCTGCGCGCGCTGATATCGGCCAATCTCGATGTGTTTGCCCGCGCCGAGCATGATGAGCGTGCGCTCGGCTCGCTCGACTTCCAGTCCTCGATTACGCTGTTGAAGGTGCAGGCCTCCGAGCTCGCGGTCGAGACCGTAATGCATGCGATGCGCACGACCGGTCTCTCGGGCTACCGCAATGACGGCGAGTTCACCATGGGGCGTCACCTGCGCGACGTGCTGTCGTCGCCAATCATGATCAACAATGACCGCATTCTCGCCAACGCGGCGACCGCGACGTTGATGAGCAGCATTCCGGCAAGCCTTCGGGACTGACAAGTCTTGGGGACTTACAAGCCTTTCGCGACTGACGTGCCTTCAACCAAGAAGAATAGTTTTCAGATAGCAGGAAGTCGAACAATGAACATTGCTGTTCTTCCCAACTCGCCCGACACCGCGCCGCAGGCCGCCGATCCGCTCGATCACCTCACCGACGCGCTGTTCCATCCGATGGGCTCGGACGGCGTCTACGCCCGCACCGCGCTCTATGAAGGAATCGTCGAGCGGCTCGCCGCGCTGATCACGCGCCACCGCGAAGCCGGCACCGAGGTGATGCGTTTCCCGCCGGTGATGAGTCGTGCCCAGCTGGAAAAATCCGGCTACCTCAAGAGCTTTCCAAACCTGCTCGGCTGCGTCTGCGGCCTGCACGGCACCGAACGCGAGATCAACGCCGCGGTGAGCCGCTTCGATGCCGGCGGCGACTGGACCACCTCGCTGTCGCCGGCCGATCTCGTGCTGTCGCCAGCCGCCTGCTACCCCGTCTATCCGATCGCCGCGAGCCGTGGGCAGTTGCCGAAGGGCGGCCTGCGCTTCGACGTCGCCGCCGACTGCTTCCGCCGCGAGCCTTCAAAGCATCTGGACCGGCTGCAATCGTTCCGGATGCGCGAATATGTCTGCATCGGCACTCCCGACGACGTCGCCGATTTCCGCGAGCGCTGGATGATGCGCGCGCAGGCGATCGCGACCGATCTCGGCCTGACCTTCCGCGTCGACTACGCCAGCGATCCCTTCTTTGGCCGTGTCGGCCAGATGAAGGCGGTGAGCCAGAAGCAGCAGCAGCTCAAGTTTGAGCTCCTGATCCCGCTGCGCTCGGAAGAGCAGCCGACCGCCTGCATGAGCTTCAACTATCACCGCGAGCATTTCGGCACGACCTGGGGCATCCAGGACGCCAATGGCGAACCGGCGCACACCGGCTGCGTCGCCTTCGGCATGGACCGGCTCGCTGTCGCCATGTTCCACACCCATGGCACTGACCTCGCCGCCTGGCCCGCCAAGGTGCGGGAGCTTCTGGGCATGCAGCCGCTAGCTCCTGCCGATGCCCATGGCCAAGGCTGGCGCTAAGCTAAGAGGCCGACCATTTCCACGGGTAAGACGAGCGTGATCCACACCAAGGTCCGATGCCGCGAGATTACCGAGTCCGATGTCGAAGCCATCGCGGACTTGCTGACGCGCGGCTTCGTCGGCCGCTCGCGCAATTACTGGATCCAGGGCCTGCGCCGGCAGGCCTTCCGACCGGTGCCGGAAGGCTATCCGCGCTTCGGCTACATGCTCGATGATGGCGGCACGCCGGTCGGCGTGCTGCTGCTGATCTACACGACGCGGAAAGATGGTGAAGAGACCGCCGTCCACTGCAACCTGTCGAGCTGGTATGTCGAGCCGGCCTACCGCAACTACGCCCCGCTGCTGACCAAGATCGCGCAGCGGCACAAGGATGTGACCTATCTCAACATCAGCCCGGCAGTGTGGACCTGGCCGATCATCGAGACGCAGGGTTTTCGCGCTTATTGCCGCGGCCTGTTCTTCTCGGTGCCGGCGCTGTCGCGCGCGCCACGCTGGAGCAAGATCGAGGTCATCTCGCAGCATACGAAGCGGATCGAGGGCCTCTCCGAAGCCGAGACCGAGCTCCTGACGCGCCATGCACGCTACAACTGCCTGAGCCTGGTCTGCCGCACGCCGAAGGGCACCTTCCCCTTCATCCTGCAACCGGTCCGCATTCGCCGCGGTTTCATCGCACCACCGGCGATGCAGCTGATCTACTGCCGCAGCGCCGCCGAGTACGCCGCCTGCGCCGGCCGCATCGGCCGGCTGCTGCTGCGGCTCGGCAAGATCTCGGTGATCGTCGATTCCAACGAGCCAATCCCCGGCCTTGTCGGTATTTATACCGAGCGCCGCGGCCGCAAATATTTCAAGGGCCCGCACCGCCCGCGGCTGGCCGATCTCACGGATACGGAGCTCGTGCTGTACGGGCCGTAGGGCGGGACGTGCGCGTCGCGCATTTGCCGTCGTCCCGGCGAAGGCCGGGACCCATACCGCGTGATCTATCGGTAAGCGCAGGCATTTGTACCGCGGCAGAACTTAATGACCACGAGCCTTCGCCAAACTTCTCCCTGTGGTTATGGGTCCCGGCCTTCGCCGGGACGACGCCGAGACTTGTCGCGCGCTCTCTGCCAACCCTGACTTGCGGACATCCTCGATACACGCCTCTCCGCATCGCCGGTCACCCTCCGTAAACTACGGCGCTTAAGGGAATTTTCCCGCCTCTTCGCTACCCTCGGCATCCGAATTACGTTGCGTTTAGTGTATTGCGCGCCGAGACCTGCCGATCCCATGACGTCGACCGACGACAACGAGCTTGGTGCACGCCGCGAGCAGGGTCCGCAAGCCCTGGTCGCGCTGAGCCAGCTTGCGCTCGACCACATGGAGCAGGGCGTCTGCGTCTACGATGCCGGTAACCGGATCGTACTGGTCAATCAGCGCTACCTCACGCTGTTCAACATGTCGGCCGACATCGTGCGGGTCGGCACGAGCTACCGCGACGTGCTCGCCCACAGCGTAGCGCTAGGCAACATCCCGGCAGGAGAGGTCGACGCGCTCTACGCCGCGCGCATGGCGCGGATCGCAGCTGGCCAGCCGTTCCGCACCGAACAGACGCTCGCGAGCGGCCTCGTGATGTCGCTCGAGCTGAAGCCGCTTCCCGACGGCGGCTGGATGACGGTCTGCGACGATGTCAGCCGCCTCGCCCGGCTCGAGGCGGAGCTACGCCTCCAGACCGAGCGCAGCCAGCACGCGCTCGCCAACATGTCCCACGGTCTCATCATGTATGACGCAGACAGCCGCGTCGTCGTCTGCAACGAACGTTTCCTGGATCTCTACGACCTCGACCCCGAAATCGTGAAGCCGGGCGTCACGCACAGCGCGGCGATCGACCACTGGCTTTCGCGCGGCAACCGAGCCGACATGTCGGGGGACGAGTTCCGCGACGTCCGGATGAACGACGTCCGCACCAGGAGTCCGAAAACCGTTCTCGTCACACGTTTTGACGGACGGAAGATACAGGCCGTGTCCCGGTTCATGCCCGACGGCGGCTGGGTGACGGTGCATGAGGACGTCACCGAGCGGCTGCAATATGAGGAGACGCTGAAGCAGCAGAATTTCATGCTGGACGCCGCGCTCGAAAACATGGCGCACGGCCTCGCCTTCTACGACAGCGACATGCGCTTGCGTGTCTGCAACAGCACCTACCGCAAGATCTACCTGCTGTCGCCGGAGGAGACCAGGCCCGGCACGCATCTCGCCGAACTGATCGAGCGGTCGATGGCCAACGGCGCTTTCGCGTCAGAATACAGCCCGCAACAGATCCTCGAAGCCGCCCGCGCCCAGATCGCTCGCCGCGACTCCTCTCCGATGCGGCGGAGCATGTCGAACAACACCGTGATCTCGGTCCGCTACTGCGCGCTGCTGGAGGACGGCTTCGTCGCCACTTACGAGGACATCACCGAGCGCGAGCGCGCGGTCGAGGAGCTGAGCGAGCAGTATCGCCGCTTCGACGCTGCGCTGAACAACATGAGCCAGGGCCTGTGCATGCTCGATTCGAGCCTGCACGTGATCGTCTGCAACCGCCGCTATATCGAAATGTACGGCCTGTCGCCCGATATCGTGAAGCCCGGCGTCTCGATGCGCGAGATCATGGAGCATAGCTGCGATCTCGGCATCCATCCGAACACGACGGCGGCCAGGCTCTATGCCGACTATGTCGAACGGCTGCGCGAGGGCGAGCACACCCTGCACCGCCATTTGAGCGACGGCCGCATCATCAAGCTCAATCACAAGCGGATGGAGCATGGCGGCTGGGTCGTCACCTATGAGGACGTCACCGAGCGCCACAAGGCCCAGGCCCGCGTCGCGCACATGGCGCAGCACGATTCGCTCACCGACCTGCCCAATCGCACGCTGTTCCGCGAGAAGATGAGCGAGGGACTGAACCAGGTCGCGATTGCCGGCGGCGCCATGGCCGTGCTGTGCTTCGACCTCGACAATTTCAAGACCGTCAACGACCGGCTCGGCCACGCCGCCGGCGACCGGCTGCTGCGCTGGGTCGCGGCACGGCTGAAGGAGAATGTCGGCGAGCACGACACCGTCGCCCGTCTCGGCGGTGACGAGTTCGCCGTACTCCAGCGCGGTCCGCAACCCCAATCGGCGGAGCGGCTCGCGCGCCGCCTGGTCGAGATCATCGGCCGGCCACCGCCGCTGGAAAGCCAGTCGATCCACATCGGCGTCTCCATCGGCATCGCGGTCGCGCCCGATCACGGGCTCGATGCGGACGAACTGATGAAATGCGCCGACCTCGCGCTCTACCAGGCCAAAGCCAGGGGACGCGGCGCCTATCAGCTGTTCGAGCCCGAGATGGAGGAGCAGGCGCGCAGCCGGCACGCGCTGGAGCACGATCTGCGCGGCGCGCTGGAGAATCGGGAATTCCATCTGGTGTTCCAGCCGCAGGTCCAACTCGACACATCCGAGCTCACCGGTTTCGAAGCGCTTCTGCGCTGGAAACATCCCTCGCGCGGCCTGGTCTCGCCGGCCGAGTTCATTCCGATCGCCGAGGAGACCGGCCTGATCGTTCCGATCGGCGAATGGGTGCTGCGTTCGGCTTGCGCAACGGCAGCGTCCTGGCCGGAGCTTACGATCGCGGTCAATCTGTCGCCGGTGCAGTTCCAGTCCCGCGGGCTGGTGGCGATGGTCACGAGTGCGCTCGCCGAAGCCGGCCTGCCGCCGCAGCGGCTCGAGCTTGAGGTCACCGAGACCGCACTGCTCGACGACAGCGAGGCGACGATCGAGATCCTGCATCAGCTCCGTTCGCTCGGCGTACACGTGAGCCTCGACGATTTCGGCGTCGGCTATTCCTCGCTGAGCTATTTGCGCAAGTTTCCGTTCGACCGCATCAAGATCGACCGCTCCTTCGTCGGCACGCTCGGCGAAAGCCCCGAGAGCGTCGCCATCGTCCGAACCATCGCCAGCCTCGGCTCGGTGCTCGGCGTCGAGACCACGGCGGAGGGCGTCGAGACGGTGGAGCAGCTCGACTTCGTGCGCGAGTGCGGCTGCACCGCGGTCCAGGGCTATTATTTCGGCAGACCCTGCCCTGCGGCGGAGGTGGAGCGGGTTATCGAGCGGCTGAACGCGGTTC
Organism: Bradyrhizobium sp. F1.4.3; assembly: GCF_040548375.1. NCBI lineage: Bacteria > Pseudomonadati > Pseudomonadota > Alphaproteobacteria > Hyphomicrobiales > Nitrobacteraceae > Bradyrhizobium > Bradyrhizobium sp. F1.4.3. Next base: position 69,919 of record NZ_JBEPRN010000003.1, read on the forward strand.
GGCGCGTGGCGTGATCAGCCCTCGCCGGTTCCTTCGAGCTTATCGCGCAGGGCGCCAATCACGCGGTGGGCGATCTCGATCTCCTTGACCGACAATCCATCCGACAGGCCATTGACCCACGGGACCTGCAAGCGGCCGGCAGCATCGTAGACCTGCCTGCCCTTGTCGGTGAGCACCACAAGCTGCGCCCGGCGGTGGTGCGGGTTGGTCTCGAACACGACGAGGCCATCCCGCTCGAGGTCGTTGACGATCCGCTGCACGTTCTGGCGATTGGCACCGAGATTGCGCGCCCCGCGCGGCCTTCACGCATCCTGAATTCCGCGCGAAGATTGCGGTCTATCCCGCGTCCGCCGTCGCGAGCCCGCATCTGTTTCAGAAGGTCGCGGTGCCGAATATCTGCGTGGCGCAGCCGCAGATCGTAGAGGCCCTTACCCCGCGGCGGGCAGTGCGCTGTCCGGCGGCGCGCTCCACGGGCGGTCGACGGACGCAAGCCCGATCAGGCGGCCCTGGATGTAGTCGCAGCCCCAGTCGCGCAGCATGCCGGCCGCTTCCTCATCCTGGACCCATTCGGCGACCGTCTTGATGTCGAGACGGCGGGCGAGGTCGATCAGGGTCTGTACGAAAGCGCGGTCGTCGGCCGAGCGGGTGATGTTCTGCACGAAGGCGCCGTCGATCTTGACGATATCCACGCCGAGCTTGCGCAGGTTTCGGAACGAGGTGTAGCCCGCGCCGAAATCGTCGATGGCGATGCGGCTGCCGAAATTCTTCAGCCGCGTGACGAAACCGCGGACATCGTCGATGTCCTGGATCGCGACAGTTTCGGTGATCTCCACGATCAATCGCTCGGCGACACCGGGATGGGCGCGCATCAGCGATTCGATTCCGGCCCACCAGTCCGGATCCATCGTCGTGTCCGGCGAGATGTTGAGGCTGAGGCGGATGTCGGGCGCGGCCGCGAGCTCGGCCACCACGAGCTCGAGCACGCGATGATCGACCAGGCGGATGAGGCCGAGCCGTTCGGCCACCGGCACGATGTCGGGCGCGAGCAGCACCTGGCCGCCGCCCTGGTCCATCCGCACCAGGCATTCGTGGAACGCGCCCTCGCGCGAGGCAGCCGACACCACCGGCTCATAGGCGAGCTTGATGCGGCGCTCGTTCAGCGCGGTGACGATCTCGTCGGTGACGCGAATGTTGACGCGGCGCTGCGCGTCGCGGGCGGCATCGGGGCGCCATGCGGCGAACGAGCCGGCGCGCCGGCGTTTGGCTACATCGAGCGTCTCATGCGCGCGATTGACCGCCTCGTCAGTGTTGCGGGCATAGCGCGGCAGGCTGACGGCGCCGATCGAGACGGTGACCGAGACCGGGCCGGATTTGGTCGGCACCACCTCATCGCGAATGCCGGCGAGGAAGCGCTCGGCGGCGACGTTCATGTCGTCGACGGTGCAGTTCTTCAGGATCAGGCCGAACTTGTTGCCGGAGAAGCGTCCGAGCACATCGCCGCCGCGCAGCCGCGTGCGGATGCGCTTGGCGACGTCGAGGATCACGGCATCTGCAACGTCGAAGCCGAAGGCGTCGTTGACGCGGGCGAGGTGGTCGATGCCGACCAGCATGAACGCCGCGGTCGAGCGGAAGCGGGTCGTCTCCTCGATCGCCTCGGCGAGCGCCGCGATCAGATGGGAGCGGTTGAGCTCGCCGGTCAGGGGATCGAGCCGGGCGAGCCTAGTCAGCTCCTCGTCGCGGGCATGGCGCTCATTGTTGATGCGGATGGAGCCGATCGCACGCACCGGGCGTCCGTCGGCGCCGGCAAACCAGCGGCCGGTCTCCTCGACCCAGACCACGGGGTCGGAGGCGCTCATGCGGACGCCATATTCGACCCGGTAGGGCGTGCCGTCGGCGCCGTGCACGGCGGAGGTCTGCGCCAGCGCAGCGGTCCGCAGCGACTGCGCGGGCTCGATCAGCTTGGCGAACTCGGCACCGGTCGCAAGCCGGTCAGCGGGGATGCCGGGGAAGATCGCGCCGGCCTGCTCGCCCCAGACGATGGTGTCGCTGGCAATATCCCAGACGAAGACGGCCTGGCCGAGGGCGGCCAGGATTTCGGAGGCTTGCGGCAATGCGGGGGTCAAAATCGCCTCGTTTCGGGACAGCGTGGAGTCCTGAGCCGGCACAGAATACGGCCAGATTCGTCCCCGACCCTAGGCAAAGTTCATAAACAATTTGGAAACCATGCGCCGAAGCGACCCGGAACAAATTTGGCCCGGCCGGCATAAGCCTTGCGAGACCATCATCAGGTACAGCGCGTTTCGTCCCGAAACGCTACAGTTGACTTGACTGACGGTGTTACGATGGCGAGGACCGATCGATCGGAAGAGGCGGAGCGGGAGACGAGCACCGCAGTGGTGCTGCTGGCCCCGACGCTGGAATGGGTCCACAAAGTGATCCCCCTGCCGCGGCCAGATCCGAGCTTTGTCACCCAGCTGATCGCCAACGCCGAGCACCTGCCGCAGGCAAGCCGGCTGCGCCGCGGTTCTTCCGAAGACGCGCAGGTGGCCTATGGCGGCAAACGGCCGCTTCCCAGCGTCACCTCACGCACCCGGCAGGTCGCGTAACGCCGATCAGCGCGGCTCTTCGGGTGAAGACGGCGTGCCGTTGCCCGGCTGCAAGTGCGGCGAGGGAATTTCCGGCGACGGCGCGATACCCTGCACAGGCTTCGGCGCGGGGTGATCCATCAGCACGGATTCGGCAACCGATTGAGCTGTGGGCGCGGGTGGCTCAGGCTGCGGCGCGGGCGCGGGATTGAGCTTCGGCTCGAACATCGTCGCTTGTGCCGGCGCTTCGACCTGTCGCTTCGCCTTGCGCGGCACTGCTACGGTCTCGGCTGCGACATAGGCAATGCGGCGGCGGGTGCGCTGGGCGATACCGCCGAGGAAATCGGCCATCGCGAGCAGCACCAGCAGGAAATAGGTCGAGTTGCCGAATTTGGGCCACATCACGAATTCGGCGGCGGCCGCACCGAACAGGATCAACGACAGCAAATGATCCATCAGGAATTTCGCGCCGGGCCGCGCGCCCTTGACCACTTCGAGCAGCAACAGCACCACACCGAGTGCGATCAGCAGGTCGGCAAGCGTCACCGGCCAGGTCTCGCCGGTGATCATCGGCACCTTGAACAGCACGTCCGAGAAGGACACGCTGGGCATCAGGAAGGCGATGATGTTGTAGACCGCGAGCGGAATCAGAAGCAGCGGGAAACCGACCATCGGCAAAGTGCCTTCTCGATCAAGATGTCCGGGCAGGACAATGCGACGGCGAAGCACTCGCTCCGCCGCCGTCACCGTCATATCTCATGGATTGGCCGAAATCAGGCAGATCACGTCGAAGTCACGCCGTGCTGCCCGAAGAAAGAGTCCTGCCTCAGGACTCTTTCTTCTTCAGGACCTGACGGCCCTTGTACATGCCGGTCTTGAGGTCGAGATGGTGCGGACGGCGGAGTTCGCCGGAGTCCTTGTCCTCGACATAGGTCGGCTTCTTGATGGCGTCTGCCGAGCGGCGCATGCCGCGGCGCGACGGCGAGGTTTTTCTTCTCGGAACGGCCATTTCAATATCCTCTAGGAATTGGTGTTGTCCGGGCATCGTCACGGGACGGCTCAGCACCCAAACGGGGCGAGCGGAATGCCGATCAAGGCCGCGCTTATAGAGGAAGGCTGGCCGCAAAGCTAGGGTTCGGGACCGGAAAAAACGATCGGAAAGGGCTCAAAATCCGCGATTTTCCCGCCAGCAGGTCAATAAAGAGCTGGCCTGCGCCCTTGCCACATAGGTCCCGGCCAGCCGCCGGACACCCGGCCCGGGAGCCCTGGCGCTCCGTTTGACCGGATTCGGCAAGATCGAGGCCAGGAGCGCGGCCTCCCGAGGGGAGAGGTTCGCGGCCGATTTGCCAAAGGCATAGGTGCTGCCGGCCTCCCCGCCAAACTGGCCCTGGGGGCCGAGTTCGGCGATGTTGAGGTAAATCTCAAGAATCCGCTGCTTGGGCAGCACGAAATCGATCCACAGCGCCAGCGGGAATTCCAGCGCCTTGCGGATGAAGTCCCGCCCCTGCCAGAGGAACAGGTTTTTGGCGACCTGCTGGGTGATGGTGGAGGCGCCGCGGAACGGCGCGCCGTCCTCCTTGGCGTCGTCGATCGCCTCGCGCAGCGCGCCCCAGTCGATGCCGTGATGCTTGCAGAAATGGGCGTCCTCGGCCGCCACCACCGATCGCGGCAAATAGGGCGACATGGCCGCGAGATCGATCCATTCCCGCTGCATCGGCGCACCGCGCAAGCTTCGCCAGGCCATCAGCGTCGAAACGGGGTGACCGGTGCGGTAGAACGGCGCGATCACATACGGCGCCAGAGCTGCGACCGCCAGCATCACCAGCAGGATTTTGACGATGCGCAAATCGACCTTTCCGGCGCAAAATGAAACGCGGCCACGGGCCCGGTCATTAAGTCTGTGATAATTCGGGCCTTTTCCAGCACTTTTTAGGCCTTCCAAACGATTGACTGGGGCGAGCTCATAAAGGATTGTCCCGCCGAATTTTAGTTCTGGAGCCCTTCTTGATGACCGGCACGTCCCCGTCCGATTTCGCCAAACGTCTGGACAAGACCGCTGATGACACCGAAGCCCTGCTCGGGCGCCTCCTGGCGGACGACATCCTGCCCGATGAAATCGCCCGCCCCAAGCGACTGATGGACGCAATGCGCTATTCGAGCCTGAACGGCGGCAAGCGCTTGCGGCCGTTCCTGGTGGTCGAGAGCGCGGCCGTGTTCGGCGTCCCGCGCGAAGCGGCACTGCTCGCGGGCGCGGCGCTCGAATGCATCCACTGCTACTCGCTGATCCATGACGATCTGCCGGCGATGGACAATTCGGACCTGCGCCGCGGTCGCCCCACCCTGCACAAGAAGACCGATGATGCGACCGCGATCCTCGCCGGCGACGGCCTGCTGACGCTCGCCTTCGACATCATCACCCGCGACGAAGTCCATCGCGACGCTAATGTGCGGCTGCTGCTGACACGCGCGCTGGCGCGTTGCGCCGGCATCGGCGGCATGGTCGGCGGCCAGATGCTCGATCTCGCCGGCGAAGGCCGTTTTGGCGATCGCGAGCCGGTGGACGTGGCGCGTCTCCAGCAGATGAAGACAGGCGCGCTTCTGCGCTATGGCTGCATCGCCGGCGCGATTCTGGGCCAGGCGACGCAAAAGGAATATCAGGCGCTCGACGACTACGGTCGCGCACTCGGCGAAGCCTTCCAGATCGCCGACGATCTGCTCGACGTCGAGGGCGATGCTGCGGCGCTCGGCAAGCCGTCGGGCCAGGACGCTGCGCTCGGCAAGACCACCTTCGTCACCCAGCTCGGCATCGCAGGCGCCAAGCAGCGCGTGCGCGACCTGCTGGCGCGCGCCGATGGCGCGGTGTCGATCTTCGGTGAGCGCGCTGCCGTGCTGCAAGCCGCCGCGCGCTTCGTCGCCGAACGGAAGAACTGACGGTTGCGATGACGGGCATCGACAAAGACGATCCCGTCCTCGTCCGCTTCCGCAAGATGTCGCGGCCGATGCGCGTACTCTACGCGCGGCCGCGGACGTTCATCTCGCTCGCTGCCGGCATCCTGGTCTGCCTGCTGGTGCCGGGCTCACACCGGCTGGTGACGCGACTGCTGTTCGGCTGGGACGCGCTGATCGCAGTCTATCTCGTGCTGGTCTATGGCATGATGCTGAACAACGATCACCAGCACATCCGCCGCGCCGCGGCCATGCAGGACGATGGCCGATTCGTGATCCTGCTGGTGACGGCGATCGGCGCGTTTGCGAGCATCGCGGCAATCGTCTCCGAACTCGGCGCTCATCGTGGCGCCGCGGAGCTGACAATCGCGATCGCCACCATCGCGCTGTCATGGGCCACCGTGCACACGACCTTCGCGCTGCATTACGCCCATGATTATTACCGCCACCCGCCGGGCGGCCTGCAATTCCCGAGCGGCGACAAGGAAGACCACGCCGACTATTGGGACTTCGTCTATTTCTCATTCGTCATCGGCATGACCGCGCAGGTCTCCGACGTCGGCATCACCGACAAGACCATCCGCCGCACGGCGACGGCGCACGGCATCGTGTCCTTCATCTACAACACGGCATTGCTGGCGCTGACGGTGAACATCGCGGCGAGCGCGATTGCGACGTAGCAGTCGTCCCGGCGAAGGCCGGGACCCATACCGCGTGATCTATCGCATGACGGCGGTGCGAGTACCGGCGAAACCGTTTGACAGCTAGTCTTCGCCAAATTGCTGCCTGTGGTGATGGGTCCGGCCTTCGCCGGGACGATCATGTGGCACTAACTCGCCTCAGTTACACACCTCGGCGTTTGCGTCGTTGCCGGGACCGCCGCCGCCGCGATATTCGAGATGGCAGCCGCGGTTGACCGGACGGCAGCCGCCGCCATTGCAGAAAACCTGCCCACCACCCGCGGCACGGCCGGCGCCGGCCGCGACACCAGCCGCAGCGCCGATTCCGCCCATGCCAGCACCATAACCGCCCGCCGCGCCCATCTGCGGACGCTGCCGGGCCGGACGGTCGCCGCTGTCGTCGCGCCGCGAGGTCGCGGGCTTCGACGGTGCAGGCTTTGCGGCACGCTTCTTCTCGCATTCATTGTCGTCGTTCAGCGCATAGCCGTCGCCGCAGACGATCTTGGTGCACTTGTCGCCGTCGGCCTTGAAACCGTGCTCGCAGACCAGCGGGCAAACGCGCGATGGCTTGGCCTTGACGGCGTCGAGCGCATCGGAGCTCGCCACCTTCACGTCGAGCTTGGTGCCGGCATAGCGGTTGAACTGCGACAGCGACCGCTGCGAGGACGTGTTCCAGTTGCCATCGGCCTGCCCGGAGAAGCAGCCGACGCGGCCGAGCTCGGTCTGCACCGACCGGCCGAGATCGGCCGGCGCGGTTGCCGGCGTCAGCGAGGCGACATTGGTGCCGGCAGGGCTCGCCGTGGTTGCCGGTGCGGCGCTCGGTGCCGCTGCGGCGAGGTTGACGCGCTGCTGCTCGGCGGCGGCGGCCTGCTGCTGCGCCTGCTCCTTGGCCTTCTGCGCGGCAAGCTGCGCCTGCTCGGCTGCTTTCGCATTGGCGTCGGCCCTGGCCTGCGCATCCTTTTGCGCGCCGACAGCGGCGAGACGATCGCGTTCAGCCTCGGCCTGCTTCGCCTTCTCGATCGCCGCCGCGTGAACCTGCTCGGCCTGGATCTTGTCGAGCTGCAACTTGGCAAGGCTCGCATAGAAGCCGTCGGGATGCTGGGCCAGAAAGGCTTCCCACGCCGGCTTGTTGCCGACCTGGAGCGCGAGCTCATAGTCGCGGCGCATGTCGGCCTGCGGATTCGGCGCCGGTGCTGCTGCGGTCGCGGGCGTTGCCTTGACCGGCACCAGCGGCACGTCCTCGCCGCCGAGCGAGCCATAGACGAACGGCTCCTGCTTGTTGCCGGTCGACTTGAGCACGTCGTCGCGCACGAAGCCGAAGGCGCGACGGACGTCGAGGCCCGGCGTAGTCAGGTGCTTCGACAGTGCGACGGTGAACGGGCTGTTGGCGCCGTCGCCGTCCTGCGCCGTGAAGCCGGCTTTGGCCGAATAGGCGATCAGCGTGTTGGGGCTGGTCGGCTCGACCTGGGCAAGTCCGCGGCCGATGCCGCGCGAGGCGACCGTGCGCTTCATGGTCTTGCCGAACGGATTGTCGCGGCAGGCGTCGAGGATCACCAGCCGAAGCTGCTTTGCCGGTTCGACCGCAACCAGGATGCGGTCGAGCGACAGCGCTTCGTCATAAACGTCGGTGTCGCGCTCGAGCTTGGCGTCGACCGGGATCAGATAGTTCGAGCCTTCGACCTCGATGCCGTGGCCGGCGTAATAGACGACGGCGATATCCGCATCGCGCGTCGCGTCGGCGAATTCACGCAGCACCCGCCGTGTGTCCAGCGCCGACAGGTCGCGGCGGGAATCGACGACGTCGAAACCCGCGTCCGTCAGCGTCTTCGCCATCACCGCGCCGTCGTTGACGGGATTCGTGAGCTGCGGTGCGTTCTGATAGGCGGAATTGGCGAGCACCAGCGCCACGCGCTTTCCGGCGAACGCGGGCTCGGCACCGAGCAGCAGCGCGAAGGCAAGGAGAAGCGGGCAAAGTCTGAGCAAATTCCACATGACACGACTTCCAAGAGTTCGGGGCAGTTCACACCCTCTGGGATTGCCTTAGCAAGATCCGCCGCCCGAGCTTGTGATGGAGGTCACGAAGACAGCACCGGCCATATGCCGAGGAACCCTTTTGTTAGTCGCGCCAGAGCGTTGGCGGTTCGCTGGCAAAGCGCGAACCGAGTTCCCCTAGCCATCCCCAATGTGCCCCCGATACTGCGGCAGATTGTCCGTGATCTCGTGCCAGGGCGCCTTGGAGCCCACGAAAATATGGGCGCTCGGCCGGATGGAGGGGGCATCGACCAGGGTTCCCATGGCGACATGGACCCATTTCCCTTCGCGCACCCGGGAATAGAGCAGCGAGCCGCAGCGGGCGCAGTGCGCGTCATGGGTGGTGTCGTCGCCAAAAATGAGCCGCTGGTCCTCGCCCCTGACGATCCGGAGCTTGCTGTGCTCGACCCCGGCGAACGGCTTGAAGGCGGAGCCGGTGGTGCGGCGGCAGTTCGAGCAGTGGCAGTTCAGCGCGTAGGAAAACGCGTCCGCCACCTCGTAGCGGACGGCGCGGCAGTAGCATTCGCCGGCAAGGATGTGAGCATTCGAGTTTTCTGATCCGGTCATGACGGGAGCCCTCGCGCGATGGCGCAGAGACCCATAGCGCAATTTGATGTCTACGACTAAGTTCCGCCCGCGCCATCATCCAAAAGGACGACCCATGAGCCAAAATCGTTCGAGCGTCGAAGCCGTTGTGCAATGCTATTTTGACGGGCTTTACGAGGGCGACGCCGAAAAGCTCGGCGCCATCTTCCATCCCTCCGCAGACCTGCGCTGGGTCGAGAAGGGCGAATTGCAGGTGCTGACCGTGCCCGACTGGCTCGACCGCGTGCGCAAGCGCGCCTCGGCCAAGGCCGAAGGCAAGCCGCGCGAGGATTTCATCGTCACCATCGATCGTTCCGATGACAAGACCGCCTTCATCAAGGTCAAATGCCAACTGCCCCCGCGCTATTTCACCGACTATCTGGTGGCGATGAGGATGGCCGACGGCTGGCAGATCGTGTCGAAATCGTATCGGTACGATCTGAAGGAGTGAGGGGGCTCACTGTTAAACTCCCTCTCCCCGTTCTTACGGGGTCGCGACGAGCTACGCTCGCGCTGAGAGAGTTGGGGTGAGGGGCTGCTTCCGCAATCACGGTAAGAGACGGACTCGCGGAGAGTCCCCCTCACCCGGAATCCGCGCTGCGCGCGCATTCCGGCCTCTCCCCGCAAGCGGGGAGAGGCGAAGAAAGGAAATTCCCCATGTTGCTCGACCGTCGCTCCCTGCTCGCCTCGCTGTGCTGGATGGCCGCTTCTCCCGCGCTCGCCGCGGACGCGCCGCCGGAACTCGAATCCTACGAACGCGAGAGTGGCGGGCGGATCGGAGTCTACGCGGAGAATCTCGCTACCGGCGCCAAGATCAGATGGCGCGCTGGCGAGCGCTTCGTCATGTGCTCGACGTTCAAGGCCTCGCTGGCAGCCTGCGTGCTGGCGCGGGTCGATCGCGGCGAGGAGCAGCTTGCGGCCATGATCCCTTACGGCGAGGGCGACCTGCTCAGCTATGCACCGGCCGCGAAGCAGAATCTTGCGGCCGGCGCGATGTCGGTCACTGAGATGTGCAAGGCGATCGTCGAGCTCAGCGACAACACCTGCGCCAATTTGCTGCTGGCCCGGATCGGCGGGCCCGCCGTGCTCACCGCGTTCTGGCGTGCGATCGGAGACACCACCTCGCGGCTCGATCACAATGAGCCCGAGCTGAACCGCTCCCCGCCCGGCGATCCCCATGACACCACGACACCGGCGGCAATGGCGAACAATCTACGCCGCCTGGTTCTGGGCGAGGCATTGTCGCCGGCATCGCGCACTCAGCTCATCGACTGGATGGTGAGCTGCAAGACCGGCGCGAACCGGCTGCGTGGCGGTCTGCCCACAGGCTGGAAGATCGGCGACAAGACCGGCAACAACGGCAAGGATGCATCCGGCGATATCGCGGTGGCCTGGCCGAAGCCCGACACGCCGATCCTGATCGCGGCCTACACCCAGGGCGGCACGCCGAGCGCCGCGCAGATCGAGGCCGTATTCGCGCGCATCGGACGCATGGTGACCGAGCGGCTGGTGTGAGGCCGCCGCATTGACGTTGTGGCTGCTTCCGGGTGAAGACAGGCCATGATCGAAGCGAAATTTCAGACCTTTCTTATCCTGCTCGCGGTGCTCGCGGGCACGGCGCTTGCCGCACGCCGCTTCAATGTTGCCCCGGCGATCCTGCTGATGCTGGCCGGCGTCGGCCTCGCCTTCGTACCGGGCATGCCGCCGGTGGAATTGCCTCCAGAACTGGTGCTGCTGATGGTGCTGCCGCCGCTGATCTACTCGGCGAGCGTCGCCATGAGTTGGCGCGAGTTCAGGAACAATCTGCGCCCGATCGTGCTGCTCGCGGTCGGCGCGGTGATCTTCACCGCGGCGATGGTCGCGGCCGCAACGCACTATCTGATCGGCCTGCCCTGGACCATCGGCTTCCTGCTAGGGGCCATCGTCGCGCCGCCCGACGTGGTGGCGCCGCTCGCGATCGCGCGCCGGCTGAACCTGCCGCGCCGGATCCTGGTCGTGCTCGAGGGCGAAGGGCTCGCCAACGACGCCACTGCGCTGATCCTCTACCGCTTCGCGCTCGCTGCGATCATGGTCGGCCATTTTTCGCTGCCGATTGCGGCCGGCGAATTTTCCCTGATCGTCGCCGGCGAAATCGCCTTCGGCATCGGCATCGGCTGGCTCTCCTTGCGCGCCCGCCAATGGGCTCACGATCCGCAGGTCGAGCTCACGCTGTCGCTGATCACGCCTTACGTCTCCTACTGGCTGCCCGAGCATGTCGGCGGCTCCGGCGTGATCGCGACGGTGGCCTGCGGTCTCTATGTGAGCTGGAACGGCCCGCTGTGGATCTCCTCGTCGACGCGGCTGCAAGGCATCTTCTTCTGGGACCTCGTGATCTACCTGATCGAGGGCCTGCTGTTCCTGCTCACCGGCTTCCAGATGCGGGCGCTCTACGAGAAGTCGAAGGCCTTTCCGCTGGACGACATCATGATCGCGACCGCCATCGTGATGGTGGTCATCGTCATCGCGCGCTTCGCTTGGCTCTATCCCGCGATCTACCTGCCACGAATCCTCAGCAAGTCGCTGCGTAGGCGCGATCCGTCGCCTCCCTGGCAATGGGCGTTCACGCTCGCCTTCACCGGCGTACGCGGCGCGGTGTCGCTTGCGGCAGCGCTGGCATTGCCGTTCACGCTGCCGAGTGGCGAGGCCTTTCCGTTTCGCGACCTGATCCTGTTCGTCGCCTTCGGCGTCATCTTCATCACCCTGGTCGGCATCGGCCTCACGCTGCCGCCGGTGGTGCGCTGGCTTGGCGTGGCGGAGGCAGGCCGCAACGAACACATCGCCGAACACGAGGCCGAGATCGCCGCACGGCGCCAGGCGCTCGACGCCGCGCTGCGTTCGCTCGACACGCTGACCGAGGAGAAGGAAGTATCCGAGGAGGTGGTGCATCTGTTGCGCGCGCGCCATGAAATCCGCGTCAACCAGCTTCCGGATTCGCTCGATCCCACTCACCACGACGTCTCCGCCGCCGGTACCGCCCTGACCCGCGAGCTGATCGTCGCCGAGCGCAAGTTCATCCACGACCTGCTGCGCGACGGCCAGATCACCGACGAGACGCGGCGCCGGATCGAACGCGATCTGGATCTGGAGGAGGCGAGTTTGGCGAACCGGGAGTATCGGGGAGTGCCGTTGTAACTTCCCGCACAAACTCTCCCCGTCATCCCGGACAAGCGCAGCGAAGCGGAGCGCCGATCCGGGACCCATAGCCCCAGGGCGTAGTTTGACGAAGTCTCGTGGTTTTAAGCTATGCACCACAACCTCTCCCTGGGGTTATGGGTCCCGGCCTTCGCCGGGACGACGGTGGTGAGGGTCGCCGACACCAGTGCCTCGAAGCGCCGGAGCAATCTACCGCCTCTCGCAAAAATCCCCCATCGCCATCGCAACAGCCGTTGCAATCAGCTCCTGCCGCTCCGGCGAGTTCATCGCCATCTCCTCGTCGCGGTTGATGATGGAGCCCGCCTCGAGCAGGACCGCAGCGCTGTTGGCCCGCGACAGCACGACGAGTCCGTCATAGCGGTAGACGCCGACATCCTTGTCGAGCAATTGGTGCCGGTAGCGGCCCATCAGCGGCAGGGTGTACTGGGTGGCGTATTGCAGGCCGCGGTCTTTCAGCTCCTTGCCCAGCAGCCGGGCGAAGGCGAGGCTTGCGCCGAAGCGCGGATTGCGCTCCGACACGAACAGCGAATGGCCGCCAAAACGGTCGCTGAAGTAGCTCCTGGCGCCCTCGAATTCCCATTCCTCGAGCATCTTGTCCGGCACGGAATCGTGGTGGATCGAGAGGAAAAAATCGGCATGGGCAGCATTGGCGGCGCCGACGCGCTTTAGCAGGCTCGCTTTGGCCTTGCCCTCGGTCACGAGCACACGGGTCGCTAGAAAACCAGCCGACTTCAATCTCTCTCCGATGAGCCGCGCCAGGTGCAGGTTGAAGCCAAACTCCGGATCGTTGCGCGCGCTCGTCGCGCCCTGCGATTCGGAGGTGTGACCGACATCGAGGATGATCCGGAATTTGCGCGGCTCGCACTTCTCCGGGGCGGGCGGCTTTGGCCGCACTTTCGCGACCTTGCGGACCGGTGCGGCGCGCCCCGAGCCGACCGACGCGAGCGATGATGCGACGAGCGACACCACAATGCTCACGACGATGCCCCGCGCCAGCGACAAGCCCTACTCCGCTGCCGCGATCCGCGGCCGGCCAACAAAGCCCGACACGTCGCCAAAACGTTCCAGCATCACCGCGGGCAGGTCCTTCGCCTTGCTTGTGACACAGGCGCCGGAGCGCACGGCGTAGCGGTCCTGATGCGTGGCCTGTGGCGGCGGCTCGCCCTGCTGAAGCGCGCGCGCCAGATCCATCACAACTTTCCGGAAATGCATGATGCCGAGATCGGTCGGGCCAAGATGCTCGCGGGTCCGGTCGGCGATCGGACCCTGGCTGTCCTGCACGGCGGCATCCTGCTCGGAGACGCCCTTGATGCCGGTGTAGCTGCTGGTCTTCTGGAGCTTGCGGTCGATCAGGTAGTCGTTGCCCTTGTGGCGCAGCGGCACGTAATGGTCGTCGACCGCCGCGATCACGCCGTTGCCGCGGTCGTAGGCGTCGCGCTCTCCTTGCGTCAGCGGCCGCTCCGGATTCCAGGCATAGGTGTAGATCCAGCAATTGGTGTCGGTCACCGGCACGAAGGTCTGGCCAAAGATGTTCTCGCCCGGCATCGCGCTCGGCGCGTAGGCGTGGAACGGCATCAGGAACTGCGCGATGCGCCAGTAGATGTTGTCGCTGCCAGAGAGCCGTCCGCCGGCAATCGTCAGTCCCGCCTCGTGCGCGGCGATCTTGATCACCGGGCGCGGGTCCTCGGCGATCCAGCGCATGTGGTCGCTCGACATCCGCGCGATCGGATTCACGAAATGCTTCTTGATGTCCAAAATCTCGTTCTCTTCCTTGTCGAAGGACAGATGAGCGAAGGTGAAATGCGCGGTGTCGATCGAGCCCTCCAGCGCCTGCACCCAGTTGCAGTCCTGCCATTTCTTGCTGACGTAGCGGTGCGAGGCCGGCAGCAGCGCCATTTCGAGGTCGGGCAGTCCGGGCATCGCGTCAGCCGGGCCCATATAGGCCCAGATCATCTCGCCCCATTCGCGCGCCGGATAGGACTTGATGCGGATGAGATCCTTGGCGTTGAGATCGGGATAAGAGGTCGGCATATCGACGCAAGCACCGTCGGTATCGAACTTCCAGCCGTGATAGACGCAGCGGATGCCGCATTCCTCAACGCGCCCAAGCCAGAGATTGGCGCCGCGATGCGGGCAGTATTGGTCGATGACACCGACGACGCCGCGGGAATCGCGGAAGGCGAGCAGCTCTTCGCCGAGGACAGTGATCTTCTTCGGCTCACCGTCGGGCTCGGGGAGTTCTTCGGAAAGCAGGACGGGGATCCAGAAGCGGCGCAACAACGCGCCCATTCCCGTTCCCGGGCCCGATTCGGTCAGGAACTTGTTGTCCTCGGCGCGGAGCATGGCTGATCCTCCCGATTTGTTTTGGGAAGATTGGCGCGGCAGCACGAAGACGTCAACGCAAGAACAGCTCGCGTGTCCCGGACGCGGCGCGGCATGAAATGACGCGACGCAGAGCCGGGACCCAGTTTGCCGCGAGAATAGGCCCCGGCTCAGCAGCGCACCGCTGAAGAAGCGCTGCGCTGCGTCCGGGGCACGAGAGCAACTAAACCGGCCGCTCGCCCTTCACCGTCACCCGCGTGCCCGAGCGGGTGTGCGGCCAGTAATCCCACATCGCGCGGTGCTGGGTGCAGCGGTTGTCCCAGAACGCGATGGCGTTCTCGGTCCAGCGGAAGCGGCACTGGAACAGCGGGTTTTCGGCGTGCTGATAGAGATAGGCCAGCATCGCATCGCTCTCGTCGCGGGGGACGCCGTTGATGTGGCGGGTGAAGCCGCGGTTGACGTAGAGCGCCTTCTTGCCGGTGACCGGATGCGTGCGCACCACCGGATGCTCGGCGTTGGGATAGGACGGGCGGTCGGCGACGCCGTAATTGGCATAGAGCCCGCGATAGATCGGCTCGCCGTCATGCAACGCGGTCAGTCCGTCGAGATAGGCCTTCATGCGATCGGACAACGCCTCATAGGCGGCGTACATGTTGGCAAACAGCGTGTCGCCGCCGCGCGGCGGGCACTGCTTGATGTAGAGGATCGAACCCATCGGCGGCTCGAGATCGCAGGACACGTCGGAATGCCAGCCCTCGCCATTGGCACGCGGCGAGTTCGCATCGGCGTAGATCTTCATCAGCGCCGGGTCTTCGTCCTCGTGCGGCGCGGCGGGATGAAAATGCAGCTCGCCGAACTTGCGGCCGAAGGCGAGATGCTCTTTTGGCGTGATGTGCTGGTCGCGAAAGAAGATCACGAGGTTTTCGGCGAGCGCGCGATGGACCTCGTCCATCTGCCGGTTGGAGCGGGCGTCGTCGGACACGAGCTTGCCGATGTCGACGCCGGATATTTCCGCGCCGATGATCGGCGTGAGCTTTTCGACGGCGATGGTTTCGTACGGTGCGCCGTCCTCGGCCGTGTGGCGATAGCGCGGACCCTGCTTGCCGGCGAGCGAGCTCATGGCGTGTCTCCCGATCGTTTGATTGGAGACATCGTAGCTCTTGGCGGCAGAAGCGCAATCTGCGCCGCAAACTCAACTCGTCGTCCCGGACGAGCGCAAGCGCAGATCCGGGACCCATAACCACAGGGTTGGGTTTGGCGAAGACTCGGAGTGACCGCCGACTGTAACCACAAAGTCCCGTGGCTATGGGCCCGGCCCTCGCCGGGACGACAGCGGAGCAGGTGCGCGCGCGGAGCTAACTCACTCCGCCGCTGATACCGGCACCTTGGCGCCATAGCGCTGGTCGATGTAGTCGATCACCAGCGCCTTGAAGTCGGCGGAGATGGTCGGGCCACGCAGGGTGCGGAACTTCTTGCCGTCGACAAAGACCGGCGCGGCCGGGGCTTCGCCGGTGCCCGGCAGCGAGATGCCGATATTGGCGTGCTTGGATTCGCCGGGGCCGTTGACGATGCAGCCCATCACCGCGACGTTGAGCTCTTCCACGCCGGGATATCTCGTCTTCCAGCCCGGCATCTCGTCGCGGATGAAATCCTGGATCGAGCGGGCCAGCTCCTGGAACGTGGTCGAGGTGGTGCGGCCGCAGCCGGGGCACGCCGCGACCAGCGGCACGAAGGTGCGGAAGCCCATGGTCTGCAAGAGTTCCTGGCCGACCTGCACCTCGCGGGTGCGGTCGCCGCCGGGCTCCGGCGTCAGCGAGATGCGGATGGTGTCGCCGATGCCCTGCTGAAGCAGGATGCCGAGCGCGGCGGAGGAAGCGACAATGCCCTTGGTACCCATGCCGGCTTCGGTGAGGCCGAGATGGATGGCGTAGTCTGAGCGAGACGCGAGATCCTGGTAGACCGCGATCAAATCCTGCACGGCCGAGACCTTGGCCGATAGGATGATGCGGTCCTTCGGCATACCGAGCTCTTCAGCGCGCGCGGCCGAGAGCAGTGCCGACTGCACCATGGCCTCGCGCGTCACCGCGCGCACGTCGCGCGGATTAGCCGATGCGGCATTCTCGTCCATCAGCTTGGTCAGCAGCTCCTGGTCGAGCGAGCCCCAATTGGCGCCGATGCGCACCGGCTTGTTGTTCTTGTTGGCGATCTCGATGATGTCGGCGAACTGGGTGTCGCGCTTGTCCTTGAAACCGACATTGCCGGGATTGATGCGGTACTTGGCCAGCGCCTCGGCGCAGGCGGGATAGGCCGCGAGCAGCTTGTGGCCGATATAGTGGAAGTCGCCGATCAAGGGCGTGGTGATGCCGCGTTTGAGCAGGCCGTCACGGATATGCGGGACGGCGGCGGCCGCTTCCTCGCGATCCACGGTGATGCGGACCATTTCGGAGCCGGCGCGCGCGAGCGCTGCGACCTGGGCGATGGTGCCGTCGATATCGGCGGTGTCGGTGTTGGTCATCGACTGCACCACGATCGGCGCACCGCCACCAACGGCGACGTCGCCGACCTTGACCTGGGTGGTCTGATGCCGGGGCGCGGGGCCCGCGACGTCGGAATCGATGGTGTTTTCGAGCTTGTTCATGAGGTCCAAATATCAGGTTTTGGTGACGTTCAGCAATGCATCACGCGGCGCCACAGCCGTTTGGCTGGGACGGTTAACCAGAAAAAGCCCAGCAATTACAAGGAGGGCGGCGGCCCCGAAAGCCAGGCTCAGGCTGTCGTGCATGATGAAATAGCTACCCACCACGCCAAACAAAGGGGTGATGAAGGTAAAAGCGGACAATTTGCTGGCCGAATAGGTCTTCACCAGTGCGAACCAAAGCGTGAACGTGGTTCCAACCACCCAGATCGCCTGGAAGGCCATCAGGCCAAGCGACAGCGGCGACGGTGTGTGGGTGATGGTCTCCCCGAACAGCCAGGCAGCGATGCCCAGGATCGGGATCGAGGTCGCGACCTGATAGCCCAACGCCTTTTCGGGTGCAGCGAAGCGCAGCCGCGTACCCTTGGCGACCAGCGTGGTCGCGGCCCACAGCGAGGCGCCGGCGACGATCATGAGGTCCCCGAGCAGGACGTGCGAATCCACATTGGCCTGCGGCACGCCGATTGCGAGCGCGACGCCGGCAAAGCTCACCGCGAGCCCCAGCCATTGCGTGCCGCCAAGCCGCTCGCCGAGCACCTGGTAGGAGCCGAGCGCGACGAAAAACGGCGCGGTGTAGAGAAACACCACAGCGCGCGACGCGGAGGTGAGGCGCAGGCCCTGGAAGATCAGCACGAATTCGATGCCGAACATCAATCCTGCAATGAGGCCCGGCTTCCAGGTGCCGTCACGTTCGAAGAATTTGACCCCGCGCAGAGTACCGATGATGAACAGCACCGGCAGCGCAGCCATGGAGCGGATCATCGCCTGAAGCATCGGCGGGATATCCGGCAGCACCAGCTTCACTGCGATCTGGTTGAAGGCCCAGGTCAGGCACAGCATGAGCATCAGGGCGATGGCGCCGGCACTGAGAGGGCGGCCGGCGGACGGTACGACTTGAGGTGAGGACATTTCTTCCTGAGCGCCGGCTTTACGCCGTTGTTGATTTAAGAAATCTTCTGACAATGGGTGCAGATGCCCGTGATCTCGACCACGGACAGTTTTGGTGCAAAGCCGGAGCTGCGCGCGGCGGCGTTGAGGTCTTTCGCGAAGGACCCTGAAGGAATCTCGCCGACCAGGCCGCAGCGCTCACAGATCAGGAACGCCACCGCGGAGGTCGCGTCATGGTCATGGGCGGCGCAGGCGAGATAGGCGTTGCGGCTCTCGATGCGGTGCACCAGGCCGTTCGTCATCAAAAAATCGAGAGCACGATAGACCGTGATCGGCGCCGGCCGCGGCATCGACTTGGCCAGTTCGTCGATCACCTCATAGGCCCCGAGCGGGCGGTGGCTCGACAACAGCGCCTGGAGCACCTGGCGGCGAATCGGCGTAAATTTCTGGGCGCGCTGCTCGCAAACCGCCTCGGCATGCAACAGCGCGTCCGCGGTGCAGCGGCCGTGATCATGGTCGGGCGCGGGAAATGCCGACTTTGCGAGGGTCATGTGGCCCGCCTTCTAGCATTTCGGCCGGGGAACCCAAAGCGCGACCGGCAACTGGCTGCCAGCCATGCTTTTGCTGCGGGACAGCAACGCGTTATCCCGCCATGAAATAATCATAAGCTTGCTTATTATATTCAAGCTCATTGGAGACAAAGCTTATGACCCGCGGGTCGGTCGACCAGAACTTCCTGTTCACGCTCGGCGAGCTCTATCGCCTGCTGCGCGTCTATGCCGACAAGGAGGCATCGCGCTTCGGCATCACCCGCGCGCAATGGGCGGTGCTGTCCAAGGTCGAGCGCAGCGAGGGCATGAAGCAGTCGGAACTCGCCGAACTGCTGGAGATGCAGCCGATCACGCTGACGCGCCTGATCGACAAACTCTGCGACAATGACTGGATCGAGCGCCGCAGCGACGCCTCGGACCGCCGCGTCAACCGCCTCTATCTCAGGAAGGCCGGCCGTGCACTGCTCGGTAAAATGAGCGGCCTGAAATCGGAACTCACGGCCAATGCGCTCGACGGCATCAGCCCGGCGGACGCCCACCGTCTTCTCACCCAACTCGAAACAATCAAAGAAAACGTGCGTAACGCGATCCAGACAAGCGGAGCGGAGCAGGCGCGTAAGGAGCAGCGCTATGGCTGATCAGGTTCTCAAATTCCAGCCCGAGCAGAAGATCGACAGCGGCAAGCCCACCAAGAAGGCCGGCACCGACCCGCGCCGCCGATTGGTGGCCGGCCTGCGGCGCTATCGCCGCTTCCTGCTCATGGTCGTGCTCCCGATCGTCGTCGCGCTCGCAGGCTTCACATTTTATCTGAACGGCGGTCGCTATGTCGGCACCGACGACGCCTATGTCGGCGCTCAGAAGGTGCTGGTGACACCCGACATCTCCGGCAAGATCGAGAAAGTCGTCGTGAAAGAGGGCCAGTTCGTCAAGCAGGGCGATGAGCTGTTCGAGATCGATCCCGTGCCGTTCCGCCTCGCGGTGGACGAGGCCAAGGCGCAGGTCATGCAGGCGCAGTCGACCTATGACAATCTCCGCGCCAACATCAAGATCTATGGCGACATGCTCAATCTCGCGCAGCAGGGCGTCGACCTGAAGCAGCGCGACGTCGAGCGCAAGCAGGCGCTGGTCAAGAACAGCTATGGTTCGCAGCTCGACCTCGACAACGCGTCGAACGCGCTGGTCACGTCAGGCTCGATCGCGCAATACGTCAAGCAGCAGATCTCGACGGCCAAGACGCAACTGCTCGGCGACACCGACCTGCCGCTGGAGAAATTCCCGCCCTACGCGCAGGCCAAGTCCAAGCTCGACAACGCCGAGCGCAATCTCGACCACACTGTGCTGCGCGCGCCGATGGGTGGCGTGGCGACCCAGGTCGAGCAGATCCAGCTCGGCCGCTTTGTCGCCGCCGGCACGCCGGTGTTCTCCATCATCGACGTCGCCCATCCCTGGGTCGACGCCAATCCGAAGGAGAGCGACCTCACCTACGTCACCGAAGGCCAGCCGGTCACGCTCGAGGTCGACGCGTTCCCGAACCACCTCTTTAAGGGCAAGATCGGTTCGCTCTCGCCCGGCACCGGCGCGCAATTCGCGATCCTGCCGCCGCAGAACGCCACCGGCAACTTCGTCAAGGTGGTGCAGCGCGTGCCGATCCGGATCTATTTCGACGAGACCGACAAATACGTGAAGAGGCTGAAGGCCGGCATGAGCGTCTATGCCACCATCGACACCGGCCACCAGCGCTCGCTCGCCGGCCTGTTCGGATTGTCGGCGACGGCGAACCAAGACAAAGATTGAGACAAGGACTGATCCGATGTCCGGCCCCAATGCCAGCCTGATGGTCCCCGGCCTGCGCCGGAACATGGTGACGATCTGCGCCATGACCGCGACCATCATGCAGGCGCTGGATACCACGATCGCCAACGTCGCCCTGCCCTATATGCAGGGCACGCTGTCGGCCTCGCAGGACCAGATCAACTGGGTGCTGACCTCCTACATCGTCGCCGCCGCGATCATGACGGCGCCGGTGGGCTGGATCTCCAACCGTTTCGGCCGCAAGCGCATCTTCATCATCTGCGCCGCCGGCTTCACCTTCGCCTCCGTGCTGTGCGGTCTCGCGCAGGACATCAACCAGATGGTGCTGTTCCGCCTGCTGCAAGGCGTGTTCGGCGCAGCGCTGGTGCCGCTGTCGCAGTCGGTCATGCTCGACTATTACACGCTCCAGGAACGTGCCAAGGCGATGTCGATCTGGGGCATGGGCGTGATGATGGGCCCGATCATGGGTCCCTCGCTCGGTGCCTGGCTGACCGAGACCTATTCCTGGCATTGGGTGTTTTTCGTCAATCTGCCGTTCGGCGCGATCACCGTGCTTGGGCTGAGCATCTTCATGGACGAGACCAAGCAGGATACCAGCCTCAAGTTCGACTGGTTCGGCTTCGCGGCGCTGGCGATCGGGATCGGCGCGCTCCAGCTCGCGCTCGACCGCGGCGAACAGCTCGACTGGTTCGAATCCGCCGAGATCCTGACTGAATTTGCCGTCTCCGCCGTCGCCTTTTACTATTTCTTCGCGCACTCCTTCACGACCTCGCGGCCGTTCATCCAGTTCGCGCTGTTCAAAGACCGCAACTTCCTCACCGGCATCATCTTCATGACGGTGATGGGGCTCGTGCTGTATTCGACCATGGCGCTGGCGTCGCCTTACCTGCAAAACGTCATCGGCTATCCCATCATGACCGCCGGCGGACTGCTCGCCAGTCGCGGCTTCGGCACCTTCTTCGCGATGATGATGGTCGGCCGCATCATGCGCTTCATCGAGGCGCGCACACTGATCATCTCCGGCCTGACGCTAACGGCGGCATCGCTGTTCCAGATGACCGGCTGGACAGACCAGACCCAGGTGCCGGAAATCGTGGTCGTCAGCGTGATCCAGGGCTTTGGCTTCGGCCTCGTCTTCGTTCCGCTTTCGACGGTCGCGTTCCTGACGCTGCCGAACCATCTGCGCACCGATGGCACCTCGATGCTGACGCTCTTCCGCAACGTCGCGAGCTCGGTCGGCATCTCCATTGTCATCGCCCAACTGACCCAGGGCACGCGCAAGACCTACGCGATCCTGTCCGAGCACATCAACCCGTTCAACCACGCACTCCAGATGCCGGACGTGAGCGGCATGATCAACCTCTCGACCGACGCCGGCCGCGCCATGGCCGACAGGATCGTTGGCCTCCAGGCACAGATCATCGCCTTCGCGCGCGACTATCAGCTGGTGATGTTCTTCATTCTCTGCACCATCCCGCTGGCGCTAATGATCGGCTCGACCAAGGCCATGCTGCGCAAGCAGACGACGGGGCCGGAACATGCGGTGATGGAGTGAGTAATCGGTCTCGTGCCCCGGACGCAGCGCAGCGCTGGTTCAGCGGTGCGCTGCAGAGCCGGGGCCCACCCCGCGGGACGATGGGTCCCGGTTCTGCGGCGCATCGCTACGCGCTGCACCGCGCCCGGGACACAATCACCCCAAAAACTCCTCGCAGCCGAGGTCCTCGACCGCGAGCATCACGCGCTCCAGATTATTCCACCAGATCACCGGCGGGATGTTGATGCTCCATTGCCAGACCGGCTTGGTGATGTGCCAGAGTACCGACCAGCGATAGTCCTGGTCGAGCGCACCGCGCGTGTAGCCGCTGACGCCCTGCGCGATCAGCGTCTCATGGTAGCGGTTGAGCATCGCTCGCTCGAGCGCCTGCCGGCGCTCCGGATACCATTGCATCGCCATCATGTAGGCGAGGTCGCCGGTCGGCACGTTGATACTCCACAGGTCGAAATCGAAGATGCGCACGGTATCCGTGACGCCCGCACGCGGCAGCAGGAAATTCCAGATATGGGCGTCGCCATGGGTGATGCTGACGTGACGCCGCGAATGATAGCGCTGGGACAGCCGGTCCGACTGATCGATCAAGCGACGATAGAGGGTGCGGCGCTCTTCGCTGAGGCGGTCGCCGAGCAGATCGGCGAAGCGGTCGTAATGGCCGGCGAAGGTCTCCATGTGTGTCGCGCTGTCCTGAGTGCTCGCCCAGGTGCCAACGGCTTCACCAAGGCTCGCATGATCCCACCAGGCCGCATGCAGGCGCGCGAGCGCGGTGACCATCGCCATCGCCTGATCGCGCGACGGCGGTAGCGGCCAGGCGGTCGCGATCTCATGGCTGTCGGTAAGGTCCTCGAGCAGGAGATGCCAGGCGAGGCTCTCCTCGTCGAAATTCCCGTCGAAGCAGCGCGGCACCAGCTGCGCCGGCATTTTGGGTGCGAGCTGGGTGTAGTAGGCCACCTCGTGGCGGCCGGCGTTCGCCAGCGGTTTGGCGAAAGCCGCATGCGGCGTCTTGAGGATCAGAGATTGCGGCGCGCCGGCGGACTCCCCGACATAGCGCAGCCCGAGCCGGGTGATGTGCGACAGGATGGTGTCACGCTCATGCAACACCTTCACTTCACGGACCGCGCCGCGGTCCAGCACGCCAGCCTTGCGCAACGCAGCCGTGAGATTTGCGGGCTCAGTGACCGCCGGCAGTTGTGGAGGTGTCATGCAGCGCGCCCCGATTGCCGCGTGCATTCTGCACGATCACACAAGCAAGCGCCACATCTTCAATCTCGTCCCGGACAAGCGCGCGAAGCGGAGCGCCGATCCGGGACCCATAACCACAGGGAGGAGTTTGACGAAGACTCGTAACCACGAGTCTCGCGCTAAACGACTCCCTGTGGTTATGGGTCCCGGCCTTCGCCGGGACGACATCGAGTGTGTTGAGCCACGATCGCGCGCCACAGACGGGCGCGCGATCGTGAGCTCACACGTCGAAGAACACCGTCTCCTCGCCGCCCTGCAAGCGCAGGTCGAGGCGGTAGACCGCCTTGCCGGCCTCGCGCACAGCGATCAGCGTGGAGCGGCGGTCGGCCGGCACCAGTGCCAGCACGGGATCGGCGGCGTTGCCGGCTTCGTCGCTGAAATAGATGCGGGTGTAGAGGTGCCGCAACATGCCGCGGCCGAATACCGCCAGCACAATATGTGGCGCCTGCGGCTTGCCGTCGGGATCGGGCACCGCGCCCGGCTTGATCGTGTCGAAGGAATAATGGCCGTCCTTGTCAGTGCCGCAGCGCGCGAAGCCGCGGAAGCTGGCGTTTGGCAGCGCGCGCTTGTCCTGCGGATCGGCGAAACGGCCCTGCGCGTCCGCCTGCCATATCTCGAGCATGACATCAGGCACGGCGACGCCGTCACCGTCGAACACACGGCCCTCGATGCGGACGCGATCGCCGGAGACGTCGGGCGTCAGTGTCGAATTGGTGAACGCATCATTCCAGGCGTACTCGCCGTTCGGCGTCAGGCCGTATTTGAAGAACGGACCGACGGTCTGCGATGGTGTGATCCCGTTGTCCTTCACGTTGTCCTGCACGTTACTTGGTCTCCATGGGGGTGGCGTTCTTGCCGCGCAGCACGATGTCAAAGCGGTAGCACAGCGCCCATTCCGGCTTGGTGTTCTCGAGATCGAACGACGAGACCATCCGCATCCGCGCCTTCTCGTCCGGCACCGAGTTGAAGATCGGATCGAACGGGAACAACGGATCGCCCGGGAAATACATCTGCGTCACCAGACGTGTGACGAAGGAATGGCCGAACACCGAGAGATGGATATGCGCCGGCCGCCAGGCGTTGTGGTGATTGCCCCAGGGATAAGCGCCCGGCTTGATCGTGACGAAGCGATAGTAGCCGGAGGTATCGCTCACGGTGCGGCCCGCGCCGGTAAAATTCGGATCGAGCGGCGCCGGATGCTGGTCGCGGACATGGACGTAACGGCCGCAGGCATTGGCCTGCCAGATCTCGACCAGCGAGTTCGGCACGCCACGGCCGTCCTCGTCGCGGACATGGCCGTGGACGATGATGCGCTCGCCGAGCGGCTCGCCTTTGTGCTGGGTGGTGAGGTCGCTGTCGCCGTCGCGCACGGTCTCGTGGCCGTAGACCGGGCCGGTCAGCTCCGACAGCGTGTGGCGCATCGGGATCAAGGGCTTGTTCGGCGCACGCTTGATCGAGCTCTTGTATTCGGGCGACAACGGCAACGGATGCGCCTTGTTGCTGTCGACGGGATAGATGAATGTCATTGGCGAACTCCTCCCCGGCCATTTCGGTCCAGCCGGTCAACGCTTCCGCCGATCATTATAGAATATAACTAATCTAGGGAAGCGGGTTTGAGGCCTCCTTTCTTTACCTCTCCCCGCAAGAGCGGGGAGAGGGAGAGGAGGCACCGTCAGTTCAGCTTCTCGATCGCAACCGCGACACCCTGGCCGACGCCGACGCACATGGTGGCGAGCGCGAGCTTGCCGCCGCGCTTCTCCATGCCGTGCACGGCTGTGAGGGCGAGGCGGGCGCCGCTCATGCCGAGGGGATGGCCGAGCGCAATGGCGCCGCCATGCGGATTGACGAAATCGGCATCGTCGGCAACGCCGAGCTGGCGCATGCAGGCAATGCCCTGCGAAGCGAAGGCCTCGTTGAGCTCGATCAGGTCGAAATCGCTGATTTTCTTGCCGAGCCGCGCCATCAGCTTGCGGGTCGCGGGCACAGGTCCAATGCCCATGATGCGCGGCGGCACGCCGGCCGAGGCGAGGCCAAGGATGCGGGCGCGGGGCGTCAGGCCATGCTTCTTCACGGCAGCTTCGGATGCGAGGATCATCGCGGCGGCGCCGTCATTGACGCCGGAGGCGTTGCCGGCGGTCACCGTGCCGGGATTACGCACGATCGGCTTCAGTTTTGCGAGGGCTTCGAGCGTGGTCTCGGGACGCGGATGCTCGTCCTTGTCAACGGTGATCGGACCGGCCTTTCCGCCCGGAATGGTGATCGGCGTGATTTCTTCGGCGAAATAGCCGGCCGCGATCGCAGCACCCGCGCGCTGCTGCGAGCGGATGGCGAAAGCGTCCTGGTCGGCGCGCGAGACCTGGAATTCCTCGGCGACGTTCTCGCCGGTCTCCGGCATGGCATCGACGCCATACTGCGCCTTCAGCAGCGGATTGATGAAGCGCCAGCCGATGGTGGTGTCGAAAATCTCGGCGGAGCGCGAGAAGGCCTCCTGCGCCTTGCCCATCACGAACGGCGCGCGGGTCATGGATTCGACGCCGCCGGCAATGGCGAGCTCGATCTCGCCGGCGCGAATGGCGCGGCCGGCGGCGCCGACCGCGTCGAGGCCGGAAGCGCAGAGCCGGTTCAGGGTCTGGCCGGGAACCGAATCCGGCAAGCCTGCCAGCAGCAGCGCCATGCGCGCGACGTTGCGGTTGTCCTCGCCGGCCTGGTTGGCGCAGCCGAAGAAGACCTCATCGACCTGCGACCAATCGAGATTGGGGTGCTTTGCCATCAGCGCCTTGATGGGAGCTGCGGCCAGATCGTCGGCACGCACTTTTGCGAGCGAGCCGCCAAAACGGCCGATCGGGGTCCGCACGGCATCGCAGATAAAGACGTCACGCATCACTGTTCTCCCTGAATGCCGCGGTCCGGCCAAAATTCTTCAATGTCGGCGGAGTTTTAGGAGGGCGCCCGCGGCAGGTCAATTGACGGTTTCGCGCGTGTTCCGAGGGGCGTGCAGGCCGTCAACGCATGCCGCGGTGCGGACAACGTGGAAAACCTCCGCTCTCCGGCCAAAGCGATAGGAGCAGAGGGCGAAATTTTGTAGGTTGCGCCGCCCATGACAATGCAACAGCCGATACCTGTCCCGCCCCCCGACGAAGTACCCGCACCGCCAGCGGAGGCCATCGCGCGCGTCACGCCGATGATGGAACAGTACCTTGAAATCAAGGCGGCGCATCAGGGCCTGCTGCTGTTCTACCGGATGGGTGACTTTTACGAGCTGTTCTTCGAGGACGCCGAGATCGCCTCGAAGACGCTTGGCATCGTCTTGACCAAGCGCGGCAAGCATCAGGGCGCGGATATCCCGATGTGCGGCGTGCCGGTCGAGCGCTCCGAGGATTACCTGCATCGCCTGATCACCGCCGGCCACCGGGTCGCGGTGTGCGAGCAGACCGAGGATCCCGCCGCCGCCAAGGCGCGCGGCAACAAGAGCGTGGTGCGCCGCGGCGTGGTGCGGCTGGTCACGCCGGGCACGCTGACCGAGGACACGCTGCTCGACGCGCGCGCCAACAATTATCTGCTGGCGATCGCGCGGGCGCGCTCGTCGGCTGGCGGCGACCGCTTTGGCCTCGCCTGGATCGACATTTCGACTGCAGAGTTCACGGTGACGGAATGCTCCGGCGGTGAACTTGCCGCGACGCTGGCGCGCATCAACCCGAACGAGGCGATCGTCGCAGACGCGCTCTATAACGACAGCGAGCTCGGGCCGACCTTGCGCGAACTGCCCGCGGTGACGCCGCTGACCCGCGACGTCTTCGACGGCGCCACCGCTGAAAAACGCCTGTGCGACTATTTTGCGGTCGCGACCATGGACGGACTGGCGCAGCTGACGCGGTTGGAGGCCACCGCCGCTGCCGCCGCCGTCACCTATGTCGACCGCACCCAGGTCGGCAAGCATCCGCCGTTGCCGCCGCCCGCGCGCGAGGCCTCGGGCGCCACCATGGCGATCGATCCGGCCACGCGCGCCAATCTCGAACTGACGCGGACGCTCGCTGGCGAACGCCGAGGCTCCCTGCTCGATGCGATCGACTGCACGGTGACCTCGGCGGGATCGCGCCTGCTGGCACAACGGCTCGCCGCACCGCTGACCGATACGGCAGGCATCGCGCGGCGGCTCGACGCGGTCAGCAGCTTCGTCGCGGATTCAGCCGCACGCGAGGACATCCGCAGCATCTTGCGCGGCGCCCCCGATATGTCCCGCGCGCTGGCGCGCCTGTCGGTCGGCCGCGGCGGGCCGCGCGATCTCGCCGGCCTGCGTGATGGCATCATCGCCGCGGACCAGGCATTGGCGCGGCTTGCCGAGCTCGAGCAGC
Source organism: Bradyrhizobium sp. F1.4.3 (assembly GCF_040548375.1). Taxonomy (NCBI): domain Bacteria; kingdom Pseudomonadati; phylum Pseudomonadota; class Alphaproteobacteria; order Hyphomicrobiales; family Nitrobacteraceae; genus Bradyrhizobium; species Bradyrhizobium sp. F1.4.3. The sequence goes on from NZ_JBEPRN010000003.1 coordinate 97,352, forward strand.
CGCCGCACGAAATCGCGGCCGTGATGGCGGCGCTGCAACGACCGTCGCGAGAACTGGCCGCCGAATTCGCCACCGCGCTTGCCGAGCAGCTGCCCCTGATCAAGCGTGACGGCGGCTTCGTGCGCGAGGGCTATGAGCCCGCGCTCGACGAAGCGCGCAATTTGCGCGACGCCTCGCGCCTGGTGGTAGCCTCGATGCAGGCGCGCTACGCCGACACGACCTCGGTCAAGGGCCTCAAGATCCGGCACAACAATGTGCTCGGCTATTTCGTCGAAGTCACCGCGCAGCACGGCGACAAGCTGATGTCGCCACCGCTGAACGCGACCTTCATCCATCGCCAGACGCTGGCGGGCCAGGTACGGTTCACCACCTCCGAGTTGGGGGAGATCGAGGCGAAGATCGCGAACGCGGGCGACCGCGCCCTCGGGCTCGAGCTCGAGATCTTCGAGCGGCTTTCCGCGAAGGCCCTGGCGGTCAGCGACGATTTGCGCGCCGCCGCCCATGCCTTTGCGCTGCTTGACGTAGCGACCTCGCTGGCCAAGCTCGCGGTCGACGACAATTATGTGCGGCCCGAGGTCGACGACTCCCTCGGCTTCGCGATTGAGGCCGGCCGCCATCCCGTGGTCGAGCAGGCCTTGAAGCGCAATGGCGAGCCGTTCATCGCCAATGCCTGTGACCTTTCGCCAGGACCTGCGCAAAAGTCCGGCCAGCTCTGGCTGCTCACCGGTCCGAACATGGCTGGTAAATCGACCTTCCTGCGCCAGAATGCGCTGATTGCACTTCTTGCTCAAATCGGAAGTTTCGTACCGGCCTCGCGCGCGCGGATCGGCATCATCGATCGCCTGTTCTCGCGCGTCGGCGCCGCCGACGATCTCGCGCGCGGCCGGTCCACCTTCATGGTCGAGATGGTCGAAACCGCGGCGATCCTCAACCAGGCCGGCGAGCGCGCACTCGTCATCCTCGACGAGATCGGGCGCGGGACCGCGACCTTCGACGGCCTCTCGATCGCCTGGGCCGCGATCGAGCATCTGCACGAGAGCAACCGCTGCCGCACGCTGTTCGCGACGCATTACCACGAGCTGACCGCGCTCTCGGCCAAACTGCCGCGCATGTTCAACGCCACCGTGCGGGTGAAGGAGTGGCAGGGCAATGTCGTGTTCCTGCACGAGGTGCTGCCGGGCTCGGCCGACCGCTCCTACGGCATCCAGGTGGCGAAACTCGCCGGCCTGCCACCGGCCGTGATCACACGCGCCAAGTCCGTGCTGGCGAAGTTAGAGGCCCAGGACCGCGGCCAAACCGCCCGCGCCCTCGCCGACGATCTGCCGCTGTTCGCGGTGCCGTCGCGTGCGGCGGCAGAAGCCGCGCCGCCGAGCGAGGCCGAGTTGCTGATGGAGACGGTGAAGGCGCTGCACCCGGACGAGATGTCACCACGCGAGGCGCTGGATGCGCTCTATGCGTTGAAGGCCAAGCTGCCGAAGCAGTAACGGTGCCGTAGGGTGGGCAAAGCGAAGCGTGCCCACCTTGCAATATCCGAGATCGCGGTGAGATGGTGGGCACGGCGCGCGAAGTGCGCCTTTGCCCACCCTACGGCACACCTATGCCGCCACCATCCGCTTCCTTCGCCCGTTCCACCACAGCGTCAAATTCCAGACAACGCAGGTCGCGAGTGCGAGGCTGAGGCCGATCGCCGAGCCGAAATTGGCGGCACCGACATGCACCACCGCGATTGCCATCCCGAAACCGAGCAGGCCCCAGGCGGAATTCGCAAGCACGGCGGCGGTCGGCGGTCCACCGATGCGGGGATGCAGGATCACCATCATGCTGGAGAACACGACCGGATACAGCGCGATGATGCCGCTGATGCGGGGGCCGACCCAGCCCGAGGTCGAGACGACGATGGCGACAAGGGTTGCGACCAGCGCAGCCCGCATCGGAATGTCGTACCAGCGGCGCGTCACCAGCGGCATCTTTACGTGGCGATATTGGGCGAGCAGCGGGATGCAGATGCCGAACGCGATCAGATTGGCGGCAAGTCCGGCCGTCAAGGTCCAGTCAAACATGCGGATGATCGAGGCGATGGCGATCCAGACCGCGAACGCGCTTCCGCAACTCACCAGAAGGCTGCGCCGCTGCGCCAGCACGACATAGGTGAGGCACATGAAGATCGTCGCCGCATTGACCGGAAGGCTCGACAGCGCACCTTGCGCGATGAAAGCCGCGTCATGATCGATAGCGAGGAAGACGTAGGACGGACCGGCCGAGACCGGCAGGGTCGCGATCAGCGCGCCGATCACCGGTCCCGAGCGCTCGGTGATAACAGACGCCGTCACGACGAACGCCGCCGCGATTGCCATGCGCAGGAGGAGGAAGAGGATGAAGTGGAGGTCGAGGAACATTTTTTTCTTCTTACCCTCCCCTGGAGGGGGAGGGTCGGCTCATATTGAGCGAAGCGAAATGTGAGACGGGGTGGGGTGACAGTCTCTCCACAGATGCAGTGCCCGAGTGGAGAGATCACCCCACCCCGCTCGCGCTACGCGCGATCGACCCTCCCCTCCAGGGGAGGCTAGACATCACATCCGCTGCATCGACACCGAGACCTTCGGGCCGTTCTTGATGGTCTGGTAAACCACGCAATAGCGCTCGGTGAGTTTCAGCAGCAGATCGAGCTTGTCCTGGGCTGCATCGGTGTCGACCTCGAAGCGCAGGCGGATCTCGGCGAAGCCGACCGGCGTCTCCTTGTCGACACCGAGCGTACCGCGGAAGTCGAGATCGCCCTCGGCATAGACGTTGCCGGTCTTCAAGGGCACCTCGATCGCGGTCGCGACCGATTTCAGCGTGACGCCGGCGCAGGCGACGAGCGCCTCAAGCAGCATGTCGCCGGAGCAGAGCTCGAGGCCGGAGCCGCCGGTGGCAGGATGCAGGCCAGCCATTGCGATGGCGCGGCCGGTCTCGACCTTGCAGGCAATGCCTTCGCTGTCGGTCGAGCCCTTGGCCTTCAGCGTGATCATCGCGGTCCTGGGATCGGTCTTGTAACGCTCCTTGATCGGGGCCTGCATCTGGCGCAGTTCTGCGGCATCCATCTTGTTCTCTCCCCAAATTCCCTAGCTGACGTGCGGTATAGAAGGCGATCAGTTCCATGTCAGCCTGCGATTGCTGGAGGCTGCCATGAGCGACATGCTGCGCGCGAAAAAGCATATTATATTCAAAATGTTACGCGCGCTTCGGGAAGCCGGTCCGCGACCTTCCGACCGGGTCCGCCGGCTCGTCTCTTTCGCGTTCCATTAATGTCTCGTGACAGCGCCTGTCACCTCTTATATCCGGTGAGACATGGACAGCGTCGCGACTGAGCACAGGCCCGAGGTGGATGATCGCTTCGATACCGCGCGGATCACCGCCGCGGTCGATGCGCTTGCCGAAAAGCATCAGGGCCGCGAGGACGCGTTCCGCACGGCCGTGGCACAACTGCTGAAGGCCGAACTGATGGCCGCGCGCGACGCGGCGCAAGCGATCCTGCTGAAGGACCGTCACGGCCGGCGCTGCGCCGAGCGGCTGTGCCACGTGCAGGACGAGATCATCCGCATCCTGTACTCGGCAGCCACCCGCCATCTCTACCGCTCGCCGATCCCGAGCGGTGCGGAGCGCATGGCAGTGGTCGCGACCGGCGGCTATGGCCGCGGTCTGATGGCACCCGAGTCCGACATCGATCTGCTCTTCATCCTGCCCTACAAGCAGACCGCCTGGGGCGAGCAGGTCGCGGAAGCGATCCTCTACTGCCTCTGGGACATGGGACTGAAGGTCGGCCACGCCACGCGCTCGGTCGATGAATCGATCCGCCAGGCGCGCGGCGACATGACCATCCGCACCGCGATCCTGGAGACGCGCTTCCTCACCGGCGACCAGCCGCTCTATGACGAACTGGTCGCGCGCTTCGACAAGGAAGTGGTGCAAGGCACCGCGTCCGAATTCGTCACCGCGAAGCTCGCCGAGCGCGAGGAGCGGCATCGCCGCGGCGGCCAGTCGCGCTATCTCGTCGAACCCAACGTCAAGGACGGCAAGGGCGCCTTGCGCGACCTGCACACGCTGTTCTGGATCGCCAAATACGTCTACCGCGTGCGCGACACCGACGAACTGGTCGAGCGCGGCGTGTTCGACGCGCAGGAGTATCGCACCTTCCGCCGCTGCGCCGATTTCCTCTGGTCGGTGCGCTGCAATCTGCATTTCTACTCTGGCCGCGCCGAAGAGCGCCTGTCGTTCGACCTCCAGCGCGAGATCGCGGTCCGGCTCGGCTACACCTCGCATCCCGGCATGCAGGACGTCGAGCGCTTCATGAAGCACTACTTCCTGGTTGCCAAGGAAGTCGGCAACCTCACTGCCATCCTCTGCGCCAAGCTCGAGGACCAGCAGGCCAAGCCCGCACCGGTCTTGAGCCGGATGATGGCGCGGCTGCGCCCCACCCCCGTGAAGCGGCGCGTGCCCGACAGCGACGACTTCATCGTCGACAACAACCGCATCAATGTCGCCGCGCCCGACGTCTTCAAGCACGATCCGGTCAATCTGATCCGCATCTTCCGCCTGGCGCAGAAGAACAACCTCGCCTTCCATCCGGATGCGATGCGCGACGTGACGCGCTCGCTCGGCCTGATCAATGCGAGCTTGCGCGAGAATCCCGAGGCCAACCGGCTGTTCATGGAGATCCTGACCTCCGACAACGCGGAGATCGTGCTGCGCAGGATGAACGAGACCGGCGTTCTCGGCCACTTCATCCGCGCCTTCGGCAAGATTGTCTCGATGATGCAGTTCAACATGTATCATCACTACACCGTCGACGAGCATCTGATCCGCTGCGTCGGATTCTTGCAGGACATCGAGCGTGGCGGCCTCGAGGAGTTCACGCTGGCCAGCGACCTGATGCGCAAGATCCGGCCCGAGCATCGCTCCGTGATCTACATCGTGACGCTGCTGCACGACATCGCCAAGGGCCGGCCGGAGGATCACTCGATCGCCGGCGCCAAGGTGGCGCGCCGGCTCTGCCCGCGGCTCGGCTTCAGTCCGGCCGACACCGAACTCGTGGCCTGGCTGATCGAGGAGCATCTGACGATGTCCACGGTCGCGCAGTCGCGCGACCTCTCCGACCGCAAGACCATCGAGAATTTCGCTGCCGTGGTGCAGTCGGTCGAGCAGATGAAGCTGCTGACGATCCTCACCACTGCCGACATCCGCGGCGTCGGTCCCGGCGTCTGGAACGGCTGGAAGGCGCAGCTTTTGCGCTCTCTCTATTATGAGACAGAGCCGGTGCTGACCGGCGGCTTCTCGGAAGTCGACCGGGGAAAGCGCCTCGTGGCCGCGCACGCCGAATTCCGCATGGCCTTCGCCGAATGGCCGAGCGACGAGCTCGACGCCTATATCGGCCGGCACTATCCGGCCTACTGGCTCAAGGTCGAGCTGCCGCGAAAGATCCGGCACGCCCGTTTCGTCCGTTCCAGCGAGCAGGCCGGCCACAAGCTCGCAATCAATGTCGGCTTTGATGAGGTGCGCGGCGTCACCGAGTTGACGATCTTTGCCGCCGACCATCCGTGGTTGCTCTCGATCATCGCTGGTGCCTGTGCGTCGGCCGGCGCCAACATCGTCGATGCGCAGATCTACACCACGACCGACGGCCGCGCGCTCGACACGATCTCGATCTCGAGGGAATACGACCGCGACGAGGACGAGGGCCGGCGCGCCACCCGGATCGGCGAGATGATTGAGGACGTGCTGGAAGGCAAGCTGCGCTTGCCGGAAGTGGTAGCGCGGCGCACCGTGCGCAGCAAGGCGCGGCCGTTCGTGATCGAGCCGGAAGTGACCATCAACAACCAGTGGTCCGACCGCTACACCGTGATCGAGGTGTCCGGCCTCGACCGACCCGGCCTGCTCTATGAGCTGACCACGGCGATTTCGAAACTCAACCTCAACATCGCATCGGCCCATGTCGCGACCTTCGGCGAGCGCGCCCGCGACGTGTTCTACGTCACCGACCTCCTCGGCGCGCAGATCAACGCGCCGACCCGCCAGGCCGCGATCAAGAGCGCGCTGACCCATGTGATGGCTGGCGAGAAGGCGGTTCAGCCGGCGGCGTAGTCCGTCATTCCGGGGCGCGCGTAGCGCGAGCCCGGAATCCATTTATCTGCGTTACTGGCGGCACGATGGATTCTCAGATGCGCAATTGCGCATCATAGCTCGCCGCTGCGCGGCGCCCCGGAATGACGAGGGGAGAGATTGGAGTGCGCGACGCCATCAAATCTCCACCCCCTCATGCCGCAGCAGCCAGCGCTTGCGCTCCAGTCCGCCGCCGTATTTCACCAGCGAACCATTTGCGCCGATCAGGCGGTGACAGGGTAGCACCACGCTGATCGGGTTGGAGCCGTTGGCATGGCCGACGGCGCGAATGGCCTTGGGCATGTCGATCTTTGCGGCGAGCGCGCCGTAGCTCATCGTGGTGCCGGCGGGGATCTGCGCAAGCGCGGTCCAGACCTTCTGCTGAAACGACGTGCCGGCGATACGCCATGCGATCGCTGAAAGCTGGGCGAGATCACCGTCGAAATAGCCCGACAGCGCGGCCCGCATGCTTGCGGGCGCATGATGGTCACTCAGAGCCACCGCGCCATAATGCAGGCGCAGCAGCTCGCGCATGCGGTGCTCGTAATCCTCCCAGTCGAGCGCGCGCAGCGCGCCCTCGGCATCGATGACGAGCAACGCGATCCCGATCGGCGTCACCAGGCGATCGAGACCAAAACTTTCGGGTAGGCGCGTTGATCGACTAGCCATTGCGACACCATTGCACGGGAACACGTATCGCACGTGCCACACCGGACGTGCTACCGTCCACCCGAAAGCTGACGCTTTTGGGGGAGCTCAACTTGATCCTGATCGCCAATGTCCTGGTGGCGCTGGTTGCCGCATTGCACGCTTACTTCCTGATCCTCGAGATGTTTCTCTGGGACAAGCCGCAGGGCTTGAAGGTTTTTCATCAGACGCCGGAGAAGGCCGAGATCACAAAAGTGCTGGCGGCCAATCAGGGGCTCTATAACGGTTTTCTGGTCGCGGGCCTGGTCTGGGGCCTCGTGCACGGCAACCCGGCCTTCGCATTCCAGATCAAGGCATTCTTCCTGATCTGCGTGATCGTGGCCGGCGTTTACGGTGCGGCAACAGTCAGCACGCGCATCCTGATCGTGCAGGCGCTGCCGGCGGCAGCGGCGCTGGCCGTGCTTTATCTCGCTTAGGTCGTATTGGTGCGCCATCGCGATCCTTGCGCGGCGCAAAGGCTTCCTCCACACTCCTGGCAGCGATGGCGGCCGCCTGAACGGCGGAAATAGACCATCGGCAGATAATTCCGCCAGGAGGAAGATCCCACGATGACCTATCGCATTCCCTATTTGGCCGCGACGGCCGTTCTCGCGTTCGCCCTCTCGGCATCGCAAGCCCTCGCACAGAAAAAATACGACACCGGCGCGAGCGACACCGAGATCAAGATCGGCCAGACTGTGCCGTTCTCCGGCGCCTACTCCGTCTACGCCAATATCGGCAAGACCCAGGCCGCCTACTTCAAGATGATCAACGATCAGGGCGGCATCAACGGCCGCAAGATCAATTTGATCCAGTATGACGACGCCTACTCGCCGCCGAAGACGGTCGAGCAGGTGCGCAAGCTGGTCGAAGGCGACGAGGTGCTCTTCACCTTCCAGCTCATCGGGACCGCGGCCAACGCCGCCGTGCAAAAATATCTCAACGGCAAGAAGGTGCCGCAGCTCCTTGCCTCCACCGGTGCCGCGCGCTTCAACGATCCGCAGAACTATCCCTGGACCATCGCCTACAATCCGAACTACGTGTCCGAGGGACGCATCTACGCAAAATACGTTCTCGCCAATCACCCCAATGCCAAGATCGGCGTGCTCTACCAGAACGACGACATGGGCCGCGACTATCTCGCGGGCCTCAAGAGCGGGCTCGGCGACAAGGCCGCCAGCATGATCGTCGGCGAGCTGTCCTACGAGGTTACCGATCCGACGGTGGACTCGCAGGTCGTCAAGTTGAAGTCGATGGGCGTCGACGTGTTCTTTGATGCTTCGACGCCAAAATTCGCGGCACAGGCGATCAAGAAGCTCGCCGATCTCGGCTGGACGCCGGTGCACATCGTCGACATCAATGCGAGCCCGATCTCGGCGACGCTGAAGCCCGCCGGCCTCGACATCTCCAAAGGCATCATCTCGACGCAGTACGGCAAGGAGCCGGGCGATCCGCAGTGGAAGGACGACCCGGGCGTGAAGGCGTTCTTCGCATTCATGGACAAGTATTTCCCCGAAGGCGACAAGCTCAACACCGTCAACACCTACGCCTATTCGGTGGCCGAGCTCCTGGTCCAGGTGCTGAAACAGTGCGGCGACGACCTGACGCGCGAGAACGTCATGAAGCAGGTGGCCAACATCAAAGACTTCACTCCGAGCTTCGCGCTGCCCGGTATCAAGATCAACACCGGGCCGAACGATTATCGCGTCAACAAGCAGATGCAGATGATGAAGTTCAACGGCGAGCGCTGGGAGCTGTTCGGCCCGATCATGGAGGATGCGGGTCCGGCGGGTTAGCCGTTATTTGTACTCTGAACTGCAATCGGCGGCCTTACGGCCGTCGATTTTTTTAGCTTCACTGCGCAAATTGGCCACGCGCCCAATCCATCACCGTCACCCTAAGGTGGCCGCTTCTTCAGCGGCCCTCGAAGGGCGACGGCCCGGCTGGTGACCGTGGAGACGCATTGGGGGCCGCACATCCTTCGAGGCTCGCCAGAGCTCGCACCTCAGGATGACGGAGAGAGATTGCCGATAGGCATCTACTCCGGTATCTCGCCAAAATTCTTCCCAACCGGCAGCACCGCGTGCCGGATCAACCGCGAATCCTCCACAGCGGCCTGGCGATGCTTCACCGCTTCGCGATAGACGGGGTCGCGGATCATCTCGACGAAGGCGGCGACGCTTGGGTATTCGGCGATGAAGCAGTGGTCCCAGCGCTCGGCCTCGGGGCCGATCAGCATCAGCTCGAACCTGCCTTGCCAGACGATGCGGCCGCCGAGGCGTTCGAACACCGGGCCGCTCTCGCGGCCATAGGCCGCGTAGGCTTCCGCGCCGCTTGCTTTCCGGCCGTCCGGATAGGCCGCCTCCTTGCGCAGCCGTACCAGATTGAGCATGTGGATCGGGCCCGGGCGGTCGTTCTCCCGGAATTGCGCGAAGATTTCCTTGGTCGGATCGATGTGGCCCATGCGAGTTCCCTCTTCTTTTCTGCCGACAATCCTAGCTCCATCACCAGGCTAGCGGAACTGCGGCGGACGAATGCCGCACCTCCTAATCGCGCGTTAAGTTTTGCGTAACTGGGCCTTAAACAGCCACCGCTAGCGTGCGGCGGGGCGGGCTGACCGGGCGTTTTGCGTATGGCGTGGGGAAAGAAAAAGGGTGGGCGGAAAGAGCCGCTGTTCGGCTTGCCCGCAGCGCTCGCCGATTTGCGCCTGACCGCGGCGGACCGCGTTCCCAACGCCGGCGACAAGCCGAAAAAATCTGCAAAATCATCTGCCAAGCGCAAAAGCGAGGATCCCGGCGACGAGCCGCCGCGTGAGCGCAAGGCGCAAGCCGGCCGCAGCGGCGCCAAGCGCCGATCGAAGTCGCGCATCAGCGCGGGCCTCGGCCGCCTGGTCTACTGGGGCGCGGTGCTGAGCCTGTGGGGCGTGATTGCCGTGATCGGAATCGTGGTCTGGGTCGGCGCCCATCTGCCGCCGATCCAGTCGCTGGAAATTCCCAAACGTCCGCCGACGATCCAGATCGTCGGCATGGACGGCAGCATGCTGGCACAACGCGGCGAGATGGCCGGCGCTAACGTATCGCTGAAGGATCTGCCGCCCTATCTGCCGAAGGCGTTCATCGCCATCGAGGATCGCCGCTTCTATTCGCATTTCGGCATCGACCCCATCGGCATTCTGCGCGCAGCCGTGACGAACGTGCTCCATCGCGGCGTGTCGCAGGGCGGCTCGACGCTGACGCAGCAGCTCGCCAAAAACCTGTTCCTGACCCAGGAGCGCACCATGCAGCGCAAGCTCCAGGAGGCGGAGCTCGCGATCTGGCTGGAGCGCAAGCATTCCAAGAACGAGATTCTGGAGCTCTATCTCAACCGCGTCTATTTCGGCTCGGGCGCCTATGGCGTGGAAGCTGCGGCGCAACGCTATTTCGGCAAGTCGGCGAAGAACGTCACGATTCCCGAAGCCGCGATGCTCGCCGGCCTCGTCAAATCGCCCTCGCGGCTCGCGCCGAACCGCAACCCCGAAGGTGCCGAGCAGCGCGCCCTAATCGTGCTCGCGGCGATGGCGGATGCAAAGTTCATCACCGACGCGCAGGCGCAGGCCTCGATCGGCCATCCCTCCTACAATGTGAAGCCGGTCGGCGCCGGTACCGTCAACTACGTCGCCGACTGGATCGGCGAGGTGCTGGACGACCTCGTCGGCCAGATCGACCAGAGCATCACGGTCGAGACCACGATCGATCCAAAGCTTCAGAGCGTGGCGGAAGCCGCCATCATCGACGAGCTCGCGGCCAAGAGCGTGAAGTTCAATGTCAGCCAGGGCGCGCTGGTGGCGATGACGCCGGACGGCGCCGTGCGGGCCATGGTGGGCGGGCGGAACTATGCCGAGAGCCAATATAACCGCGCGGTGACTGCCAAGCGCCAGCCGGGCTCCTCGTTCAAGCCGTTCGTCTATCTGACCGCGCTCGAGCAGGGGCTGACGCCTGACACCGTGCGCCAGGACGCGCCGATCGAGGTCAAGGGCTGGAAGCCCGAGAACTACACCCATGAATATTTCGGCGCGGTGACGCTGACCCAGGCGCTCGCGATGTCGCTCAACACGGTGGCCATTCGCCTCGGCCTCGAGGTCGGACCCAAGAATGTGGTGCGCACCGCGCACCGGCTCGGCATCTCCTCAAAGCTCGAGCCCAACGCCTCGATCGCGCTCGGCACCTCCGAGGTCTCGGTCGTCGAGCTGGTCGGGGCCTATGCGCCGTTCGCCAATGGCGGCTTTGCCGTCGCGCCGCATGTGGTGACGCGGATCAAGACGATGGACGGCAAGCTGCTCTACATGCGCCAGGCGGACGAGCACAACCAGGTGATCGAGCCGCGCTATGTGGCGATGATGAATACGATGATGCGGGAGACCTTGATCTCCGGCACCGCCAAGAAGGCGGAGATCCCGGGCTGGCCGGCGGCCGGCAAGACCGGCACCAGCCAGGATTACCGCGACGCCTGGTTCATCGGCTACACCGCCAAGCTCGTCACCGGCGTCTGGCTCGGCAATGACGACAACTCGCCGACCAGGAAAGCAACCGGCGGCGGCCTGCCGGTCGAAGTCTGGTCCCGCTTCATGAAGACGGCGCACGAGGGCGTGCAGGTCGCGAACCTGCCGAGCTCGCAAGGTGGCTGGGGCCTCTCGAACCTCGCACAGGCCGCGTCGCAGGTGTCGCCGCCGACATCGGCAGCTTCAGCGCCGGCCAACAATGGCGGCTATCGCCCGCCCCCGACGCGCGCCAATGCGCGGCCGGAAGCGGCGGCAGGGCTCGATGGCTGGTTGATGGACCGGCTGTTTGGCAGAAATCGATAGATTCGGCCTGAGGTCCCGGTGGCCTCAAAACAAAAATGTCGAAAACAACCCCATGCACAGTAGCCGCTGACTCCCGGCGTGATGCTGGGTGGATTCTGCGAAGTCATTGACGCATCGGGTCATTCGGTCGCTGTCGCGCAAGGCGCGTCGGCAGCACCGGATTTTGCGATTTGCGGAACGAATGCGGCTGCAAGGGATGCGCTCGGAGCATCTCGCGCGATACGGCGCGCTTGCGATCCGCGGCTCGCGGAGGGGCAAGTCCTGCCCAAGACGGCAAGATCTACCGGGCCGGGGCATCCCTGAAAGCTAAAACGCGAGTCTCTTCAAGCCCCCGACATCGGCCCGGGATTTGCTCTCTTAGGTTGAGTGCTGAAAAAGCGCGTTTCGTGCCAAGGAGCGTTCCATGATCTCAGGCCTATACAATGCGGCGTCGGCTTATCTACGCCCTGCATTAACGTCCAGTTCAAATGCGACATCGACATCGGATGTCCAATCAGAGGCGTCGGCTGCCACCGACACAGCGACCAGCGGCCCCGGAATTGACGTCTCCCAACTCAAGCCGCTGCAGGGTGCCAAGCCAATATCGGCAGCGGATAATCCGGTCCTGCGCGACCTGATGGCAACGAACTGGCTGACGACCCACGGCGCGAGTGCAACTCAATCGTTCGTCTCGGACGATGCACCTGAGAACACCTATGCTCAGGTGAAAGTTAACGGCAAGGTGGTCGCCACTCTGTACAATGGCGGGTCCTCGACGATGACCAACGAGGCGGCCGCCAAGATCGGCAATCTCCAGGATTCCCCCGGTCTGAGTGGACCGGACCTGGCGCAATGGCGAGCCGACACGTACGCCGAGCTGCTTGGTGGCACCGTCGAAAAGGCTCCCACCGCGATCACGCAATCCCAATGGACACCGCATGAAAGCAGTGCCGTGACTTATAGCCGCGAGCAACTCGACGCAGCGTTTCAGTTGATGCTGGCCGAGGGCCAAAAAGCCACCGCGCAACGGCAATCGTCCTATCTCGCGTCACGCACGCAGCCGGGGACAAGCGCGGATTTCAGCACTTGATCCGAGAGATGAATTGATACCGCGGGTCAGTGGTCGTGGCGCGAGACGCGCAGAAATCGCCTCAGAATACTGGATCGCCCGCTCCAGTGCGCAAGTGCGCACAAGGCGGGCGATGACAGCTTCCAAAACTGCAACAGCGAGGGCTTAATCCTCGACCCCGTAGCGGTGCAGATCGTTGCCGTACGTATCGAGCCACTTCTTGGCGCGCTCCATCGACGGACAGGCCTTTCCGCACACGCGCCAGAACCGCGCCGAGTGGTTCATCTCGACGAGATGGGCGACCTCGTGGGCGGCGAGATAGTCGAGCACGAAGGGCGGCGCGAGGATCAGGCGCCAGGAGAACGACAGCGAGCCCGCCGAGGTGCAGGAGCCCCAGCGGCTGGACTGATCGCGGATCGAGAGCCGCTTGACCCTGACACCGAGCTCGGCAGCATAGGCTTCGGTCGAACGCTGGAGATCGCTGCGCGCCTCGCGCTTGAGGAAGTCGTGGACTCGGCGGTCGGCATGCTCGACGCCGCCGGCGACGCAGAGAATGCGTTCACCGCTATCGCGCATCTCCGTCCACACCGTGCCGCGCTGGCCTGTGCGATGAACGATGCGATGGGCAACGCCGCGGAGCGGTATCACTGTGCCAGGCTGGAACGGCGCGGCCTTCGGCAAACGGCCGAGACGAGCTGCGATCCACGCGCCGTGACGCTGCGCGAAGTCTTTTGCCTCGGCGAGCGTGCCGCGCGGCGGCATGGTGAGGATCGCTTCGCGATCACTCGGATGAATTCGGAGCGTGTAGCGGCGCGCGCGTCTGTGCCGGCGCAGCCGGATCGCAAAAAACTGCGATCCATGGGTGATGACGAGGGTCTTTGGTTCGTGGGGCCGACGATAGAGGAGCGCGCGAGTGGCCATGTCTGTCAGTCCGGGGAGCAGGAGTTCGCCCGGATTCTGCCATAACCGCCGCCAGGGAAAGCGCTCGGCGCAAAAACAAATCATTTGCCCAATATACAGGGGTCTGACGTCCGGGAGACCCTACAGACTGGGGTTGGAACCCCGTTTTTTCGCCCCCGCTGGACGCATGCGGCACCCCCAAGGGGTGAGGAGGGACTCACTCCTATAAAGCTACCTAAATACCGCGAATCTGGCGGGAACCGGGCCGTGCCGGAGGCTCCGGCAGGGCCCGAATTTTCGACGGGAAAGCCGAAAACGCGCCCAGAGCCGTTCCGATGAAATCGGAACGGCTCTGGATTCCTATTTTGACGCGCTTTCTTTGCGCGAACTGGTCGCCACTTCGCTCGAAAACGCTCTATTCGGCTGCAAGAGCCTGCGTTGCATTCGGATTCGCGGCCGAGACCATGAAATCATGAATCCGCGGCACGATTTCCGACTTGAAACGCGAGCCATTGAACACGCCGTAATGTCCGACGCCCTTCTGGACGTAATGAACGCGGCGATGATCGGGGATCGAGTTGCACAATGTGTGCGTTGCTTCGGTCTGACCGAGGCCGGAGATGTCGTCGTTCTCGCCTTCGACCGTCATCAACGCGACGCGCGTGACCTTCGAGGGATCGACGCGAGTTCCACGATGGGTCATCTCGCCCTTCGGCAGCGCGTGCTTCACGAACACGGTGTCGACGGTTTGCAGATAATACTCGGCGGAGAGATCCATCACCGCGAGATATTCGTCATAGAAGTCACGGTGCTTGTCGACGAGGTCGCCGTCGCCCTTCACCAGATTGGCGAACAGCCGCTTGTGGGCGTCCATGTGCCGGTCGAGATTCATGCTGATGAAGCCGTTCAGCTGCAGGAAGCCCGGATAGACGTCGCGCATCATGCCCGGATGCGGGAACGGCACCTTGGTGATGACGTTGTTGCGGAACCAGTCGATGCCGCGCTCCTGGGCGAGGTTATTGACCGAGGTCGGATTGCGGCGGGTGTCGATCGGGCCGCCCATCAGCGTCATCGAGGTCGGTACGAAGGGATCGCGCCGCGCTTCCATGATCGAGACAGCGGCGACGACAGGCACGGAGGGCTGGCACACCGCCAGCACATGGGTGTTGCCGCCCAGCACGTGCAGCATCTCGATGACGTAGTCGATGTAGTCGTCGAGATCGAAGCGGCCCTCGCTCAAGGGCACCATGCGGGCGTCGGCCCAATCGGTGATGTAGACCTCATGCGACGGCAGGAAGGCCTCGACCGTGCCGCGGAGCAGCGTCGCATAGTGTCCGGACATCGGAGCGACGATCAGCACGCGGGGCTGCGGGCTGCGTAGCGGACGGGTGAATTTGCGATCGAAGTAGAGCAGCTTGCAGAACGGCTTTTCCCAGACCGGGCGCACCTCGACGGGGACGCGGATGCCGTTGACCTCGGTGTCGTTGAGACCCCATTCCGGCTTGCCGTAGCGGCGCGTGGTGCGCTCGAACAATTCGCAGGCAGCAGCGACCGACTTGCCGACCTCGGTGCGCGCCCACGGATTCAGGGGATTCTGAAACAGCAGCTTGGTTGCGTCAGTGACGGCGCGCGCCGGATTGAGAGAGGCCTGCGCCATCTCGTACATCCAGTACATCGGCGTGGTCAGGACCGGACTGCCTTCACTCGCCAGGGGCGGTGCGCCGCCAAACTCACCAATAGGCATGATCAAATCCTTCTTCGCATCGCAGCATACTGCCGAATGCGTAATATTGCGTCAATGCATGGTTCCGTACATCTACGTAGCGGAGACGGTTAAACCAGCCTGAATCCACGGGAAAGTGAAGCTATTCGCCGCTCGACAGCAGCGAGCCGTGCTCCCTGGCGCTGCGCAAAAGGGCAAGGAATGCCCCAAATGATGCAACCAGCAGCACGACGTTGATGGCTAATGCTTCCAGCATCAGATCGATCCGGAAGGTTTGCTCGATCAGGAGCGCGCGCATCCCTTCGAACACGTAAGTCGGTGGCAGCGCCCAGGCGACATATTGCAGCCAGACCGGCAGCACGCTGACCGGATAGTAGATGCAGGCAAGCGGCATGATCGCGAACATCAAGGTCCAGACGATGCTCTCTGCGCCCAGCCCGTTTCGCAACACCAGGCCAGAGACGAAGATGCCCACCGACCAGCTCGTGAAGATCAGATTGCAGAAGAACGCGATCAGCGGCAGGCCGAGGCTGTAAAAATTGAAGTGAAACAGGAACAGCGCGAGCAGCGTCATCGGGATGACGCCGATCGCGAGCCGGATCAGGCTCATCACAGTGAGCGACAGCAGAAACTCGATCGGCTTCAGCGGGCTCATCATGAGGTTACCGAGATTGCGCGCCCACATCTCTTCCAGGAACGAGATGGAGAAGCCGAGCTGGCCACGGAACAGGATGTCCCAGAGGATGACGGCGCCGATCAGCGTGCCGCCGGCGCGCGCAAAGAAATTGGCATTCTGCGCGATGTAGAGCTGGAGGAAGCCCCAGGTGATGATCTGGAGCGCCGGCCAGTACAACAGCTCGAGCAGCCGGGGCCAGGACGACATCAACAGATACCAATAGCGCAGGATCATCGCGCCGATGCGCTGCAAGGACAGGCCGCGATGGAGGGCGAAGTCGCTCATCGCCCGGCCTCCTGAACACCGTTCACCCGGCCGCGCGCGACGTCCAGGAACACCTCTTCCAGCGTGGAGCGGTTGTAGCGGGCCATGATGGCGTCGGGCGTGTCATCGTCCTCGATGCGGCCGCGCTTCATGATGATGACGCGGTCGCAGAGCCGCTCGACCTCGAGCATATTGTGCGACGCCAGCAGGATGGTGGCGTTGTGCGCCTTGCGATAGGCCTCCAGATGCGCCCGCACCCAATCGGCGGTGTCGGGGTCGAGCGAGGCGGTCGGCTCGTCCAGCAGCAACAGCTCCGGCTGGTTGATCAGCGCTTTGGCCAGCGCGACGCGGGTCTTCTGCCCGGCGGAGAGCTTGCCGTTGGCGCGGTCGATAAATTCGGTGAGGTCGAGATCGTCGGCCAGCGTTGCGATGCGGTCGGCGAGGTGCTTCACCGCATAGAGCTTGCCGAAGATGGTGAGGTTTTGCCGCACTGTGAGCCGCATCGGCATGTCGACATAGGGGCTCTCGAAGTTCATTCGTCCCAGCACTGCCGCGCTCTCTTCCGGCATCCGGTGCCCGAGCACGCGCACGCGGCCGGAGGTTGGCAGCACCAGCCCCATGATCATCGCGATCGTGGTGGTCTTGCCGGCGCCGTTGCCACCCAGAAGCCCGGTGATACTGCCGCGACGAAGCGAGAAGGAGATGCCGTCGACCGCGCGGATCTGCTTGTAGACCTTGACGAGGCGATCGACCTCTATTGCCGCAGAGGAAGCGCTATCCGCGACAGTCGGCCGACTTGAAGCATTGTCGTTCTCAGTCATGCTAGAGGCGTTCTTCCGCCATTGCGCGGTGGAGCGCAAGACCTGAAGTAGCAAGACTTGATGTAAGAGACTTGTGACCAGACTGAAACTGTGAGCCAGCGTGTTTGTGATCAGACGCACGCACCGCTAGATTGGTTGAGATGACCGAGACTGCCGCTTCCGACTTCCGTCCCTCGCAGCGACACATCCGCCTGGACACGATCCTGCGGCTGCGCTGGCTCGCGGTGCTGGGCCAGCTCGCCGCGATCTTCATCGTGGCGCAGGGGCTGGAGTTCGACGTCGCGATCGTCCCCTGCGTCAGCATCATCGGCCTGTCGGCGGCGCTCAATCTGGCGCTGCAAACCGTGGCCAACCCGATGCAGCGGCTCGAGCCGATCCACGCGGCCGGGCTGCTGGCGCTGAACATCGTGGAACTGGCCGGGCTGCTGTTCTTCACCGGCGGATTGCAGAACCCGTTCTCGTTCCTGTTTCTCGCCCCGGTGCTGATCTCGGCCACCGCGCTGCCGGCCCGGCTGACCTTCGGGATCGGCCTGCTTGCGGTTGCCTGCGCCTCGATCCTGTTCTTCTTTCACCTGCCGCTGCCTTGGGACTCGGACGATCCGGTGGTGCTGCCGCCGATCTATCTCGTCGGCGTCTGGCTCTCGATCGTGCTCGCGATCGGCGTCACCAGCCTCTATTCCTTCCAGGTCACCGAGGAGGCGCGAAAGCTTGCCGACGCTTTGGCCGCGACCGAGCTGGTGCTGACGCGCGAGCAGCATTTGACTCAGCTCGACGGGTTGGCCGCCGCGGCCGCGCACGAGCTCGGCACACCGCTTGCGACCATCTTCCTGATCTCGCGCGAACTGGAAAAGACGGTGAAAGACCCGGTTTTCGCTGCCGATCTGAAAACCCTGCGCGAGCAGACACAGCGCTGCCGCGACATCCTGAGCAAGATCACGCAGCTCTCGTCCAGCGGCGCGCCGTTCGACCGCATGAAGCTGTCCGAGCTGATCGAGGAGGTGGTGGCGCCACACCGCGACTTCGGCATCGACATCAAGGTCCGGATCGCGATCGCTGCTGCGGCCGAGCCGGTCGGCTCGCGCAATCCTGCGATCCTCTACGGCGTCGGCAACATCGTCGAGAACGCCGTCGATTTCGCCCACACCACAGTCGAGGTGAACGCGTGGTGGAACAACGACACCATCGAGATCGTGATCTCCGACGACGGCCCGGGAATTCCGCCCGATCTCCTGAACCGGATCGGCGAGCCTTACCTCTCGCGGCGGCGCACCCAGGATGAAGGCGGCGGTCTCGGACTTGGCGTGTTCATCGCACGCACCCTGCTGGAACGCACCGGCGCCAAGGTCTCGTTTACCAATCGAACCTTTCCGGACCACGGTGCAGTGGTACAGATCGCGTGGCCGCGGGAGCGTTTTGAGGCTATCGAGACCTTCGAAGAAACAATAGGATAGACCGCGACCTTGCGTCGCACGTGAGGCCCGATCGACTATTGGCGGCCTTGGCACCGCCCGATTGCGACGCCATATGCAGATGTGCTGCAGAGAGGACAAAACCTTGAACGCCATCGCCGAACTGAACGAACAGGCCGACCGCTCGCTTCTCATCGTGGAGGACGACAAGCCGTTTCTGGAGCGCTTGTCGCGCGCCATGGAAACGCGCGGTTTTGCGGTGACATCGTGTGACACCGTTTCGGATGGTCTTGCACAGATCGGCAAGTCCGCACCGGCTTTCGCAGTCGTCGACTTGCGGCTCGGCGACGGCAACGGCCTCGACGTGGTCTCGGCGCTGAAGAAGAAGCGCCCTGAGGCCCGCGCGATCGTGCTGACCGGCTATGGCAACATCGCCACCGCCGTCACCGCGGTGAAGATGGGCGCGATCGACTATCTCTCGAAGCCCGCGGATGCCGACGACGTCGTCGCCGCACTGCTGTCGACCGGCGCGGACAAGTCCGAGCTGCCGGCGAACCCGATGTCGGCCGATCGCGTGCGCTGGGAACACATCCAGCGCATCTACGAGATGTGCAACCGCAACGTCTCGGAGACCGCGCGGAGGCTCAACATGCACCGCCGTACCTTGCAGCGCATTTTGGCGAAGCGCGCGCCAAGGTAATTCTCGGCACCCACTCCTGTTTCGCCGTCATCCTGAGGTGCTCGCCTTGCAAAGCAAGGCGAGCCTCGAAGGACGATGGCCCGGCTGCATCCCGGCCGTTCATCCTCGAGGCTCCGCTTGCGATGCGATCGCATCGCAAGCCTCGCACCTCAGGATGACGGGGAAAGAATTACAGCGCTTTGGCGCTATTCCCAAAACTCCGCGTGCCCCTGCGGATCGACCAGCCGGTTGATCCGCAGCGCTGCCGCCATCCCAAAACGCACGGTCATCTGCTTGCGCGTGGCAGCAGCGATCTTGTGCTCGGGCGCCTCGCAATGCAGATGCGCGCCATAGGCATCGGCGATGATCAGGCCGGTGTCTTGCGGAAAAATCTCGCAAGGCAGATCCTGCGTGAAGGCGAAGAACAGCCGGTCGCAATGGGCACGATATTCGTGCCATTTCTGATCGGCCCGCAGATCCTCGACCGATGACTTGATCTCGACGATCCAGATCTCGCCGCGTTCGTTCAGTGCCACGAGATCGGCGCGCCGCCCTGACGGCAGCGGCAATTCGCTGATGCAGGAAAAGCCGAGCGAGCGCAGCAGCCGCGCCGTGCCACGCGCGACCGCCAGCGCAGTCTCCGACTGGCGACGATCCGGCGGCGGCACGAGGGCGATGGTGCGGGCGGGGTTGTCCATGGGGGGGAGTTTAGCCGATTCCAGGAAGCGCGCACACCTTCGATAGAGACGAGCTGCGGCCCTATTCTCCGCTGTCGTCCCGGCGAAGGCCGGGACCCATACCCACAGGGAATAGTTTGGCGAAGACTGGTAGCGAGAAAGCCTGTCCGCGGTACACACACCGCGCGTCACCGTGAGATCACGCGGTATGGGTCCCGGCCTTCGCCGGGACGACGGTTAGGAAGGCGGCACGACTATCACGCCCTCATTGCCGCGCAAGTCGAGCACGCCTTCGAGCCTTTCACCTTCGCGATCCAGCAGCGTCGACAGCAAGATCTCGCTGCCGAAGCGAATCGCGCTGGTGGTCACGGCGATCGGCTCGGGGCCGAGATTGAGCGCGACGATCACCGCCCTGTCCTCAGCCTCGCGGCGATAGATCAGGAGGTCGCCCTGCGCCGCGATCGGATGATAGTCGCCCGAGATCAGCGGCGGGCAGGCCTTCCGCAACGCGATCAGCCGCTTGTACAGGCTGAGGATCGAGCGCGTGTCGGATTCGAGATTGACGACGTTCTCATGGATGTGATCCTCCGGCAGCGGCAGCCACGGCCTGACGTCCGAGAAGCCGCCGAAGTTCGAGGAATCCCACTGCATCGGGGTGCGGCAGCCGTCGCGGCCGACGCCGATGCCGGGGACGTTTTTCTCGAAGGGATCGCGCACATCTTCCGGCGCAATCGCGAGCTGGTGCATGCCGATCTCGTCGCCGTAATACAGCGTCGGCGTGCCGCGCAGCGTCAGCAGCAGCATCGCGGCAACGCGAGCCTGCTCCGGCCCGACTCGGCTCGCCACGCGCGGGCGATCGTGATTGCCCAGCACCCAGTTGGGCCAGGCGCCCTTCGGCAGCGCCTTCTCGTAATCGTCGATGATCTTCTCGATCGAGCGCGCGCTCCAGAAGGTCGAGAGCAGCGCGAAGTTGAACGGCATCTGTGCGCCGGTGAGGTCGTTGCCGTAGTAAGCCATGAGCCGATGCAGCGGCAGATAGATCTCGCCGATCAGCACGCGCGCGCGATAAGCATCGGTGACGCGGCGCATCTCGGCGATGACGTCATGCACCTCCGGCTGGTCGGTGGAATATTGCGTGAGGATTCCTTCGTTGGGCGGCCGGCCCTCGACGTAATGCGGGTTCGGCGGATTGTCGCGGAATTCGGCGTCCTTGATCAGGTGCCAGATGACGTCGACGCGAAAGCCGTCGACGCCTTTCTCGAGCCAGAACCGCATCACGTCGTAGATCGCCTCCCGAACAGCCGGATTGCGCCAGTTGAGATCCGGCTGCTGGGCAAGGAAGGCGTGGTAGTAATATTGCCCCGTCGTCTCGTCGAATTGCCACGCGCTGCCGCCGAACTCCGACAGCCAGTTGTTCGGCGCACTGCCATTGGGCCCGGGATCGCGCCAGATGTACCAGTCGCGTTTGGGGTTGTCCCGCGAGGACCGGCTCTCGACGAACCAGGGATGCTGGTCGGAGGTGTGGTTCGGCACGAGATCGAGGATCAGCTTCAGGCCGTTGTCATGGACAGCCGCGATAAGCGCGTCGAAGTCTTCCATCGTGCCGAACAGGGGCTCGATGCCGGCATAGTCCGAGATGTCGTAGCCGAAATCGGCCATCGGCGAGGGGAAGATCGGCGACAGCCAGATCGCGTCGACGCCGAGCGATTTCACATAGGGCAGCCGCTGGAGGATGCCGGCGAGATCGCCGACGCCGTCACCGCCTGAGTCCTGAAAGGAGCGCGGGTAGATCTGATAGAAGATGCCGTCGCGCCACCAGTTCTCGCCGCCCTGTGCCATGCCGAAAAACCCACCCAAAATCTGCGTCTCGCGCGAGAGAACGCGGAAGGAACGTCCCGGTTCAAATCAGCAGGCGAATTGGGACGGCCGTGTGACGGGAGGCCGGGCTGTTCCCCGGCCCCGACACGAATCTTTTGCTTGGCCATAGGCCAAAAATCGGCATTGTGAGGCCATGAGCGAGCAAAACGACGCCCAGGAAACTCAGCAAGCCAAGGCTGGCGCAATCATCGTTCCCGTGACGCTGTTCGAGCAGAACTGCACCATCATCTGGGATGAGCCCGGCAAAAAGGCCGTGGTGATCGATCCCGGCGGGGACGTGCCGAAAATCCTCGAAGCGATCAAGCAGACCGGCGTCACCGTCGAGAAGATCTGGCTGACTCACGGCCATATCGACCATGTTGGCGGCGCAGCCGAGCTGCGCGACGCACTGAACGTGCCGATCGAGGGCCCGCATCTCGCGGACAAGTACCTGCTCGACAACGTGGTCGAGAGCGGCGCGCGCTTCGGCATGACGGGGGGACGCAATTTTGCGCCCGACCGCTGGCTCGACGAAGGCGATACCGTGTCGATCGGCGGCTTGCGGTTCGACATTTTTCACTGCCCCGGCCACTCGCCCGGCAGCGTGGTGTTCTTCAACAAGGAGTTACGTTTTGTCCATGTCGGCGACGTGCTGTTCGCTGGTTCGGTCGGCCGCACCGACCTGCCCGGCGGCAATCATGCGACGCTGATCAACTCGATCAAGACCAAGCTCTTGCCGCTCGGCGACGATGTCGGCTTCATCTGCGGCCACGGCGCGGGCTCGAGCATCGGCCAGGAGCGGATGACCAATCCGTTTATCACCGGCGAGATGTAAGGTTTATTCGGCGGCGTCCACTAGCGTCGCCGTCTCATCGAGATTGCGCTCGCCCCATTCGCGGATCGCGGCGACGACCGGCACAAAACTCTTGCCCTTCCGGGTCAGGCGATACTCGACCTTGGGCGGCACCTCGCCAAAATCCTTGCGGTCGATCAGGCCGCTTTGCGTCAGCGCCTTCAATTCGCGGCTGAGCACGCGCGGGGTGATCTCGGCGCTGCCGAATGTGCCGCGCAACAGGCCGCTTCGGATCTCGCCATAGCGGCGCGGGCCGTCCTTGAGGTCCCAGACGATGCGAAGCTTGTACTTGCCGCTGATCATTTTCTGAAACGCCGCGACCGGGCAGGTGCGAACCACATTTGCCTTCGCCATGTCGTCTCCTCCATGCGCAAGCCGAGCCTTGCGGCCGAGGATAGGACCGACGGCGAAAAAGTCCATACTATCAATTTTGTCCATACTTGCAGGATCGCCCGCAAGCCGCAGATGATGGCGCACAGGACGAACAGGGAGCGTCACATGAAGCACTTCATGATCAGATACGAATTCAAGAACGGCACGACGGCGGCCTGGCACCAGGAGATCGGCCGCTTCATCAAGGCGATCGACAACGATCCGGAGCTGAAAGGGCGGATCGGCTATCGTTGCCTGAAGAACCGCGACGACGGCCACTATTTCCACCTCGCCAGCGTCGCGGATGATGCCGCGCAAAAAACGCTGCAATCGCGCGACTTCTTCAAGCACTATCAGGAGATGACGCGGAAAGTCGCCGGCGGCGAGGTGACGGTGACGCCGATCGAGATGATCGATCAGACGGCGTAGCTTCGGCGGGGTTGATGCTGCGGCGTCGCCACGAATTCAGCTGTCGTCCCGGACAAGCGTAAGCGCAGATCCGGGACGACGAAGAGTTATTTCATCAACCCCGCGGCCGTCAGCGCGCGCGTGATGACCTCGCCGAGATCGAAGCCGCGGGCTTTCTCGGGCTTCGGCTCGGTCGGCTCCTCGGCGACCGCGGAGCGGATCGAGCGCGCGAGATGCGGCGCGGGCGACAGCTTCGGTGTCGGCGCGACGGCGGGCTTTGCCTCCGCCTTCGCTTTTACCGCGCCCGGAATCCAGCCGGTCAGCCCGAAGAACTTTGCGATGTGATAGGACGAGGAAATGCCGGCTTCGATCAGGAACGCACCTTCCGCACCGTAGCGCTGATCATTGTCGGCGAGGCCGAGCGGCGCGCCATGCGCCATGTCGGTGATGGCAAAGGACTCGACCAGCGTCTCGCCATCCTTGTTCCACCAGGCCTGGCGTGGATAGCCGTCGACATTGGTCTCCGCCATCGGTACGTCCGGCAGGTCGTGCAGGTCGAGCCACTGCTTGACGATCTCGTTGGCATTGCCGGGATTGACGGTGCGGTCGGCGCTGCCGTGCCACACCGACATCTTCGGCCAGGGCCCGCGATGGTTCGAGGCGTTCCGCACGAGATCGCCGAGCTCGCGCGCCGGTCGTGCCGGTGAATGGAACATGCCGTCAAGCGCTTCGCGCAAGTTCGAGGCGATGCCGTAGGGAAGCCCGGCGATGACCGCGCCGGCCGCGAAGACTTCCGGATAGGTCGCAAGCATCACCGACGTCATGCCGCCACCGGCGGAAAGACCGGTGATGAAGATGCGCTTGGGATCTATGCGGTGCGCCTCAGTCATGTGCGCGATCATCTCGCGGATCGAACGCGCCTCGCCGCTGTCGCGCGCGGTGTCTTCCGGATTGAACCAATTGAAGCAGGTGTTGCCGTTGTTGGCGCGCTGCTGCTCGGGCATCAACAGCGCAAAGCCATAGTGCCGTGCGAGCGTCGACCATCCCGCGCCGAGGTCGTAGGCCGCCGCAGTCTGGCCACAACCATGCAGCACGACGACGAGCGCGCGCGGCTTCTGCAATTGCGCCGGCACGAACGCGAACATGCGCAGATTGCCAGGATTGCCGCCGAAGCCCGTGACTTCTTCCAATGGGCTGGACGCATCAGCGCTTCGGCCGAACTCGCCAAGGCGCAGACCATCCACCTTGGGCAGATATCTCAAGAGATCGATATTTCTGGCAAGCGACACGGCAACTCCTGGCAGGCGACGTTCAACGTTCACCCAACCAAATAGTTGCTGCACTGCAAAATGAAAAGACCGTGCGCTGTCGATCGGCGCGAAAAGCGGGAATTCTCGCAGGAATCCGCACGTATTAACCGCAATGCCTCAACTTCGTGCAGATGCGCGGCGCATCCACGCCAGAAATACGGCGCAGATCACGATTAACGTCACAAACAGCACGAGCGAGACGAAGAAACCTGCGCGCGTCGATTGCAGCGCTTCAACTGCGAAGAACACCGCACCGATTGCGGCCACTCCGGCCGCATTTCCGATCTGCGCGATGGTGCCGTAGATGCCCGAGGCGGAGCCGGCGGCGGCCGGCTTCACCGTCGACAGCACAGCGCCCGACAGCGGCGCCATCACCATCCCCTGGCCATAGCCGAAGATGATCATGGTGAGTGCGAGCTCGATCGGTGTCGGCGCGTCGACATAGAATGCAACAAGCGCGAGCGCGATAAGGCCCGCGATCTGAACCGCGCAGCCCTCGATCAACACCTTGGTGCCGCGATGCCGCGCCCGCACGCCGCTGTGGCGCGACGCCACCACGAAAGCGAGTGCGAGCGGGATGAAGGCCATGCCGGCTGCGAGCGGCGGGATTTTCAGACCTCGCTGCATGCACAGCGTCATGACCAGATAGAACGACAGATTGGCGACGAAGAAAAAGAACGCGGCGCCGAGCCCGCGCAGGAAGGCCGCGTCCGCCAGCAGCGTCAGATCGATCAACGGCATGCCGCCGGCACGCGCAACCGCGTGCTCGAGCTTCGGGAATGCCGCGAGGATCACGCCGCCGATCGCCATCACGGCCCACAGCCATGGTGCCCAGCCGACATCATGGCCGAACAGCAGCGGCCCGATCAGGCACAACAGCCCCGCGAACAGCACGAGACTGCCTTTGATGTCGAGCCTTGTCCCGGCCCGGCGCGGCACCGACGGCATGATGCGCCACGCGGCAGCGGCGATGACGAGGCCACAGGGCACGTTGACGAAGAACACCGAACGCCAGCCGGTGCCGGCAAGATCGATCGTCACCAGCAGCCCGCCGAGCAGGAAGCCGGCGGCGCCCGCGAGCCCGAGCACGATGCCGTAGATGCCGAAGGCGCGGCCGCGCGAGTCATCTGTGAACAAGAGATGCAGCGTCGCCAGCACCTGCGGCACCATCATTGCTGCGGTGGCGCCCTGCGCCAGCCGCGCGATGATCAGCTCGAAGCCTGATTGCGCCAGCCCGCACCACAGCGAGGTCAGGGTGAAGCCAAGCACGCCGGCGAGAAACACGTTCTTGGTGCCATGGATATCGCCGAGCCGGCCGCCGGTGACGACCAGCGTCGCATAGGCGATCAGGTAGATCGCGATGACGGATTCGATCTGCGCTGGCGTGGCGTGCAGATCGACCGCGATGGTGGGGATGGCGACGTTGACCACGAAGGCGTCGACGCCGAACATGAACTGGGCGGCCACGACAATGGCCAGCACCCACCAGCGGCGCGACGAATCGATCTGCTTTGTGACGATTTGATGCATCGGCGCACCTTCGCGAATTCATTTGCGCCCGATGATCTCAGATCGGCATCATCCGCGCGATTACCTCCGAGGTAGGACTCGCCGCCTCTTGCTCCCTTGTTGCTCCCTTATTGCTCCCTTGGCCCGATTGCTGCATGTCGGTTTCCGCTGGCCTTGTGGGGTTCGGAAGTCTTCCGATGTACGATTACGACATGGTGGTGATCGGCTCGGGCCCATCGGGGCGCCGGGCCGCCGTGCAATGTGCCAAGCTCGGCAAGGCCGTGCTGGTGGTGGAGAAGGGCCGGCGGGTCGGCGGCGTCTCCGTCCACACCGGCACCATTCCATCGAAGACCCTGCGCGAGACCGTGCTGAACCTGTCCGGCTGGCGCGAGCGCGGCTTCTACGGCCGCTCCTACCGGGTCAAGCACGACATCGCGGCGAGCGATTTGATGACCCGGCTGCAGAAGACGCTCGACCACGAGGTCGAGGTCCTCGAGCATCAGTTCAGCCGCAATCTGGTGCGGACCGCCAATGGCGAAGCACGTCTCGTCTCGCCGCACGAGGTCGAGATCACGAGCCCGATCGGCGAGACCAAGGTGGTGTCATCAGCCTTCATCCTGATCGCCTGCGGCACGCGGCCGTTCCGCCCCGACTATGTGCCGTTCGACGGCACCAGCGTGCTCGACAGCGACGAGATCATCGAACTGCCAAAACTGCCGCGCAGCCTGGCCGTGATCGGCGCCGGCGTGATCGGCGTCGAATATGCCACCATCTTCAGCGCGCTCGACGTGCCCGTCACCCTGATCGAGCCGCGGCCGACATTCCTCGATTTCATCGACAAGGAATTGATCGACGAGTTCATGCACGAACTGCGCGACCGCAATGTCGCGCTGCGGCTCGGCTCGAAGGTGACCTCGATCGAAAAAACGCCGCAGGGCAGCATCATCACCCATTTGTCCGACGGACGGCACGTCACGACAGAAATGTTGCTGTTCGCGGCGGGCCGTGTCGGCGCCACCGATCGACTGAATCTCGAAGCCGCCGGTATTGTTGTCGATCATCGCGGCCGCATCTCGGTTGATCCGGTGACCTTGCAGACCAGCGCGCCGCACATCTACGCGGCCGGTGACGTGATCGGCTTTCCGAGCCTTGCGTCCACCTCGATGGAGCAGGGCCGGGTCGCGGCCTGCCATGCGCTCGGCATGGAGCCGATGGCGCCGCCGGAGTTCTTTCCCTACGGAATTTATTCCGTGCCGGAGATCTCGACCGCCGGCCTCACCGAGGAAGAGGTGCGCACCCGCGGCATCCCCTACGAGGTCGGCATCGCACGTTTCCGCGAGACCTCGCGCGGCCACATCATGGGGCTGAACAGCGGCATGATGAAGATGATCTTCTCCACCAAGACCCGCCGCCTGCTCGGCGTACACATCCTCGGCGAAGGCGCCACCGAGCTGATCCATATTGGCCAGGCCGTGCTGAACCTCAAAGGCGGAATCGACTATTTCATCCAGAACACCTTCAACTATCCGACGCTGGCCGAAGCGTACAAGATCGCCGGCCTCGACGCGTGGAACAGGATGACGCGGTAGCGCGATCTTCACCTCACCCCATTTCTCGTCATGCCCGGGCTTGTCCCGGGCATGACGCTGTGGAAGCCTCTCCCCGTAAGAACGGGGAGAGAAGAGGCGCTTCATCGCATGCCTGCATTCCGCTGCGCGGGACATCGCGCGATTGCCTTCGCGATTGCCAGCACGTAGCCTCGCGTCACCAACAAACAAAAAACCTGCCGGAGAGAACGTCATGGCGCGCCTGAAATTCGGAGCCTTCCTTGCCCCGCATCATCCGATCGGGGAGCATCCGATGCTCCAGTTCCGGCGCGACCTCGATCTGGTCGAGCAGCTCGATGCGCTCGGCTATGACGAGTTCTGGTGCGGCGAGCATCATTCGTCCGGCTGGGAGATGATCGCCTCGCCCGAGATGTTTCTGGCCGCGGCCGGCGAGCGCACCAAACGGATCAAGCTCGGCACCGGCGTCGTGTCGCTGCCCTATCACCATCCCTACAACGTCGCGCAGCGCATGGTGCAGCTCGACCACATGACCGGCGGCCGCGCCATCTTCGGCTCCGGCCCCGGCGCGCTGGCGTCCGATGCGCACACGCTCGGCATCGATCCGATGACACAGCGCGACCGCCAGGACGAGGCGATCGGCGTGATCCGCCGCCTCTTCAACGGCGAGCGCGTCACCGCCAGGAGCGACTGGTTCACCATGAACGACGCCGCGCTCCAGATCTTGCCGCTTCAGGAAGAGATGCCGTTCGTCGTCGCGTCGCAGATCTCGCCCTCCGGCATGACGCTCGCC
The DNA here is from genome assembly GCF_040548375.1 of Bradyrhizobium sp. F1.4.3. NCBI lineage: Bacteria > Pseudomonadati > Pseudomonadota > Alphaproteobacteria > Hyphomicrobiales > Nitrobacteraceae > Bradyrhizobium > Bradyrhizobium sp. F1.4.3. Next base: position 125,878 of record NZ_JBEPRN010000003.1, read on the forward strand.
GGAAAATATGGCATCGGCATCATCTCGCTGGGCTCGATGACGACGCAGGGCCTGATGTCGCTGCAACAGCAATGGCAGTTCGCCGAGGACGCCGCGAAGAAGCACGGCACCAAGGTCGATCGCGCGAACTGGCGCGTGCTGCTGACCTGGCACGTCGCCGAGACCCGCGAGCAGGCCCGCCGCGAGGCCGGCGCCGGCCTGATGCGCTGGCACAACGAATATAATGTCGGCACGCTGCAACGCCCGGGCCTGACCGCATTCTCTTCGCCCGACGAGGCCGTGGACAAGACCGCCTTCGTCGAGGGCGCGGCCTCCGTCATCGGCACGCCCGACGATCTCGTCAAGATGATCAAGAACGTGATGAAGGTGTCGGGCGGCGTCGGCGCCGTCATCGGCTTCGTGCACGACTGGGCCAATCCGGAGAACACGCGCCGGAGCTGGGATCTGGTCGCCCGCTATGTCGTGCCGGAGATCAACGGCTACATCGACTCCTTACGCAAGTCGCAAAAATTCGTGATCGAGAACCGCGCAATCTTCGAGCGCGCAGGCCAGGCCGTGATGGCCAAGATCATGGAGAATGACAAGGCCGCCGAAGCGCTGAAGGTGACCGGGCCCGGGCGCGTCGCGATTCCGGCAGTGAATGCGCCGGATCTGCAGAAGGAAGCAGCGAAGCGGTAAGCCCGTCGTCGTTACGCTTGTAACCACGATCACAAGCAAGCGATCACGGCCTGTGCTATACTGATCGCGTCAGCCTGGCGCGGGCCGCAATATTGCTGCGGTCGCGCGATTCCTGTTCGGTCCGCCAACCGGAGCAATCGTCATGTCGATGCAGAATGTGGCCTCGCCCGCGCTCAGCTTTACCGCACCGAAGCGCAACGAGCTCACGCACATCCCCGGCGACGAGGGCTGGCCGATCATCGGCAAGACCTTTCAGGTGCTGGCCGACCCCAAGGGGCACATCGAGGCGAGCGGCGCCAAATACGGCCCGGTCTACCGCACCCACATTTTCGGCGAGACCAATGTCGTGCTGCTCGGGCCGGAGGCCAACGAGCTCGTCCTGTTCGATCAGCAGAAGCTGTTTTCCTCGACCCATGGCTGGAGCAAGGTACTCGGCCTGCTGTTTCCGCGCGGCTTGATGCTGCTCGATTTTGAGGAGCACCGGCTGCATCGCAAGGCGCTCTCGGTCGCGTTCAAGTCAGGACCGATGAAGTCCTATCTCAGCGATCTCGACCGCGGCATTTCGGCACGGGTGGCGCAGTGGAAGGCCAAGCCCGGCGCGATGCAACTCTATCCGGCGATGAAGCAGCTCACGCTCGATCTTGCCGCGACGTCCTTTCTCGGCGCAGACATCGGGCCGGAGGTCGACGAGATCAACCGCGCCTTCGTCGACATGGTCGCGGCCGCCGTCGCCCCGATCCGCCGCCCTCTGCCCGGCACGCAGATGGCGCGCGGTGTCGCGGGCCGCAAACGCATCGTCGCCTATTTCCGCGAGCAGATTCCATTACGCCGCGGCAATCACGGCGGCGACGATCTGTTCTCGCAGCTCTGCCGCGCCACCCATGAGGATGGCGCGCTGCTGTCCGAGCAGGACATCATCGACCACATGAGCTTCCTGATGATGGCGGCGCACGACACGCTGACCTCGTCGCTGACCTCCTTCATCGGCGAGCTCGCCGCGAATCCGGATTGGCAACGCAAGCTGCGCGACGAGGTTTTGGCGCTCGGGCTCGCCGCGGACGCACCGACCAGCTTCGACGATCTCGAGAAAATGCCGCTGTCGGAGATGGCGTTCAAGGAAGCGCTGCGGATCAAACCGCCGGTGCCGTCGATGCCGCGCCGCGCCATGCGCGATTTCAGCTTCAAGGGATTTACGATTCCCGCCGGCACCGCGGTTGGCGTCAACCCGCTCTATACGCACCACATGAAGGACGTCTGGCCCGAGCCCGACCGGTTCGATCCGCTGCGATTCACCGAAGAAGCGCAGCGCAATCGCCACCGCTTCGCCTGGGTGCCGTTCGGCGGCGGCGCGCATATGTGCCTCGGCCTGCACTTCGCCTACACGCAGGCAAAGTGCTTCGCGCGGCACTTCCTGCAGAACATCGAGGTGTCGCTGGAGCCCGGCTACAAGCCGGACTGGCAGATGTGGCCAATCCCGAAGCCGCGGGATGGGCTGCGGGTGACGGTGAAGGCGGCGTGAGCCTTCGTGTCCCGGACGCGCGAAGCGCGAGCCGGGATCCAGAATCTTGAAGCGCGTTCAGCTTAGCAAGATGGGCCCCGGCTCTGCAGCGCACCGCTGAAGAAGCGCTGCGCTGCGTCCGGGGCACGAGATCTATCCCGCGCCCTGATCGAACGCCTTGCGCAGCGCCACATAGCCCTGCTGCTGCTGGCTCCAGTTGCGGCCGCCGGTCATGGCACCGTCGATGACGAGATCGTGGCCGTTGATGAAGCTCGATTCGTCGCTCGCCAGAAACACCGCGGCATGCGCGATGTCGTCGGGAAGACCTGCGCGCGGAATCGGCTGCGCGGTCTTGTAGACCTCGCGCATCACAGCCGGCGTCTTCTCCGCGGCATCGGTCGTTAGCCCCAAGGCCTTGCCGAAAATGCCGGTCGCGATTGCGCCGGGCGAGATCGAATTGACGCGCACATTGGATTCGCCGAGCTCCATCGCCACGCATTTGGTGAGATGGATCACCGCCGCCTTGGCCGCGCCGTAGACCATCGAGGAGGAGAAGCCGGCAAGGCGGCCGGCGATGCTGCCATTGTTGATGATGCTGCCGGAACCCTGCTTCTTCATATAGGGCGCCGTGTGCTTCATGCCGAGCATGACGCTGCGCACCAGCGTCGCCATCGCCGTATCGAAGCGCTCGACCTCGAGGCCTTCGATGCCGCCGGTCTGCGCCGGGCCGCCGGCATTGTTGAAGAGACAATCGATCCGGCCGAACCTTTCGACTGCTAGCGCGATCAGTGCCTGCATCTGCGCTTCGACCGTCACATCCGTCTGGCGGAAAACGCAGGACGTGCCGAGTTGCTTCGCCAGCGCCTCGCCTTCCGGTATACGCCGGCCCGCGATCACAATTTTGGCACCTTCGGCAACGAAGACTTCCGCGGTACGCAATCCGATCCCGCTCGTGGCACCCGTGATCACCGCAACCTTGCCGTCCAGCCTGCCCATGGCATGCTCCTGTTTTCAAACGATTTGATGCCAAATAGCGGACGCCAATCGATGACGGAGCCGCGACAGTCACTATTCCCGCCAGCCCCGGACAAGGCAAGCTTTGCTTGCACGAACGATATGCGTAACATCTTCACCTGCCACTCGATTATCGAGCGCATATCGCAACCGGGCTGCGCATGGGGAAGCTGATCGAAGAATTCCGCAAAGGCTGGCAGGGTGTGGCGCCGCCATCGCTCGGCCTGAGCATCGCCTTTGCCGTGGCCTGCGTGCTGGTCGCGACCCTGGCCCGCTGGGGTCTCGCGCATGTGCGCCCTGACGTCTACTTTACGCCGTACTTCCCGGCCGTGTTCTTTGCGGCTGCGTTCGGAGGTCTTCGGATCGGCGTCGTGACGGCGCTGGTCGGCGGCGTGCTCGGCGTCATCGTGAATTTCGGCGACGCCTTTGCCGACCGCGCGCGATTTGCCCTGCTGACCCTCTATTGGGGCGTTTCCGCGCTCACCATCTGGGGCGTCGAACATTATCGCACGATGCTGACGGAGCAGCGCCGGATCTCCAGGCGCCTGATCGAGGAAGAGGACTATCGCAAGCTGCTGGTCGACGAGCTCCAGCACCGGCTGAAGAACAAGCTGTCGACCGTACACGCGGTACTGCACCAGGTGCTGCACGACCAGCCGCAGGTCTGGGCCCGGATCGATCCGCGGCTGCGGTCGCTGGCCGCGACCGACGATTTGATCTCGCGGATCGACAAGGCGGGTTGCGACATCCGCGACCTCCTGATCTCGGAGCTCGGCCCCTACGGCCATGTCCGCTTCACCCTCAACGGCGACCGGCTGTTCCTGCCACCAAAGCTCGCTGTGACACTGTCACTGATGTTTCACGAACTCGCCACCAACGCTGGCAAATATGGTGCATTCTCCGCACCGCGCGGATTGTTGCAGGTGTCATGGACCGTCAGCGACGACCGTCTGACCGTTACCTGGGATGAAACGGAGGGCCCGAGCGTCGAGCAGGTTTCCGCACCCGGCTTCGGGACCCAACTGCTGAAGTCGGCGCTATCCGCCTTCGACGGCAAGACCGAAATCTCGTACCTGAAGACCGGGCTGCATTGCATCATGCAATGCCGGATTCCCAAAAGCGAATAACTGGCGAATAGCCTCGCTGCAAACGAAAGCAGATCGCGCGCTTCGCTCGCGCTTTCGTAAGCGCCGTTGACCTTCTGTTAATGACGATCGGCAGCGCGCGTCGCAACGTCGCAAGTTTCCCGCAAACCACCCTCGTATTTCTTCGGACCCCTTAACCAAACCTAAGAGGGAACTGCGCAAGATCGCATCCATTGCAAAGGCCCGCTGAAACAACAAGATTCATGACTTCTATGAACGACAGTAAATATTCCAGCGCGAGCGAGGCCGAGCTCGGATTTCTCAAGGAAATCGTTAAATTGCTGCCGGCCGGCCTGACCGTGCAGGACGCGCAAGGCAAGCTTCTTCTGGTTAATGATGCCGCGGCGACCCAGCTCGGCATGGACGGCCACCGGTCGTCGCCCGATCTCGCGCAACGGCGGGACGCCTGTCGGCGAGCGCTCACCGCCGGCCAGGCCGTCGTCACCGAGGAAGCGCTCCATGACGCACCCGCGCGCCAGGTGCTGCTCACCACCCATCGTCCGGTCCGCCTCGCCGGCCAGGACCTCCTGATCTCGACCTCGGCTGACATCACCGAGCAGAAGAATTTCGAGGATCAGCTGTTCCGCTCGGCCTATTTCGACGAGCTGACCGGGCTGCCTTCGCGGCGCGTGATTGAGCATCGCGCCAACAATCTGCTGACGCGCGACCGCGCCGGCGAGCGTTTTGCGCTCGCCTTTCTCGACGTCGACAATTTCAAGCACATCAACGACTATTACGGCCATGCGGTCGGTGATGCGCTGCTGGTCGAGCTGTCGAAACGGCTCAGCCGCGACTTGCGCGAGTCCGACATGCTGTCGCGCATCTCCGGCGACGAATTCCTGCTGCTGCTGTCGCCGATCCAGAGCCAGGACGAAGTCGCCGAATTCATGCAGTCGACGCTGGAACGACTAACCGCGCCCTTCTTCATCGACGGTTCGGAGGTCTTTGCCTCCACCTCGGTCGGCGTCAGCCTCTATCCGGATCATGGCCGCAGCTTCGAGATGCTGCGCCAGAACGCCGACATCGCGATGTACCGCATCAAGAACAACGGCAAGGGATCCGCGGCGTTCTTCGATGCCGGCATGGAGCGCGAGGCGCTCGCGCGCATGAAGATCGAGCAGTCACTGCGGCTCGCCATTCTCGACAAGCGCTTCTGCTGCGCGTTCCAATCCAAGGTCGACATCAGGACGCAGGCTGTCACGGGCATCGAGGCGCTGGTGCGGCTGCGCGACGACGAAGGCGTCATCCAGGCGCCCGGCTCGTTCATCAACCTCGCGGTCGAGCTCGGGCTGATCGACGAGCTCACCCATCTCGTGCTTGCCGAGATCGTCAAATCGATCGACCTGATCAACGAGACGTTCGGCGCGGAAGCGACCATCAGCATCAACGTCGCGGCCAAGCAGGCCGGCAACCCCGAATTCATGCGCAATTTTGCGCGCGCGCTGGAGGAGACCGGCTTTCCCAAACGCTTCATGATCGAGGTGACCGAGGACGCCTTCGTCGCCAAGAGCCACTTCCAGTCGGAAATCCTGCCGATGTTCCGCAAGCTCGGCGTCGGCATTTCCATCGACGATTTCGGCACCGGCTTTTCGTCGCTCTCGGCGCTCGCCGACATCACCGCCGACGAGATCAAGATCGACCGTTCCTTCATCACCGACATCCATAAGCGCCCGCGCAACCAGGGCATTTTGCGCGCGATCGAATCCTTGAGCGAAGCGCTCGGCATGACCGTGATCGCCGAGGGCCTCGAATCCTACGAGGAGCTTGCCTACCTCCAGGCCGCAACCAAGATCCGCTACGCCCAGGGCTATTATTTCGCCCGCCCGATTTTCCTGGAGGAGCTGAAGCTCGCCACGCCCGCCTCCAGCGAGTCCCGCGCCAGCGTCGCCAGCCGCCCGATGCAGCAGAACCGCCAGGGCTATTCGCGGGCCAGCGGCTATCGGCGCTAGAGGCGCTCCCCTCAGCCGGCGCGCCCAGCCGGCTGATCGGCCGTCGCAATCCGTTGCGATCTCGTCAATCGATCGTCATGTGCGCGCCGCGCAAGACCCGCCGGAAGGTGGAATTGCAATGTTCGTCAGGCTGTGCAAATCGCTATTGCCAAGGCATTTCAATAGGGAGGGCATCGTGCGTCGATCACTCATTCTGACAACAACCATTCTCGGGCTGGCCGCGGCCGCGGCCGCACACGCAGACGACCTCAAGGTCGCGCTGATCTACGGCAAGACCGGTCCGCTGGAAGCCTATGCCAAGCAGACCGAGACCGGCCTGCAACTGGGTTTTGAATACGCCACCAAGGGCACCATGACGCTCGACGGCCGCAAGATCGTCGTCATCACCAAGGACGACCAGGGCAAGCCCGACCTCTCCAAGGCGGCACTGGCAGAAGCCTATCAGGACGACAAGGTCGACATCGCGATCGGCACGACGTCGTCGGCCGCGGCGCTGGCCATTCTCCCCGTCGCCGAGGAGAACAAGAAGATTTTGATCGTCGAACCCGCGGTCGCGGACCAGATTACCGGCGAGAAGTGGAATCGCTACATCTTCCGCACCGCGCGCAATTCGTCGCAGGACGCGATCTCGAACGCGGTCGCGATCGGCAAGCAGGGCGTCACGGTTGCAACGCTGGCGCAGGACTACGCCTTCGGCCGCGACGGCGTCGCCGCCTTCAAGGAGGCGCTCTCCAAGACCGGTGCGACGTTAGCTGCGGAAGAATATGCCCCGACCTCGACCACCGATTTCACCGCGGTCGGCCAGCGCCTGTTTGATGCGCTGAAAGACAAGCCGGGCCGCAAGGTCATCTGGGTGATCTGGGCCGGCGCCGGCAATCCGCTGGCAAAGCTCCAGGACATGGATCCGAAGCGCTACGGCATCGAGCTCTCGACCGGCGGCAACATCCTGCCGGCACTGGCGGCCTATAAGGGCCTGCCCGGCATGGAAGGCGCGACCTATTATTACTATGACATCCCGAAGAACCCGGTGAACGACTGGTTGGTCGCCGAGCACCGGAAGCGCTTCAACGCGCCGCCGGACTTCTTCACTGCGGGCGGTTTCGCGGCTGCGATGTCCGTCGTCGCCGCTGTCACCAAGGCGAAGTCGACCGACACCGAGAAGCTGATCACCGCGATGGAGGGCCTGGAGTTCGACACGCCGAAGGGCAAGATGGTGTTCCGGAAAGAAGACCATCAGGCGCTCCAGAGCATGTATCACTTCAAGGTCAAGGTCGATCCGAACGTCGCCTGGGCCGTGCTCGAGCCGGTGCGCGAGCTGAAGATCGAGGACATGGACGTTCCGGTCCGCAACAAGCGCTGAGTTCTCTTGCTTCACCTCCCCCGCTTGCGGGGGAGGCCGGGAGAGGGCTCTGTCCTCTTGGGGAGTCTTGATTGTGGAAACACCCTCTCCCCAACCCTCCCCCGCAAGCGCGGGAGGGAGCGCAGCATAATCGTGGATACGTCCCAACCCTCATTCGCCGGACTGCCTATGACGCTGACTCTCGAAACGCGCGACCTCACCATCCGCTTCGGCGGTCATGTCGCCGTCAACAACGTCACCTGTACGTTCCGCCCCGGCGAACTCACCGCCATCGTCGGGCCGAATGGCGCCGGCAAGACCACCTATTTCAACCTGATCTCGGGCCAGCTGCGCGCATCCGGCGGCAGCATCCTGTTCGACGGCACCGACATCACCCAGCACTCCGCGCCGCTGCGCACCCGCGCAGGTCTTGGTCGCGCCTTCCAGCTGACGAACCTTTTCCCGAATCTCACGGTCGAAGAAAACGTCCGCCTCGCGGTGCAGGCGGCTGATGGCACGCATTACGACATGCTGCGCCCCTGGATGGTGCGGCGCGACCTGATCGCGCGCGCCGACGCCATCCTCGACCAGGTCGCGCTCGGTGGCCGCCGCGGCGTCGCCGCGACCGCGCTGTCGCATGGCGATCAGCGCAAGCTCGAGGTCGCGCTGATGATCGCGCTGGAGCCAAAAGTGTTCATGTTCGACGAACCGACCGCGGGCATGAGCATCGACGAAGTGCCCGTCGTCCTCAACCTGATCGCGCAGCTCAAGCAGGACACGAGCAAGATCATCCTTCTGGTCGAGCACAAGATGGACGTGGTGCGCTCGCTCGCCGACCGCATCATCGTGCTGCATAACGGACAACTTGTTGCGGATGGCCCGCCGGCCGAGGTGATCGCCTCGCCGATCGTGCAGGAAGCCTATCTTGGCGTTGCTCCCAAGACAGCTGCAGGGAATGCCGCATGAGCGACCTTCTCAAGCTTTCCGGCGTGCACACTCATATCGGCCGCTACCACATCCTCCAGGGCATCGATCTTGCGGTCCCGCAAGGACAGACCACGATGCTGCTCGGCCGCAATGGCGCCGGCAAGACCACGACGCTGCGTACCATCATGGGCCTCTGGCAGGCTTCGCACGGCGAGATCCGCCTCGCCGGCGCGCGCATCGAGAGCCGCACCACGCCCGACATCGCGCGCCTCGGCGTCGGCTACGTGCCCGAGAGCATGGCGGTGTTTTCCGACCTCACCGTGAAGGAAAATCTCGTGCTGGCGGCGCGCGACGGGCCGCTCGACGACGCCCAGCTCGACTGGATCTTTGGTTTCTTCCCGGCGCTGCGCCGGTTCTGGCTGTCGCGCGCCGGCAGTCTCTCGGGTGGGCAGAAGCAGATGCTGTCGATTGCGCGTGCGATCGTCGAGCCGCGCAAGCTCTTGCTGATCGACGAGCCGACCAAGGGGCTGGCACCTGCGATCGTCATGGCCCTGATCGAATGCCTGAAGGAGCTCAAGCGCAAGGGCGCGACGATCCTGCTGGTCGAACAGAATTTCTTCGCCGCCCGCGAGCTCGGCGACAACGTGCTGGTCATGGACAACGGCACCATCGTGCATCGCGGCGCGATGGCAGCCCTGGCCTCCGACGTGCCGCTCCAGGAGCGGCTGCTGGGCCTGAGCCTGGAGGCGCATCAGTGACTGAACTCGCTGCAACCGATCCGCTGCCGAAACCGAAGCGCGACATCGCCCCGATCCTGCTGCCTATCGCGCTCGCGCTGGTGACGATCCCGCTGGTTGGCTCGCCCAGCACCTGGCTGACTCTGACCGCCGCGAGCCTCGCCATGGGCATGATGATCTTCATCATGGCGTCCGGGCTGACGCTGGTGTTCGGCCTGATGGACGTGCTGAATTTCGGCCATGGTGCCTTCATCGCGGTCGGCGCCTATGTGGCGACCCTGGTGCTGGCGCCGTTCGCGGCCTCGATGCAGGCGGATTCGCTCTGGATCAACCTTGCTGTGCTGGCGCCGGCGGCGCTGCTGTCGATGGCGGTGTCCGGCGCGCTCGGCCTGATCGTCGAGCGCGTGCTGATCCTGCCGGTCTACGGCCAGCATCTGAAGCAGATCCTGATGACGACGGGCGGCCTGATCGTTGCCGAGCAGACGCTCTATGCGCTGTGGGGACCGCAGATCATCCCGACGCCCCTACCGACCTCGCTGCGCGGCTCGTTCATCCTCGGTGACGTCGCGATCGCGAAATACCGCGTGCTGGCGACGCTGATCGGCCTCGTCGTGTTCATCGCGATCCAGCTCGTGCTCAACCGCACCAAGCTTGGGCTCCTGATCCGCGCCGGCGTCGAGAACCGCGAGATGGTCGAGGCGCTCGGCTATCGTATCCGCCGCCTGTTCCTCGGCGTGTTCATGACGGGATCGGCGCTGGCCGGCCTCGGCGGCGTGATGTGGGCGCTCTATCGCGAGCAGGTTCACGCGTCCATGAGCGACGATCTCACAATCTTGATTTTCATCGTCGTCATCATCGGCGGGCTCGGGTCGATCGGCGGCTGCTTCATCGGGGCGATCCTCGTGGCGATGGTTGCCAATTACGGCGGCTTTCTGGTGCCGAAACTCGCCCTCGTCTCCAACATCCTGCTGATGGTCGCCGTTCTGATGTGGCGGCCGCGCGGCCTCTATGCGGTGACCAGCCGATGATGATCCTGTCAGGCGATCCGCCGAAGAGCCGCGTGCTCACGCTCATTCTCGTCGTCATCATCCTGGCGCTGGCGACGACGCCGTTCCTGTTCCCTGGTGCCAAGGCGCTGAATGTCGCGGCCAAGATCTGCGTCTTCGCCGCGCTGGTCGCGTCCTACGACCTGCTGCTCGGCTATACCGGCTCGGTGTCGTTCGCCCACACCATGTTCTACGGGATCGGCAGCTACGCGGTCGCGATCGCGCTATATGGGATGGGCCCCAATTGGGCCGCGGTCGCAACCGGCATCGTCGTCGGCCTGCCGCTCGCGGCATTGCTGGCGCTCGCGATCGGGCTGTTCTCGCTGCGGGTCGCCGCGATCTTCTTCGCCATGATCACGCTCGCGGTCGCCTCCGCCTTCCAGGTGCTGGCCTCGCAACTGTCCTGGCTGACTGGCGGCGAGGACGGGCGCAGCTTTCAACTGCCCGAACTGCTTCGTCCCGGCACGGTGCTGATCTCGAAGAACCTCTTCGGCTTCGAGATCAACGGCCGCATCCTGACCTACTATCTGGTGTTCGCCATCTCGGCCGTGATGATCCTCGCGTTGTTGCGCGTGGTGAATTCGCCGTTCGGGCGCGTGCTGCAGGCGATCCGCGAAAACCGTTTTCGCGCCGAGGCGCTCGGCTTCCGTACCGTTTTCCATCTCACCTATGCCAACTGCCTTGCCGCGCTGGTTGCCGCCAGCGCCGGCATCCTGAACGCGCTGTGGCTGCGCTATGCCGGCCCCGACACCTCGCTCAGTTTCTCGATCATGCTGGATATCCTGCTGATGGTCGTGATCGGCGGCATGGGCACGATCTACGGCGCGATCATTGGCGCGACCATCTTCATCCTCGCCCAGAACTATCTCCAGTCGCTGATGGGCGCTGCCTCGAAGGCTGCATCGGAGGCTGGCCTGCCGCTGCTGCCAGGGCTGTTGCACCCCGACCGATGGCTGCTGTGGCTCGGACTGCTCTTCATTGCCAGCGTCTACTTCTTCCCGACCGGCGTGGTCGGACGGCTGCGCAATGGCGGCGGCGACAAGAGCGCGGGCGCCTCGCATTAAGCGGCGATTAATGGTGCAGCGCAGCGGTTGTTACCGAGGCCGCACAACTTTGGCGCGACGCGCGACGATTCCCGCGTTGCTGGATATCCGTATAAGTGCGCAACTGGATTAAGCCGCAGGTAACCGGCTTTCCTAAGCTTTACGCCATTTGTGCGGTGTATTTCTGTTCCTCCAGGGGGAGGAAATGCGCGACGTATTTTCAGGGATGGCAGCCAGACTGTCGCTCGCCGCAAAAGGCGGCTGGGACGCTGTCATGCGGCGCGGTCCCGTGCTGTGGTTGACACTATCAGGCGCATTGCTGGTCGCCGGCATCTTCGCCGTCACCGCGATGGCGGCCGGTGAGTTTCGCGAGCGGACGCTGACCAACCGCGAGCGCGAGCTGGAAAACACCGTCCAGCTGATTGCGCGGCATTTCGACCAGCAGTTCGAGGATTCCGACGTCGTCGCCGCCGACCTGATCGGGCAGATGCATCTGCCGGAGATCACCTCGCCCCAGATGTTCCGCGAGCGCATGTCGGGGCCTGAGACGAACCGGATGCTGAGAAGCAAGGTCAGCGCGGTCTCCTATCTCGGTGACATCGCGATCTACGATGCCGACGGCGAATTGATCAATTGGTCGCGGCTCCAGCCGCTGATTAAGATCAATGTGTCTTCGCGCGCCTATTTCCAGACGTTCAAATCAAGTCCGATGTCCGAGCCGGTTCTGCTGGAATCCGTGCGCAGCTTCCTGATCGGCAAGTGGACCACGATCGTCGCGCGCCGGCTGAGCCTGCCGGACGGCACTTTCGTCGGCGCCTTGGTCCGGCGGATCGATCCCGACAGCTATCAACGCTATTTCGCGTCCGTCGCGCTGGCCGACGGCGCCGCCATCTCGCTGTTCGATCGCGAAGGCATCATGCTGGCGCGATACCCCCACGTCGAATCCATGGTCGGGACCAACTACAAGAGCGCGCCGCTGATGCAGAGAGTGCTGGCCAGTGGCGGCCAGCACACGCTTCGCGTCAAGAGCCCGGTCGACGGTGAGGAGCGGCTCGGCTCGGCCGCGTCGCTAACCCATTTCCCGCTGGTCATCGTCGCGACCAACACCATGTCGGCCGCGCTTGCGGACTGGCGGCAGCAGACCGGATTCATGGTCACCACGGCAACGCTTTCGGCGGCCGTGATCGCGCTGATCCTCTTCCTGATCATTCGCCAGATCAAGCGGCAGAACCGCGAGGCCCAGGAGCGGATCGAAGCAGAGCGGCAGCGGCTCGACACCGCCCTCAACAACATGTCGCAAGGGCTGATTCTGTACGACGCCGCTGGATACATCGTCACCTGTAACCGCCGTTATGCCGACATGTTCGGCTTGTCGACAGACGTCATCAAGCCCGGCTGCCACATCCATGAGGCGATGCATCACCGCAAGGAGCGCGGAGCGTTCAATGGCGACGTCGAGGCGTTTTGCGCCGACGTCATGCGGGTCGTCGCCGAAGGCAAGGTCTCCACAAGAACTCATGAGCTGCCCAACGGCCGCGCCTTCCAGGTCATCAATACCCCGCTCGCGCAGGGCGGCTGGGTCGCCACGATCGAGGAGATCACCGAGCGGCGCAATCTGGAGCAGGAGCGCGACCGCAACTACACTTTCCTCCGCGAGATCATCGACCATATCCCGTCGCAGATCACGGTGAAGGATGCCCAAACACGGCACTATCTGCTGGTCAACCGGATAGCCGAGAACGTGTTCGGGGAGACGGGCGAGACGATCGTCGGAAAGACGGCCGACGATATCCTGCCAAAACCGGACGCCGACATCGTCACGCGCGATGATGACGCCCTGCTGCAATCGCCCGATCGACTGTTGCTCAAGGAGCAAACCTGGAAGACCCGGACCGACGGCCAGCGCTACACGATCTCAAAACGCATCGGCATCCGCGACAAGGCCGGCGAGCCGCGCTACATCATCAACGTCATCGAGGACGTCACGGAACAGCGAAAGGCCGACGAGAAGATCGCGCATATGGCGCATTTCGACGCGCTAACCGACCTGCCGAACCGCGCGCTGTTCCGCGAGCAGATCGAACGCGAGCTGGAGAAGGTCGCAAGCGGCGAGCACTTCGCGCTGCTCTATATCGACGTCGACGAATTCAAGGGCATCAACGATTCGCTCGGTCACCATGTCGGCGACGAGCTGTTGAAGGCGATTGCAGGCCGCATCCGCGCCTGCCTCAAGCCGGGCGACCTGATCGCGCGGCTCGGCGGCGACGAATTCGCCGTCATCCAGACTAAAATCGATTCGTCCGCCGACGTGCTGTCTTTCGTGACGCGGATCCACGAAGCGATCCGCCGCCCCTATCACTGCCTTGGCCATCAGCTCTCCACCGACGCCAGCATCGGCATCGCGCTGGCGCCGCAGGACGGCACCGACCTCGACCAGCTCATTAAGAATGCCGACCTCGCGATGTACGGCGCGAAGGCGGAAGGGCGGCGCACCTACCGCTTCTTCGTGCCGGCGATGGATGCGAGCGCAAAAGCCCGCCTCACCATGGAGCAGGACCTGCGTCAGGCCCTGGTGGATGGCGGCTTCGAGATCCACTACCAGCCGTTGGTCAATCTGCGTTCGGGCGAGGTTTCCGGTTGCGAGGCGCTGCTGCGCTGGCGCCATCCCGAGCGGGGCATGATTTCGCCAGCCGAATTCATTCCGATCGCCGAAGATACCGGCCTGATCAACGAGCTTGGCGACTGGGTGCTGCGCACGGCCTGCAACGAGGCCGCGACCTGGCCTTCCCACGTGCGGCTCGCGGTCAACGTCTCGCCGGTGCAGCTCAAATGCGACACGCTGGCGCTGAAGATCGCCGGCGCACTCGCCGTCTCCGGGCTCGAGCCGCGGCGGCTCGAGCTCGAGATCACCGAGGCCGTGCTGATCCGCGACGACGAGGCTGCGCTCTCGATCCTGCACCAGCTCCGCTCGATCGGGGTGCGCATCGCGCTTGACGATTTCGGCACCGGCTATTCGTCGTTGAGCTATCTGAAGCGCTTCCCGTTCGACAAGATCAAGATCGACCGTTGCTTCGTCGCCGACATCGCCGACGCCGGCGGCGCGCCGGTGATCGTGCAGGCCGTGGTGAACATCGCCTCCGCCAGCAACATGACCACGGTCGCCGAGGGCGTAGAGACCGAGGCCCAGCGCGAGATGCTGCGCGCGCTCGGCTGCACGGAGATGCAGGGCTATCTGTTCAGCAAACCGAAGCCGGCGGCCGAGGTGCGCAAGCTGTTCGGCCCGTGCGACGGCGTGCCCGTGGCGGCGGTGGCCTGAGATGGCGAAGTCTGCCAAAACCGTCGACGTGGCACATTCCTACGCGGTGCGGCTGATGCAGCATCTGGTGGTGCCGACCTTCGTGATCGATCCGAAGCGCCGTGTCGTGATCTGGAACAGAGCCTGCGAGCGTCTCACCGGCGTCGCGGCCGCGGAGGTAATCGGCACCACGAAGCACTGGCAGGCCTTCTACGAGACCAAGCGCCCTTGCCTTGCCGACCTCGTCGCGCTCGACCGCCCCGAGCAGCTGCCGGAGTATTATTCGGAATATGCCGCACGCGGCCACAACGGCCTCGGCTTCGGCGCGGAGAACTGGTGCGTGATGCCGAAGCTCGGCAGCCAGCTCTATCTCGCGATCGACGCGGGCCCCATCCACGACGAGGCCGGCAATTTGATCGCGGTGGTGGAAACGCTGCGCGACCTCACCGACCAGAAGCGCGCCGAGATGGCGCTGAAGGAGCTCGCCACCAAGGACGGACTGACCGGGCTCTCGAACCGCCGCTCGTTCGACCAGATGCTGATGACCGAATGGGCCCGCGCCCAGCGGACGCAGAAGCCCCTGGCGCTGCTGTTCGTCGACGTCGATTATTTCAAGCTGTTCAACGACCAACACGGTCACCAGACCGGCGATGAGTGCCTGCGCGCGGTCGCTCACGTCGTCAGCCGGCATGCCGTGCGTCCGCTCGACCTTGCCAGCCGCTATGGCGGCGAGGAATTCGCGCTGATCCTGCCCGATATGAGCTGCGACGATGCCTGCGCCATCGCCGAGGAGATCCGCTGCGCCGTCACGGCGTTGCGAATCGCCCATGGCGCCATTGGGGCCGGCGACCACGTCACCCTCAGTGTCGGCGTCGCAAGCCATACCCCCGGCGAGACCGACGGCGGCCCCGACCGGCTGCTAGGTGCGGCCGACCAGGCGCTCTACGCGGCCAAACGGCTCGGCCGCAACCGTGTCATCTGCGCCGAGCGGATGCTGGCCGAATTCGCTGGTCTCGGCCGGGAGAGCTCGCCGGTTCCGGCCCTCATCCCGCACAAATCGGCCTAGTTGACGCGGCAAGACCGGTTGCCCACCCCCTGCCAATCGGCTACATGAGGCCCCACTGCACCCGTAGCTCAGCTGGATAGAGCGTTGCCCTCCGAAGGCAAAGGTCACACGTTCGAATCGTGTCGGGTGCGCCACAATACGAGCGCCCCCGCAAGCAGGGAGGCCCATCATGCTCGCAAAGCCCTTTGGCACCGTCGCAGCTCTCATAGCCGCCTCTGCCATTGCGTGGACTGAAAGCGCGCATGCGGAAATATTCATAACCACCGCCACCATATCGCAGGGCGAGCTAGTCATCGTCGGAAGAGTAAGACGGCCTCGCGAGCCCAGCGTGGAGATCAAGATCAGTCCGGGCAAGACCGTGAACGTCGAGAGTACTTCGACCGGAGGGTTTCGGTGGATTGGACCAGAGTTTCCCTCCACTTGCATCGTGAAGATCACGTCCGGACCGGATACGAGGGATGTGGTGATACAGAACTGCGGTCTTCCCGGACCTCCTGGACCGGCGGGTCCGCCAGGACCGGCCGGCCCGATCGGACCACCCGGGCCCAAGGGGAATTAGAGGGCAACTGCCGCCGCCAGACCCAATGATCATCAATTGTCGCGGGCGGCTCAATGCCGACACGGTGTGCACAGCGCTGCAGGTGTCGCCTCAGTCCACGCCGATTCAGCGCATCCTTGCTAGATCAAGATGGAACCTCGTGGAAGCGGCATGACATGTCGCGCGCGACGCTGCCGCAATACGCATGCATGCCTGACGCGTGCTGAAATCGCATCGTCCTTGACCGATTGATCCCGCGCGACGGAGACAATAACGGGCGTCGCGCGCCGACGGTTTAAGAGACCAACTTCGCGCGAAGGCGCCCGTACTCGGTATCGGTTATGGATCCCGACTTCTTGAGCTGATCGAGCTTGGCAAGCTCGTCTGCGACGCTAAAGCCGACGACGTGCCGTAATTCCTCGCGCGCACGCTGAGCCTGCTCCGCGCTACGTTCGGCCATGCTTCTGCCTTGGGTGATAAGATACGCAAAGATGCCGAGGTAGGAGGTCAGAACCAGCGCGAGCACCCATAGTGCTTTACCCCATCCGGAAATGTCGTGGCGCCTGAACAGATCGCCATAGATTACGATGAGCAGCCAGAACCAGACGACGAATGTGAATATGGCAATCATATCCATCAGGAAATTTCGATACGTGAATCCTTCCTGAGCGAAGAACATTGCGATCCCCTATTGAGTTGCCGTTCTCGATCTTTGCTGCGGTTCAGCCTTGCGACCCACCACGCGCTCGTCTACCCACTCACCTAACGGCAGTACCGATGCGACACGCGGTGCGATCTTCCGCTGCTTGAGCGGTACCAGCAGCTACCGTTCCTCCAATAATATCGATGCCAGTGGTGATGTCGCCGGTGGGCACCAGCGATGGCTCCAGCCGTGGCTCCTATGGCAGCGCCGCGACGGCCGCCAACGGCACCGCCGATGACCGCACCGCGAAGCGCACTCTGTCCAAAGGATTCGCTGGAAGGGAGCACGCCTACAAGCGAGAGCAGAATGACCAATAGCGACAGCTTTCGCATCGGGGCGTTCCTTTCTTCGATTGATCTTTTCTATGCGGCCGGCGCATGTTCGCTGGTAGCCACGACCGGGATATCACTGGCCGGCCAATCGACAAATCCGAACAATCGCATTCGCATCTCAGGATTTTATCGGATTAACCCGTTGGATTATCCGTGCCTGGGACACCATCGCGCCGCGTAACTGGCTAGCGCCGCCGCGAGGAGGCGTAACGCGGGTTGATGCCGCAATAGGCGTTGGTGCCCGAGGCCGCGGCCAGGCATTGCTGGCGCGTGGCGAACTGGCAATTGCCGGGAAAGCCAGCGTGGCGACCTCGCAGGCAGTATCGATCTGTTGCGACGGCTTGAGCTTGGGCTGGCACCGAGAAGAACAGAACCACAAGCATGGCGAGCGACGCCGCCATTGGAACGGTGAGATGCACTTGAACCTCCCTTTTGCAGGGAGGTGATTATACCGCAGAAGCCGGGGCCGGACCACCAGCAAAAACCCTGACCACGCGCGGGTTGTTTATTGAGATCACCTCTTTGTTGAGAGCCCGCCGGGGAAGAAGAGCGCTCGTGACAACAATCTCAAGCGCTCGATCACCGTACCCGCGAGACCCTCCCCGACGGCTTTGCGCCCGGCCCCGCTGTACGCTCCAACATCCGGGCGAGGAGGGCGATCCGGGGTCAGTGCTTCATCTGCTCGAACACCACGATCACGCCGGTCGGCTCGGGCTCGTGCGCCATCAGGCGCGTCAGATCCGAATCGCTCCAGTCGGCGAGACTGACGACCTCGCCGGTCTGCCGTTCCGCGCTGAGCGACGGCGTGGGCTCGAGGACCTTGAGCCCACTCTCGTCGACGAAAAAGGTGTGCTCGCCGAACATGCTGTTGAGCTGGGGCATGGCGGGATGCTCGTCGGGGAGCACCTGGGCGCCGAGTTGGTTGATGGTCTGCTTCACCTGCGCGGATGTTAGCTTCATGAGCTGGCTCCGTTCGTGTCCGGTTTCATTGAATGAGGCCGAGGCGACAGTTCCCTGCGCCTGTGTTCGCCTGGTTCAAATTCCCGAACGGGTGCTGCGCACAAATGTTCCTGCGAAATGTATTTCGTGATCGCGCGTTGCGTCTGCCGCGCTCGCGGCACGAGATCGCCACATCTTGCACATTATTTGGCGCGCCGCGCGCGCTCTAGAGATCGAAATTGGTGGGCAGCATGACGACGTCGCGAATCGTCATGCCGCGCGGCCGCGTCAGCATGAACATCACGACCTCCGCCACGTCGCCGGCCTCCAGCAGGCTTCCCGAGTCCCTGGCCTCTTGCAGCTTCTCCGCAGGCCAATCTGCGAGCAGCGCGGTGATGACGGGGCCAGGCGACACGGATCCCACGCGAATGCCGTGCCTGAACACCTGGCGCCGCACCGTCTGGACGAAGCAATTGATCGCCCATTTCGACGACGCATAGACAGGCTCCCACGGCGTCGGGAAATGGGCCGCGAGCGAGCTCGTGATGATGATGTCGCCGGCCCGGCGTTCGATCATGTGGAGAAGCACGTCGCGCACGTTCTTCATCACGACATTGATGTTCAGGTTCAGCATCCGGTCGATCGCGCCATGATCGGCATCGACGAGATCGCCACCGACATAGGCGCCCGCATTGGCGTGCAGGATGTCGAGCTGGCCAGCCTTCTCCAGGACTCTCGGCAGCAAAGTGGCGCATTCCCGGGCGTCGAGGAGGTCGATGACGAGCGGGATCGCCGCGTCGCCGCGCTTGTCGCGGAGCGCCTTCAGTGCGGCGGCGTCGCGGTCGACCATCACCACACACGCGCCTGCGGCCAGCATCGCTTCGGTGCTGGCCAATCCGATGCCGGATGCGGCCCCGGTCACGACCGCAACTTTGCCTTCCAGTTCGCCTGCCATAGGTCTTCCTCCCGATCGCATGACGCCGAATGGCGGCTCAGCTTCCGCTATTCGCTCCTGACCTCGCCGACCGACAGCGCACAGATGCGTGACAGATACGTGTAGGGCAGGCCGGTCTCCTCGGCCCAGGCGTTGAACTGCGCCTGCACCCTGGCGAGATCACCCTTCGACTTGACCTCTTCGGCGATGTCGAGGCCGGCATCGCGCAGACAGGCGACGACGTCCCTGGAAGTCACAAAACCGTCCCAGCCGACGAAGCGCAGCAGCATCTGCCCGGTGTTGCCGCCAAGGCGGCTGCCGCGCTTGGCGAGGCGATCGAGCAGGCCGACCTCATCGGACGGCGGCCATTTCGCCAGGAACCTGCCGAAGCTGCCGTGTTCTTTTGCGATCTCCTGCACGAAGGCGGCGTTCTCGCGCACCGACATGATCTTGGCGCCGTTGCGCACGATGCGCGTGTCGCGCAGCAGGCCTTCCCAATAGTCTTCGGGTTGGAAGGTGAGCTTGGCCGGCGCGAAGTGCAGGAAGACGTCTTCAAATCCGTCCCATTTCGTCTCGATCACGCTCCAGGCAAAGCCCGCACAAAACACCCGCCTGGTCATCTCGGCGAGGATGCGATCGTCGCCGAGCTTCGCGAGCTGCTTCAAGTCGGGCTTGGCCGGCATTAGTCTGTCCAGCGCCTTGGGCCCGCCCTTGCGCTTCTCGGCGCGGGCACGAATGGTCTTGAATGGGGTCATGCGGTCACCGCGTTGAGGGCGCCACGACATC
The DNA here is from genome assembly GCF_040548375.1 of Bradyrhizobium sp. F1.4.3. Classification (NCBI taxonomy): domain Bacteria; kingdom Pseudomonadati; phylum Pseudomonadota; class Alphaproteobacteria; order Hyphomicrobiales; family Nitrobacteraceae; genus Bradyrhizobium; species Bradyrhizobium sp. F1.4.3. The sequence continues at coordinate 145,847 of NZ_JBEPRN010000003.1, forward strand.
AGAATTCGATGATCCGGTCCAGCCCTGCGACGCACCGGCACTTGCACTCACGAAGGCGCCGCAGCATGCTTCCGTTCGGCCAATGGGTTTTGCGGCCATGCTGGTCTGCTTCTTGCTTCATAACGATTTGGAATTCCCGGATATTTTCAATCTCCCACCGACGGATTTTCAATGCGCTGCCTGGTCGTGGCCGACCTGCACTATTCGCTGCCGCAGTTCGACTGGCTGGTCAGCGCCGCGCCCCAATTCGACCTGGTGATCTTCGCCGGCGATGCGCTCGACATCGGCTCCATGGTGGATTTCCGCGCCCAGATCGTGGTGGTGAAGAAGTATCTCGCGCTGCTCGCCGCCCAGACCAAGGTCATCCTCTGCTCCGGCAATCACGACCTCGACGAACGCAATGCGGAGGGCGAGAAGATCTCGCGCTGGATTTCAGAGGTACGCGCAACAGGCATTGCCTGCGACGGCGACAACCTCACCATCGGCGACACGCTGTTCACGGTGTGCCCGTGGTGGGATGGGCCACTGGTCAAGCAGCGCATCGCCGACCAATTGCGCGACGCGTCCGTCAACCAGCCGCAGCGCTGGATCTGGGCGCATCATGCGCCACCGGCAAATTCGCCAACCAGTTGGGGCGGCAAACGCTTCTTCGGCGATGTCGAGCTGGTGCAGTGGATCATGCAGTATCAGCCGTCGATGGTGATCTCGGGCCATGTGCATCAGTCGCCGTTCGTCCCTGACGGCTCGTGGTTCGACCGGCTGGGCAAGACCTGGGTGTTCAATGCCGGCCTGCAACCGGGACGGCCGCCGACGCACATCGTGCTGGATCTCGATGCCAACAAGGCGTTCTGGCTTGCGGCGGGCGAGGCCCAATGGATCGATCTCAACGCACCGCTGAAGCGGCCCGCGATGCCCGTCGTGGAGGCGCCGGACTGGCTTACATCCTTGGATCAGATTGCCGATCCGAGCCTGGCGAGACCTCAAGCGGCGGCAGGTTGATCATGCTCTGGAGCACTTCGCCGACCATCGCCAGATGCGTGCCGTGGCCGGCATATTGCCGCTTGAGATCGGCGAGATAGGTGTTGGCGACGTTGAGCCGCTGCGCCAGCAGGCGCGCGATCAGCAGTGCAACCTCCGGCTCCTGCTTCAGGAACGAGGCGGCATCCTCGAACTCGTAGACCACCGCATCCGAACAGGCCCGCACGGTCGCGGTGTGCGGCTGTCCCAGCAGCACGGACATCTCGCCGAGCACCGCGCCGGGTTCGGTGACGGTGGCGACCACCATCTCGCCCTTGAGCACCTCGAGCTTGCCTTGCATCAGCACATAGAGATGGCCGGTGGTGCCGCCCTCGGTGACAACGAGCGTGCCGGCCGCGACCTGCCGCTCCGTTCCGCCGGTGCAATAGTCCAGAACTGCGCGCATCTTGCGAAAGCTCCCGCCGCGAGGGGATACTAGAGCACGATCCGCTGCAACATGCAGCGGTTTTCGAGCGCGCCGCAGGCCTGCTCAAGTTTTCGGCAAGCCCAATTCTGGCGACAGGCGCTATGCCAGGTGAACCGACTGCCAGTCCCCGAGACCGGTATCCTCAAATCTCGCCTTCGCAAGGCGCATTTCAGCGTTCGTTGGTGCGGCTGAAAGCGAACAGCTCGCTTGTCCGTGCCGCGCGTCACACACGAGAGAGTGACGGCACTTCCTCGGGCATGATCGCCTGCAAGCCGCCGAAGCGACGCTCGCGACCGTGGAAGGAGGCCAAGGCCTCGGCGAGATCGGCCGCATCGAATTCAGGCCACATCCGCTCGGTGAAGTGCAACTCGGCATAGGCGCCTTCCCACAACAGGAAGTCCGACAGCCGCTTCTCGCCGCTGGTGCGGATGATGAGATCGGCGTCGCGCAAACCTGGCTCGCCGGTGACGAGCTGCGAGAACGCTTCGCGGGTGAGGTTGGTCAACGCGGCGGCCTTCGCCGCGGCATTGAGGATGGCGTCACGCGCGGAATAGTCGACGGCGATGCGCAGGTGCAGCGTGCCGCCATGCGCGGTGGCCTCCTCGGCGCGCGCGATGGCATTGGCGATGCCATCCGGCAGGCGATCGCGGCGGCCGATCACGGAGAGGCGCACGCCGTTCTTGACCAGGCTCTGCACCTCGTTGGCGAGATAGAAGCGCAGCAGCGTCATCAGCGCGGCGACTTCGGCCTTGGGCCTGCGCCAATTGTCGGTCGAGAACGCGTAGAGCGTCAGCGTGCCGATGCCCTGCTTGGGCGCGACCTCGACGATGCGGCGGATCGCCTCGACACCGGCCTCGTGGCCGCGCAGGCGCGACAATCCGCGCCGCGTTGCCCATCGGCCGTTGCCGTCCATGATGATGCCGACGTGAAGCTTCTCGTTGTGGGACGTGACGTCACTTTGCATCGCAAAGTCTCCAGTCAAAAAGGGGGCGATCAGGTCGAAAGGATGCCGAGGCGTCCGAGCGGCGGCGCCTCGCGGCCGGCGGCCTTGGCGGCGTCGCGCACCAGACGCTCGAGCACGACGAGATAATCGAGGAAACGGCGTCGGCCGCTCTTGGTCAGGCGGCAGGTGGTGTGCGGGCGGTTGCCCTCGTAGCCCTTGGTCACCTCGACGAGGCCGGCCTCCTGGAGCACGGCAAGGTGCCGGCTGAGATTGCCGTCGGTGAGGCCGCAGAGCTGCTTGAGATCGGCGAATGCCAGCCCTTTGGGATGCGCCATCAGCGAGGTCAGCAGCCCGAGCCTCGCCTTCTCGTGGATCACGCGGTCGAGCCCTTCATAGGAAAAAGGCGCGCTGTCAATCTTCGACATCATGGTCTCCGGACGCGAAATACAGAATGGCCGCCATCACCGACTGGCCGATCACGAAGGGCAGCCCCATGGTCCATGGCGACAGCGTGTGAGTCCCGCTCGCCAGCACCACCACCGCAAAGCCCGAGATGAAGTACCAGGCCCCGGTGAACGCCACGCTGCGCGGCAGCGAACGGACGGACGCGAAAATGCCGAGCGATATCAGGATCTGCCACAGCCCCGGCAGCAGCCACAGCGTGTCGGCGGCGAATTTCCACATCACCACCGCAAGCAGCACGCCGGCGACGCCGGCGGGGAGGAACTGTTCGACCGCCTGATGGATCATGGCGTCAGCAAGGCCGGAATGATGACGGCGCGAGCGCGCGCGCATCTCGATCCAGATCATCAGGCCGGAGAGCGCGGCGGCCATGAACCAGCCGAAAAAGAAGCTGAGCGGCTCGCTTGTGGGATCCCCGAGCAGCCAGAATTGCAGGATCGCGGTGACAAGCGCGACCGCGCCGGTCGCAGCCATCGTCGCCGGACCGTAGCCGCGGAACGCGGTGCCGGCCGCAATCTGGCTGCGGATCGTCACGATGTCGGCCAGCGCCTTGTCAAGATCGCGCATCGGCAACGCCAAATCCTCGCTCCGCCCAAGCTTACGGACCAGCTTATCCAGTCACTTTGTATCGCAAAGCATATCGCATCGCAAAGTAATGGCAAGACTGAAATCGCCCGAAGGAGGCCCGATCCGGATGAACAACTGCCGGTTGCGCGGCCCCTGCTCCCGCAGATAAGATGCATCCAAAAGTATTCCGGGGGGCAGGTATGTGGCTTAAGTCATTTGTCGTTGCGGCTTTATTGCAGGTGAGTGTCGCCGGAGTGGCGAATTCCGCAGGGCCGTTCGGCTCGGTCAATGTCGGCAACTGGATCGGAGGCGCCTTCAGCAATGACGAGACAGGTGCCTTCTCCCATTGCGCCGCTACGACGCCCTACGCGAATGGCGTCATTCTTATCGTGGGCCAGAACGCTGCCGGCTCTTGGACGCTGAGCTTTGCAAGTCCCAGCTACCGCTTCAAACAGGGTGAGAACGCCGCGATCGACGTCATCTTCGACGGACAGGAGCAGGCCAGGCTGTTCGCCACGGCCAATCAGCCGAACATGCTCACCTCCGTCATGCCTGCGAACGTGGTACGAACGTTTCAGAAGGCAAGCCTGATGGTCGCAACGAGCGGCCGTACCGTCCTGAATTTCGACCTGACCTCGACCGGGCCCGTGATCGCGGCATTGGCCAATTGCGTCACCAGAGTGAAAGCCGACGGGCTCGGCAAGGCCAGTGATTTCACCAAAGGCGCGGCGAAGCCGGCAGCCGCAGCGGACAAGCGGGCGTCACCGCCGGCGAGCAAGCCCGCCAAGTCCAAGAGCGGCACCGGCTTCGTGGTCAGCGCCAACGGGCACATCGTCACCAACAACCATGTGATCGACGGTTGCAGCGATATCAAGGGCAATCTCACCGGTGAGGCCGCGATGGTGTTGCGCGTGGTGTCGAGCGATGCCAACAACGATCTCGCTTTGTTGCAGGCGCCGTCGACGACGACATTCAGGGATTTTGCCCGGATCCGCGACCGCTCGATCCGCTCCGGCGATTCCGTCGTGGCGATCGGCTTTCCCTTCCACGGGCTGCTGACCTCGGATTTCACGGTGACGACCGGCATCGTGAGCTCGCTCAGCGGTCTGCGAAACGACTCGCGCTTCCTGCAAATCAGCGCGGCGGTTCAGCCCGGCAATAGCGGCGGCCCCTTGTTCGACACGACCGGGCAGATCGTAGGCGTGGTCACGGGAAAGCTGGACGGGCTCCGGATCGCCGCAGCAACCGGCAACATCCCTGAAAACATCAACTTTGCGATCAAGACCGGCGCACTGCGCGACTTCCTCGACAATTCCGTGGTGCCCTATCAGACCGCTGAGCCGAGGGGCGAGCTCAAGACCACCGACATCGCCGGCAACGCGCGGGCCTATACGATGCTGATCTCGTGCAACGGGACGGAGCAGGCCGACGCGAAGCGGTAGTAAAGACGGTACCACTGAATCCGTCATCCTGAGGCGCGAACCGTGCGGCGCAGTGCGCCGCGCGGAGGGCCTCGAAGGGCGACGGTGATGGTGTGAGTTCGCGGCAGGCAAGCGACGAAGCGTGCCGGTCCCCTCACCCGTCGCAACACGACGCCTTCGTCGCCACCGGTTCGTATTGATCGCGTAGCCGCACCCAGTCCATCGGATAGGGCAAGCCGTCCTCGTGACGGCCGAGCGGCGTGAGGTCGAGGTACTGATAGGCGGCGTTCATCATGTCCAGGCCGCGGGCGAAGCAGGAATAGGTGTGAAAAATCTCGCCGGCCTCGTTGCGGTAGAACACGCTGATGCCAGGTAACTCGGGGCCATAGAACGGCGTGGTGCCGAAATTGTACTTCGGCACGCCCTTGTCGATCTGCTCCCGCGTGAACGAGACTTCGTAGTCGAAGTTGAAGTCGTTGCTGCCTGACGAGACCCAGTCGAAGGTCCAGCCCATCCGCTTCCTGAAGGCCTCGAGCTTCGCGACCGGCGCCAGCGACACCGCGACCATGGTGGTGTCGCGCGCGGCGAGGTGCGGCACCATGCGCTCGAAACCGTCGGCCCAGAACGAGCAGCTCTTGCACGCCGCGTCCCAGTCCGGCGCGAACATCACGTGCTGGACCACGAGCTGCGGGCGTCCCTTGAAGAGATCGCCGAGCGTAACCTCGCCGTTCGGTCCGTCGAACACGTAATTCTTGTCGACCTTTACCCAGGGCAGCGCACGGCGCTCCTCGGCAAGGCGTTCGCGCGCCTGGGAGAGCTGCTTCTCCTGCGCCAGATGGGCTTTGCGCGCTGCGATCCATTGCTCGCGCGAGACGATCGGATGTTGTTGCATCGTTTCCTCCTTTGACGGGATCAGGCGATGAAAGCGTCGAGCTTGTCGAAGAACGAACTCCAGCCGCGCTGGTGGTTGTCGCGTGCGGTCTCATCGACGAACTGCGCGTGATGGAAGATCATCAGCGTGCCGGCATTGTCGGGTTTCAACGTGATCGTCACCAGCGATTCGCGCTCCGGCGTCGAGTGCCAGGCCCAGGTAAAAACCAGCCGCTCGTTCGGCACGACCTCGCGATAGATCCCGCCGGCCTCGAAATATTCGCCGTCATCGCGCGTGAAGCTGAGGCGGTAGCGGCCGCCGGTGCGGACATCGAGCTCGGCGTTCAGCGTCGCCGGCTTCATGTTCGGCGGGCCGAACCATTGCGCTAGCTGCTCGGCTTGCGTCCAGGCGGCGTAGACTTTTTCCGGCCGCGCGCGGAGCCGGCGCGTGAGCGTGAGGCTTGGACGTTCGATTGGGGATACGGCGCTGCGAGGCTCGGCGTTGACGGCTGCGTTGGCCATGGATCTTTCTCCACAAAGGCGGCGAGACGATCGAGATTATCGGACCAGAACTGCGCATAGCGATTGAGCCAGTTCATCGCCTGCTCCATCGGCTGCGCAGTGAGCCGGCAGGCGACCGTGCGCCCGTTCTTCTCCCGCACGATCAGGCCGGCATCCGAGAGCACGTCGAGATGCTTCATGACCGCCGGCAGCGAGATAGAGAACGGCGAGGCCAGTTCGCTCACCGACAGGGTGTCCTGCTCGCCGAGCCGCGCAAGCAACGCGCGGCGGGTGGGGTCGGACAGCGCCGCAAACGTCCGGTCGAGCGTCTCGTCTTGATACTTAACCATAAGGTTTAGTATAGGCGCAAAGCTGAAAGCGTCAAGGGGGAACTTGACGCGACTAGTTCGGTGAAACACGCCGCCCGCGTGGCGCGGGCTGTTGCGGTGGGCCTCTCAGGATGAAGCGAGGATTTTCGCCGCAATAGCCCTTGCGGCCCGACGCGCTCAGGAGGCACTGCTGACGGGTTTGATACGAGCAGTCGCCGGGATAACCATATTCGGAATCAGTGATGCACCACGGATAATCATAGTCCGCCCGTGCCGGACACGTGCCGGCGAGCACCGCCAGGCCTATGACGCCGAGTGCCAGTTGCGTTGTGTGCATGACCTGACCTCCCATGCTTGCCGCGCGCGATACGCCTCACGCATAGAGTCAGGTTTCGGCAGGCCTGTTTATTCCGGAGCAGCCTCATTGAAATCGATGCGGCTATCGCTGGCCGCACACGAAGGCCTGTCGATACGGCTGGCTCGATCAGCGTCAATACGGCACGGGATGACGGATCCTCCGCCGAGGATGCGGTTGCGGCTGCTGCACCTGACCGTAGGCGACAAGCGGATTGGGACCACAGTACAGCAGCCGGCCGGAGACGCTGGCCTGGCATTGTTCATAGGTGCTGTAGGCACATTCGCCGGGATAGTCATACTCGCCGCCCTGGGCGCACCAGGGATAGTCGCGGGCGGCGGCGGGCGTGACGTTGACGAAACCGGCAAGGACCGTCGCACCCAGCGTCAGCAGCGCCAATTGCATCTTGCGCATGATCCCAACTCCTTTGTTTGTGGCATGAGATACGGCGCTATCCAGTATTAGGTTTCGCCGCGCCGTTTTATTCCATGTCAACCAGACAAGGCACACAAGAAAAAAGCCTTGCCGAACGGCAGGGCTCCAATCCCGGTCATCACAAGATCGCTACTCGACCTTCAGCCCGGCGAAATCGACGACCTTCTTCCACTTCTCGGTCTCGGCCTTGATCTCCTCGCCGAAAGCCTCAGGCGCCTGCACCAGCGGATCACCGCCGAGCTCGACCAAGCGCTTGGTCATGTCGGGCTCCTTCATGAGCGTGTTGATCTCATTGTTGAGCTTGGCGATCATGTCCCTTGGCATGTTCTTCGGCGCGCCCATGCCGAACAGCGCGCTCGCCTCGTAGTCTTTCACAGTCTCGCCGATCGCAGGCACGTCAGGCAGTTGCGGCGAGCGCTGCGCGGTGGTGACGCCGAGCGCACGCAAGCTGCCTGAACGGATGTGCTGGATGATCGAGGGCATGTTGTCGAAGATCACCTGGACCTGACCGCCAAGCATGTCGGTGATCGCGGGCGCAGCACCTCGATAGGGCACGTGCTGCATCTTGCAGCCGGTCAGCGCCATGAACATCTCGCCGGACAGATGCACCGAGGTGCCGTTGCCGGAGGAAGCCATGTTCACCTTGCCGGGATTGGCCTTCACGTAGTCGATGAACTCGGCGACGGTCTTGGCCGGGACGTCCTTGTTGACGGTCATCACGTTCGGCACGCGCTGGAACGAGGCGATCGGCGCGATGTCGCGGACGAAGTTGAACTTGAGGTTGGCGTAGAGCGTGGCGTTGATGTAGTTGGCCGGATTGACCAGCAGCACGGTGTAGCCGTCGGGCTCGGCATTGATAACGGATTCGGTGCCGATATTGTTGCCGGCGCCCGGCTTGTTCTCGATCACGAATTGCTGGCCGAGCCGCTCCGACAGCCGTTGGCCGATCAGCCGCGCCAAAATATCGGTGGCACCGCCCGGCGGATAGCCGACCACGAACTTCACCGGCCGGGACGGATAATCCGCGGCAAAGGCCTTCGACAGCGGGGTTGCTGCAAGCGGACTGGCGGCGAGCAGGCCCAGCGCGGAACGGCGAGTGATCATCTCAAGGGTTCTCCCAACGTGTTGTTCTTGAAAGCCAGATGTCTTGATAGTGGCGTCAGCGGCGTTGTAACAAAGCGGGCCGCACGCGGAAAGTGCGCACCGCACATGGCGACGAAAGGATAAGGCATGCCTATCAAGGTCGTGGGCCTCGATCATCTCGTGATCAACGTCGCCGACGTCGCCGTGACCTCCGAGTGGTACCGCAAAATCCTTGGCATGGAAGTCAAGGTGTTCGACCCCGGCGGCGGCAAAGCGCCGCGGACGTCGCTTCAATTTGGTCAACAGAAGATCAACGTCCGCCCGCGCGATGCCGACAAGGTGGAATGGTTCACCGCCGACCACCAGACCGCCGGCAGCGAGGATCTGTGCTTCCTCACCGCGGCGACACCCGACGAGGTGGTGGCGCATTTGAAGGCACATGGCGTCGCGATCGAGGAAGGTCCGGTTCCCAAGCAAGGCGCCCGCGGCACGCTGCGCTCGGTCTATTGCCGGGATCCGGATGGCAGCCTGATCGAGATTTCGTCATACGAAGATTGAGGCCGCAAGGGCGCCGCTGCCAACCACGCACTCCGTCGTCATGCCCGGGCTTGTCCCGGGCATCTGCGTTCTTGCCGTGCCTCAAGGCGTGGATGGCCGCGTCAAGCCCGGCCATGACGGAGGAGAGTGCACGCACCACACGGCATGCCGTGTCCTCCGATTTGCTCCCCGCGCCATCCGATGGCAGGAAGACGCAATAATCTGAAGACAGCCGCCATCAAGATGCAGGCTGCACGGGAGGACATATGCCGAACTCACAAGCGCCCGCCGGAATCGTAGGTCCGTTTGAAGGGCTGGACGTGCCCTGGCTGCTCGGGATGCGGGCCGAGGCGCGCCGCGATCATCCCTTCCTGATCTGGGCGCCGTTCGACGCGCCGGCGCGGCGCTGGAGCTATGGCGAATTTCACGAGCGGGTCGGCGCGCTCGCGGCGGGGCTTGCCAAGCGCGGCATCAAGCCCGGCGAATATGTGCTCATTCATCTCGACAATTGCATCGAGGCGATGCTGGCCTGGTTTGCCTGTGTCGAGCTCGGGGCAATTGCAGTCACCACCAACACCCGCTCTGCGCCGGCCGAGATCGAATATTTCGCGGATCATTGCGGCGCGGTCGCCGCCATCACGCAGCCGGCCTATGCGGAGATCGTCGCAAGGCACTGCCGCAATTTGCGCTGGATGGCGGTGACTTCGCACGATGCGGGCGCAGCACCTGCGCAAGCCATCTCACGCGGTGACAGCTTCGAGTCGCTGTTCGCCGACAGCGCCGACCGTCCCAGGCGCGCGACCGATCCGCTGGCGCCGTGCAGCGTGCAATATACCTCCGGCACGACATCGCGCCCGAAGGCGGTGCTCTGGACCCACGCCAACGCGCTATGGGGCGCCAAGATCAACGCCGCGCACGAGGATTTGCACGCCAGCGACGTGCACCAGACCTATCTGCCGCTGTTCCACACCAATGCGCTGGCTTACTCCATGCTTGCAGCACTGTGGGTCGGCGCGACTTGCGTGATCCAGCCGCGCTTCTCGGCAAGCCGGTTCTGGCGCGTCGCGTGCGAGCACGGCTCGACCTGGACCTCGACCATTCCGTTCTGCATGAAGGCGCTGCTCGAGCAGGAGATCCCGAACGACCACAAATTCCGCCTGTGGGGCACCGCAATCAACGAGCCGCCGGCCTTCGCTGCCTTCGGCGTCAAGATCATCGGCTGGTGGGGCATGACCGAGACCATCACCCACGGCATCGTCGGCGAAGTCGACCAGCCCAACATCCCGATGTCGATCGGCCGCGCCGCGGGCGAATATCAGATCCGCATCATCGACGACGATGGACGGCCGACCCAGGTCGGCGACACCGGCAATCTCTCGATCAAGGGCATTCCCGGCCTGTCGCTGTTCGCCGAATACCTCCACAATGAAAAGGCGACGCGCGAAAGCTTTGACGAGCACGGCTTTTTCATCACCGGCGACCGCGTCACGCTGCTGGAGAACGGCTTCATCAAGTTTGGCGACCGCGCCAAGGACATGCTGAAGGTCGGCGGCGAGAACGTCGCGGCCTCCGAGATCGAGCAGGTCATCGCCGTGGTCCCCGGCGTGCGCGAGGCCGCCGTGGTGGCGAAGAAGCATCCGATGCTGGACGAGGTGCCGGTCGTCTTCATCATCCCGCACGGCGGCGTCGCTGGTGCGCGTCCCGATCTGCACGAGGCCGTGATGACCGCCTGCTGCGCCGGTCTCGCGGACTTCAAGGTGCCGCGCGAGATAAGGTTCGTCGACGATATGCCGCGCTCGACGCTGGAGAAGGTGGCGAAGGCGGAGTTGCGGAAGATGGTGGGGTCGTAACGTCGTCCCGGCGAAGATCGGGACGACACTGGAGATGTGGCGCGAGCGCCGCTAGAGCAGTAGCGGCGAATTACTCAGAACGATCCCAGCGCCACCGGCCGGAACGCCTGCAACAGCTGCTGATCGAGCTTGCCGCCCATGCCTTCCATCATCGTGAAGGCGCGGGAGTGGGTGAAGGGCATGCGGTAGGCGCGCTTCTCCACCAGCGCGGCATAGATGTCGACGATGGTGGTGAGCCGGACGATATCGCTGATCTGGTTCGACGAGAGCCCGTTCGGATAGCCCGAGCCGTCGAGGAATTCGTGGTGATGCAGCACCACGTCCAGCATCTCCGGCGGGAAGCCGCCCTGGGCCGCGAGCGCGTCATAGCCGCGACGGGGATGCTGGCGGACCTCGTCCAACTCCTCGTCGGTCAGCTTGCCGGGCTTGTCGAGCAGCACGGACGGAACGAAGGCCTTGCCGACGTCGTGCAGGAGCGCAGCGCGGGTCAGCCGGCGCTGATCGTCCTCGCGCATGCCGAGATGCTGGGCGAAGGAGACCGCAAAGCCGGTGACGAACAGGCAGTGACGATAGCTGCCGACATGGTGGCAGCCGACGGCGGTAAGCCACTCGCGCAGCGAAGAGTGCTTGATCGCTTTCAGGATCTTGCTCTCGGCGGCGATCACATCGTCGAAGGTCAGGGGCACGCCGAGCGGCAGCTTCTCGAACATCTTCTTCAGCACCGCATGCGCCGCCTCGACGCCGCGATTGAGCGTCTTGCCGCGATCGGTCGCGTCATAGGTCGCGGTGTCGGGAAACGCCGCGCGGATGCGCTGGAGGATTGCGTCGGGCTGAAGCGGCCGCGAGATGGTGTCGGTGGCGCCCAGCGCCCAGGCCTGCATGGTGCCGTGATGAAGTGAGTCCGCGAGCACGAACAGCCGCGGCATCGAACGATAGGCATCGCCGCGCAGCTTGTTGCGCACCCGCTGCACGCTTTCGGGCGAGCGCAGGTTGATGTCGACGACGAGGCCGGAGAGACCACGCGACGGCTGCTCGGGAATCTCCTGGGTCGAGACCGACGCGACGTCGCCGACCGCCTTCAAGATGCTGGCGAGCTCGCTGCTTTGGTCGCTGCGATCCGAGGCCAGCAGAAGCTGGCGTTTGGCGGCAGGTTTCGCTGAGGCGTTCATGGCTTCCCCAAAAGCACGGGACTGATTTGGCGTCAGCCTAAGCCGGATCAGGTTCTCCGGCCCTTAAGAGGCGTGCTCAATGGAACCCTGCGGGAGTTGATAGAGTTTTAGGGATTTTTCGGAGGCTGGCCGGATCCCGGCAAAAATGCCGAAAACAACCCCATGCACAGTAGTCGGGCCGTTGCAAAGACTGGGTTTTCTGCAACAAAAAAATCCGCCGGAGGCTGCCCTCCGGCGGATCATCTTACCTTGCAATCCTGCTCAGCCTTACGCCTTCATCGCGCCCTTGACGGCTTCGGCCGTGATCGGCAGCGCCCGCACGCGGGCGCCGGAGGCGTTGAAGATGGCGTTGCCGATGGCAGGCGCAATCACCGTCACCGCGGGTTCGCCGACGCCCGTGGCCTTTTCGCCATTGGCGATCACGGCGACCGCAACCTCGGGCACCTGGCTCATGCGCAAGGGCGTGTAGCTGTCGAAATTGGTCTGTTCGATGCCACCGTCCTTCAGCGTCGCCTTCTCGTACATCGCCAGCGACAGGCCCCACAGCGCCGCGCCCTCGACCTGGGCGCGGATGTTGTCAGGATGCACCTGGGTGCCGACGTCGGTTGCGACCGTGAGCTTCTTCACGGTCACCTCGCCTGACGGCGCCACCGCAACATGGGCGACGCAGGCGGTCCAGCTTGCGGTCGCGCGCTCCTGCGACGACACGCAGGCAACGCCCATGCCCTCGCCTTTCGGCAGCTTCTTGGTGCCGTAACCGGCGAGGCCCATCGCGGCGAGCAGCGTGTTGCGCAGCCGCTGCGCGCCGCCGTCGTTCTTGCCCTTGCCGTCGAGCAGCGCGATGCGGAATTGCGCCGGGTCCTGGTTGGTCGCAGCCGCGATCTCGTCGATCATGCTTTCGACGGCCCAGAAGGTCCAGCCCGGCGCCACCGAGCGAAGCTGGCCGGACGGCGTGGCGTTGTGTGCCATCTCGTTCTTGATCGCCCGCACATGATGGTTGGGCACGGTGTAGAAGAAGTCCGCACCGTTCACCGTGAAGGAATCAAGCGGACCCTTCTTGTCGACCGAGGGCGTCAGGAAATCGGGGATTCCCCAGCGCTGGGTCGGCCACGCCGAGACCACGTCGTGGCTGAGCGCGACGAGCTTGCCGTCGCCGTCCACGCCGGCCTTTACTTTCTGGTAAGTGAGCGGACGCGAGAAATCCATCGTCATGTCGTTCTCGCGCGTGTAGATCACCTTGACCGGCTTGCCGATCGCCTTCGCCGCCTGCACCGCCGGCACCATCATGTCGGCATCCAGCCTGCGGCCAAAGCCGCCGCCGAGCCACATCTGGTGCATCACCACGAACTTCGGATCGATCCCGGCGGCACCCGCCGCGATCGCGCCGGAGCGCGTCGCGAACTGGTTGCCGGAATAGATGTGCAGGATGTCGCCCTTGAACTCCGCGGTGGCGTTCATCGGCTCCATCGGCGCGTGAATATTGATGCTGGTGGTGTACTCGGCCTCCACCACCTTCGCCGCCGAACCAAGCGCGGCTGCGGGATCGCCGTCCTTGACGAAGAACTGGCCAGAATCGTCGAGCTTCTGAAGCCGCCTGGCCTCATCGAGCAGCGACTGGCTCGACAGCTTTGCGTTCGGACCGCCGTCATAGGCGATCTTGAGCGCTTCGGCCGCCTTCTTGGCGTTGGCATAGGTGTTGGCCACCGCGACGACCCAGCCGGTTGTCGTTTGCGTCTTGTCGTCGAGCGTGACGGCCTTGATGAAGCCCGGCACCTTCTTCGCGGCGCTGTCATCGACCGATTTCACCGTAGCGCCGAAGCGCACCGGCGGCGTGACCACCGCGCCATAGGCCATGCCCGGGATCATGACGTCGATGCCATACTTGGCCGTGCCGTTGGTCTTGGAGGGGATGTCGAGCTGCGGCACCGACACGCCGATCATGCTATATTGATCCGGCGTCTTCAGCTTGATCGCCTTCAGCTCGTCCGGCGTGAAGGTTTTCGTCGCCTTGCCGCTCTTGACGACATCGGCGAACGACATCTGCTTCTTCGACTTCGGATGCGCAATCACGGAATCGCGCACCACGAGCTCGGACGCCGGAACGCCCATTGCGGCCGCCGCACCCTCCGTCAACGCCATCCGTCCGGCAGCACCCGCCCGGCTCATCGCGTCAAAATTCATCATGGTCGACCAGCTTCCGCCGGTGATCTGCGCCCCTAGCACGGGGTCGTTGAATTTTGGATCGTTGGAGGCAAGCGACACGCGCATGTCGCTCCATTTCGCGCCCAGCTCCTCGCAGACGATCTGCGCCATGGTGGAGGCGATGTGCTGACCCATATCGGCCTTGCCGCAGGTCACGGTGACGAGACCGTCCGGTGCGATCGCATACCAGACGCTTGGCTCGAAATTGGCGGGAGCGGCGGCAAGCGCCTGATCGATGCCGGGCACGCCGGCATAACCGAGCACGAGGCCGGTCGCCGCGGTGCCGACGAGGAACGAGCGGCGGCTGAGATCGGTCATCTCGGGTGTAACGCTCTTGATGTGCTTATTCATGTGGGCCTCCGTTCGTTGCCGGAGGCGGATGCGGTGCGCATTTCGGTGGCTGCGCGCATGATCGCCTTCTGGATCCGCGAATAGGTCATGCAACGGCAGAGATTGCCGTCCATATGCGCAACGACCTCTTCCTTGGTCGGATTGGCATTCTTCGCCAGCAGCGAGGCCGCCTGCATGATCTGCCCGGACTGGCAGTAGCCGCATTGCGGCACCTGCTCGGCGATCCACGCCTTCTGCAAGGGATGATCACCCTTGGCGGAGAGGCCCTCGATGGTTGTGATCTTCTTGCCGGCGACATCGCCGACCATGGTCTGGCACGAGCGCACGGCTTCGCCGTTGACGTGCACGGTGCAGGCACCGCACAGGCCGGCACCGCAGCCGAACTTGGTGCCGGTCATCTGCAATTGCTCGCGGATGGCCCAAAGGAGCGGCGTGTCGTTTGCCGCATCCACGGACAGACTCCGCCCGTTGATGGTGAGCGTTGGCATAGGCGTCTTCCCCTGCCGGTGCATGAAGCCGCTTACGGCGGCAACACTTGTGTGGCGGACGCCCACCGGACCGGCGCCAGCCTTGATAGCAAGAATGATCGCGTTCGCGCGCAGAGGCAAATGCAATTTGGAATCGATCGAAACTATCTCGGCGACTGCTCGTTGTGCGTTGCGACAACGGTGCAGCCACTGAACGCAACGGAATGCCGCAGACGTCACGTCAGGCATGCATGCCATCGCGACCGCGACGGTTTCCTCCGAGTAACCCTGCGGGTTAGGATGAAGGCGAAGCAGAACAATAAGGGTGGGTGGAATGCCAAGGATCGATCGGGACGGCGTCGGGATCTACTACGAAGTTCACGGCGAGGGTCCGCCACTGCTGCTCACCCACGGTTATTCCTCGACCTCGGCGATGTGGCATGGCCAGATCGACGCGCTCGCGAAGGACCACACGCTCGTGCTGTGGGACATGCGCGGCCATGGCCAGTCCGATTATCCCGACGATGCCAACGCCTATAGCGAAGCGCTCACGGTCGGCGACATGGCGGCGATCCTCGATGCGGTCGGCTCGGAGCGCGCCATCATCGGCGGGCTGTCGCTCGGCGGCTACATGTCGCTCGCCTTCTATCGCGCGCATCCAGAGCGCGCCCGCGCGCTGCTCATCATCGACACCGGCCCCGGCTTCAAGAAGGACGACGCGCGCGAGGCCTGGAACGCACGTGCGCTCGGCACCGCCGACAGGCTCGATCGTGAAGGCCTCGACATGCTGAAGGCGGCGACCCGCGAGCGTGCCACCGCCAGCCATCGCAACGCCAGGGGCCTGGCGCTGGCCGCGCGCGGCATGCTGACCCAGCGCGATGCGCGCGTGATCGAACTGTTGCCCGATATCAAGGTGCCGTCGCTGATCGTGGTCGGCGCCGACGACACGCCGTTCCTCGCGGCGTCCGACTACATGGCCGCAAAAATCCCCGGCGCACAAAAATTCGTGATCCCCGCCGCCGGACACGCCGTCAACATCGATCAACCGCAGGCTTTTGTTGACGCGGTGGTGCCTTTCCTGAAGAACTTGCCGGGATAGGCCGGTGAGACGGGGATGAAGGCAATGAAGCGAGCAATGTTGGCTGCTGGCGCAGGAGCAATGCTTCTCTCGATCGCAGCGTCAGTGCAGGCCGAGCAATTCGGCACGATGCCGCCACGCCGGCCCTTCGCCGCGACCTTGTCGAACAACACGCCGCTCGCTTTCGGGATGGACGCGCAGCAGACCGCGCAGGCGTTAGGGCAGCCCCTGCAATATGTCCGCGGGCGTCCGGGCAACGAGATCTACCTGGCTCTTCGCAACCTCGGCGGCAGCGGATTGATCCCCTACCGCCACCGCCTGTTCCTGCAATTCCGCCACGGACGGCTGGCAGGATGGAAGGAGGATTACGGCGAGAACTGGATGTGGGAGTGAGAGCGGCCCCTACCGCCCCCCTCATCCTGAGGAGCTTGCAAAGCAAGCGTCTCGAAGGATGAACGCCCGGCTGAGGCGTCACGGGCCTCGATCCTCCGAGACGCGCGCAAGAGCGCGCTCCTCAGGATGAGGAGCGGAAGCGGAATTTTGATCGACGACCAACTAAAAAGGACAACCCGCGTGGGACAAGACATCAAACTGACGGCTTCCGACAATTTCCAGCTTGGCGCCTATCGCGCCGATCCCGGCGGCAGCCCGAAGGGCGCGGTGGTGGTGATCCAGGAGATTTTTGGGGTCAACCATCACATCCGCTCGGTCTGCGACCGCCTCGCAAGCGATGGCTATGTCGCAATTGCGCCGTCGATCTTCGACCGGACCTCGCCCGGCTTCCAGTCGGGCTACACACCCGATGAGATCGCGGAGGCGCGCAAGTTCGTCGCTAACCCCGATTGGGCGGCGATGCTGCGTGACACCCAGGCCGCGATCGATGCGGTGAAGAAGGTTGGCCCGGTCGGCATCATCGGCTTTTGCCTCGGCGGCAGCGTCGCCTTTGTCGCGGCGACGCGGCTCTCGGGCCTGAAGGCTGCGATCGGCTATTATGGCGGCGCAGTCGTGCGCTTCGCCGACGAGACACCGAAGGTGCCGACGCAACTGCATTTCGGCGAGAAGGATGCCGGCATTCCCCTGACCGACGTCGAGACCGTCAAGGCGAAGCGGCCGGACGTCGAAATCTTCATCTATCCGGGCGCCCAGCACGGCTTCCATTGCGACGAGCGGCCGAGCTACGACAAGGCCAGCTCCGACATCGCCTGGCCGCGCAGCCTGGAATTTTTCGCGAAGCATTTGACGAAGTAGTTCGCCACACTCACCGCCGTCATTCCGGGATGCGCCGACAGGCGCAGGCTGTGATGCGCAATTGCGCATCAGAGAATCCATTGCGCCGCAGAGTTAGAGGCGAAATGGATTCCGGGCTCGCGACTGCGTCGCGCCCCGGAATGACGAGAGGAGAGATTCTTTAGAACCAGCGCTCACCGACGAACACGGTGTCGCCGGGGCTGACGGGCGTGCCGAGCGGCACGACGGCGCGCATGGAGCCGCCGGCTTCGGTGTGGGTGACGGTCACCACGTCGCGCTTGGCGCGCGGCGAGAAGCCGCCGGCGATCGCGACCGCGCTCTCGACGGACATGTTGGGCACGTAAGGATATTGGCCGGGGGCCGCGACTTCGCCGAGAATAAAGAACGGGCGATAGGATTCGATCTCCACGGCCACCGAGGGCTCGCGGATGTAGCCGTTGCGCAGGCGCGCGGCGATCTCACCGGCGAGCCCGGCCGTGGTCCGGCCGCGCGCCGGCACCGCACCGATCAGCGGCATGGTGATGGAGCCGCCGGCATCGATGGCGTAGCCGTTGGTGAGACCTTCCTGGCCGTAGATCACGACGCGCAGCTTGTCGCCGGCATCGAGATGATAGGAGGCGTCGTAGCGGACCGGCGCTGGCACTCCCATCGGCGCGGCGTAGGCGACCGGCGTGGGCGCGGGACTCGAGGCAAAGGAATTGCGCAGCGCGGCGACGGCGCCGCCACTGCCGGCAACGACGACCGGCTGAGGAGCGCTGTAGGGCTGGCCATAGGCCATGGAGTCGAGATCGGGGCGCGGCTGCACCATCGCGACGGGGCCGGCGGTCTGCATGCAGCCGCCAAGGGTCAGCGCGACGGACGCTGCCAGGACCGACCATCGAAACGCGCGTGCAACCGGCACCGGAGCCATCCCCGAGAACGAGACAGCTCCAGTGATGCACCCGGTATGGTTAATAAAGCGTTGAGGGGGCCTCAACCCTCCCCTGGGCGGGGCTATCGCATAGGACGGCGGGAAGCAGCCGAACGAGTTCGGCCTGCATGGTTCGAGACGCCCGCTTTGGCGGGCTCCTCACCATGAGGGTCAGATATCTCGCCGCAAAACGCGACCTCATCCTGAGGGCCCGCCGTAGGCGGGAGTCTCGAAGGATGGGCCGCAGGCACTCGCTTCGCCGTTTACAATTACGCGCTCACGCCCGCGCCGATCGGGCAGGACACGCCGGTGCCGCCGAGGCCGCAATAGCCGGCGGGATTCTTGGCCAGATATTGCTGATGATAATCCTCGGCAAAATAGAACGCGCCGGCGGGTGCGATCTCGGTGGTGATGGCACCGAGCCCTTTTGCGGCGAGCGCCTTCTGATAGAGCGCCTTCGATTCGTCGGCCGCTTTCTTCTGCGCATCTGAATAAGTGTAGATCGCGCTTCGGTACTGCGTGCCGACGTCGTTTCCCTGGCGCATGCCCTGCGTCGGGTTGTGGCTCTCCCAGAACGCCTTCAACAGCTTCTCGTAGGGGATCTTCTTCGGATCGAACACGACCAGCACCACTTCGGTGTGGCCGGTACGTCCCGAACAGGTCTCCTCATAAGTCGGATTCGGCGTGTGGCCGCCGGCATAGCCGACAGCAGTGGCGTAAATGCCGTCGCCGAGCTCCCAGAACTTGCGCTCGGCGCCCCAGAAGCAGCCCAGCCCGAACACGGCCTGCTCGAGACCTGCGGGATAAGGCGGCGCGAGCTTCGCGCCGTTGACGAAATGGGTGGTCGCGGTCGGAATTGGTTGCGCACGGCCCGGCAGCGCTTCCGTGGCGCTCGGCAATGCGGTGGTCTTGCGCATGAACAGCATTGGTCGGACTCCGAAACGAGCCGTCGGTCGCCTGAGCCAGGCGCTCAGGCGGCGTGCTCGCGATCAAGTGGGAATATAGGCATTTACGCAGCGAGGGGCAGCCCCGTTACGCCGCGTCCTGTGCGGAGCTCAGTCGCGGGAATAGCCGATCAGGGGTTTCCGCGGCCGGAACAGGATCATCAGCAGGATGCCCAAGATGCCGAGGACGGCGAAGACCGGCTGGTCCAGCACCAGGCGGATCACCGAGGTCCAGAGCCAGGGCGCCTTGGCCTCGACCCAGGTCCGGAACGCCTGTTGGCTGGCCTGATTGATGTCGTTCCAGAACTGGCCGAAGCGGGTGAACCGCAGGGTCTGGTCGGCCACCCAGCGGGCGCCGTCATAGACCATGAAGATGAAACCGCCGGCCAGCAGCAACAACCCAATCAGTCGGAAAAAGCCACGGATCATGCCTCACCTTATATGGTCGTCCGATCGGACGACCCGAGCAATCGTCGCCAGCCAATAGCCGGGAGACGGCAGAAATTCAACCTCATCAGGGCGTTACGGCCCGCATTCAGACTGCCCAAGGCCGGTTTTCCGGGTCTGGAAAGCGTTGACGGTGCCGCAGACCCCCTCTATAAGGGCGCCAACTGGCGGCGGGCGCAATCCTGCCGCCGCTGTTCTTTGAGCAGTTGCAGGCTCCGGAGCTTAAAGGCTCTTTGGAGCCTCAGAGATGGCCGCAAGGCTGTCGCTCATGTTCCGGGAACAGCCTTAGCAACCGAACACCCTAAATCCGAGCGTCGATTACGCGGTCAAGCTGCCGGCGCCACCCGATCAAGACGCGACCGGTTACCGCAGAGGACATTTGAGACCATGGCCAACACCACTTCCGCCAAGAAAGCGACGCGCAAGATCGCCCGCCGCACCGCCGTCAACAAGTCGCGCCGCACCCAGATGCGCGGTGCCGTCCGCACCGTCGAGGAAGCCATCAAGACCGGCGACCGCGCCGCTGCCTTGAAGGCGATGGCGAATGCCGAGCCCGCTCTGATGCGTGCCGCGCAGCGCAACATCGTCCACAAGAACAACGCCAGCCGCAAAGTCTCGCGGCTCACCGCGCAGATCGCCAAGCTCGCGAAGTGAGATCGCAAGCGATCTGGTCGAGTCATCCGATCGACTGATCGGATCGACATTGCGCTCGTCAATCAGCCCGGCTTCCCGCCGGGCTTTTTGTTGGCTGTCACAATTCACGCTTGCGGTCGCCGGGTGACCAATCTTCGGTTGGAAGACTTGTGTCGCGTTCGCGATGCCGCGCTCCGTCATTTTACCTGCCGGTGTTTTTGCAACAGCGGAAACCTTCAGTGCGCTGCGAAAACCCGTTGCGGCGCGGGCTCAAGTTGAATTCGCGGGTGCGAGAGTTCTGCACACCGTAGTTTCACCGGGACAAAGTTTCGCCGTGGAGTTACCCTGTGAAACGAGACTCAAAAAGCGGTGTCTCGATAATCACTTATCGACATAGCATCCATAAGCATTTGGAAAATGAGGTCACGCGGCACTCGCGTGACGCTTTTGTAAAATATTTTTGGTCGCCGTTCGGGAATTGTCACACAACGCGGTTCGCTCTCGATTCTCTGCGCTGATTCAAAAACTTGGTCTCAAGCCTGTGAACAACTCGCCCGCGGCGTTAACGCAGATCAAGATTTTTGATGCCTCAAGTGTGAATCAATTTCGTTGCGAGTCTTTCCGCTTAGTGTATTCCTTAAGTCGTTCGCGGCGCCCACGATCTTGAGACCAGCGCGGTTTTGGAAACGGGGCGAGCGTGCAAATCGGCGGCGGTGTGCACGTTGGCGGCGCTTCAACAAGCGATTGTCGGTTCAAAACCCATAGCAATGTGGGAACGGTAGCTCTTTGTCTGAATGTCTCCAAGCGGGATCTTTCGTATCTCGCTCGCGCCAGGCGCATATGAGAGACGTCGCGAGGTTACCCCGACACGCCTGATGGCGAAGCCGAGCGGACGACTAGTACAGACGGGCAGGACATCCGCGACTTCTGACGCGGTTGTCTTTAAGACACGCAGGACCTTGCCGTGAGCAATCACGGCAGGACGGGGAGGTATCATGTCTTACGGACTCAACGCGGTATTGAATCAATTTTCCCATTCTAACGATGCCGTTCTGGATCCGTCGGACCTTCACCCTCCCGCGTGCGACGGAGCGCTGAGTACGCGCTGACCTCGCGAACCCTCCATCTCTGACATCGCTGATCCGACCCGCGGCATTTCCGCCGAACGGTTGAGCTATGCCTGAAGGTGGACTCGCTTGAGGTCGCGCCGTTCTAGAGGTCCTGGCAGGAACTCTGCATGGCGCTCACAAACGCAACCTTATCTCTCAAGAAAAGTTCTCAAATGATGACAACACCGGAACAGGATCGCTGGTCACGCGTGAAGGGTCGGCTGCGCTCGAGCGTTGGCGAGGACGTCTATACAAGCTGGTTTGCGCGCATGGATTTGGAAGGCGTGCAGGAAGAGAGCGTGCGGCTCTCGGTTCCGACCCGCTTCCTGAAGAGCTGGATCCAGGCCCATTATGCCGAGCGCGTGCTGTCGTGCTGGCAGGCCGAGATGCCGGAGGTGCATCGCATCGACCTCACGGTGCGCACCGCGGTGCGCCCTGTGGTGCAGTCCAAGGAAGCGCCCGTAACGGTCGAAGCGCGCCGCACTCCCGCGCCGGAGCTGCGCTCGACCGCGACCGCGCCGGTCTCCGCCAATCATGATGCGCTCGGCGGCTCGCCGCTCGATCCGCGCCTGACCTTTGCGAGCTTCGTCGTCGGCCGCTCCAACACGCTGGCGCATGCGGCCGCGCGCCAGGTCGCCGAGGGGCGTCGCGGCGATCCCGTGATGTTCAACCCGCTCTACATCCATGCCGGCGTTGGCCTCGGCAAGACGCATCTCCTGCAGGCGGTGACCTGGGCCGGCAATTCCGGCAACGAGCGCAAGGTGCTGTATCTGACCGCGGAAAAATTCATGTACGGCTTCGTCGCCGCGCTGAAGACGCAGACGGCGCTCGCCTTCAAGGAAGCGCTGCGCGGCATCGACGTGCTGGTCATCGACGATCTCCAGTTCCTGCAAGGCAAGTCGACGCAGGCCGAGTTCTGTCACACGCTGAACGCGCTGATCGACGCCGGCCGCCAGGTCGTGATCGCGGCCGACCGTCCGCCGTCCGATCTCGAAAGCCTCGATGACCGCGTCCGCTCGCGACTTGCCGGCGGCCTCGTGGTCGAGATGGGCTCGCTCGGCGAAGAGCTGCGACATGGCATTCTCAAGTCGCGCGTCGCAGCCGCCCGCGCCCATCACGCGACGTTCGAGGTGCCTGAGGAGGTACTGGCCTATCTGGCGCGCGCCATCACCCATAACGGGCGGGATCTCGAAGGCGCGATCAACCGTCTGCTGGCGCATTCGAAACTCAACAACCGGCCGGTGACGCTGGAGATGGCGGAGCACGAGGTGCGCGACCTGATCCGGCCGCAGGAGCCCAAGCGGATCAAGATCGAGGACATCCAGCGCGTGGTGGCGCGGCAGTATAATGTCAGCCGCTCCGACTTGCTGTCCTCGCGCCGGACCGCCAACGTGGTCCGCCCGCGCCAGGTGGCGATGTACCTCGCCAAGACGCTGACCTTGCGCTCGCTGCCGGAAATCGGCCGCCGGTTCGGTGGACGCGACCACACCACGGTGCTGCACGCCGTGCGCAAGATCGAGGCCCTGGTCTCCAAGGACACCGCGCTGTCCGAGGAAGTCGAGTCGCTGAAGCGCCAGCTTCAGGAATAGACGCCTGGACCCCATTCCCGCTCTCCCGCCGCCCCGGCCACGCCAGGGCGGCGGTTGCATTTTTGCCGGTAAATCGTGGGGAACTGCCCCTCAATCCCTTGAAACGGATGACTTTCCGCGTCACCTTGCGCGACCCTGACGGCTTTGGTCATATCTGCTGGACGATCCGGCTTTTCGGGGTCTTCGGTGCCGTGGCGCGCTTTCGGCCGCCTGGCGTTTTCAAAGCTGTGTTTTCTTGGGGATCGGGCGAGTAGTGCAATGAAGGTTACGGTCGAACGCGCGCAACTCCTGAAGTCGCTGGGCCACGTCCACCGCGTGGTCGAGCGCCGCAACACCATCCCGATCCTGGGCAACGTGCTGGTCCGCGCCGAGAACGCCAAGCTGTCGCTGAAGGCGACCGATCTCGACCTCGAGGTGACGGAGACGCTGGCTGCGGAAACCGCGACGGCTGGATCCACCACCGTGCCGGCGCACATGTTCTACGACATCGTGCGCAAGCTGCCGGACGGCTCGCAGATCGTGCTGGAAGCCGACGGCGACCGCGCCGTGCTGGCGATCCGCGCCGGCCGCTCGCGCTTCACGCTCCAAACCCTGCCGGAGAATGATTTTCCGGATCTCGCCGCCGGCGACATGTCGCATTCGTTCTCGCTCGCGGCCAAGGACGTCAAGCGGCTGATCGACCGCACCCAGTTCGCGATCTCGACGGAAGAGACGCGCTATTATCTCAACGGCATCTATCTGCACGCCGCCGGGACGCCCAAGGCTGCGACCTTGCGCGGCGTTGCCACCGACGGCCACCGCCTCGCCCAACTCGACCTGGTGCAGCCCAAGGGCGCCGACGGCATGCCGGGCGTGATCGTGCCGCGGAAAACCGTGGGTGAGGTGCAGCGCCTGATCGAGGACAATGAGGCCGAAGTCACGATTGAGCTGTCGCAGGCCAAAATCCGCTTCACCATCGGCAATGTGGTGCTGACCTCGAAACTGATCGATGGCACCTTCCCCGACTATGGCCGCGTGATCCCTCAGGGCAACGACAAGGAGCTCGTGGTCGACAAGAAGGACTTTGAGAACGCGGTCGACCGCGTCTCGACCATCTCCAGCGAGCGCGGCCGCGCGGTCAAACTCTCGCTGTCGCCGGGCAAGCTGGTGCTGTCGGTGACCAATCCGGATTCCGGCAGCGCCACCGAGGAGATCGAGGTCGAATACGCCTCCGACGCCCTCGATATCGGGTTCAACTCGCGTTATCTGCTCGACATCGCCGCCCAGATCGAAGGCGACGTCGCAACGCTCAAGCTCGCCGACCCCGGCTCGCCGACGCTGGTGCAGGACCGCGACGACAAGAGCGCGCTCTACGTGCTGATGCCGATGCGGGTGTGAGGGCTATTTCTCCCCTCTCATCATGGCCGGGCTTGACCCGGCCATCCATCAAAACAACATGACCTATTGGGTGTACATCCTCGCCAGTAAGCCCGGTGGAACGCTCTATATCGGCGTCACCAACAATCTGATCCGACGCGTCTACGAACATCGCGAAAGTCTGGCGGACGGTTTCACCAAACGCTACGGGGTGAAGACCCTGGTCTATTTTGAGGCATACGACACGATCGCCGCTGCCCTCCAGCGCGAAAAGAACATGAAGCACTGGTCACGCGAGTGGAAGATCGATCTGATCGTGAAGACCAATCCCGAGTGGCGCGACCTATATGATGAAATTGTCCGCTGACGCGGACGATGGATTGCCGGGTCAAGCCCGGCAATGACAACGGTAACATGACCCCCTCTCGCATTCATCGCCTGACGCTGACGCATTTTCGCAATTATCGGGCGGCGGGGCTCGAGACGGCGGCTGACATGGTGGCGCTGGTCGGGCCGAACGGGGCGGGCAAGACCAATTGCATCGAGGCGATCTCGTTTCTGTCACCGGGCCGCGGCTTGCGGCGGGCGACGCTGGAAGACGTCGCCGACAATCAGGGGGACGGCTCCTGGGCGGTCTCGGCGCAGGTCGAGGGCGCGCTGGGGCTGGCGACGCTCGGCACCGGCATCGACGCGCCGCGCACGGACACTGCGGTGAGCCGCCGCTGCCGCATCGACCGCGAGCCGGTCAATTCGGCGACCGCGTTCGGCGACCACATCCGCATGGTGTGGCTGACGCCGGCGATGGACGGGCTGTTCATGGGAGGCGCGTCGGAACGGCGGCGCTTCTTCGACCGCCTGGTGCTCGCGATCGACAGCGACCATTCCAGCCGCATCTCGGCGCTCGAACGTTCCTTGCGCTCGCGCAACCGCCTGCTCGAGGTGCGCAATTACGACGACCATTGGTGTGACGCGATCGAGCGCGAGACCGCCGAGCTTGCGGTCGCAGTCGCTGCAACGCGCGGCCAGACCGCGGCGCGGCTGACGGGCATGCTCAATGTCCGCGCGCAGGCCGCCGCGTTTCCGTCGGCGCAAATCGCGCTCGACGGCTGGATGGAGAATGCGCTGCTCACCAAGACCGCCACAGCGGTCGAGGATCGTTACCGCCAGATCCTGCGCGACAACCGCCCGCGCGACGCCATTGCCGGCCGCACCACCGACGGCCCGCATCTCACCGATCTCCAGGTGATCTACGCGCCGAAAAGCATGCCGGCGCGCGACGCCTCGACCGGCGAGCAGAAGGCGCTGCTGATCGGGCTCGTGCTGGCGCATGCGACGCTGGTCGCCGAGATGACCGGCATCGTGCCGCTGCTGCTGCTCGACGAAGTCGTCGCCCATCTCGATCCGAACCGCCGCACGGCGCTGTTCGAGGAACTGCGCAAGCTCGGCGCACAGGTGTGGCTGACTGGCGCGGACCCCGTCGCCTTCACCGAAATCGGCAGCAGCGGCGAGGTGTTTGACGTCGAGAGCGGGCGGGTGTCAGCCCGGCGCTAGAGCTTGGCAGGCGCCTTCGTATCCGGAAAAATGCGGCCTCCGGTGAGCCCAAAATGAGCCGTCGAATCGAGCTTTTCACGCGCCTGAAAAACGGCCTTCGAACGCCTTGAAAATCGGCCCAAAAACCCTATCTCATCAAAGGGTTGCCGGAGGATACTTTGCGCTAGGCGCAATCTCTCTTTCGTGGCACAAATAGCCTGCAAATCAGCGCCTTTTGCGCGGCTGATTCGGGCGACATTTCGAAGGCCTCTCATGACAGAACCTGCTCGGCAGACGCCTGCCGAAAACGAGCCCTCAACTCCAAGCGATTACGGGGCGGAATCGATCCGCGTGCTCAAGGGTCTCGATGCGGTCCGCAAGCGTCCGGGCATGTATATCGGCGACACCGACGACGGCTCGGGCCTGCACCACATGGTCTACGAGGTCGTCGACAACGCGATCGACGAAGCGCTGGCGGGCCATGCCACGCGCGTCGATGTCGTGCTCAATGCCGACAATTCCGTCACCGTGCGCGACGACGGCCGCGGCATTCCCGTCGACATCCACAAGGGCGAAGGCATTTCGGCGGCCGAGGTCATCATGACCCAGCTCCACGCCGGCGGAAAATTCGACCAGAACTCCTACAAGGTGTCCGGCGGCCTGCACGGCGTCGGCGTCTCCGTGGTGAACGCGCTGTCGAGCAAGCTGGGCTTGCGCATCTGGCGCGACAACAAGGAGCACTACATCGAGTTCGCCCACGGCGATGCGGTTGCACCGCTCGTGGTGGTCGGCGATGCGCCGGGCAGGCGCGGCACCGAGGTGACGTTCCAGGCCTCGACGGAAACCTTCAAGAACATCGAGTATGATTTCGCCACGCTCGAGCACCGGCTGCGCGAGCTCGCCTTCCTCAACTCCGGCGTCAACATCGCCCTCTCCGACATGCGCCACGCGGTCGAGAAGCGCGAGGAAATGCACTATTCCGGCGGCGTCGAGGAATTCGTCAAATATCTCGACCGCAACAAGAAGGCGATCGTGCCGGCGCCGATCATGGTGCGCGCGGAGAGCAACGGCATCGGCGTCGAGGCCGCGTTGTGGTGGAACGACAGCTACCATGAGAACGTGCTGTGCTTCACCAACAACATCCCGCAGCGCGACGGCGGCACCCATCTCGCCGGCTTCCGCGGCGCGCTGACGCGCCAGGTCAACGGCTATGCCGAGGCCAACGCCAAGAGGGAAAAGATCGCGCTGACCGGCGACGACTGCCGCGAGGGCCTCACCGCCGTGCTGTCGGTGAAAGTGCCCGATCCGAAGTTTTCGTCGCAGACCAAGGACAAGCTGGTGTCCTCGGAAGTGCGCCCCGTGGTCGAGAACGTGCTCAACGAAGCGCTTCAGGCCTGGTTCGAGGAACACCCGAGCGAAGCCAGGATGATCGTCGGCAAGGTGATTCAGGCCGCCGCTGCCCGCGAAGCCGCGCGAAAGGCGCGCGAGCTGACGCGCAAGAGCCCGCTGTCGGTCTCCTCGCTGCCCGGCAAGCTCGCGGACTGCCAGGAAAAGGACCCGGCCAAGTCCGAACTCTTCATCGTCGAGGGTGACTCGGCAGGCGGCAGCGCCAAGCAGGGCCGCAACCGCGAATTCCAGGCGGTGCTGCCGCTGCGCGGCAAGATCCTCAATGTCGAGCGCGTGCGCCCCGACAAGATGCTGGGAAGCGAGCAGATCGGCACGCTGATCACCGCGCTCGGCACCGGCATCAGCGACGAATTCTCGATCGAGAAGCTGCGCTATCACAAGATCATCGTGATGACGGACGCCGACGTCGACGGCGCCCACATCCGCACGCTGCTGCTCACCTTCTTCTACCGGCAGATGCGCGACATCATCGACGGTGGCTATCTCTATATCGCCCAGCCGCCGCTCTACAAGGTCAGCCGTGGCAAGTCCGAGCAGTATCTGAAGGACGAGCGCGCGCTGGAAGACTATCTGATCGACACGGGCCTCGACGACTGCGTGTTCATTCCCGGCGCCGGCGGCGACCGCACCGGCCGCGACCTGCGTTCGCTGGTCGACGATGCCCGGACTGTCCGCAGCGTCCTGCGCAACCTGCACAGCCGCTATAACCGCAAGGTGATCGAGCAGGCCGCCATCACTGGCGTGCTGAACAAGGCGATCTATGGCGATCCCGAGAAAGCCGCCGCCGCCGCACAGTACATCGCCGGCCGCCTGGACAATCAGTCCGAGGAGGTCGAGCGCGGCTGGGTCGGTCAATATGTCGAAGGTCAAGGCTTCCAGTTCGAGCGCACGGTGCGCGGCGTCAAGGAAGCCGCCGTCATCGACGACGCGTTCCTAGGCTCCGTCGAAGCCCGCAAGCTCGACGAATACACGGTGAAGCTCCAGGACGTTTATGCCCGCCCCGGCAAGCTGCGGCGCAAGGACGTCGAGCACATGGTCTACGGCCCGGTCGACCTGTTCGAAGCCGTCACCGACGCCGGCCGCAAGGGCGTCACGCTCCAGCGTTACAAAGGGCTGGGCGAGATGAACCCGGAGCAGCTCTGGGAAACGACGCTGGATATCAATGTGCGCTCGCTGCTCCAGGTGAAGGTCAAGGAGGTCGATGAGGCCGACGATATCTTCACCAAGCTGATGGGCGACGTGGTCGAGCCGCGCCGCGATTTCATCCAGGAACACTCGCTGAGCGCGACGATCGATATCTAGGCCGACCTCGCTGCACCTCTACCGCTTGCGGGAGAGGTCGGCGCGCTCGCGGAGCGCGACGGGTGAGGGCTTTCTTCCCGCTGGGATACTCTCCGTAAATTTCGACAATCCCATCGCGGAAACACCCCCACCCCAGCCCTCCCCCGCAAGCGGAGAGGGAGCACACCTTCGTCGGAGTTGCGAAGCAAGCTCAAGCCGCGACAAGTGCAGAATTGCTACCTCGCTCAATTCTCGGTAGTTTCCGCCTCCAAACCAGCCCGCCCCACCGCAACAGAACAGCGAGACCCCCCGTGGCGCCCATCCAATATATCGTCGAGGGCGGTCACCGGCTCTCGGGCTCGATCGAGCCGTCCGGCAACAAGAATTCGGCGCTGCCGATCATCGCAGCCGCGCTGCTCACCGAGCATCCGGTGACGCTTCAGAACGTGCCGCGGATCCGCGACACCGAGACGCTGGTCGATCTGATCCGCTCGGTCGGCGCATCGGCCGAATGGAGCGCGCGCAATACGCTGGTCATCCACGCCAAGAGCATCCGCGCCGCCGATCTCGACCCCGAGCTCTGCGTCCGCATCCGCGCCTCGATCCTGCTCGCGGGCCCCCTGCTCGCCCGCTGCGGCGAGGTGATGCTGCCGCCGCCCGGCGGCGACGTCATCGGCCGGCGCCGGCTCGACACGCATATGCTGGCGCTGGAGCAGTTGGGCGCCAAGGTCACGGCGACGGACCGGCTCGAATTCCGCGCGTCAAAGCTCACCGGCGCTGACGTGTTCCTGGACGAGCCGAGCGTGACCGCGACCGAGAACGCGCTGGTCGCGGCGGTGGCCGCCGACGGCGTCACTTACCTGCGCAACGCGGCCTCCGAGCCGCATGTGCAGGACCTCGCCAACTTCCTGGTCGCGCTCGGCGCCAGAATCGAGGGCATCGGCACCAACACCATGGTGATCCATGGCCCGGCGACGCTGGGCGCGGCGACATTTTCGATCCAGCCCGACCATATCGAGGTCGGCTCGCTGATCGGGCTTGCCGCCGTAACGCGTTCGCCCTTGCGCATCGTGCGCGCCGGCGTCGAGCATCTGCGCTCGATCCGCATGGGGTTCGAGCGGCTCGGCATCGTCTGCCGCGTCGAGGGCGACGACCTGATCGTGCCCTCGAACCAGACGCTGAAGATCCAGGACGATTTCGGCGGCCACGTGCCGAAGCTGGAGGACCAGCCCTGGCCGGCTTTCCCCGCCGACCTGATGTCGATCGCGATCGTCACCGCCACGCAATGCGAGGGCGTGATCCTGATGTTCGAGAAGATGTTCGAATCGCGGATGTTCTTCGTCGACAAGCTGATCGCGATGGGCGCGCGTATTGTCCTCTGCGATCCTCATCGCGCCATCATCGCAGGTCCGAGCCGCTTGCGCGGCGCATCGATGATCTCGCCCGACATCCGCGCCGGCATGGCGATGCTGCTGGCAGCGGTCTGCGCCGAGGGAACGTCCACCATCAACAACGCCGACCAGATCGAGCGCGGCTACGAGCGCATCGACGAACGGCTCAACGCGCTGGGCGCGAAGATCCGGCGCGTGCCCGAGCGGAAGGGCTGACGTTCGCCCTCTTCAAACTGAGAATGGTCTCGTGCTCCGGACGCAGCGCAGCACGCCAGTGATGCGCTGCTGAGCCGGGGCCAGGCGGCCGAGAGCGGCGCACTTGGCTCCTGGGTCCCGGCTCGCGCTTCGCGCGTCCGGGACACGAGAGTGGGAGCCATGTTTTCGTCGCCCTGCGATGCTACTGGATAGCCATGCTTGACAGCGTCGAACACCCTCCGCAGCCGCAAGCCGGCGCGCACGCCAACCATCTCGCGCGAGAGTTCGTCGAGACGTTGCGGCTGGCCGTGCCGATGATGCTGACGCAGCTCGGGCAGATGGCGATGATGACGACCGATCTCGCGCTGATCGGCCGGCTCGGCGAGGACGCGGTCGCGGCTGCGGCACTTGCGCACACGGTCTATTTCGTCAGCTTCACCTTCGGGCTCGGACTCGTCGTCGCGGTGTCTCCGCTGGCCGCACAGGCGTTTGGCGTCGGCGATGTCAGGCGCATGCGCCACGCGTTGCGCGTCGGCTTGTGGGTCGCGCTCCTGATCTCGCTGCCGATGATGGCCTCGCCGCTCTATGGCGAGCACATCCTGATCGCGCTTGGGCAGGCGCCGCAGTCCGCGAGCCTTGCCCAGCATTATCTGAACGGGCTGGCATGGGGCATCGCGCCTGCGCTCGGCTTCGTCGCGCTGCGCGGCCTGATGAGCGCGATGAACCGGCCGCAGTCGCCGCTGTGGATCACGCTTGCGGCGATCCCCGCCAACGCCGCGCTGGTCTATGCCCTGATCCACGGCCTGTTCGGCCTGCCGGAACTCGGCCTGTTCGGCGCGGGACTGGCGACGACGCTCGTCAATCTCGGCACCTTCATCGCCGCGCTTGCAATCGCTGCGTGGCGCAAGCCGTTCGCCGACTATCATCCGCTGGCCCATCTGTGGCGGATCGACTGGCCCTTGATGCGTCAGCTCATCGTGATCGGCGCTCCGATCTCGTTCTCGCTCCTGCTGGAATACGGCCTGTTCTCTTCGGCCGCGCTGCTGATGGGGCTAATCTCGACCACCGCGCTGGCCGCGCACCAGATCGCCCTCCAGGTCACGGCCGTCTTGTTCATGGTGCCGCTCGGCATCGGCATGGCCGCGACGGTGCGGGTCGGTCACGCGTTTGGCCGTAACGAGCCGGCCGGCGTCCGACGCGCGGGCCTCGTCGCAGCGGTGCTCGGGATCGCGTTCGTCTCGGCGCTGACGGTTGCCATCATCCTCGGCCGCTATGAGTTGGGACGACTGTTCCTCGGCAACAGCGAGGCCAGCGCTCCGACCGTCTCGCTGACCGCAACACTGCTTTTGGTCGGCGCAACCTTCTTCATCGCCGATGCGCTGCAGACCATCATGGGCGGCGCGCTGCGCGGCATCAATGACACAAAGATGACATTGGTGTTCGCGGCGATCGGCTATTGGTGCGTCGGCTTCCCGATCGCCTGGTGGCTCGCCTTCCACGCCAATCTCGGCGCGGTCGGCGTCTGGATCGGACTGTCGATCGGATCGTTCGTCTATGCCGGCCTGCTGATCTTGCGCTTTGGGATGCTGACGCGCAAGATCGCGGGATGACCGAACCCGTTCGCGAAGTCACCCCCGATGTCGATGCCGGCGCCGTGCTGGCCGGCGCGCAGTTCATCGACGCCTTTCGCGTTGAGATCGGCACAACCCCAGTGAATGCGCGCGAGGCCTGCACAAGGATGGTGCTGCACGGGCCGCGCTGGATCGATGCGCTGATACGCCTGCGCAACATCCTCGTCACACCGTTCGGGCTGAAGACATCGGGCGAAGGCGCGCCGGCGCCCGGCGGCCTGATCGGCCTGTTTCCGGTGCTGAGCGAGACGCCGGAGCGGCTGGTCGCCGGCTTCGATGATTCTCATCTCGACTTCCGCATCGTGGTCAACGTTGCCGGCGACACGACGCTCCGCCACGTCACCTTGACCACGCTGGTGCGGACCAACAATCTGCTGGGCCGGACCTACCTCGCGCTTATCACGCCCTTCCACAAGCTCGTAGCCCGCAGCATGATGGGGCGAATCGTGGAGCCGGCGCGATGACGCTGTCCGTCGACCTGTTCTTTTCCTTTCGCAGCCCCTACAGCTATCTGGCGCTGCCGAGGACGCTGAAACTGGTCGAAGAGTACGATCTCGCGGTGAATTTGCGACCGGTCTATCCGCTCGCGGTCCGCGTGCCCGGCTTCTTCAAGAAGGCCAGTCCGCAATTTGCGCGCTACATCGTGCTGGACTCCCGCCGCGTCGCCGAGCACGAGGGCATTCCGTTCCGCTTTCCGCGGCCCGATCCGATCGTGCAGGACATGAAGACGCTGGAGGTCGGGGCGGATCAACCCTATATCCATCGCCTGACCCGGCTCGGCGCCATGGCGCAAAGCGAGGGCCGCGCGCTGCCATTCGTCGCCGCGATCGCGCGCGTGATGTGGGACGGCTCGGTCGCGGGATGGAACGAGGGCGATCATCTCGCGCGCGCCGCCGAGACAGCCGGCTTCGATCTATCCGCGATGGATGCGGCGATCCGCACTGACGCCGATCGTTACGAGGAGATCATTGTCGAGAACGAGAAGGACCACGCCGCCTCCGGCCATTGGGGCGTGCCGACCTTCGTGTTCGAGAAGGAGCCGTTCTTCGGCCAGGATCGCATCGATCTCCTGCTCTGGCGCATGCAGGGCAAGGGGCTCGCGCGGCGTTAGGGCGTGTATTCTCGAATTCGTCAGGTATGAATGCCGCCCTTGGGCCATGAGGAGACATTCGGCCAGGTTCTTTTCATTTCGGAATTCATGGCAACGCGGACTGGCCGATCGGCGCCTTGCCGCCAGGGGTGGCATAGCCCCTGAGGATCCCTGGCGAGGAGGCCATCAAAGCGGGCCCCGCTGTCCGAGACGTGCACTACCTTTTTCGCGTGGAATGTTCAGCCCACCGGTCCCGGGGTCCAATTGTCCCCTGCAAGCGGACTAACTCTTACGTCATCAATGACTCCGAGCTCCAGGCTTGGATCGAAATGGCGCATCGTTCGCTCGTTGAGGTCAATGATGCGGCCAGGCCTTAGTGGCCCCACGTCATTTATCTTGACGATGACCTTCTTGCCTACGGCCTCGACGAGGGCATATTTCGGCCTCGCACCAAATTGGACCCCACCAAATTTCCGGCGCAAACTCGTCTTGATGGCCGCCGCCCAGGCAGAGGGATCATAACGCTCGCCGGAGGCTGTCTTCGGACCGCCCTCCTCCTTGCCGGGCTTGAACGGATTGTACGTGGATGCTGCGCCGACGATCGCATCTCCAGAGGCGGCATCGACGACGACACTTGAGTGAACTCCACGCGTTTCACTTCGAGCAACGGTAACAGAAACGGCAAGCGCAAGCAGGGCGCCGCAAATTGCGGCGCTCGAGCGGAACATCATCATAAGTCCTGTGATTTTTTTCGATTGTCCGGTTCCCGATACCGCAAACATGGCCAAGCGAACGCGGAAACGTTCATGAACTTGCGCCAATCTTTTGCGGATTCGAGCCAACCCCTGGCTACGGAACCGTTGTGGGAACCAGAGCGGTCCTCACGCAGTGTTTTAGGTTCTCACCGACTAAGACAGAGATTGCGTCAGCAGCATGACTTAACGGACCCTGACGTGAGTGACGCGTGCGACGGCGGCCAAGGATCATAAGCCGCCGATCACGGCGAAGCCGGGCGACGTCCGCATTGCTGTCGGAAGCCAGCGTTTACGAGGACACGTCCGAACTCACTCCGCTACGCGCCGGCTTGTCGGCCATGGCTTCCGACCATTCGCCGACGACGCGATCGAGGTCGCAGAGATTCTGGTGCATCTGCTCCAGCGAGAAGCCCAGCGCGAAGAAGCGTTCCGCAGTATCGGCGGGATGGCCGCGGATCAAGCCGTCCTGGCGCACGGCCGCGACCGCCTCGGCGTAATGCTGGAGCGCGACGTGCACGGGATGGATCGGCGGCGCGCCGGCGCCCTCGCGCATGGCTTCAGCCGCCGACTTCAGGAAGCGCACGATCGCGGCGCTGACCTCCGCCAGCGGTGCCGCGAGCCGAACCTGCACATCAATCGGTAGCGGCACCACAGTGGCGCGGCCGATCATCACGACGTCGTGGCGCAGCCGCAAGATCGTCCGCAGAAGCGGACCGGTGTCGGGCCCGCCTGACAGCCGCGCGGCGCGCTCGCGTTCGGCTTCGGCGCCGATGGTATTCATGCCGACCATTGCGGTGCCGATGCCGTCCTGGATCCGATGCAACGCATCGTTATCGCGGCCGCGCGTGAGGCCCGCCAGCAATTCGGTGAAGGCCGCCGCGATAAGCTCGAGCAGCTTGGCCGCGCTGGCACGGATCTGCAGCACCGCGCGCGATGGCAGCACCAGGAAGGAGACCAGCAGCCCGGTGATGGCGCCGACCGAGACCTCGCTGACGCGGTCGATCGCCGAGGCCATGGGATCGGCATGATGCATGCTCGGAAGCACGAGCACGATCACGGCCGTCACCGTTGCAGAGCTCAGGTTCGGATAGATCGCTGCGACAAAAGCAAGCGGCGCCACGGCCAGCACCAGCAAACCCAGAAGACCCAGTTCGCCGGAATAGGGGATCAGGATTGCGATGGCGCCACCATAGATCGCGCCACCTATCGTGCCGAGCATGTAGTCGCGCGTCGCCTTCAGCGAGCGCCCGACGCTCATCTGGGTCACGATGATGGAGGTGAGGACGGCCCAGAGCGGCAATAACAGGTGCAGAGCGGTGGCAAGTGCATAGGCCGCGGTCGCAGCCACGGTGACCCGGACCGCCAGCCCCAATTGCGTCCGCCGCGACAGGATCCGGTCGAACAGCTGTCTTGCGAGTGCCATCATCAATTGCCCCGGTCGCCGATCCCGTCCATGCCGGCAGCATAGCTGATGCCCGCGGCCGCAACGCCGCTTGAAAGGCCAAATCAGCCCGCCTAACTTGCCGGCCAAAACGAGGAAACACGATGGCCCACGAAACCGCAACGCTTGCCGCCTATGTCGCCAACCTGAAATTCCAGGATATTCCGGCGGAGGTGCTGGATCGCGCCAAGGTGCTGACGCTGGATTTCCTCGGCAGCGCCATACGGGCCCGCAGCGAGGCGGAATCGACCCCGTCGCTCCTGAAGATGCTGGAAGCGCTGGCACTCGACACCAAGGGCGAGTCCACCGTGTTCGGCGATGCCAAGACCTGGACGCCCGCGGTCGCGGCCCTCCTCAACGGCGCGCTCGGCCACTCCCTCGATTTCGACGACACGCACGCGGATTCCTCGCTGCATCCGAGCGCGCCGGTGGTGCCCGCCGCCTTCGCCGTCGGCGAGATGGTCGGCGCTTCCGGACGGGACGTGCTGACCGCGATCGTCGCCGGCTACGAGGTGTGCTGCCGTCTGGGCAACGCGCTCGATCCGACCTCACATTATGCGCGCGGCTTCCATCCGACCGCGACCGCCGGCACCTATGGCGCGGCAGCCGCAGCCGGCAAACTGTTCGGGCTCTCTGAACAGCAGATCATCGCCGCCTTCGGCGTCGCCGGCAGTCAGGCCGCGGGCTCGCTGCAATTCTTGGTCAACGGCGCCTGGAACAAGCGCTACCAGGTCGGCGCCGCCGCGATGAACGGCGTGATCGCCGCGACGCTGGCGCGCAACGATTTCGTCGGCGCGACGGAATCGGTCGAAGGCAAGCACGGCCTGCTCGCCGGATACACCGACGATGCGCATCCGGACAA
This sequence comes from Bradyrhizobium sp. F1.4.3, assembly GCF_040548375.1. Taxonomy (NCBI): domain Bacteria; kingdom Pseudomonadati; phylum Pseudomonadota; class Alphaproteobacteria; order Hyphomicrobiales; family Nitrobacteraceae; genus Bradyrhizobium; species Bradyrhizobium sp. F1.4.3. Next base: position 181,730 of record NZ_JBEPRN010000003.1, read on the forward strand.
GGCGGTGGCCGGGCTCGGCACGAGCTATGAGACCATGAAGATCGGCGTCAAACCCTATCCGAGCTGCCGCTATACCCATGCCGCGATCGACGCGCTGATCGCGATGCGGCGCGAGCACAATCTGACGCCCGACCAGGTCAAGCGCGTCGAGATCGGCCTGCATCGCAACGGCATCACCCTGACCGGCGATGCCGCGACCAAGCGGCATCCCACCTCGATCGTCGGCGGCCAGTTCTCGATGTTCTTCACCGGCGCGCTCGCGCTCGACCAGGGCTCATTTGGCTGGGACGATTACGGCCGCCTTGGCGATGCCGCCATCGACGCGCTCGCCGACAAATTCGACGTGGTGCAGGACGACCGGCTGGAAGTCGGCCGCACGCATCCGTTCGGCGCCCGCGTCAGCATCACCACCGACGACGGCGTGCACGAGCGGCTCTATGCCGATCCCTCCGGCGAGCCGACCTCGTTTCCCGATGCGCAGGCGATGCAGCAGAAGTTCTTGACGCTGGCACGGCCGGTGCTGAATGCGCGAGCCGATAAGTTCGCCGATGCGATCATGTCGCTGGAGCGGTTTGACCGCGTGGCCAAGGCGACGGAGTTGGGGAGGCAGTAGGTTCTCGCCACATCGCTCTGCTTACCCTCCCCTGGAGGGGGAGGGTAAGAGACGGCTCAATCCACCCCCGCCAGCTTCCCCTTCTCGCGCGTCGCTGCGACTACATCCCGCACGAGATCGAACACGCCATCCGCTTCCGGCGGCCAATTCGGCGAGCGGCCTAGCCTTACAATCACCAGCCGCTCGGACGGAATCACGATCACATATTGCCCGATCGTGCCCTTGGCGAAGAAGGCATCGCGCGGCCAGCCGTGCCCGGTGCGAAAATTCGCGCCAAAACTGTCACCCTGGTTGGTCCAGAAGCCGGCACCGATGCCGACCCAGGCCTTCGGCGTGGCCGTGGCCGAGTAATTCACCCAGCCTTCGGGGAGGATGCGCTTGCCGCCGGCGACGCCGTCGTTGAGATAGAGCTGGCCGAAGCGCGCCCAATCGCGTGCGGACGCGAGCATCTCGCCGGAGCCCTCGATCGTGCCGGCTCCGTCGAGCTGGAGCGTGACGTTGTTCATACCGAGCGGCGCAAACAATTCGCGGCGCGCGAAGGCAAGCGCATCCGCTGGCTTGCCGCCAGCGGCGTTGCGGATCAGAAGCGCGAGAATGAGGAAGTTGCCGTCATGATAATTCCACGCCGTGCCCGGTGCAGTCGCAAGCGGCGCGCGCTCGGCAAAGCTGGCCATATCGTCCTCAGCGTATTTCATGGCATTGACCGGCTCGAGCGCGGAGACGAGCGAGGCCTGCAACGAACTACCGAGCGCAATGCCGGCGGTGTGACGCAGCAACTGATCGACGGTGATGGCATGGCGCGGATCATCCGGATTTTGCCAGGCCGCAACCGGCGCGGGCCCATCGAGCTTCAGCTTGCCCTGGCGCACGAGAATGCCTGTCAGAGCCGACATCACCGACTTCGTCATGGAGAAGCCGAGCAGCTGTGTCTCCAGCCCGACACCATCAGCATAGCGCTCCGCGATGATGCGGCCGGCCTTCATGACGACGATCGCGCGGGTGCGGCGATAGGGCGACTGGGCGGGCTCGGCGAAGGCGCGGTCGAGCGCGGCTAACAGCCCCTCGCTCTGCGGCAGCACGAGTCCCGGACCGGCGATCGCGGGCAGCAAGGCGGGCTGCTTGTCGTCCGGCGGCAGCGCGACGTCGGCGATCCCCTCGTCGTGCTCGAGGGTGCAGCCGAGCCCCTCGCGATAGACGGCGTGACTGCGGCCGATGCCGAACAGGGTCACGGTGACATCCTTGCGCGCGCGATCGACCTGAACATCCATCGCCCAGGTCAACAGACCCGCGCCCGGCATCGCATCGGTGGTCTCGGCGAGGTCACGCATGGGATCGAGGCCGGAGACGAACGTCTCCGAGCAGAGTGTGTCGGCGATGAAGCCGGTGGCAACCTTCGGCACGTCGCGGGCCCGCGCCGCGCCGAGGGCGAGGCCGGCAAAGGCGATGGCGGTCGTGAGGAGGATCTTGCGGCGGCGGGTCACGGGCTTTCTCCGGCTTGGGGGCAAGTGGCGGAGAAGGAGCCGGATGCGGGCGAAGCGTGCTCGCCGGATTTGAAATACGACCTCGTCGAAACTGACCGGGGCTAGCCGAATTTGAAATTCAGATGTGATTTCAATGAGCTAATAATCTAGGCCGCATCGGCCTTGAGCCGCCGATACTCCGTCGGGGTCACGCCCGTGACCGCCTTGAAGGCGCGGTTGAACGGGCCGAGCGACTGGAAGCCGGCGTCCATCGCGATGGTGATGACGGGAACCTCGGCCTGGGTGGGATCGGCGAGCGCGGCCTTGGCCTCCTCGATCCGGTGATTGTTCAGAAACACATTGAAGTTGCGATAGCCGAGCCGCTGGTTGATCAACCGGCGCAGCCGGTATTCCGGAATTTTCAGCCGGCCCGCCAGCACGCCGATGGTGATGTTCTCCTGGCGATAGATCCGCTCGTCCGCTATCAGCCGCATCAAGGCGTCGATGAGCTTTTGATCGGCGGCGTCATCGGCCGCAGGCTGACTGAAAACAATCGGCGGTGCGGGCTCCGCCGCGGCCGGAAACAGATCCGCCCCGTCAACGCGCATCATGGCATAGACGATCGCCGCGACGGTGCAGGCGAGCACGCCGGCATTGATGGTTTCGGCGACCTCGCCGACGTGGTGCCCGGCGACGGCGATCTGGAGCACCGCGTTCAGCCCGCCATAGAGCGCGGTTGCACAGACGATGAAGACGCGAACGCGGCGGCGGCGCTCGACCAGGTCGGCCGGCCAGGAGGCGATCGTCTGCCCGATCGCAAGCGCGATGAAACCGAGCACGATCAGATTGACCACCGTCACCGAGAACCGCACATGGCCGCTGGGTGCAATCCAGACGCAGCCTACGAAGCTGAAGGCCGCCACCAGCGCCCAGACCGATCCGTGCCACCAGCGGAGGTGAAACTCGTCGTCGAACAGGGAGCGTGTGAACAGCCAGAACACCACCATGCTGCCGGTCGACAATGCGATCAGCGGTGCATGCCAGAGCGGGATCCGCGACGTGACATCCAACGAATAGCTCACAGCATGCGCGGCCGAGCCCAGCGCGAAGGCTGCGCCGAGCCGGGCTGCCAGCACATTGCGAAAGTCCTGTAACAGTGACGCCGCCAGCACCAGCAGCAGCGCGACGCTGGCAGCGCGAAAGGCGAGTTCGAGATTGGTCAGCAGCATCCGTCGGTCCGATCGCTTGCGCCGCGAACCTAAGTCAGATTTGAGAACGATTCAATTTTGCCGGGTCCACGAGGCGCGTGACGTGATCCAGGCGTCGGCAGGCTTCCCGAACAGCTCAATCTTGCGATCCTTCCGGGCCCCGAGGCTGCGGGCCACGGCTTGCGATGGCGCATTCTCGCTTTCGATACAGTGCATGATGTCGTCGACCTCAAAGCTGTCGAACGACCAATCAATCGATGCACGGGCCGCCTCGACCGCATAGCCCTTCCCGCGAAACTCCCCGGCAATGCCCCAGCCGACCTCGAAGCCGGGCCAGCCCGGCGGACACCACGGACCGACCCGCCCGACATAGGCACCGCTCGACTTTTCTTCGACCGCGAACATGCCGAAGCCATGAAGTGCCCAGTGCCCGGACATCACGGCCGCGTTACGCCAGCCCGCAATCTCGGTCGTGACCGGTTTGCCATCGGCAGCGATGAAGCGGGCCGTACCCGGATCGCTCAGCATTACGGAATTGGGCGCAATATCGCTTGCGCGCCATGGGCGCAGAATCAGGCGTTCCGTCTCGATTCTTGGGCCGGACACTTGCAACAGCCTTGCACCTGGCTTGAGCGGCGGAATCATCGTCTCCTCCCGTTCCCGACATTGTTCTGCTACGATCATACCAGCAAGAAACAGGAGTCCACCATGAGCTGGCAACCCTCCAACGATCCCGTGCTCGGCGATCCCATGTCCTGCGATGCGCTTGATCTCGTCATCGTGCCGCGCACGCGCGACCTCGGCGACGGGTTCGCGGTGCGGCGCGCGCTGCCGCATGGCAAGCGGCAGATGGTCGGGCCCTTCATCTTCTTCGATCATTTCGGTCCGGTGCAGTTCGTGTCCGGCAAGGGCATGGACGTGCGGCCGCATCCGCATATCGGGCTTGCCACCGTCACCTATCTCTTTGACGGCTCCATCATGCATCGCGACAGCGAGGGCAACGTCCAGGAGATCGCGCCCGGCGCGATGAACCTGATGACCGCCGGGCGCGGCATCGCGCATTCCGAGCGCACGCCGGACGCGCAGCGCGCATCGGGCCAGCAGATGCTCGGCCTGCAAAGCTGGATCGCACTGCCAGCCGGATCCGAAGAGATTGCACCGTCGTTCCAGCACTACGCCGCGGGCGACCTGCCGATGATCTCCGAGCGCGATTTCACCGCGCGGGTGATCGCGGGCTCGTCGTTCGGCATCGCCTCGCCGGTGTCGATGGTGTCGCCCTGGTTCTATACCGAAATCAACGCCGTCGCCGGCGCGAGCGTGCCGCTCGACCCCGACCATGAGGAGCGCGCGATCTATCTCGTCGACGGCGAGGTCGAGATCGCGAACGAGCGCTATGAGGGGCCGCGGCTCCTGATCTTCCGGCCCGGCGACCGCATCACCGTGAAGACCGTGAGGCCAACGCGGATGATGTTTCTCGGCGGCGATGCGCTGGAGGGACCGCGCCACATCTGGTGGAATTTCGTCTCCTCCAGCAAGGAGCGCATCGAGCAGGCCAAGCAGGACTGGAAAACCGGGCGCTTCGCGGCGGTTCCGCAGGAACATGAGTTCATTCCGCTGCCGGAATAGGCTATCCCGGCTTCCGGCTGCGCCGTCCGGTGTGGCCGGATTTCCCGCTCGAAGGCCCTGTCTGCGAAAGCTTTGCCGATGACCACCATGCTCTCCAGCGACCTACCGCTCCCCAAGATCGGACGCGGCAAGGTGCGCGATATCTACGCCGTCGACGACGACCGGCTGCTGCTCGTCACCACCGACCGCATCAGCGCCTTCGACGTGGTGATGGGCGAGACCATCCCGATGAAGGGCGCGGTGCTGACCCAGATCAGCGCGTTCTGGTTCAACGAGCTTGAAGGCGTGGTGCCGCATCATATGATCAGCGCCGATACCGACGAGATCATTGCCGCCGTGCCCGCGCTGAAACCGCACCGCGCCGAGATCCTCGGCCGCGCCATGCTGTGCCGCCGCACCACCGTGTTTCCGATCGAATGTGTGATCCGCGGCTATCTCTCGGGCTCAGCCTGGAAGGAATACGCTGGCTCCGGCACGCTCGCGGGCGAGAAGCTGAAAGCGGGCCTGGTCGAGAGCGAGAAGCTCGATCCGGCGATCTTCAGCCCGGCGACCAAGGCCGAGACCGGCCATGACGAGAACATCACCATCGCGCGGATGCGCGAGGTCGTCGGCGACGAAGTGGCTTATACGCTCGAGAGCATGACGCGCGCCCTCTACACGCTCGGCGAGGAGCTCGCGCGCGAGCAGGGCATCATCATCGCCGACACCAAATTCGAGTTCGGCCGCGACAAGGACGGCCGCATCATCCTGATCGACGAGGTGATGACGCCGGATTCCTCGCGCTTCTGGGCGGTCGATGCCTACAAGCCGGGCCAGCCGCAGGCGAGCTTCGACAAGCAGCCGCTGCGCGACTATCTCGACGTCGAACGCCACGCCGGCCGCTGGAACGGCGACGCGCCGCCGCCGCCGCTGCCGGCCAGCGTGGTGGAGGCGACCAGCAAGCGCTATCTGGAGGCGTATCGGCGGGTGACGGGGACGGAGCTGAAGATTTAGCACGTTATCGTCGTCCCGGCGAAGGCCGGGACCCATACCGCGAAATCTATCGATCGCGGATGGTAGGAGTACCGAACTTCTGGTCTTCGCCAAACGTCTCCCTGTGGTTATAGGTCCCGGCCTTCGCCGGGACGACACCGAATGTGCAGCCAATGCTGCTGCGTCACCCCATCCACCCGCGCCGCATGACCCGCCATTCACACGCACAGACCGCAATCCTCTCCGGATGCCCGAAAACTGTCGGCTATCTCATACTTGCAAGAATCCTGTTGCGCTAGGCTCGCAGTCGTCTACCTCTCGGGCGGGAATTTTCATGAGCGAGTGCCACGGCGTGACAGATCCAGCAATTGGCTTCGATCCGGTCACCGGGGTCAGTCCATCCCTCAAGCGTGCGCTGAATGATATTTTGGGGGGAGGCGCCGCCAGCGTCCTGACCATCACTTTCGGACTGTCCTACGCGCTGCTGATCTTCACGGGGCCGCTGTCGCCCTACCTGTCCTACGGCATCACCGCCACCTTCGTCAGCTCCGCCGTGCTCGCGGCCGTCATCGGGTTTGGAAGTTCCCTGCCCTTCGCGGTCGCGGCCCCCGACAGCTCGACCGCCGCCGTGACCGGCATTCTGGCCGCATCGCTGGTCGAGCGCGTTGAGGCGGCCAATCTGTCGGCGCCGCTGCTCCCGGCTGTCCTGATCACGCTCGGCCTGTCGACCGTGCTGACCGGGATCGCGCTATGCGGATTGGGGCTGACGCGGATGGGTCGCGCCATCCGCTACGTGCCCTATCCCGTGGTCGGCGGCTTCCTCGGCGCCACCGGACTTCTGATCGTCATGGGCGCCATCCGGGTGACCACCGATCACCCGGTGCAGCTTGCGACGCTGCTTCGCCTCACCGATGGAGTCGCGTTGTCTGAGCTGGGCGCGGCGTGCGCGATGGCGCTGGTGCTGTACCTGACCTGGCATCGCTCGCGCGGCCCGTTTGGACTTCCGATTATTCTGATCGGCGGCGTACTCACGGCGCATCTGGCGTTCTGGATCACCGGCGTCTCTCTCGATCAGGCGCGCAGCATGGGCTGGACCTTCCAGCCGCCGCCGACGGCGGCCTTCATGCTGCCTTGGCACACCGACGATCTCGCTCGCTATCCCTGGTTTGCCGTGCCGGACCTGCTCGGCAACCTCGTCGCCGTCATCTTCGTCACAGCCTCCAGCACGCTCTTCAACACCACCGGCATCGAGGTCGCCGTGCATCGCGAGGCGAATCTGGAGCGCGAGCTGAACGTCACGGGTGCCGCCAACATCCTGACCGGCGCGCTCGGCGGATATGCCGGCTGCGTCTCGGTCAGTCGATCGATCCTCAATTTCAGCAGCGGCGGCCGCGGACGGCTGTCAGGCCTCACGGTTGCGGCGCTGTCACTCCTGATGCTCGCCATTGCGCCCGAGCTGCTCGGGTTCATCCCGAAATTTGTGCTTGGCGGCCTCCTGCTCTATCTCGGCGCCGACCAGCTCCACAAATGGATCATCGAGTCGCGCAAGCGGCTTTCAAAACTCGAATATCTGTCGCTGCTCGCCATCATCGCGATCATCGTCGTCTGGGGCTTCGTGCCGGGCATCCTGATCGGCGTCATCATCGGCTGCGCCACCTTCGCGTTCAGTGCAGCGCGGGTCGAATCGATCAAATACAGCTTTGACGGCTCCGAATATCGCTCGTCGCTCGATCGCTCGCGCGACGACCAGGAGGTGCTGCTGGCTCATGGCGGCAAGATCCAGGGCCTCAACCTCCAGAGCTATCTGTTCTTCGGCTCCGCCAACCGGCTCTATCAGCACGTCAAGCAATTGCTGCACGAACGCCCGGAGTGCCGCTATCTGCTGTTCGACTTCAAGCTCGTCACCGGCGTCGACTCCTCGGCCGCCTACAGCTTTGCCCAGATCAAGCGCAGCGCGGGTGATCTCGGCGTCGGGCTGATCCTGGTGCATCTGTCGGCGGCGGCCGAGAAGGTACTGCGCTCCAGCGATTTCATCAGCGACGGCGTCACCATCATTCCCGAGCTCGACCACGCGCTGGAGTGGTGCGAAAACGAGCTCATCGCGCAGCATCAGGGGCTGGCGCAGGAAACGGCCAGCTTGCGCGACTGGTTCACAGGGCTTCTCGACAGCGAGGAGGACGCCGACGAGCTGATCCGCCGCTGCCAGCGCCTCGAGGTCGATGCGGGCGAGGTCATCGTGCAGGCCGGCGATCCCGCAGATTCCATGCACTTCATCCTCGATGGCCGCGTCGGCATCATGGTCCCGGCCGAGGGCGACCGCACCACACGCGTGCGCAGCCTCGGCCGCTACACCACGATCGGCGAGATGGGCCTGGTGTCGCAGACCCCGCGCAGCGCCACCATCCAGGCTGAGGTCGACAGCGTGCTCTATGTGCTGAACACGCACCAGTTCGGCGCCATCAAGGCCGAGGACCCCGCACTCAGCCACAAGCTGCTGACCTATTTCGTGTCAGTGATGGCGGAGCGGCTGACGTTTGCGAACCGGACGATCGCGGTGCTGCGGCGGTAACAGACGCGCAGCCCGGATGGATCCTGGGTTTTGCATACAAAGCGAGGCCTACACCCCCGCCATCATCACGTACTTGATCTCGACATATTCTTCCATGCCGTGACGAGAGCCTTCACGGCCGAGGCCACTCTCCTTGACGCCGCCGAAGGGCGCGACTTCGGTGGTGATCAGACCGGTGTTGACTCCGACCATGCCGGACTCAAGCGCTTCGGCGACGCGCCAGACGCGGCCGAGATCGCGGGAATAGAAGTAGGAGGCGAGACCGAACGGCGAGGCGTTGCACATCGCAACCACGTCGGCCTCGTCCTTGAAGCGGATCACTGGCGCGAGCGGGCCAAAGGTTTCTTCCTGCGCCACCAGTGAGTCCGGCTTGACGTCGGCCAGCACGGTCGGCTCGAAGAACGAGCGTCCGAGCTCGCTGCGCTTGCCGCCAGTGACAACCTTGGCGCCGCGCTTCACGGCGTCCGCGATGTGGCGCTCGACTTTGTCGACCGCTTTCAAATTGATCAGGGGCCCCTGCGTGACGCCGCTCTCAGTACCGTCGCCGATCTTCATCGCCGCGACCTTCTTCGACAGCTTCTGCACGAACTCGTCGTAGATCTTGTCCTGGGCGTAAAGGCGATTGGCGCAGACGCAGGTCTGGCCCATATTGCGGTATTTCGAGACGATCGCGCCTTCGACCGCCGCATCGATATCGGCGTCGTCGAACACCACGAACGGCGCATTGCCGCCGAGCTCCAGGCCGAGCCGCTTCACGCCGACGGAGGCCTGCTGATAGAGAATCTTGCCGACGGCGGTCGAGCCGGTGAAGCCGACGAAGCGCACCGCCGGATGCTCGCACAGCACCTTGCCGATCGGCGGCGCGTCACCGGTGATGATATTGAACACGCCCTTGGGCACGCCCGCCTTCTCGGCGAGCGCAGCAAGCGCCAGCGCGGACAACGGTGTTTCGTTCGCGGGCTTCAGGACCACGGTACAGCCGGCCGCGAGTGCGGGCGAAACCTTTCGCGTGATCATCGAGTTCGGGAAATTCCACGGCGTGATGGCGCCGCAGACGCCGATCGGCTGCTTGATTGCAAGCAGGCGCGCATCGGGCCGCTGCGTCGGGATGGTCTCGCCATAGACGCGCCTCGCCTCTTCCGCGAAAAACTCGACATAGGCACCGCCGATGTCGACCTCGCCGAGCGCCTCGGAGAGCGGCTTGCCCTGCTCGGAGGTGAGGATCAGCGCGAGATCCTCGCGGTTGGCGATAATCAGCTCGAACCATTTACGCAAAATGTTGGAGCGTTGCTTGGCGGTGTGCTTGGCCCAGGCCGGGAACGCGCGCTGGGCAGCCTCAACCGCTTTGGTCGTGTCGTCCGCGCCAAGCTGCGGGACTTTTGCGATCTCGACACCGGTCGCGGGATTGTTCACGGCAAAGACCGGCGTGCCGACCCAGGCGCCGTCGATATAACAGGCTTCCTTCAGCAGCGAAGGATCCTTCAACCGGTCGCGCAGGGTTGAGGTGGCGTGTTGGGCGCGTGCGGCGGCGGTCGGGGTCATGGCGTTGCTCCTTCGGGCGATCGGATCGGCCCGGAATATAAGGACAAGCGGCGCGCAATGCACCGTCCCGCAACGCACATCTGCCGGGAATTAAACTCGGAGCAAAATGGTTACGCCGCGCCGCTCATATAGGTCTCGCGCCGGCCGATCATGCGCTCGGCTGCGGCCTTGGCGTCGGCCTTCGAGGAGGTCGCGCACGTCCGGTATTCGAGATCGGGCGCATCGGAAGTATCGCGACGGCCGAACCACGATTTCGAGCCGACCGGCAGCAGCGCCAGGGCCTGCGCCAGATTGTCGACGGCACCGAACGAATACAGCGCGCCGGTGCCGGCGGTCCGAACCTCGTAGATGCCCGGCGAAATCGGCGCTTCGAGATTTTCGCCCCGTCCGGGACGGGGGTAGCGCTTCCATTCGCCCCAGGTCGAAATCATCAAAGGTTCCCTCGCGGCCGCTCTGGGCCGCCAAATTTGCTTCAAATCTTAGCGTCAGCGGCCGATCGGGCCGAGAGCTGATCGCCGCAACGCACAAAATGCTTCAAGTGCTCCAAACTCTCGAAACATATCGCCGGAGCCCATCCGGGGTCACCGCGAAGTGCGGCCATCCACCGCAGATTGTGACGACGTGTTGCAGTTCAGTCGTCCTGCGTGGAGCATGGACCGTCAAGTCACGACATCGCGACCGGTGCGGAGGTTGAGATACTTGCCGCCCGCGACCTGCGGGAGGACAATCGATCACTTCCAAAAACAATCAAACCGGAGGAAACGCGCATGCGAAGCCAAGCCCAGATCGATGAGATTCTGCGCCAGAAGAGTGAGGCCAAGGAGATTCCCGGCGTCGTCGCCATCGCCGCCAGCGGTAACGACGTGCTGTATCAGGGCGCGTTCGGCAAGCGCGATTTGTCCAAGCCCGATGCGATGACCGCGGACAGCGTGTTCTGGATCGCGTCGATGACGAAGGCGGTGACGGCCGCGGGCGCGATGCAACTGATCGAGCAGGGCAAGTTGTCGCTGGATGCGCCGATCGGATCGCTGCTCCCCGATCTCGCCAAGCCGCAGGTGCTCGAAGGCTTTGACGCCAAAGGCGAGCCGAAGCTGCGTGCGGCCCAGGGGCCGATCACGCTACGTCAGCTCATGACCCACACTGCCGGCTTCGCCTACAACATGTGGAACGGCGATCTCGCAATCCATCTCGAGAAGTCCGGCATCCCCGCAATCACCACCTGCCAGAACGCCGCGCTGAAGACGCCGATCATGACCGATCCCGGCACGCGCTGGGAATACGGCACCAATATCGATTTCGTCGGCAAGGCCGTGGAAGCCGTCAGCGGCAAACGGTTAGATGCCTATTTGCGCGAAAATCTGTTCGCGCCGCTCGGCATGAGCGACACCGGCTTCAAGATCACCGACAACATGCGTAAGCGCCTGGTCGGCATGCATGCACGCGGCGAGGACGGCCAGCTCGCCGCGATCCCGTTCGAGCTCGAGCAGGAGCCGGAATTCCACATGGGTGGCGGCGGGCTCTATTCGACCGCGGCCGACTACATCAAGTTCACCCAGATGATCCTGAACAAGGGCCGCGGCAACGGCAATCAGGTGCTCAAAGCGGAGACGGTCGCGACGATGGGGCAGAACCACATCGGCGATCTCAACATGACCAAGCTGACCACGGCTGCGCCGATGTACACCAACGATGTCGATCTCTATCCGGATCAGGTGAAGAAATGGGGCCTCAGCTTCATGATCAACACTGCCAAGACGGCGGAGGGCCGCAGCGCGGGCAGCCTCGCCTGGGCGGGCCTCGCCAACACCTATTACTGGATCGATCCTGCGCGCGACGTTACCGGCGTGATCCTGATGCAAGTGCTGCCGTTTGCGGATGGGAGGTGCCTGGAAGCATTCGCGGGCTTCGAGCGCGGGGTTTATGCCGGGCTCGATGCGGGGAGCGGGCAGAAGGCGGCGTAAGAGGCAAACAACTCTCGCCATCCGTCATGGCCGGGCTTGTCCCGGCCATCCACGTGCAGCCGCGCACCAGGAAGGACGTGGATGCCCGGGGTAGGCCCGGGCATGACGACTGAGAGTGAGGCGCGAGCGCGCATCCCCATCGTCATTGCGAGCGTTACGCCGTCAGTCCGCGTTGCCGGGCCAGCTCCTTCAGCGACCCCTGCGGGCGGGCGCCGATGTGCTGGATCACTTCGGCAGCGGCGAGCGCACCGAGCTGGCCGCACTGCTTGTACGGCAGCTCGCGCGCCAGGCCGAACAAGAAACCGGCGGCAAAGAGGTCGCCGGCGCCGGTGGTATCGACCAGCTGGGCAATGGGGGACGCAGGCGCGGCGACGGCATCTTCCGGCGTCACCACCATGCAGCCCTTCTCGCTGCGGGTGACCACGCCGAGATCGACGTCGTTGCGCAACTGCTTCAGCGCGGTGTCGAAGTCGGAAGTCGTATAGAGCGAATGCAGCTCGGACTCGTTGGCGAAGACGACGTCGACGGTGCCGTCGCGCATCAGCGCCAGAAACTCCTCGCGATAGCGATCGACGCAGAAGGAATCCGACAGCGTCAGCGCCACCTTGCGCTTGGCGTCATGGGCGATCTTGGCGGCTTTGACGAAGGCATCCTTGGCGTTCTTGGGGTCCCAGAGATAGCCTTCGAGATAGACGATGCCGGCGCTGGCGATCTCGGCCGGATCGATATCGGCGGGCGACAGGTCCTGCGCGGCGCCGAGATAGGTGTTCATGGTGCGCTCGCCGTCCGCCGTCACCAGGATGTACGAGCAGCCGGTCGCAGGACCGTCCTTCGCGGCGGGCGTGTTGAAAGCCACGCCGGCGGCGCGGATGTCGTGCACATAGAGCTTGCCGATCTGGTCGTCCTTGACCTTGCCGACATAGGCCGCGCGCGCCCCCAGGCTGCCGATGCCGACGATGGTGTTGGCGGCCGAGCCGCCCGAGACTTCCGTGGCTGGACCCATGTCCTGGTAGATCGCCGCGGCCCGCGCCTCGTCGATCAGGGACATGCTGCCCTTGGTCATGCCGTGCCTGGCCAAAAAGGCTTCATCGGTCCGGACCAGCACGTCGAACAGCGCGTTGCCGATGCCGAGAACGTCATATTTCACGTCAGCCATTCACTTTGATCCCGTTGCCCGATTGCGGAGTTGCGGAAAATCCGCTTCCTGTCGGCCTGAAAATGTAGCTCGCGGCCTATCACGACCGGGCCTTTGCGGGCAAGCAACGAGGGTTGTCCTTTGACGCGTTTTCTTCACGCGAACCGGGGCCACTTCGTTCGAAAACGCCATGGTATGTACGCCCGATGATCCGCTCCTTCCTGACAGTCTCGACGGGAACACTGGCCTCGCGGCTGTTGGGTTTTGCACGCGATTCCATGATTGCCGCGTTGTTGGGCACCGGCGCCGTGGCGGACGCGTTTTTGGCCGCCTTCCAGCTCGTCAACGTCGTGCGGCGACTGCTCAGCGAAGGGGCCCTCAATGCGGCGCTGATCCCGGCCTGGCTGCGTGTCCGTGAGCGTGATGGCGAGGAGGCCGCGTCCGCGTTCGCGGGACGCGTGCTCGGCACGGTCAGCGTGACCCTGATCGCGATCTCGATCGTCATTGCGCTCGCAATGCCGCTGATCATCACGGTGATCGCGCCGGGCTTTCGCGGTAGCCACACTCTCGATCTCGCCGTCGAGAGCGCGCGGCTGATGCTGCCCTATCTCGCCTTTGCCGGCCCGGTCACGGTGCTGATGGGATTGCTGAACGCGCGAGGGCGATTTGCGCTGACCGCATTTTCGCCGCTGCTGTTCAACATCGCCCTGATCGCCGCGATCGCGGTTCTGCTGCTGGGGCACGCCGATGCGACCGTCGCCGCATGGATGCTGGCGGCCACGGTCGGCATCGCCGGCCTGCTGCAACTCCTGATGCTGCTGTCGCAACGAAGTGCCCGCCTTGCGACACCGTTGCGCGCAAACTTCGACAAAGAGATGCGCAGCTTTTTCGCCAAGGCTGTTCCCGGCATGATCGCAAGCTCGGGCCCGCAATGGCTGATGGTGGCCGGCGCCATCATCGCTTCCGCGACGCCGTCCGCCGTCTCCTGGCTCTATTTTGCCAACCGCCTGATCGAGCTGCCGCTCGGCATTGTCGGCGTCGCCATGGGCACGGTGCTGGTGCCGGAGCTGACGCGCGCTGTCGGCAGCGGCGACCGTGACGCGGTGGCGCATGCGGAATCGCGCGCGCTGGAGTTGGCGACCGGGCTCGCGCTCCCGGCCACGCTCGGCCTGATCGTGCTGGCCGCCCCGATCGTGCGGCTCTTGTTCGAGCATGGCGCCTTCGGCGCGGAGGACAGCGCAGCCACCGCCCGCGCGCTGATGTGGCTGGCGCTGGGCCTGCCGGCGCACGTCCTGATCAAGGCGCTGTCGCCGGCCTTCTACGCCCGCAACGACACGATGACGCCGCTGCTGGCAACGGCCAAGGGGTTCGTGGTCGCGATTGCCCTCGCTGTCGTGCTTGGCCACTTCTTTGGCGCGACCGGAATCGCCGCCAGCATCGCGGCTGGCGCCTGCAGCAGCGCGCTCTCGCTGCTCCGCAAGGGCACCACCGAGTTCGGCTTCTCGGTCGACGCCGCCGCCCGCAAACGGCTGCCGCGGATCGTGCTCGCCGCGACTGTCATGGGCGGCCTGCTGTGGCTGACCGCGGGGCTGACGCCCGCCGAGGCCCATGGCCTCATCAGATTCGTCGCGCTGGGCTTGCAGATCGCGGCGGGGATCGCCGTCTATGGCGCGCTCCTGCAAATCCTCGGGGTCGCCTCCTTGCGCGAGGCCGTTAACGCCCTGAAGCGCCCCGCCCGGCCAGATCCCGTCGCGTGAGGCCAGCGAATTACCCTTGACGGAGCAGCGCCGCTGTTGGAAACGACGCCCCGTATCTTGCAGGAAAGCTGCCATGGCATTCGTTGAACGGGTTTTTTCGGGCGTCCAGCCGACGGGCAATCTGCACCTCGGCAACTATCTCGGCGCAATCGTCAACTTCGTGAAGATGCAGGAAACCCATAACTGCATCTATTGCGTCGTCGACATGCACGCGATCACGCAGGGCGTCGACGTCTGGGGCGGACCGGTCGAACTCGCGCGCAACACCCGCGAGGTGACAGCTGCGTTCATCGCGAGCGGCATCGATCCGAAGAAGCACATCGTATTCAACCAGAGCCAGGTCTCGGGCCATGCCGAGCTCGCCTGGATCTTCAACTGCGTGGCGCGCATGGGCTGGCTGGGCCGCATGACCCAGTTCAAGGAGAAGGCCGGCAAGGACCGCGAGAATGCGTCGGTCGGGCTATTCGACTATCCCGTGCTGATGGCGGCCGACATCCTGCTCTACCGCGCCACCCACGTTCCGGTCGGCGAGGACCAGAAGCAGCATCTCGAGCTCTCGCGCGACATCGCGCAGAAGTTCAACAACGACTTCGGCGACTCGATCCGTAGCCACGGCGCCAATGACGGCCTGTTCTTCCCGCTGCCGGAGCCGCTGATCACGGGGCCGGCGACGCGCGTGATGTCCTTGCGCGACGGCACCAAGAAGATGTCGAAGTCGGATGCGTCGGACAATTCGCGCATCAACCTGACCGACGATGCCGACACCATCGCGCAGAAGGTCCGCAAGGCGAAGACCGACCCGGAGCCGCTGCCGAGCGAAGAGAAGGGCCTGGAAGCGCGTCCCGAGGCCGACAATCTCGTCGGCATCTTTGCCGCGCTCTCCAGCCGCTCCAAGGCCGACGTGCTGCGCGAATTCGGCGGCGGCCAGTTTTCCAGCTTCAAGAACGCGCTGGTCGAGCTGTGCGTCACCAAACTCTCGCCGATCGCAGGTGAGATGAAGCGTCTCGTCGCCGACCCCGGTCATATCGAAGCGATCCTGAACGACGGTGCCGACCGGGCCCGCGCGATCGCCGACGAGACCATGAAGCTCTCCAAGGATATCGTCGGCTTCATCCGCCGGCGCTGATTACTGCGTTCGTGAAATCGGCCTGCGCCACGGCGCCGGCCGACGTCCCCTCTCCCAAAGATCGAGGGAGTGTGGCAGCATGCCGGCCATGCACACGCCGGGACATGCATGACCAGCAAGCGACAGTGCTTCGAGCCGGGTCACAAGCCCAAATGCCTTGTCATCGTTGACGACACCGCCGAATGGGATCGCGCGGTCTATTACGCCAGCCGCTGGGCGATCCGCGCCGACGGCGGCGTGGTGATGCTGCGCATCATCGAGATCGAGGACCAGAACCAGCAATGGCTGGGCGTCGCCGACATCATGCGCGCCGAGGCGCATGAAGCGGCGGAGGCCGCCCTCGACCGCGCCGCCGGCCGCGCCAATGGCATCGCCGCGATCACGCCGGAGCGCGTCATCCGCGAAGGCGCTGCGATGGAACAGCTGCTCGCGGTGATCGACGAGGATCCCGACATCGCCATGCTCGTGCTCGCCGCCAGTCCCGGCGCGGAAGGGCCGGGGCCGCTCGTGGCGCTGCTCGCGCATGCGCTGGGCACGTTCCCGGTTCCGGTCATGATCGTGTCCGGCGCGCTCAGCGACCAAAGCGTGGATTCGCTGTCGTAGCTCGTTCTTACCCTCCCCTGGAGGGGGAGGGTCGCTTCGCATGGAGCGAAGCGAAATGCGAAGCGGGGTGGGGTGACGGTGCCTCCGCCTCGAACAGTGCCCGGGTGGAGAGATCACCCCACCCCGCTCGCGCTGCGCGCGATCGACCCTCCCCCTCCAGGGGAGGGTGAGCACCGCCCTAACTCACTGAAAGCTATAGCCGAATTTCCAGCCACCCCTTGACCGTGCGTTTGCCGTCGCCATCTGCTACTGGATAGCCTACGCGCCGGCCTTGAACCGGCGACGTCCGGAGAAAGCCATGTTCATTCAGACCGAAGCCACTCCCAATCCCGCCACGCTCAAATTCATTCCCGGCCGCGTCGTGGTCGACGGCAGCCCGATGGAGTTTGCGAGCCGCGAAACCGCGGCCCGCTCGCCGCTCGCCGAGAAGCTGTTCGACGTGCCCGGCGTCACCGGCGTGTTCTATGGATCGGACTTCATCACCGTGACCAAGGCGAACGGGGAATGGCAGCAGCTCAAGCCCGCGATCCTCGGCGCCATCATGGAGCACTACATGTCCGGCGCGCCGCTGCTCGCCGACGGTGCGGCGGGGAGCGATGCCGACCTCGATAACGAGGACGAGTTCTTCGACGAGGCCGATGCCGAGACGGTCGACATGATCAAGGATTTGATCGAGACCCGCGTGCGGCCCGCCGTCGCCAATGACGGCGGCGATATCACCTTCCGCGGCTTCAAGGACGGCATCGTCTATCTCAACATGAAGGGCGCCTGCTCCGGCTGCCCGTCATCGACCGCGACGCTCCAGCACGGCATCCAGAACCTCTTGAAGCATTTCGTGCCCGACGTGGTCGAAGTCCGGCCGATGTAGGCTGGGCGCCGGATGCCCCACACCGTCATGCCCGGCTAAGAGCGCGAAGCGCGTCTTCGCGCTAGATGTGCCGGGCATCCACGTTCTGGGGGCGGCAAAGGCGTGGATGGCCGGGACGCGCCCGGCCATGACGACGAGCATTCCATGACGGATGATGCTACGATCGTTCCATGCTGATCCTTGCCATCGATACCGCGCTGGAGGCGTGCGCGGCCGCCGTTCTCGACACCGACGCCGGCGAGCTCCTTGCGCAGGAATCGCTGTTGATGAAGCGCGGCCACGCCGAGGCGCTGATGCCGATGATCGCGCGCGTCATGCAATCGGCCAATCTCGCCTTCATGGCGCTGGACCGCATCGCGGTCACCGTCGGTCCCGGCAGCTTCACCGGCCTGCGCGTCGGCATTTCGGCGGCACGCGGCCTTGCGCTCGCGGCCAAAAGGCCGGCCGTCGGGCTGACGACATTGTCGGCCTATGCCGCCGCCATCGTCGGCCAGGGCAGAGCGGCGCCAGTGATCTCGGCGATCGATGCGCGGCACGATCACGTCTATTTCCAGATCGTCGCCGGCGACGGCAGTCAGCTGGTGCGGCCGAAAGTCGCCAGCGTCGATGAGGCGATCGCCGCCTCGGAGTTCGGCGCCCCGCACCTGGTCGGCAATGCTGCAAAAATTCTTGCCGAGCGCTGGCCGAAGGACGTGCCCCAACCGGTTGCGGTCGACGCACAGGCCGGGCCCGACATTACATGGGTCGCATGGCTCGGCGCTGCCGCCGATCCCGACGCCACGCCGGCGCGACCGTTCTATCTGCGCGCGCCCGATGCAAAGCCGGCAGTACAGAAGCCGCTCGCAGCACAAGCCGTAACTTCATGATGCCAAACTCATGATGAGGTGGTTTTCGGAATGGTGGCGCGGCGGCACCGCCGCCGTTGAGCCCGCTTCCGCGCGCGACGCCGCGCGGCTGGCACAGCTTCACGGCGCTTCCTTCGCGCGCGGCTGGGGCGAAGGCGAGTTCGAGACCATGCTCAGCGAGCGCAACACGCTCGTGCATCGACTGCGCCTGGGCCGCAAGACGATCGGCTTCGCGGTGTCGCGGATCGGCGCCGATGAAGCTGAGATCCTTTCGATTGCGGTCGATCAGGCGCACCGCGGCCGCGGCCTCTCCCGCACGCTGCTGATGACCCATCTCGGCCACCTTGCGGGACGCCGCGTCCGAACGATATTTCTGGAGGTCGAAGAGAACAACCAGCCGGCGCGACGGCTCTACGACAGGAGCGGATTCGTGGTGGTCGGACGCCGCGAACGCTACTATAAGCAGGCCAACGGGGAACAATTGAACGCACTTCTGATGCGACGTGACTTGTCGTAAGTTTGATGGCAGAAAGCGCCCCGTCAGGCAGACACCCTATGACTGGACTTAAACCTTCCTCCGTATCCAAGGCGACCGGCATCGAGGCGCGCTGTGCCGCGACCGGCATGCGCATGACCGAGCAGCGCCGTGTCATTGCCCGCGTACTTGCAGAGGCGGTCGATCATCCCGACGTCGAGGAACTGTACCGGCGCTGCGTCGCGGTCGACGACAAGATCTCGATCTCGACAGTCTATCGTACCGTCAAGCTGTTCGAGGATGCCGGCATCATCGAACGCCACGATTTCCGCGAAGGCCGCGCGCGCTATGAGACCATGCGCGACAGCCATCACGACCACCTCATCAATCTGCGCGACGGCAAGGTGATCGAGTTCACCTCGGAAGAGATCGAGAAGCTCCAGGCGGAGATCGCCCGCAAGCTCGGCTACAAGCTGGTCGATCACCGGCTCGAGCTCTATTGCGTCCCGCTTGACGACGACAAGCCGACGTCCTAGTGCCCGTAGATCTCATCATCTTCGATTGCGACGGCGTGCTCGTTGACAGCGAGGAGATCTCCTGTCGCGCGCATGCCGATGTGCTGAGCCGGCACGGCTACCCGATCACATCGGAGCAGGTGTTCGCGCGCTTTCTCGGGCGCTCGACGCGGCAAGCCAATCTCGAAATCGAATCCGAGCTCGGCCGCAAGCTGCCTGACGCCTATCACGGCGAGTTGCAGGACGAGCTGTTTCGCTCGTTCGAAGCCGACCTTGAGGAAATCCGCGGCATCCACGACGTGCTCGATGTCGTCACGCAAGCCGTCTGCGTGGCCTCCAGCGGTTCGCATCAACGCATGCGCGTGAGCCTCGGAAGCACCGGGCTCTACGAGCGCCTTGCGCCGAACATCTTCTCGGCCTCGCAGGTGAAGAACGGCAAGCCGGCGCCGGACCTGTTCCTGTTCGCGGCCCACGAAATGGGCGTACCACCAGAGCGGTGTGTCGTGATCGAGGATAGTCTGGCGGGAATTGCCGGCGCGCGGGCCGCCGGAATGACCGTGTTCGGTTTCCACGGCGGCAGCCATTGCCGCGACGGCTATGCCGAGACCCTGCGCCAGGCCGGAGCCGACCTGCTCTTTGCCGACATGCGCCGGCTGCCGGAGCTGGTCCGGCGGGTCAAGACCGACGCCTTGGCGGGCTGATTTTGCCCCCTCGCGGTCATTCCGGGGCACGTGCAGAGCGCTTGAACCCGGAATCCAGAGGATTTGGCGCGAGATTCCGCTCTTCGCGCTGACGTGCGCCCGGGAACGACGGCCTAAATGGCCTCATTCGCTGGATTCTCGCCGCTCCAGCCTATATCTGAGGGCCGTCCTCCGCCTCCATTCCGGGTTCCATGAAGCCGCCGCGCAAGCTGCACATCAAATCATATGGCTGCCAGATGAACGTCTACGATGCCCAGCGCATGGTGGACACGCTGGCCCCGGAAGGATTCGTGGAGACGGCGAACGCCGAGGATGCCGACCTCGTCATCCTCAACACCTGCCACATCCGCGAAAAGGCCTCCGAAAAAGTCTATTCCGAGCTCGGCCGCCTGCGCGTCGCCAAGGACGAGGCCGCGCGCGGGGGACGCGTGATGCAGATCGCGGTGGCGGGCTGCGTGGCGCAGGCCGAAGGCGAAGAAATCGTGCGCCGCGCGCCGGCGGTCGACGTCGTGGTCGGCCCCCAGAGCTATCATCATCTGCCCGAGCTGTTGAAGCGCGCCGGCAACCAGGGCCGCGCGATCGAGACCGAGTTTCCGGCCGCGGACAAGTTCGGCTTCCTCGCCCAGCCAAAGCCCGAGGCGATCCGGGCGCGCGGCATTTCCGCTTTCGTCACGGTGCAGGAAGGCTGCGACAAGTTCTGCACCTTCTGCGTCGTGCCCTATACGCGGGGCGCCGAAGTCTCGCGGCCGGTGGGAAAGATCGTCGACGACGTGAAGCGGCTGGCTGACAACGGCGTGCGCGAGCTCACGCTGATCGGGCAGAACGTCAACGCCTATCACGGCGACGGGCCGGACGGACAAAGCTGGGGGCTCGGCAAATTGCTCGAACATCTGGCGTGGATTCCCGGCATCGCGCGACTGCGCTATTCGACCAGCCATCCCCGCGACGTCGATGACGGTCTGATCGCGGCCCATCGCGATCTCGGCGAGCTGATGCCGTTCGTGCATCTGCCGGTACAGTCGGGTTCGGACCGGATCCTGGCCGCCATGAACCGGAAACATACCGCCGATGATTACCGGCGTGTCATCGACCGTTTCCGGGCTGCCCGCCAAGACATTGCTTTTTCATCGGATTTTATCGTCGGCTTCCCCGGCGAGAGCGAGCAAGATTTTCTCGCCACGCTCGCACTTGTCACGCAAATCGGCTACGCTGCGGCATATTCGTTCAAATACTCCGCCCGGCCGGGAACGCCGGCCGCGGACATGCAGGAGACGGTGTCCCCCCGCGAGATGGACCAGCGATTGGAGCGGCTCCAGGAACTGATCGACAGCCAGCAATCGGCCTTCAACAAGGCCGCGATTGGCGCAACGGTCGACGTGCTGTTCGAACGTCCGGCGCGCAAGGACGGCCAGATCGTCGGCCGCACCGCTTTCCTTCAGCCCGCGCATGTGATGGCCTCGCCCGACATCATCGGACAAATCCTGCCGGTCCGGATCGACAGCCTCGAGCGCTACAGTTTCCTCGGTGAGCTCGTAGCGCCGCGCACAGCACGCGAGCCCGTTTTATCAACCATTGCCACTGGAGCCTGAACCCTTGCCAAAAAGCGCATCGGATTCGTCCTCGTTAGCTCCCAGCCGCAAATTTGACCGCGACATGCAAGTTCCGCCCGAGACCCAGGTCGTCATCGACTTCGACGACAACCGCGCTGCATCCGCGCTGGTCGGCCCCTATGGCCAGAACCTGGCGCAGATCGAGCGACGGCTCGGCGTCGTCGTCGACTCCAAGGGCAACCACATCACCATCGGCGGCACGCGCGACGGCTGCGATGCCGCGCGCCGCGTGCTGGAGACGCTCTATGCCCAGGCGGTGCAGGGGCAGGACGTCGACCAGGGCGAAGTCGAAGGGGCGATCCGCGCCGTGATCGCGCAGGGCTCGCTGTTCGAGTTCGACGCCAAGTCGGCCAAGTCGACCTTCGACAGCATCAATCTGCGCAAGCGCCCGGTGCGGGCGCGCACCGCGGCGCAGGATTCCTATATCCGCGCGCTGAAGCGGCACGAACTGGTGTTCGGGATCGGCCCCGCCGGCACCGGCAAGACCTGGCTCGCGGTCGCGCATGCCGCGCAACTGTTCGAGCGCAAGGAGGTCGACAAGATCATCCTGTCGCGTCCGGCGGTGGAAGCCGGCGAGCGGCTCGGCTTCCTGCCCGGCGATCTCCGCGAGAAGGTCGATCCCTATCTGCGCCCGATCTATGACGCGCTCTACGACCTGATGGACGCGCGCATCGTCGAGCGCGCG
The DNA here is from genome assembly GCF_040548375.1 of Bradyrhizobium sp. F1.4.3. Classification (NCBI taxonomy): domain Bacteria; kingdom Pseudomonadati; phylum Pseudomonadota; class Alphaproteobacteria; order Hyphomicrobiales; family Nitrobacteraceae; genus Bradyrhizobium; species Bradyrhizobium sp. F1.4.3. The sequence goes on from NZ_JBEPRN010000003.1 coordinate 204,001, forward strand.
CTCCAGACCGGCGAAATCGAGATCGCGCCGCTCGCCTTCATGCGCGGCCGCACGCTGACCAACGCCGCCATCATCCTGGACGAGGCGCAGAACACGACATCGATGCAGATGAAGATGTTCCTGACCCGTCTCGGCGAAAACAGCCGCATGATCGTGACCGGCGATCCCTCGCAGATCGACCTGCCGAACGGCCAGACCTCGGGGCTGGCGGAAGCGACCAGGCTCTTGGCCGGCGTCGAAGGCATCGCGCAAGTGCAGTTCACCGCCGAAGACGTGATCCGCCACGAGCTCGTGGCGCGGATCGTCTCCGCCTACGAAGGGCTGCCGCAGCGGCCACCCGCCGGCAACAGATCCTGACGAGACAACAGCGGAACCATGCAGGCGCGGACACAGCGCCCTTCGTTCCGAACAAAGCCATGTCGCATCCCAACCTTCCCATGACCGAGGTCCTCGTCGTCGCCGATTGCTGGCAGAGCGAGCCCGACGCCGAAGCCGTGATCCAGCGCGCGGTCGCAGCGGCGGCCGAATCGGTCGACGAAGACGTGGCGGAGGCGGAAGTGGCGGTAATGCTGACCGATGATGCCGGCATCCGCACCCTCAACAGCAACTGGCGCGGCATCGACAAGCCGACCAATGTGCTGTCGTTTCCCGCGCTCCAGCCGGAAGGCGAGTGGAAGCCGGGCGATGCGCCGCGCATGCTCGGCGACATCGCGATCGCCTATGAGACCATGCGGCGCGAAGCGGACGACGAGCAGAAGCCGTTTGACCATCATCTGAGCCATCTTGCCGTGCATGGTTTCCTGCATTTGATCGGCTTCGACCACGAAAACGACGACGACGCGGAGGAGATGGAAGCGCTCGAAACGCAGATCCTGGCGCATCTCGGCATCCCCGACCCCTATGCCGACCACTGACGGATGGATTGAGATGCCGGATTCCGACCCGACCCACGACAATCCGCGCAACACGCCCAACCTGCCGGCCGTGGTGACGCCCGGCGAGGTGCTGCGCCCGACCGCGGACGGCTGGCTGCTGCGTGCCATCCGCACGCTGTTCGGCTGGAAGGCAGGATCGGTGCGCGACGATCTCCAGGTCGTGCTCGACGCCACCACGCCCGACGACACCGGCTTCTCGACCGTCGAGCGCACCATGCTGCGCAACATCCTCGGTCTGCACGAGCGCCGCATCGCCGACGTCATGGTGCATCGCGCCGACATCATCGCAGTGAAGCGCGACATCCCGCTCGGCGAATTGATGGACCGCTTCGAGAGCGCCGGCCATTCGCGCCTCGTGGTCTACAACGAGACGCTCGACGATCCCGTCGGCATCGTCCACATCCGCGACCTGCTCGCCTTCATGACCGCGCGCGCCCGCGTGCCGGACGCAACCAAGGCCAAACGCAAGAAGCCGCTGCCGGCTGGGCTCGACTTGCGCACGGTCGATCTCGCGCTGCCGCTCCAGGATGCGCGCATCATCCGCAAGCTGCTCTACGTTCCGCCGTCGATGCGGGCGATCGACCTGCTCGCGCAGATGCAGGCGACCCGCATTCACCTCGCGCTGGTCGTCGACGAATATGGCGGCAGCGACGGGCTGGTTTCGCTCGAGGACATCGTCGAGCAGATCGTCGGCGAGATCGACGACGAGCATGACAGCGACGAGCCGCCCTCGATCGTACGCCTGCCCGACAATGCCTTCATCGCCGATGCCCGCGCCAGCCTCGACGACGTCCGCTCGGTGATCGGCGAAGACTTCGTTACCGGAGAGGCCGGCGAGGAAGTGGAGACGCTGGGCGGCTATCTCGTCAGCTTCGTCGGCCGCCTGCCGGTGCGCGGCGAGGTGATCTCGGGCCCCGGCAATTACGAAGTCGAGGTGCTCGATGCCGATCCGCGCCGCGTCAAGCGGCTGCGAATCTCGACGCGCAAGGAACGTCCAGCGCCACGCACCCAGCGTGAGAGCCGCCGCCGCGAAGCCACGCCGGAAGGTGGTCAGCCGCCGGCCGGCGACACGCCCACTCCGCCGCCTGCCGACGGGACCGGTCCGCAGTGAGCCTGTTCCAGCGCTTCCGCCAGATCGCGCTCGCCGTCATCCTGACCTGGGGCTGGAAACGCGCCGTCGTTGCGATGGCGGCCGGCGCATTGTCGGTTCTGGCGCTGGCACCGTTCAATGCCTGGCCGGTGCTGTTCATCACCTTCCCGGTGCTGGTCTGGCTGATCGACGGCGCGGGCGCCGGGCGGCTTGGCGGCGTCCCCGCCGCGGCGCTGACCGGCTACTGGTTCGGGCTCGGCTATTTCGTCCCCGGTCTCTACTGGATCGGCTACGCCTTCTTTGTCGACGCGGATGTGTTCGCGTGGCTGACGCCCTTCGCCGTGCTGGGCTTGCCGGCCTATCTCTCCATTTTCACGGCAATCGGTTTCGCGCTGGCCCGCTTGCTCTGGACCAAGGATGCCACGCGCATTCTCGCGCTCGCCGCAAGCCTCACCGTCGCCGAATGGCTCCGCGGCCACGCGCTGACCGGCTTTCCCTGGAACGCCTTCGGCTATGCGCTCTCGGAGCCGCTGCCGTTGGCGCAGACGGCATCGCTGATCGGCCAGTGGGGCATGACATTCCTCACGGTCGCGATCTTCGCGAGTCCTGCGGCGCTGATCGACCGCACGCCCAATCGCCGCATGCCATGGCGCGTGCCGGCCGCGGCGATCGCGCTCCTGATCGTGATGGGCATCTTCGGCGCCATCCGCCTGTCGCTGCATCCGACCACGATGGTCGCGGGCGCCAAGCTGCGCCTGATGCAGCCGAACCTCCAGCAGGACGCAAAGTTCAACTACGCCGCCAAGGCGGAAGTGATGAAGAAATATCTCGCGCTGTCGGACCGCGCCTCCGGACCGCAATCGACCGGCGTGCGCGATGCCACCATCCTGATCTGGCCGGAATCCGCCTTTCCGTTCTTCCTGACCCGCGAAGCCGACGCGATGGCTGAGATCGCCGAGCTGTTGCCAAAGGGAACGGTGCTGATCACCGGATCGGTGCGCGCCCCCGACCTGCCGCCGGGCAAGCCGATCACGCGCGCCTACAATTCAATCTACCTGATCGACCACGACGGCAGCGTGCTCGCAGTCTACGACAAGCTGCACCTGGTGCCGTTCGGAGAATATCTTCCGTTCCAGGACACGATGGAGACGCTCGGCTTCGAGCAACTGACGCGGGTGCGCGGCGGCTTCATTCCCGGCACGGTGCGGCACGTGCTGCCGGTGCCGGGTGCGCCGCCTGCGCTGCCGCTGATCTGCTACGAGGCAATCTTCCCCGGCGAGGTTGGGGGGCGCGATGAGCGCCCGGGCTGGATCGTGAACCTCACCAATGACGGCTGGTTCGGCATCTCGACCGGTCCGTACCAGCATCTGGAGCAGGCGCGGATGCGCGCCATCGAACTCGGGCTGCCGCTGGTCCGCTCCGCAAATACCGGCGTCTCTGCTGTGATCGATCCGGTGGGACGAACGGTCGCCAGCCTCGGGCTCGGAATCGAAGGAATTTTGGATGCAAGCCTGCCCACCGCAATCCCGCCCACTATCTATGCGAGAATCGGCGATATCCCCGCAGCCATGCTCGTCGCGCTGGCTGTGATTCTGGCGGTGCGGCGACGTGTGGCCAAACGGCACCCCTGATCACGCCGTCGTGCCGAAGCGGCCGGAAACCTTTGACAACCGTAGTCCCATGGTTGACAGACTGCACGCGGGCTCCTCATTCTGCACCGGCTGCACAAGACAGCGGTGCATTGCTAAATTTCTCCGCAATGTTTCCCCAATCAGAGTGAAGTTTTGACGTCGCTGTCACCTGAGGCAATACTTCTATTGCGCCGACGGTGGTGTTTGGAGGGCTGAGGAAATGTCGAAAGCGCCCAACCCTGTTGACAAATATGTCGGCAGTCGCGTGCGGATGCGCCGCATCATGTTGGGCATGAGCCAGGAAAAGCTCGGTGAAGCTTTGGGCCTGACATTCCAGCAGATTCAGAAATACGAGAAGGGCACCAACCGGGTCGGCGCGAGCCGTATTCAACAGATCGCCGAAATCCTCCAGGTGCCGGTGTCGTTCCTGTTCGAAGGCGGTCCGAGCGGCGTGGCCGGCCCCAACGGCTTCGCGGAAGGCGCCTCGCCCTCCTATGTCTCCGACTTCCTTGCGACCTCCGAAGGGCTCGCGCTGACCAAGGCGTTCACCCGAATCACCGATTCGAAGCTGCGCCGCTCGATCGTCGATCTCGTCGAGCAGATCGCCGCCCGCGAGGGGCCCGACAAGCGCTGACGCGCCACTTCATTCCGATTTGAGACTGCGCCAAATCTGGCCTATGTCGTCATTTGCGGGCGTGTTTTAAGCGCGTCCTCTCCGATGATCCGGTTCAAAGGCAGAGATGCGTCCATGACGAGCACCAATTCGTTCGATTCCCAAACCATTCTCGACGGCATCCGCCGCTGGGTGGAGATCGAGACGCCGACGGAAGTGCCTGAACAGGTCAACAAGCTGACCTCGCTGGTTGCCGAGCATTATCGCGATCTGCCCGTCACGCTCGAACGTGTCGCCGGCATCGATGGTTGCGGCGATCATCTCGTGGTGCGTTCGACCTGGGGCCAGGACCGGCCGGGTATCCTGGTGCTCAGTCATCTCGATACCGTTCATCCCCTGGGATTCATCGCACGCCTGCCGTTCAAGGTCGAAGGCGACAGCGCGTTCGGTCCCGGCATCTACGACATGAAGGGCGGCGCCTACATCGCCTATCACGCCTTTCGCGAGCTTTGCGTCACGGCCGATCGTTCGCCACTCGGCATCACCCATATGTTCACCTCCGACGAGGAGATCGGCAGCCCCACTTCGCGGGCGCTCATCGAGAAGGAAGGACGCAAGGCCAAGTACGTGCTAGTGACGGAACCTGCGCGCGACGGCGGCAAGATCGTCACCGGCCGCAAGGGCGTCGGTCGATTCCAGGTGTTCATCAAGGGCGTGCCCGCGCACGCCGGCTCGCGACCCGAAGACGGCCGCAGCGCCGTCCGCGAGCTCGCCAACGTCATCCACGCGCTGGAAGGGATGAACGATTTGAAGCGCGGCGTCACCGTCAATGTCGGCGTGGTGCGCGGCGGCACGCGCCCCAACGTGACGCCGGAAGAAGCCTATGCCGAAGTCGATCTGCGCGTGCCGGGCTTCACTGATGCAGACGAGTTCGTCGGCAAGATCCTCGGGCTGACATCGAAGACCGAAGGCGTCACCGTCAAGGTCACCGGCGAGCTCAATCGCCCGCCCTATGAGAAGGGCAATGCGGGCGCCTCGCTGTACGAGCATGCGAAGACGCTCGCCACGGAGATTGGCTTCGACTTGATCGACACGCACACCGGCGGTGGCTCGGATGGCAACTTCACGGCCCCGCACACCGGCACGCTCGACGGACTCGGTGTCGACGGCAAGGGCGCGCATACCCATTATGAGCAGCTCTATGTCTCTTCGCTCGAACCGCGCGCGCGACTGCTCTACCGCCTGTATCAAACGCTGCGATGAGCGAGCGCAAATCAGATCCTGAGCGCGAGGACAGCGAGCGCGCCTTCTTCGGACGCCGCAAGGGCCACAAGCTCAGGCAGCACCAGGCCGAACTGATCGATCATCTGCTGCCGCATCTTGCGCTCGACATCGCGGCTAAGGCCCCGGCGAATGCCTGCGAGATCTTCGATCCCGCAGCCGACGATGCGCGGCTCGAGATCGGATTCGGCGGCGGCGAGCATCTCGCGGCTGAGGCGCAGAGTTTTCCCGCAACCGGCTTCATCGGCTGCGAGCCCTATGTCAACGGCATGGCGAAAATCCTCGCGCAGATCGAGGCGGGCAACATCGGCAATATCCGCCTGTTCGCGGGGGATGCCGCCGAGCTGCTGGCCTGGCTGCCGAAGGCCTCGCTGTCGCGGATCGACCTGATCCATCCCGATCCCTGGCCGAAACGGCGGCACTGGAAGCGGCGCTTTGTCCAGGACAGAACAATTGCGGCGATGGCGCGCGTGCTCAAGGCCGGCGGCGAATTCCGCTTCGTTTGCGACATCGACGATTACTGCGCCTGGACGCTGTCGCATCTCGCGCGCGCACAGGATTTTCAGTGGCTTGCGGAATGCGCCGATGATTTCCGGCTGCCCTGGACCGGCTACACCATGACGCGCTACGGGCGAAAGGCTGCGCGCGAGGGACGCAAGGCGGCTTACTTGCGGTTTCGAAGGCGCTAGATCGACCGCCGGTTGCGCCAGAAATTCACGACGCGCTCTGCCGTCGCCGGCATCAGGCGCGTGAAGTTCACGCGCGCCTGCTCAAGATCGGCATCGGCCGGCGTGCGATTCGGGCCGTACCACATCAGGATCAGTGCGCGCACCGTGGGCCAGCCCAGGTTCAGCAACCGGCCCAGGATCAAAATCGGATCGTGGCGGTCGCCCGCAATCAGGCGGTCGAGGATCGTGAGTCTCACGCCGGACATCGCCGAGAGCGAGGCGATCGATTCCTCGTATTTATGCGCCTTGGCGAAGCCGAGCAGCGCGCTCTCGCCGAGATGGCCCCCGCGATGCAGGCCGAGCACCGTGCGCTGCGCGGCCGTGAAATCGCGCCGCGGGCCGGGCGGCAGCGTGGCTTCCTCGATCGCGGCCATGGCGCGCTTGATCTCGACCTGGCGGTCGGGCTTGACCACGCTCGAGAGTCGACGGCGAATGACGTCGAGCGTGCCGTTGAGAAGCTCCTTGAGATGCTCGCCGGAGAGATCCTCGCGCTGGCCGATCTTGAGCGTCAGCACGCCGTCCTGGCTCGCGCGCTTGATCAATTCCGAATAGCCGCCCGGCGAAAACATCGCGCCGGCATTGCCGGCGGCGCGGCGCACCACGTCGCGATCGCCGCGCTCGACCAGCACGTCGGTGATCTGCGCCGACAATGTCGGCCGCTCCGTCATCGCCAACAGATGACCCTGGCCCTTCAGCCGCGCGATATCGACGAGCGCGGCTTCATCGAGCACGGGCGAGCGGCGCAGCAGGGGACCCGCCACCATGATTTCATTTTCGCGGGCGAGCTGGCCCACCAGACGAGGCGGTGCATTGTCCAGTTGCGAGAAGCGCTCGGCGAGATCGGTACGCGAGGCAAGCTCGGCATGCGGGACAAGGTCGATCAGAAGATTGTCGAAGAGTTCGACGAGATCGGGACGAAGCTTTGCGGCGTCCTGGAAGAACAACTGGGCGATGGCGCGCGCGATCTCGCCACGGCGCTTGGGATCGCCGCGTCTGACGATATCGTCCAGTCCGGGAATGAGCGACGTGGCAACGGTCATGGAAACGCAACTCAAATCTGGCACGCCGCGGGCGCGCCATAGGCTCAAGCCGCCCCGCAATCGGGGAATTTAGGCCCCCTTCATGAAGGAAGCGTTGCTCCCGGGGGCGCCAAACGGGACGCAAAAAGCCCGCGCGCGTCTGCGATGGGCCTTGTCCGGGAGGGTAGAAAGGGCTATATCAGCGCCAACTTCATCTTCTCATACGATCCGCGTAGTGAGAGTGGGCCCGAAAGGACCCGCTCTTTTTTATTACCTGAACGCGGTTTGACGAAAGATGCCCGCCCCGACGGCCCGTCGGGACGAAGAGTTCCGAAGCAGGCTCTGAAGTCGTAAACCTAGCCTTAACCATCGAGCGCCCCGACCCTGGATATGACCGAACCGAACACTGGTTCCACTGATGCCGAGTTGCTGGCCGAGCCGCGGCTTGTGGTCGAGCCGGGCGTGGCCGCGCGGGTGTCTGCGGTCGCAGGTCCGGTGCTCGAGGGAATGGGCTACCGGCTGGTGCGGATCCGCATTTCCGGCGAGGCCGGCTGCACCGTGCAGATCATGGCCGAGCGTCCGGACGGCTCGATGCAGATCGAGGATTGCGAGGCGATCTCGCGGGCGCTGTCGCCCGTACTCGATGTCGCCGACCCCATCGAGCGCGCCTATCGGCTGGAAATTTCCTCGCCCGGGATCGATCGTCCGCTGGTGCGGCGCTCCGATTTCGAGCGATACACGGGCCACCTCGTCAAGGTCGACATGGCCGTCGCCCATGAGGGACGGAAGCGGTTCCGCGGCACGCTCGTGGGCGTCGAGGGCGACTGCATCCGGCTGACGCGCGACGACATCAAGCCCGGCGACGATGCCAAGGTTCTCCTGGTGATGGAGGACATTGGCGAAGCACGGCTGGTGCTGACCGACGAGCTGATCGCGGAATCCATGCGCCGCGGCAAGGCCCAGGCGCGCGAGATGCGCCGCAATCTCGGCCTGGAGCCACCGGCTGCGCCGCACGCCAGCATCAGCGAGAAAACGACCAAGAACACCAAGCCGAAAAAGAAGCCGGCACCGACCAATACAAAGAAACATCGCCTTGCCGCCGACCGTGCGCGGCGCGGCGAGATCGAGCCTGACGAAGGAGACTAGCCATGGCAGTCAGCGCCAATCGACTCGAACTGCTCCAGATCGCCGACGCCGTTGCCCGCGAGAAATCGATCGACCGCGGCATCGTCATCGCCGCGATGGAGGACGCCATCGCCAAGGCAGCGCGTGCCCGTTACGGCAGCGAAACTGACGTTCATGCCGAGATCGACCCGAAGAAGGGCGAGCTCCGGCTGTCGCGCCACATGCTGGTCGTCGACAAGGTCGAAAACCATTCCAACCAGATCTCGCTGGCGGACGCGCAGCGCGCCAATCCCGGCGCCCAGGTCGGCGACACCATCGCCGACACCCTGCCGCCGCTGGAATATGGCCGCATCGCCGCGCAGTCGGCCAAGCAGGTGATCGTGCAGAAGGTGCGCGAGGCCGAGCGCGACCGGCAATATCAGGAGTTCAAGGACCGCATCGGCGACATCGTCAACGGCGTCGTCAAGCGCGTCGAATATGGCAGCGTGATCGTCGATCTCGGCCGTGGCGAAGCCATTATCCGCCGCGACGAGATGCTGCCGCGCGAGGTGTTCCGCAACGGCGACCGCGTCCGCGCCTACATCTTCGACGTCCGCCGCGAGACCCGCGGCCCGCAGATCTTCCTGTCCCGCACCCATCCGCAATTCATGGCCAAGCTGTTCGCGCAGGAAGTGCCGGAAATCTATGACGGCATCGTCGAAATCAAGGCGGTCGCCCGCGATCCAGGCTCGCGCGCGAAAATCGGCGTGATTTCCCGCGATTCCTCGGTCGATCCGGTCGGTGCCTGCGTCGGCATGCGCGGCTCGCGCGTGCAGGCGGTGGTGAACGAATTGCAGGGCGAGAAGATCGACATCATTCCGTGGTCGCCCGACATTGCGACCTTCGTGGTCAACGCGCTGGCGCCGGCCGAAGTCTCCAAGGTCGTCATCGACGAGGATCGCGAGCGCATCGAGGTCGTGGTGCCCGACACCAACAACCAGCTCTCGCTGGCGATCGGCCGCCGCGGCCAGAACGTGCGCCTCGCCTCGCAGCTCACCGGCTGGGACATCGACATCCTGACCGAGCAGGAGGAATCGGAGCGCCGCCAGGCCGATTTCGAGAACTCCACCCGCGTCTTCATGGAATCGCTCAATGTCGACGAGGTGGTCGGCCAGTTGCTCGCGTCCGAAGGCTTCACCTCGGTCGAGGAACTCGCGATGGTGGACATCAAGGAACTCGCCGGCATCGAGGGTTTTGACGAGGAGACCGCGCAGGAGCTCCAGAATCGCGCCCGCGAATATCTCGATCAGCAGGAAGCCGAGCTCGAGGCCAAGCGCGTGGAACTCGGCGTCGAGGACGCCGTCAAGGACGTGCCCGGCGTGACCTCGAAGATGCTGGTGAAGTTCGGCGAGAACGACATCAAGTCGGTCGACGACCTCGCCGGCTGCGCCACCGACGATCTAATCGGCTGGACCGAGCGCAAGGAAGGCGGCGAGCAGACCAAATTTGCCGGCGCGCTCGAAGGCCTCGGCGTCTCCCGCGACGATGCGGAAGCCATGATCATGCAGGCACGCGTCAAGGCGGGCTGGATCACCGAGGCTGATTTGGCCAAGCCGGCCGAAGAGGCTGAGGCGGCCGAAGATCAGCCGGCTTAAGGGCTAAGGAGGATGTCGCCCGGATGCTTGCCAGCACTGACCCCGAACTCGATCATGGACCGCGGACCGAAAGGTCCGCGACCATGCGGATGTGCGTGGTCAGCCGCGAGGTCCGGCCGATCGACGAGCTGATCCGCTTCGTCGTATCGCCGGAAGGGCACATAGTTCCCGATCTCAAGCGCAAGCTGCCCGGACGGGGCATGTGGGTTACGGCATCGCGACAGGTGGTTGCGGAAGCCGTCCGTCGTCACCAATTTACCAAAGCCTTCAGGCGCGACTTGCGCATTCCTCCGACGCTTCCCGCCGACATCGAGGCACTCCTGGTTCGGAGCGTGACCGAAGCCCTTGGGATTGCTGCCAAGGCCAGGCAGATCGTCGCCGGTTTCGGCAAGGTCGAGAGCGCCCTGCGGGAAGGCACGGTCGAGGTCCTGATCCATGCCAGCGACGGGGCCGCGGACGGAATCCGCAAATTGGACATGCTGGCGCGGCAAAATGACGGAAATCGCGGCGCAAGGCCGCCGATTCCCGTCGTAACCGCATTGAAATCGACAGAATTGGATTTGGCACTCACCCGGTCAAATGTGATACATGCTGCCCTGCTCGCGGGCCCGGCGAGCAAGACATTCCTGTCGCGTAGCCAGATGCTGGTCCGATACCGGCTGGCGGACGATGACAAGACTGCCGAAAAGCACGGCCAGGATTTCTGAGAGACAACGATCACCCGATAGAACGGTGCGGCAACGCACAACGTTAACAAGATCAGGATTAGGACTGCTGAATGGTTGATACCAAGACCCCTGACGACAAGAAGCTGAGCGTTCCGAGCAAGACGCTATCGCTCAAGCCGCGCGTCGAAACGGGCACTGTGCGCCAGAGCTTCAGCCATGGCCGTAGCAAGCAGGTCGTGGTCGAGAAGCGCGGCAAGCGTCGCATCGACGGCAGCCCCGAGCCGCAGGCTCCCGCGGCTGTTGCAAAGCCGGCGCCGGCCGCGCCGGCGCCTGCTCCTGCACGCCCGGCGCCGCCACGTAACGCCGGCTCCGGCGTGGTGCTTCGCACCCTGACCGAGGACGAACGTTCCGCCCGCGCCAGCGCGCTCGCTGACGCCAAGGTGCGTGAGGTCGAGGAGCGCCGCCACGCCGAAGAGGAAGCCCAGCGCCGCGCCGTCCGCGAAAGCGCCGAGCGTGTCGAGCGCGAGGCCGCCGAAGCCCGCCGCAAGGCCGAGGACGAACGTCATCGCCACGAAGAGGAGGCCAAGCGGAAGGCCGAGACCGAGGCCAAGAAGCGCTTTGGCGAGGGCGAGCAGTCGCAATCTGCGGCCCGCGCGGCGACAGCCACACCGGCGGCCAACGCGCCGCGGTCCGCGCCGACGACGGCGCGACCTGCGACCACCACAGGGCGACCCGCGACGACCACAGCGCGACCTGCGACGACGACTGCGCAGCGTCCGGGTGGACCGGCCGCGCGCGCCCCCGGCGTCGCAGCCGGACCGGACGAGGAAGATGGTCCGCGCCAGATCCGTCGTGGTCCCGGCGGGGCCATGCGTCCCGTGGCGGCGCCCAAGACCACCCACAAGCCGGGTCCGCAGAAGGAACGCGGCCGCCTCACGCTCGTCACCGCGCTCAATGCCGACGACGTGCGCGAGCGCTCGATCGCCTCGTTCCGCCGCCGCACCCAGCGCCTGAAGGGCCACGTCTCGAATGAGCCGAAGGAAAAGCTGATCCGCGAGGTGATCATTCCGGAAGCGATCACCATCCAGGAACTCGCCAACCGCATGGCCGAGCGCGCGGTCGACGTCATCCGCATGCTGATGAAGCAGGGCGCGATGCACAAGATCACCGACGTGATCGATGCCGACACCGCGCAGCTCATCGCCGAGGAACTCGGCCACACCGTCAAGCGCGTGGCGGCGTCCGACGTCGAAGAAGGCCTGTTCGATGCCACCGAGGATTCCACCGACACCGAGCCGCGCTCGCCGGTCGTGACCGTGATGGGTCACGTCGACCACGGCAAGACTTCGCTGCTCGATGCGCTCCGTCATGCCAACGTTGTCTCCGGCGAAGCCGGCGGCATCACCCAGCATATCGGCGCCTATCAGGTGTTGTCGCCCGAAAGCGGCAAGAAGATCACCTTCATCGACACGCCCGGCCACGCCGCGTTCACCGCGATGCGCGCCCGCGGCGCCAAGGTCACCGACATCGTCGTGCTGGTGGTTGCGGCCGATGACGGCGTCATGCCGCAGACGGTCGAAGCCATCAACCACGCCAAGGCGGCGCGCGTGCCGATCATTGTTGCCATCAACAAGATCGACAAGCCCGATGCCAAACCCGAACGCGTCCGCACCGAGCTGCTTCAGCACGAGGTGCAGGTCGAGTCGTTCGGCGGCGAAGTCGTCGACGTCGAAGTGTCCGCCAAGAACAAGACCAATCTCGACAAGCTGCTCGAGATGATCGCGCTCCAGGCCGACATCCTCGACCTGAAGACCAATTCGGAGCGGCCGGCCGAGGGCACCGTGATCGAGGCCAAGCTCGACCGCGGCCGCGGCCCCGTCGCGACCGTGCTCGTCCAGCGCGGCACGCTTCGTGTCGGCGATATCATCGTCGCCGGTGCCGAGATGGGCCGCGTCCGCGCGCTGATCTCGGATCAGGGCGAGACGGTGCCGGAGGCAGGTCCGTCGGTGCCGGTCGAGGTACTCGGCTTCAACGGTCCGCCGGAAGCCGGCGATCGTCTCGCCGTGGTCGAGAACGAAGCCCGCGCCCGCCAGGTCACCAGCTACCGCGCGCACCAGAAGCGCGAGAACGCTGCGGCCTCGATCTCCGGCATGCGCGGCTCGCTCGAGCAGATGATGTCGCAGTTGAAGACCGCGGGCCGCAAGGAATTCCCGCTGATCATCAAGGCCGACGTGCAGGGCTCGCTGGAAGCAATTCTCGGCTCGCTGGAGAAGCTCGGCACCGACGAAGTCGCCGCCCGCATCCTGCATGCCGGCGTCGGCGGCATCTCGGAATCCGATGTGACGCTCGCGGAAGGCTTCAACGCCGCGATCATCGGCTTCTCGGTTCGTGCCAACAAGGAGGCGGCCGCGGCCGCCAAGCGCAACGGCATCGAGATCCGCTACTACAACATCATCTACGACCTCGTGGACGACGTGAAGAAGGCGATGAGCGGCCTGCTCGCGCCGACCTTGCGCGAAACCATGCTCGGCAATGCCTCGATCCTGGAGATCTTCAACATCTCCAAGGTCGGCAAGGTTGCCGGCTGTCGCGTCACCGACGGCACCGTGGAACGCGGCGCCAACGTGCGCCTGATCCGCGACAACGTCGTCGTGCACGAAGGCAAGCTGTCGACACTGAAGCGCTTCAAGGACGAAGTGAAGGAAGTCCAGTCCGGCCAGGAATGCGGCATGGCCTTCGAGAACTATCACGACATGCGTGCCGGCGACGTGATCGAGTGTTATCGCGTGGAGACGATCCAGCGCTCCCTGTAAGTCCAAATCTTACCGAAGCGCCCGGATCTTTTTGAACTGAAATTGCGAGAGTGCGGTGGCCGGATTTTTCCGGCCATCCGCCTCTCATTCGTTTCAACAGGACAAATGACAATGCTCGTGTCCCAAACGCGGGCATGACGAGGTGATTTCCAGAAATGCCCCGCCACCACCAGAAGAAAAGTTCCGCGCCCGGCGGCTCGCAACGTCAGTTGCGCGTTGGCGAGCAGGTTCGCCACGCGATAGCCGAGATTCTGGCGCAAGGCAGCGTGCATGATGCGGACCTCGAAGGCCACATCATCACCGTGCCGGAGGTGCGGATGTCGCCCGACCTGAAGCTCGCGACAATCTACGTCATGCCGCTCGGTGGCCGCGACACCGAGCTCGTCATCGCTGCGCTCGATCGCAACAAGAAATTCCTGCGCGGCGAAGTCGCGCGGCGCGTTAACCTGAAATTTGCACCTGACCTTCGCTTCCGCGCCGACGAGCGATTCGACGAAGCGGAACGGATCGAGAAGCTTTTGCGAACACCTGCGGTGCAGAAGGACCTGGAACAGGATCCGGATTCGGATCGGGAAGAAGAACAATGATGATGGACCCGGCTCACGGCATGATCGGTGGCGAAGAAGCCGATCAGCACGACGTGCAGAAAAATAATTTTGCAGACGTCGGCGGCAACGCTCAGCCGCAGCAGGAGGCGCGTCGCGTCAACAACGATCCTCGTGCCAGCAAACAGCAGAAGGGTCAGCAGCCGCGCCGCGACCGGCGCGACGTCCATGGCTGGGTCGTGCTCGACAAGCCGATCGGCATGACCTCGACGCAGGCGGTTGCCGTGCTCAAGCGCCTGTTCAACGCCAAGCGCGCCGGTCATGCCGGCACGCTCGATCCGCTCGCCTCCGGCGGCCTGCCGATCGCGCTCGGTGAAGCCACCAAGACGGTTCCCTTCGTTATGGACGGCCGCAAGCGCTACCGCTTCACCGTGTGCTGGGGCGAGGAACGCGACACCGACGACATCGAGGGCCAGATCACCGCAGCCTCCGACCAGCGCCCGACCCGGGAGGCGATCGAGGCCCTGCTGCCCCGCTTTACCGGTGTGATCGAGCAGGTTCCGCCGCGCTATTCGGCGATCAAGGTCCAGGGCGAACGGGCCTATGACCTCGCCCGCGACGGCGAGATCGTGGAGCTGGCCCCCCGTCCAGTCCAGATTCACCATTTATCCCTTATAGATCAACCAGATAGCGACAGATCCACGTTCGAGGCGGAGTGTGGCAAGGGCACCTATGTCCGCGCGCTGGCCCGCGACATGGGCCGGATTCTCGGCACTTACGGCCATATCTGCGCGCTGCGGCGGACCCTGGTCGGCCCATTCGGCGAAAACGACATGATTCCGCTGGATCAGCTGGAGGCTTTGTGCGATAGAGCCGCGTCCGGCGAGGGCAGCCTCGCCGACGCGCTTATGCCCGTTGAGACCGCGCTGGACGACATCCCGGCACTGGCCGTCACTCGGGCTGATGCGGCAAGGCTCCATCGGGGCCAGGCCGTTTTATTGCGCGGACGGGATGCGCCCACTAGTAGCGGCACAGTCTATGTCACGGTGGCAGGCCGTCTTCTCGCGCTTGCTGAAGTTGGCAATGGCGAAATCATCCCCAAGCGTGTGTTCAACCTGACCGGCCTGACTGCCAGCTCCGGTCGCAACGAGAGAAATTGACGATGTCGATTGCCGCAGAACGCAAAGCGGAAGTCATCAAGACGAATGCCAACAAAGCCGGCGACACCGGCTCGCCTGAGGTTCAGGTCGCGATCCTTTCGGAACGCATCAACAACCTCACGAGCCATTTCAAGACCCACGTGAAGGACAACCATTCGCGTCGCGGCCTCTTGAAGCTGGTGTCGACCCGCCGCTCGCTCCTCGACTATCTGAAGAAGAGGGACGAGGCGCGCTACAAGGCGCTGCTCGAGAAGCACAACATTCGTCGTTAAGAGTTCTTGCGCGCGCCAATGGCGCGCGTTTTTGCGCGTGGTTTCGAGCGAAAGCGCTTATTTTAAGGTTTTTGATCGAGGCTCACGCGCACGTCGGGTGCGGGCCAACGATGGTTCGCATCCGGGGCATGATCAGCGAAGACCGCGGTTCGGTGTTCGCGTTCGTGCCGACTGACAGTCCAGCAGCAATCCGGCGGCTGGGCGCAACGGGCAAGGCGCCCGTATGACCCGAAAGGATGGACGCCATCCGAAATCCGAAAACCATGGCAGGATCGCAGGACGCTGATCGCCCGCTCCGATCAACGTCCTGCAATCTTGACATGGTTTTTGTTTTTCGAGCCGTCCCTTCTTTCGAGAACCCATGAAAGAAGACCTCTATGTTCAATAAGCATTCAGTCGAGATCGACTGGGGCGGACGCCCTCTCAAGCTCGAAACCGGCAAGATCGCACGCCAGGCCGACGGCGCCGTCGTCGCCACCTATGGCGAGACCGTGGTGCTCGCCACCGTCGTCGCCGCGAAGTCGCCGCGTGAAGGCGTCGACTTCCTGCCGCTGACCGTCGACTACCAGGAAAAGACCTACGCTGCGGGCCGCATTCCCGGCGGCTATTTCAAGCGCGAGGGCCGTCCGACCGAGAAGGAGACGCTGGTCTCCCGCCTGATCGACCGTCCGATCCGTCCGCTGTTCGTCGACGGCTGGCGCAACGAGACCCAGGTGATCGTCACCGTGCTGTCGCACGACATGGAGAACGATCCCGATATCGTCGCTCTGGTGGCCTCGTCCGCCGCGCTGACCCTGTCCGGCGCGCCCTTCAAGGGCCCGATCGGCGCCGCGCGCGTCGGCTTCGCCAATGACGAGTTCATCCTCAACCCGACGCTCGACGAGATGGTCGACACCCAGCTCGACCTCGTCGTCGCCGGCACCGCCGACGCCGTGCTGATGGTGGAATCGGAAGCCAAGGAACTCAACGAGGACATCATGCTCGGCGCCGTGATGTTCGGTCACCGCCACTTCCAGCCGGTCATCAAAGCGATCATCGAGCTCGCCGAGAAGGCCGCCAAGGAGCCGCGCGAAGTCACTGTTATCGACAATTCCGCGCTCGAGAAGGAAATGCTCGGCATCGTCGAGCAGGAGCTGCGCGCCGCCTACGCCATTCCGGTCAAGCAGGATCGCTACGCCGCGGTCGGCAAGGTCAAGGAAAAGGTGATCGCCCATTATTTCCCTGAAGGGCAGGAGGCGAAATACGACAAGCTGCGCATCGGCGCGGTGTTTAAGGAGCTGGAAGCCAAGATCGTCCGCTGGAACATCCTCGACACCGGCAAGCGCATCGACGGCCGCGATAGCAAGACCGTGCGTAACATCATCGCCGAAGTCGGCGTGCTGCCCCGCGCCCACGGCTCGGCGCTGTTCACCCGCGGTGAGACCCAGGCGATGGTCGTGACCACGCTCGGCACCGGCGAGGACGAGCAGTACATCGACGCGCTGTCTGGAACGTACAAAGAGACGTTCCTGCTGCACTACAACTTCCCTCCCTACTCGGTCGGTGAGACCGGCCGCCTCGGCGGCACCAAGCGCCGCGAGATCGGCCACGGCAAGCTTGCCTGGCGCGCGATCCACCCGGTGCTGCCGCCGCATCACGAGTTCCCCTACACGATCCGCGTGGTTTCGGAGATCACCGAATCCAACGGCTCCTCGTCGATGGCTTCGGTTTGCGGCGCCTCGCTCGCGCTGATGGACGCCGGCGTGCCGCTGAAGCGGCCGACCGCGGGCATCGCGATGGGCCTGATCCTCGAAGACAAGCGCTTCGCGGTTCTCTCGGACATCCTCGGTGACGAGGACCATCTCGGCGACATGGACTTCAAGGTCGCCGGCACCGAGCAAGGCATCACCTCGCTCCAGATGGACATCAAGATCGAGGGCATCACCGAGGAGATCATGAAGGTCGCGCTCGGCCAGGCCAAGGATGGGCGTATCCACATCCTCGGCGAAATGTCCAAGGCGCTCACCAACGCGCGCGCCGAGCTCGGCGAATACGCGCCGCGCATCGAGACCTTCAAGATCGCCACCGACAAGATCCGCGAAGTGATCGGCACCGGCGGCAAGGTGATCCGCGAGATCGTCGAGAAGACCGGCGCCAAGGTCAACATCGAGGACGACGGCACCGTGAAGGTCGCTTCCAGCGACGGCGAGGCGATGAAGGCCGCGATCAAGTGGATCAAGTCGATCGCGTCCGATCCGGAAGTCGGCCAGATCTATGAAGGCACCGTCGTCAAGGTGATGGAGTTCGGCGCGTTCGTGAACTTCTTCGGCTCCAAGGACGGCCTCGTCCACATCAGCCAGCTCGCTTCGGCGCGCGTGCAGAAGACCTCCGACGTCGTCAAGGAAGGCGACAAGGTCAAGGTCAAGCTGCTGGGCTTCGACGACCGCGGCAAGACCCGGCTGTCGATGAAGGCGGTCGACCAGGAGACCGGCGAGGATCTCGAGGCCAAGCAAAAGACCGACGCTCCGGCGCCGCGCGAAGCGGCCGGCGAGTAAGCCTCGCTACCTTCCCAGAAACACGAAGGGCGGCTTCTCGGCCGCCCTTTTTGTTTGCGTCGCCCCGGAGGAGCTGCGCTCCTTCTCCCGCAAGCGGGAGAGGTAGCCACAACTCACGCCGCGAGGTCGAACCGGTCGAGGTTCATCACCTTGGTCCAGGCCTTGGCGAAGTCCTTGACGAACTGCTCCTTGGCGTCCGACGAGGCATAGACCTCGGCGAAGGCGCGGAGCTGCGAGTGCGCGCCGAAGATCAGATCGACGCGCGTGCCGGTCCACTTGACCGCGTTGGTCTTGCGGTCGCGGGCCTCGTAGGTGCCGTCAGTGCCGGCCGGCGTCCACTGCGTGCTCATGTCGAGCAGGTTGACGAAGAAGTCGTTGGTCAGCGTTCCCGCCTTCGCGGTAAGGACGCCGTTCTTCGAACCACCGGCATTGGCACCGAGCACACGCAGGCCGCCGACCAGGACCGTCAGCTCGGGTCCCGAAAGCTTCAACAACTGCGCACGATCGACGAGGGCTTCTTCCGGCATCAAGAACTGATGCCCTTTGCCGACGTAGTTGCGGAAGCCATCCGCCCGTGGCTCCAGCGGAGCAAACGAAACGGTATCGGTCTGCTCCTGCGAGGCATCCATGCGACCCGGCGTGAAGGCGACCTTCACGTCGACGCCGGCGTCCTTCGCGGCCTTCTCGACCGCGGCGGTGCCGCCTAGAACGATCAGGTCGGCGAGCGAGACCTTCTTCGCGCCGGCCGATGCGTTGAAGTCCTTCTGGATCGTCTCGAGCTTGGCGAGAACCTTCGAGAGCTGGGCCGGCTGATTCACCTCCCAGTCCTTCTGCGGTGCAAGCCGGATGCGCGCGCCGTTGGCGCCGCCGCGCTTGTCCGAGCCGCGGAACGTCGAGGCCGACGCCCACGCCGTGGAGACCAGCTCCGAGACCGACAGGCCCGAGGCCAGGATCTTCGTCTTCAGCGAAGCGATGTCCTGCTCGCTGGCCAGCTCGTGATTCACGGCCGGGATCGGATCCTGCCAGATCAGCGTCTCCTTCGGCACCAGCGGGCCGAGGTAGCGTACGATCGGACCCATGTCGCGATGAGTGAGCTTGAACCAGGCGCGGGCGAACGCGTCCGCGAACTGATCGGGATGCTCGAGGAAGCGCCGCGAAATCTTCTCATAGGCCGGATCGAGGCGCAGCGAGAGGTCGGTGGTCAGCATCGTCGGCCGATGCTTCTTCGACTTGTCGAACGCGTCCGGAATGATCGCCTCGGCGCCCTTGGCCGTCCACTGGTTCGCACCGCCCGGACTCTTCGTCAGCTCCCATTCGTACTTGAACAGGTTCTCGAAGAAGTTGTTGCTCCACTTCGTCGGCGTCGTCGTCCATGTCACCTCGATACCGCTGGTGATGGAATCGCCCGCCAGGCCCGAAGCGTACTTGCTCTTCCAGCCGAGACCCTGATCCTCGAGTGCGCCCGCTTCCGGCTCCGGTCCGACCAGCGAGGGATCGCCAGCGCCATGGGTCTTGCCGAAGGTGTGGCCGCCGGCGATCAGCGCGACGGTTTCCTCATCGTTCATCGCCATGCGGAAGAAGGTCTCGCGGATATCCTTCGCAGCCGCGATCGGATCTGGCTTGCCGTTCGGGCCTTCCGGGTTGACGTAGATGAGGCCCATCTGCACCGCGCCGAGCGGCTCGGCGAGTTGGCGTTCGCCGCTGTAGCGCTCATCGCCCAGCCACGTGCCTTCGGGACCCCAATAGAGCTCTTCCGGCTCCCAGACATCGGCGCGACCACCCGCGAAACCGAAGGTCTTGAAGCCCATCGATTCCAGCGCGACGTTGCCGGCGAGCACCATCAAATCGGCCCAGGAAATCTTGCGGCCATATTTCTGCTTGATCGGCCAGAGCAGCCGGCGCGCCTTGTCGAGGTTGGCGTTGTCCGGCCAGCTGTTGAGCGGCGCGAACCGCTGCTGACCGGCGCCGGCGCCACCCCGGCCGTCGGTGATGCGGTACGTGCCTGCGCTGTGCCAGGCCATGCGGATCATCAGGCCACCGTAATGACCGAAGTCCGCGGGCCACCACTCCTGCGAATCCGTCATCAAAGCGGTCAGGTCCTTGATAACCGCGTTCAGGTCGAGCGACTTGAACTCCTTGGCATAATCGAACTCCTTGCCCATCGGATCGGACAGGCCGGAATTCTTGTGCAGCATCTCGATGCTGAGCTGGGTCGGCCACCAGTCGCGGTTCGCCGGTACGCGTTTTCCACCCGAAAACGGGCACTTCGAAGTGTCGTCCATGAATACCTCCTCTGGTGGCGTCGAACTCGCGCCATTGACCAGGTAGAAGCACTCTAAGCTTCGTGTTCGATCAGGGGAAGTTGACTTTAATGATCGCTGCGATAGGATTTTCTGATGATCAACGTGACGATGCGCCAGCTGCGATATTTCGACGCGCTGGCGCGTCATGGCCATTTTGGCCGGGCGGCAGTGGCCTGTTCCATCTCGCAGCCGGCGCTGTCGATGCAGATCAAGGAACTGGAGGAGGCGCTCGGCGGCCTACTGATCGAGCGCAGCGCCCGGCAGGTCGCGCTGACGCGATTTGGCGAGGAGCTCGCCCAGCGCGTCCGCGACATCTTGCGCTCGGTCGATGAGCTCGGCGATTTCGCCCGCGCCTCGCAGGACCGCTTTTCAGGTCGCCTGCGCATCGGCATGATCCCGACCATCGCGCCCTATCTGCTGCCCAAGATCACCAAGAATCTCACGCGTCTGCATCCGGAGCTCGACATCCGTGTGCGCGAGACGATGACGCCGCGGCTGATCAAGGAACTGGTGGAAGGCCGGCTCGACACCGCCATCGTCGCGCTGCCGGTGTCAGAGCCGTCGCTCACCGAGGTCGCACTGTTCGACGAGAAATTCCTGCTGGTGCGGCCCGGCTCCGATGAAGGCACGCCGGTGCCCTCGCGCGAGATGATGCGCGAGATGCGGCTGCTGCTGCTCGAGGAAGGGCACTGCTTCCGCGATCAGGCGCTGTCGTTCTGCAACATGCAGTCGGCGCCGCCACGCGAGATGCTGGATGCGAATTCGCTGTCGACGCTGGTCCAGATGGTCAGCGCCGGGATCGGCGTCACCTTGATTCCGGAGATGGCGGTGTCGGTGGAGACGCGATCGGCCTCGGTCGCGCTTTCGCGCTTTCGCGACCCGGAGCCCTCGCGCACCATCGGCATGGTCTGGCGCAAGACCAGTCCGCTGGCGCGGCAACTCCTGCAAATCTCCGAGGTGGTGTGCCTGTCGGCCGGCAAGGCGCGCCCGCGGCAGGCCGCACGCAGCCAACGGGCTTGAGATCCGGATGTCGCACCCGATCATCCGCCCGGCCCGCGCTGAGGAATATGACGAGATCGGCCGTGTCTGGATGGAGAGCTGGGTCTCGACCGGGCTTGCCGAGGCGAGCGACTTCGTGCTGGCAAATCTGCGTGCGCGCATCCGCCGCGAGATCGAGAACGGCTGGAGCCTGTTCGTCGCCGACGATCACGGCACGATCGCCGCGATGCTGGCGCTGCATTTGCCAAAACTCTATCTCGACATGCTCTTCGTCGCGCCCGCCTATCAGGGCCAATCGCTCGGCCGGCAATTGCTCGCCTTCACGCGCACGCAAATGCCGGACGAGATGCACCTGCGCTGCGTGCGCGAGAACGAAAAGGCCTGGCGCTGGTACGAGCGCGAAGGCTTTGTGTTCGAGAAGGAAGAGATCGAGCCGTCCAACGGGTTCATGATGAAGTACTACCGGTGGAAGCGGCAGCGGCCCGCTGGATAGGCAATGATCGCCGGACGCAGCTTGCGGTTGTCACAGTCCCACCCTAGTGTGACGCGTCCGATGTCCTCCTGCCTCTGATCTCCCGGAATCCATGGTTCGAATTGCTGTCTCGCTGACCGCGCTACTGTCCTTTTTGACTTCGGCGGCCGCGCAAACCCCTCCCGCAACCACCGCGCCTCCCACTCAAACTGCGGCACCGGCAAAACCGGCGGCCAAGAAGGCCGCGAAGCCGAAGGCGCCAGCCAAGCTCGCAGAGCCGGCGACTGCCGGTCCTTGCAGCGTTGGCGTGATTGCGGGGACCCAGGATCTCTTCGTCGTCCAGAAGATCGGCCTGACCGTGTTCGGCAACGATTATGCGGAAGTGCCGGTGTCGTGGGGCCTCGACGATCTTGTCTTTGCGCGGGTGCGGGCCGCAGCAGGCGCCACACCGGTGCGACGGATCACTTACGCGAAGGGCGCGCTCGATTCCTACTACCACCCGAAAGCGAGCCTGTTCCGCAATCAGCGCGAAGAGCTATCGAACCTGATCCGACAGGTCGCCGGCAATGCCGGTTGCGACCGCTATCTGGTCGTCATGCGCAGCGAAGGACAGCTTGACGGGACCAATCAGTCGCTCAGCGGCGTCGGCATCTTCAACCGGGGTGTGGGCGTGATCGCCTACTCGTATGTGTTCGCCTATATCGGCGTGACATGGGTCGACGGTCGGACCTTCGAAGTCATGAAGGGACCCGCAGTGACGTTCGAAGGTGTCATGAAGCATATGGCCGACAACTTCGTCTCGAACGAGCTTTTGCGCAAGGTGGACAATTCCATGTTCCCGGCAGCAGCTGCTGACGCCGCCAACAACACAATCCTGCGCGACAATGCCCGTGATTTCCTGACACAGAGGCTGGACAAGATTCTGCCGCCCTATTTCGCGCAATAAGGGGCGTTCGCCCGCGACGATGAACTTGCTCGCTACCGCATTGGTATTGTATGCGCTGTTATCGCCGACAGGTGGGCAGGTGCAACCTGCGCCGAAACCGGAAGTCGTCAAGCCCGCGGTCAGGAAGCCGGCAACCGTCACGCCAAGCGGACCGGTTGAGAGCAGCCCGTGCCAGATCGGCGTGATTCCGATCGCCGGCGACCTCTTCATAGTCGAGAAATTTGGACCCTTCACCTCCCCTGATAAATATTCGCGGACCTCGGTTGCGGCGTGGGCGCTCGACGACCTTGTCGTTTCGCGCGTTCGCGCCGCTGCACCCGGCAGTTCCGTGAAGAGGATTCCCTTCACTAGGGAGGAGCTCAAGTCCGGAGGTCGTGAAAATCCGAGACTATTCTCTTCTTATCGCATCGCGTCCGACCTCGAGAACTTCGTTCGGTTTCTCGCGCCAAAAATCCGGTGTGAGCGATACGTCATGGTACATCGTCACGGCGGGAGCCAACGGGAGTACGGCATTGGAATCTCGCAATACCCTTTGAACGGGCCCGTACACCTCTTCGCCATGATGTACATCAGGGTCTATGACGGCTCTACCTTAGCGTTGATCAAGGAGGCACCGGCCTTGATGACCGAGGACACGTTTACGGAGCGCCTGCTGCACTATCCGCTTGGCGGCCCGTCGACCCAGTTGGATCGCGCGATGTTTCCCGAGAAGCCGGCGGACGCCGTCAACAACCCGGTGCTGCGCGACGGCGTGCGCACGATGCTGACGAAGAGCCTCGACAAGACGCTGCCAGCCTTGTTGCAGCGACCGGCACACTGATCGACGGCGTCACCGATAACTTGCTGATCGAATTTCATATAGACCAAGATATCGCTCGCAGAACGCCTCGTCCGCCTAGAGTTAGTGCGTTGCGGATTCGAAGCAGACACGCGATGAATGGGCCTTGTTCGCCTCACACGAATGAAAGGTCCGCGCCATGATCAAGCTCTACTGGTCGCCCCGCTCGCGCTCGTTCTCCGCGCTCTGGCTGATGGAAGAAACCGGCCTGCCCTATGAGCGTGTGCTGACCGACATTTCGACCGGCGCGCAGAAGGCGCCGGATTTCCTCAAAGTCAATCCGATGGGCAAGGTGCCGGCGCTCGCCGACGGCGACGCGGCGCTCGGTGAAGCCGCGGCGATCTGCGCCTACATTGCCGACCGCTATCCGGAGACGAAGCTAGCGCCCGATGTGACCGACCCGCGCCGCGCGCGCTATCTGCAATGGCTGTTCTTCTCACCGAGCTGCATCGAGCCGGCCATCATCCAGATCTTCACCAAGATCGAAGTGCCGACCTCGACCGCGGCCTGGGGCAGCGCGACGCAAGTCTTCGACGTGCTCGAGGCCGCGCTCGCGAAAGGGCCGTGGATTCTCGGCGAGGAGTTTTCCGCCGCCGACATCACGGTCGGCTCGGGGCTGAATTTCGCGGTGCGCCTGTTCAAGATGGTGCCGTCGCGGCCTGCCTTCGACGCCTATCTCACGCGCTGCATGACGCGGCCTGCGTTCCAGCGCGCGGAGAAGATCGCGGCGGGTTAGTTTTAGCCCTATTCCGCCGTCTTCAAATCGTCCGGCTTAGGCATCAAAACGATGTTGTAGCCGGAATCGACATAGTGGATTTCGCCGGTCACGCCGCCGGAGAGGTCCGACAGCAGATACAGCGCCGAGCCGCCGAGCTCGTCGAGCGTGACGCCGCGGCGGAGCGGCGAATGCTTCTGCTGGAACGCGAACATCGCGCGCGCCTCGCCGATGCCGGAGCCGGCGAGCGTGCGGACGGGGCCTGCGGAGATCGCGTTGACGCGGATGCCGCGCGGTCCGAAGTCCGCAGCGAGATAACGCACGGATGCTTCCAGCGCCGCCTTGGCCACGCCCATCACGTTGTAGTTCGGCATCGCGCGCATCGAGGCGCCGAAGGTCAGCGTGATCATGCTGCCGCCCTCCGTCATCAGCTCGGCAGCACGCTTGGCCACTTCCGTGAACGAGAAGCAGGAGATCACCATGGTGCGCGAAAAGTTCTCGCGGCTGGTGTCGGCGTAGCGGCCCTTCAACTCGTTCTTGTCGGCGAAGCCGATCGCATGGATCACGAAATCGAGCTGGCCCCATTTTTCGCGCAAGGCGGCGAATGTGGCATCGACGCTGGCGATATCCTCGACGTCGCAGGGCAGCACCAGTTCCACGCCGAGAGACTCCGCCAGAGGCTTGACGCGCTTGCCGAGGGCATCGCCCTGGAAAGTGAAGGCGAGCTCGGCGCCATGGGCATGCAGCGTCTTCGCCATGCCCCAGGCGATCGAATGATCATTGGCGATGCCCATGATCAGACCGCGCTTGCCTTTCATCAAACCTTCCATTGCCTGATGGCTCCCATTATTCCGAGGTCATCGCCCACGCATGTGGGCGATCCAGTATTCCGGAGACTATCATTGTAGGCCGAGAAGCCGCAGCGTACTGGATGCTCCGCTTTCGCGGAGCATGACAGCCTACTGGCTCACACATCAAGCCGGCTGAACACCAGCGTGGCGTTGGTGCCACCGAAGCCGAAGGAGTTCGACAGCACGGTGCCGATTTTGACGTTGTCGATGCGCTTGCGCACGATCGGCATGTCGGCGAACACGGGGTCGAGCTCCTGGATGTGCGCGCTCTCGCAGATGAAGCCGTTGTTCATCATCAGCAGTGAGTAGATCGCCTCCTGCACGCCGGTCGCACCGAGTGAGTGGCCGGTCAGCGCCTTGGTCGCCGAGATCGGCGGACACTTCTCGCCACTTCCGAACACCCGACGGAGCGCGTCGATCTCCGGCGGATCGCCGGCCGGCGTCGAGGTGGCGTGCGGATTGATGTAGTCGACCTTGGTCTTCACCGTCGACATGGCCATGCGCATGCAGCGCTCGGCGCCTTCACCTGACGGAGCGACCATGTCGTAGCCGTCCGAGGTCGCGCCGTAGCCGACGATCTCGCCGTAGATGCGCGCGCCGCGCGCCTTGGCATGCTCGAGCTCTTCCAGCACCAGCACGCCGGCACCGCCGGCGATCACGAAGCCGTCGCGATTGACGTCGTAGGGACGCGAGGCGGTGGCGGGCGTGTCGTTGTATTTCGAGGACATCGCGCCCATGGCGTCGAACAGCACCGAGAGCGACCAGTCCAATTCCTCGCAGCCGCCGGCGAAGATGACGTCCTGCTTGCCGATCTGGATCGTCTCATAGGCGTTGCCGACGCAATGGTTCGACGTCGCGCAGGCCGAGGAGATCGAATAGTTCACGCCCTTGATCTTGAACCAGGTCGCAAGCGTCGCCGATGCCGTGGACGACATCGCCTTCGGCACTGCAAACGGGCCGACGCGCTTCGGTCCCTTGGTGCGGGTGATGTCGGCCGATTCGACGATGGTGCGGGCCGACGGGCCGCCGGAGCCCATGATGATGCCGGTGCGGATGTTGGAGACTTCGTCAGGTCCAAGTCCGGAATCCTGGATCGCCTGCTCCATCGCAATGTGATTCCACCCCGCGCCCTGGCCGAGGAAGCGCATCGCACGCCGATCGACAACCGTCGCAGGATCAATCGTCGGCGCACCCTGCACCTGCGAACGGAAGCCGAGCTCGGCGTATTTCTCCGCCCGCGAAATGCCCGACTTCGCCTCGTGGAGGCTCGCAAGCACTTCCTGGGTGTTGTTTCCGATGGACGAGACGATACCCATCCCGGTGACCACAACCCGCCTCATGACAGCCTCGCCTAAATCGTTGTCTTTCTTGGTGATGCGCTCAGCCCAGGTCCGTGCCCTGCTTGAACAGGCCGACCTTCAGATCCTTCGCGCGATAGATAATCTGGTCATCGACCGAAAGCCATCCGTCGGCGATCCCGAGCACCAGCTTTGAGCGCATCACGCGCTTGATATCGACGTTGTACACAACCTTGCGGGCCTCGGGCAGCACCTGGCCGCTGAACTTCAACTCGTTCAGGCCAAGGGCGCGGCCGCGACCTTCACCGCCGCTCCAGCCCAAATAAAAGCCGACCATTTGCCACAGCGCATCGAGGCCGAGGCAGCCGGGCATCACCGGATCGTTCTTGAAGTGGCAGCCGAAAAACCAGAGATCGGGTTTCACGTCGAGCTCGGCGCGCACGATTCCCTTGCCGTATTCGCCGCCGGTCTCGGAAATTTCCGCGATGCGGTCGAACATGAGCATCGGCGGCAGCGGCAATTGTGCATTGCCCGGGCCGAACATCTCGCCGCGGGCACATGCCAGCAGATCTTCGTATTCGTAACCGTTGCGCCTGTTCAGCATGCGGAAGCCTCTGTTCTAACCCCGATTGAGCGGCGTTTCTGGCAAAAATGGGCCCCGTTGTGTTCGGAAAGCAACGCCAATTGCCGTCGTCAGGCGCAAATACCGAGAGCCGGATGGACGGCGAGCCGGGCCTCAATGCCCGGCTGCGCCAAAATCGGTTAAGCGGAACCGCGCGCTCTCTAACACAGGCCATTTCGGGTGGCAAAGCGGTCTCATGAAGGTAAAATGACCGGGCCCTAGTCCAGTTCCTCGCCTGATTAGAACCACTCTAGTTGCGAGAAACTTGCATCTGCATCTATCTCTCCTTATATTGCAGAGAGATAGAGTTCACGCGTGCCCGAATTTTGGAAATGAGCGAAAACAACGCGCCCCATCACGACGAAAACGCCCATGCGGCGGCCCTTCTGTCTGGCCGACAGCCGGCCCTGACCGGCTGCCCCTGGCACGACGTCAACGAGATGCTCCAGTCGGCCGGCCTCCGCCCGACGCGCCAGCGCATGGCCCTCGGCTGGCTGCTGTTCGGCAAGGGTGCACGCCACCTCACGGCTGAAATGCTCTATGAGGAAGCGACGCTGGCCAAGGTGCCGGTCTCGCTCGCGACCGTCTACAACACGCTGAACCAGCTGACCGATGCCGGCCTGCTGCGTCAGGTCAGCGTCGATGGCACCAAGACCTATTTCGACACCAACGTCACCACGCACCACCACTACTACCTCGAGAACAGCCACGAGCTGGTCGACATCGAGGATCCGCATCTGGCGCTGTCCAAGATGCCGGAGGTGCCCGAGGGTTACGAGATCGCGCGCATCGACATGGTCGTGCGCCTGCGCAAGAAGCGCTGAGATCTATCCTGATCTGCTGATTTGATCGTCATGGCCGGGCTTGTCCCGGCCATTTTCGTTTGTGCGTCATTCCGGGAAGGTGCATTAGAACCAGACTCGGAATCTCGAGATCCCGGGTTCGATGCTAACGCATCGCCCCGGGATGACTCTTCGGGTCAGTTCACCTGCTCGTCGGCATAGACGCCCCAAAGGCGCTCCTGCTGGATCCAGCCGTCAAAACCGTTGCCGGTGACGTGGCACCAGCTTGTGGTGCACTTCTTCACCTGCGTGACGACGCCGGCCTGGAGCTTCGCGGCCACCGCGCTGTCGGGATCGGCGCGGTCATAGATCGGCGCGAGGTCGTCCTTGTGTTTCATGGTGACCACCGCAGTGCGGCGGCCCGATAGCAAGGAGTGATAGACCCAGCCTTCGGCGCCCTCGGAATCGCGGACCCGGCGCCAGTTCTCGAACTCCGCGGTGATTTCGACGGGCAGGCCTGAGCGGGTGTAGACCCAGGCCACATCATTGTCCTTGGTCGGGCCGGCACGGACGTTCACGTGATCCGACTTCAGGCTGACATAGCGCGGCACCGGGAGGCCGCTGGCGGCCTGCGGGGTGGCGTCTTTCGCCGAATGCGAGGGGCTGACCGAGGCACTCAACCAGCCGCAAACAAGCGCCATCACCGAACAAAAACGCCCCAACGCCATCAACCCGTCTCCTGTCGAAAACCCAGCCAAGCCGGATCCTCACCCCGCCGTCCAAAACCCTGCCGCGCGCCCTCTTTCCGCCCCACGCGGGTGTTCCCGAAGCCAGATCCGCAAGCCAGACCGTGGTTCTTGTCTTGGCCCGGCCTTCTGCTAGAGAGGACGGACGCTTGAACAACCAGTTTGCCCCGATTTTCCGGCCGGAAATGTCGGGAGAGCTTGAAGGAAACGCCGGGGACGACACGGCAAGGGCAGTGTCGAACAACCGGGTTAATGAGGCCTCAACGGCCGGCCTTTGGCGACAGAGGCGGGCTTGCAATGCCTCATGAGGGCAGGACATGTCGGTAAAGAAAAAGCCCCTCGTCGTCGTGACGCGCAAGCTGCCGGACTCGATCGAGACGCGCATGCGCGAGCTGTTCGATGCGCGGATCAATCTCGACGACACGCCGATGTCGGCCGAGCAGATCGCGGAAGCCGCGCGCACCGCCGACATCCTGGTTCCGACCGTCACCGACCACATCACGGCCGACATCGTCAACCAGCCCGACTGCAAGCTGCGCCTGATCGCGAATTTCGGCAACGGCGTCGACAATATCGATGTCGAGGCCGCGCATGCCCGCGGCATCACCGTCACCAACACGCCAAAAGTTTTGACCGAAGATACCGCCGACATGACCATGGCGTTGATCCTGGCGGTGCCGCGCCGGATGATCGAAGGCGCCTCTGTGCTGACCGAGGGGAAACCCTGGGCCGGCTGGTCGCCGACCTGGATGCTCGGCCACCGCATCGGCGGCAAGCGCCTGGGCATCATCGGCATGGGCCGCATCGGCCAGGCAGTCGCGCGCCGCGCCCGCGCCTTCGGCTTGCAGATCCACTACCACAACCGACGCCCCGTGGCGCCGAAGATCGCCGAGGAGCTTGGCGCAACCTACTGGGAAAGCCTCGACCAGATGCTGGCGCGGATGGACATCATCTCGGTGAACTGTCCGCACACGCCGGCGACCTATCATCTGCTATCGGCGCGGCGATTGAAGCTGATCCGGAAAGACGCCTACATCGTCAACACCGCGCGCGGCGAGGTGACCGACGAAGACACGCTGATCAAGCTGATCGAAGGCGGCGAGATCGGCGGCGCCGGCCTCGACGTCTACGAGCACGAGCCGGCGGTCAACCCGAAGCTGGTGCGGCTCGCCAAGGCCGGCAAGGTGACGCTGATGCCGCATATGGGCTCGGCCACGATCGAGGGCCGGGTCGAGATGGGCGAGAAGGTGATCATCAACATCCGCACCTTCCTCGACGCCCACAAGCCGCCGGATCGCGTGCTGCCGAGCATGCTCTGAGATCTATTTCTCGCGCGTTTCGCGCTTGCGCCAGTCCGTCGCGAAATCAATAAACGCGCGCAACGCCGGCGGCACCTGGCGCCGGCTCGGATAATACAGGAACGGTCCAGGGAACGGCTCGCACCAATCCTGGAGCAGGCTCACCAGCGCCCCGGACTTCACGGCCTCACCGACATAGCCATCGAGCGTCGCCCAGATACCGACGCCGTCGAGTGCAGCGCGCATGGCTAGTCCCATATTGGTCGAGATCAGCTTTGCCGGCGGATCGACCTTCATGAGCTGACCAGCCTTCTCGAACTCCCAATCATGCATGACGCCGCTCGAGTAGCGGGCTCGGATGCAATCATGGTCGAGCAGATCCTTCGGATGGTTGGGCCGGCCGCGGCGCGCGAGGTAAGCCGGCGAAGCGACGACGACATAGTTCTGCGGACCGCTCAGCGGGATCGCCACCATGTCCTGCGCGAGATGCTCGCCATAGCGCACGCCGGCGTCGAAGCCTGCGCTGACGATGTCGACGAACCCGCTTTCGGACACGATATCGAGGTCGACCTGCGGATGCGTTTCGAGAAACGGCCCGACCATCGGCGCCAGCACGAGGTCGACCGCCGGCGGCGGCGCATTGATGCGCAGGCGGCCCGAAGCGACCTCGCGCAGGCCCCGGACCTGATCCAGGGCGTCGCCGACGTCCCGCAAGGCTGGCGCGACGCGCGACAGCAGCAACTCGCCCGCCTCGGTCAGGGCGACGCTACGGGTGGTGCGGTTCATCAGACGGACGCCGAGGCGCTCCTCCAGATCCCGTAACCGCTGGCTAAGGCTCGACACTGACACGCGAATTTCAACCGCTGCGCGCCGGAAATTGCGGGTGCGGGCAACCGCCACGAAGGCATCGAGATCGCGCAGGTCGGGATCGGTCATTGTTCGATATGATGAACAAGCTATTCTGGATTGTCCACCTTATCGGCGCAATGGAGAGAACGCATATCCGCCTCGTCACGCGGCACGATCAGGCTGCCGCCTTTTCGAGGAGAGCCATCATGGAACAGCGTAAACTCGGTTCAACCGGCCCCACCGTCCCAAGCCTAGGTCTCGGCTGCATGGCCATGTCGGATGCCTATGGTCCCAGCGATCGCGGCGAGAGCATCGCCACGATCCATGCCGCGCTCGACGCCGGGATCACGCTGCTCGACACCGGCGACTTCTACAACATGGGCCACAATGAAATGTTGATCCGCGAGGCGCTGAAGGACGTCCCGCGCGACAAGGTGCAGATCAGCGTCAAGTTCGGCGCGCTGCGCGGTCCTGCCGGCGAATTCACCGGCATGGACTGCCGTCCGGCCGCCATGAAGAATTTTCTCGCCTATTCGCTGCAACGACTTGGCACCGACTACATCGACGTCTATCGCCCGGCGCGGCTTGATCCCAACGTTCCCATCGAGGAGACGATCGGCGGCATCGCCGAGATGGTGAAGGCCGGCTACATCAGGCATATCGGCCTGTCCGAGGTCGGCTCCGACACCATTCGCCGCGCGCATGCGGTGCATCCGATCGTCGATCTCCAGATCGAGTATTCGTTGATCGAGCGTGGCATCGAACGCGACATTCTGAAGACCTGCCGTGAGCTCGGCATCGCGATCACCGCCTATGGCGTGCTGGCGCGCGGCCTGATCAGCGGCCATTGGTCGAAGGACAGCGGCAAGAACAGCGACAAGACCGGCAAGGACTACCGGCTGATGAGCCCGCGCTTCCAGGGCGCAAACCTTGATGCCAATCTGGCGCTGGCGGAGCAGCTGCGCGCGATCGCCGCCGAGATCGGCGCAACGCCGGCACAGGTTGCAATCGCCTGGGTGGCGGCGCAGGGCAAGGAGATCGTGCCGCTGATCGGCGCCCGCACCCGCAATCGTCTCACCGAAGCACTGGGCGCGACCAGGGTGACGCTGACGCCGGCTCAGCTTGCAGCGCTGGCCAAAGCCTTCCCGCCCAACATCGCCTCCGGCACGCGTTACGCGGCCGAGCAGATGGCGCATCTCGACAGCGAGAAGCCGGCTACGGCGTAACGGCGACAGTCAGGTGCGATGGGCGCTCAGGTCAGTCATGACCGGCCCATCGCCATTGAGCGGGTTGGCGGGATCGCGCGCGTAACGCAGCGTCTCGAAACGCATCGCGCGCGCATCGATCATCAGCAGGCGGCCGACCAAGCCGTCGCCGAACCCGACGACCTCGCGGATCGCCTCCAGCGCCATCATCGAACCCATCACGCCCGCCAGCGCGCCCATGACGCCGGCCTCGGCGCAGGCCGGCACCGTGCCGGGCGGAGGCGCCTCCGGAAACAGGCAGCGATAGGTCGGATTGAACGCGCCGTCGGCATTCTTTTCATGCGCGCGGATGGTGGTGAGCGAGCCGTCAAAGGTGCCGAGCGCCGCGGTGATCAGTGCCCTCTTGGCGAAGAAGCAGGCATCCGAGACCAGATAGCGCGTCGAGAAATTGTCGGAGCCGTCGAGCACGAGGTCGTAGTCGCCGATCAGCGAGAGCGCGTTGTCGGCGTTGAGCCAGGTCGCGTGCCCGACGAAACGCACATGCGGATTGAGCGCCGCGATCCGCTCGGCGGCACTCTCGACCTTGTGCCGGCCGATGTCGGGCGTCGTATGGATGACCTGGCGCTGAAGATTTGACAGCGAGACAACGTCGTCATCGACCACGCCGAGCGTGCCGACACCGGCGGCCGCCAGATACATCAAGGCGGGCGCGCCAAGGCCGCCGGCGCCGATCACCAGCACAGCCGCCCTTTTCAGCGCAGCCTGGCCCGGTCCGCCGACATCGCGCAGCACGATATGGCGGGCATAGCGTTCGAGTTCGTCCGGGCTCAGCATCGTCGTCCTTCGTTTTCTCACCCCTCATGGTGAGGAGGCGCGAAGCGCCGTCTCGAACCATGAAGGCCCCGATGTCACCCGGGTCCATCCTTCGAGACGCGGCCTCATGGCCGCTCCTCAGGATGAGGACCTTGCTTTCCGGCCGCTCTCGCAGGCCTGAACCACCCCGAGATTGTTCGCGACCAACGAGATGTGCTTCAGTGGCACCACGTTCAATGGGCTGGCTGGATTTGTCATGAGATCGATGCTTGCGGCAACACTGATGTTCGCGGCTGCCGCAGGCGCCAACGCCCAGATGACGACGCCGCAGACCCCCGGCAACCGGCCGAAGGTGGTCCAGACCGTTCCGATCCGCCCGCCCGCCTTGCAGACACCATCCGACACCGCCGACGCGATGGCGCAGGCCGAGCGGCTGTCACTCCAGTCCGACCTCGCCTGGGTCGGTGAATATAACGGTGCCATCACCGGCGACATCAGCGCACGCATGGTCGACGCGATCAAGGAGTACCAGAAGAACAAGGGCGGCAAGCCGACCGGCGTGCTCAATCCGCAGGAACGTGCCGCGCTCGCCGAGACCGCGCGGCGGAAGCAGGACAGCGTCGGCTGGAAAATCGTGATGGAGCCGACCAGCAGCGCGCGGCTCGGCATCCCCGGCAAGCTGGTGCCGCAGCAGGTGACCGACGCCAACGGCTCGAAATGGACCTCACCGACCGGAACGGTGCAGGTGCTGCTCAGCCGCCGCAAGGAGGCGAGCCCGACCACGGCAAAGCTCGCAGAAGCCGAGAAGAAGGAGCCGGCCGGACGCAAGATCGACTATACCGTGGTGAAGCCCGACTTCTTCGTGCTGTCGGGACTCCAGGGCCTGAAGAAGTTTTACGTGCGCGGCACCTTCAAGGGAGACGAGGTTCGCATCATGACGATCCTCTACGACCAGGCCACCGAGAACACGGTCGAGCCGGTCGTGATCGCGATGTCGAGCGCGTTCGATGCATTCCCGGCGGGACCGCAAGCCGGACCGGCGCCGCGCAAGACCGTCGAATACGGCACCGGCATCGTCGTCAGCGACGATGGCGCGATCATCACCGACCGCCTCGTCACCGACAGCTGCCTTGCCGTCGCGATCGGCGGCTACGGCAATGCCGACCGCCTCGCCGAGGACAAGGAGCACGATCTCGCGCTGCTGCACATCTATGGCGCGCGCGGCCTCAAGCCGCTCAACATCGCGAGCGGCGCGGCGAAGACGGATGTCGATGTGATCGGCATCGCCGATCCGCAGAGCCAGGGTGGCGCGGCCAATGTGTCGAGCCTCAAGGCTGCGCTGGCGTCCGTCGGTGGCGGCGATTCCGCCCTGTCACCACCGCCGGCAGTTGGATTTTCCGGCAGCCCGGCGATCGACGGCGACGGAAAACTCGCCGGCGTTGCACTGTTGAAGCCGGCGATGGTTGCAGGGCCCGCGACAGCGGTGCCGGCATCTCAGGCCGTGATGGTCTCCGCGGAGACGGTCCGCGATTTCCTGAAGGCAAACGGTGTCGCGGCGAACGGCAGTTCGACGGATGCAAAGGCCGCCGTCGTGCGCGTGATCTGCGTGCGGAAGTAGGTCGGGCGACTATCCTCTCGTGTCCCGGACAAGGCGCGGCATCCATGCCGCGCCGCTGAGCCGGAACCCATGCATCCGCAAATTCTGCGCAAATGTCTCTCTGGGCCCCGGCTCGGCAGCGCATTACTGCGTGCTGCGCTGTGTCCGGGGCATGAGACCTAGCTCAACCTGAAGCGTACGCCGCTGCGCGCGAGGCCGCCGGAGATCCCGACCGGCGTGCCGTCCGCGCGCCAGCAGGCGGCACCGGTCATACTTCCGTCGTCATGGAACGCGATCGCATTCATGCCGCCGGCGACCGTCGCAACCGGCTGGACCCTGTGGCCCAGGCTCGCGAGTTTTGCGCGCACGCTCTCCGGCACTGCTTGCTCGACCTCGAGCGCGTTGCCCTCGGTCCAGACGCGCGGCGCCTCGACCGCCTCCTGCAAGTTCATGCCGTGGTCGATCAGATTGACCAGCGCCTGCATCGCGCTCGGAAAGATACGCTTGCCGCCGGGCAGGCCGAGTGCATAGCGCAGCTTGCCGTCGAACAGCGCCATCATCGGCGACATCGACGTGGTGACGCGCTTGCCCGGCGCGACCGAAAGCGCGTGACCGGGACGTGGATCGAACAGGTTCATGTAGTTGTTGGCGATAGCGCCGAGACCCGGGATCATGATCTTCGCGCCGAACAGATTGTTGATGGTCTGCGTGGTCGCGACCACATTGCCGAAGGCGTCCGCCGCCGTCATGTGCGTGGTGTGTGCGCTTTCGAGCTGCGTCACGCCGGCGCCCCAGGCCTGCGCACGCGCCGGATCGATCGCGCGACGGCGCTCCTCGGCGTAAGCCTTCGACGTCAGCCGCTCCACGGGCACACGGACATAATCGGGATCGCCGCTGGCCGCGGCGCGATCGGCAAAGGCGATCTTCAGGACTTCGGCGAGGTAGTGAATGGTCTCGGGCGTACCGAAGCCGAGGCTACCGATGTCATAGCCTTCCAGGATGTTCAGCATCTGCGCGATGTGCACGCCGGAGGCCGCGGGCGGCGGCGGGCCAAGGATGGTCCAGCCGCGATAGTCGGCGCGGATCGGCTGCCGCTCGACGGTCTTGTAATTGGTCAGATCGTTGCGGCGGATGAAGCCGCCGGTCTTCTCCATGTAGTCAACAAGGATGTCGCCGAGCGGTCCCTCGTAGAGCGCCTTTTCGCCGTGATCCGCAATATACCGGAGCGTTTCGGCGTATTCGGCCTGCACCACGCGCTCGCCGATTTTCAGCGGCTCGCCGTTCGGCAGATAGATCGCCGCGATCGGCTTGTCCTTGCGCATCTCAGCGGCGCTCTCGCTGATGCATTCGTGCAGGTACGGCGTCGCCGCATAGCCACGCGCGGCATGCTTGATCGCGGGCTGCATGACATCGGCGAGGCTCATGGTGCCGAACCGGCGCAGCGTCTCGCACCACGCCTTTAGCGATCCTGGCACCGCAACCGCCTTCGCGCCGTTGAGGTTCTCATTGCCGACGGTGTCGAACACGTCGTGCGCGGAGCCCGGCCTGGACGTGTAGGTGGTGTCGCGCACCGCCGAGGGCACCGTGCTCTGGCCGTCGATGAAGCGGTTGCTGCCGTCTGCGAGTCGGATATGCGCCATGCCGCCGCCGATGATGCCGACCATCATTGGCTCGACCACGGTCAATGTGAACAAGGTCGCGATCGCGGCATCGATGGCGTTGCCGCCGGCCGCCAGCATCTCGGCGCCGGCGCTGGAGGCCAGCGGATGGTTGCTGACCACCATGCCGCGGCTCGAGACCGCCGGCATCTTCTGGCAGTCAAAGGTCGTTGCCGTCCGGTCGCGCCAGTTTCCGCTCATGCCGCTTGTCCCTCTTTATTCACGGCGGCGAGCACATCACACGCACGATTACGGGTCCAGTAATGGTACGGATTAGCTGGCATTCCCGATTCTGCCATCATCGTTACTGCTGATTCGGACATCCGCGATCCCCCTTTGGATCGGGCCGGCACGTCCTGAGCGAGAAGAGCTCAGCATCCCCATTGATGCACGTTCGCGTGGCGTATCCAGACCCAAGCACTCCAGAGGATCTATCTTCCATGCACACGATCGTACTGGCCACCCAAAAGGGTGGCAGCGGCAAGAGCACGCTCGCCATCGGCCTCGCGCTGGCAGCCAAGCAGGCCGGCTTCACCGTCCGCCTGATCGAGACCGACCCGCAGGGCACCCTGTCCAACTGGCAGCGCCGCCGCACCACCGAGGATCTCGTCGTCGAGCCGATCTATCATGCCGCCGACATCGAGCCGCGGCTGAAGATGCTGGCCGAGAGCGGCCTCCAGCTCGCGATCGTCGACACCGCAGCCGGCCTCAGCGCCGCCACCACCGCCGCGATCCGTCATTCCGACCTCTGCCTGATCCCGGCCCGCCCGAGCGTCGCCGACATCGAGGCCACCGCCTCCACCCTCAGCGTCGCGCGCGCCTGGAAGCGACCCTACAGCTTCGTGCTGAACCAGGCGCCGATCCGCGGCCCGCGCATCGACAATGCGGCCAACACGCTTGCCGAGGAAGCGGCGCTCGATCTCACTGAGGTGCTCGCGCGTCCGCTGATCGTGATGCGCAACGACCACCAGGACTCGCTTGCCAGCGGCCTCGCCGTCAGCGAATTCGCACCGAACGGCAAATCGACCGAGGAAGTCCGCGGCCTCTGGCAGTGGATCGAGACCCGGCTCAACATCTCGGCGGCCAATGTGCTGATCGACCAGGTCATCTCGGCCGCCGACGACATGTTGCACGTCACAGCCGAGCTCGTGTCGAACGAGACCACAACCCTGGCGTCCTGAGCGGGGCGATTGCTCAGACGACAGACGGGCTCTTCGCCACCATCCGGTCGAAGAGCCTCAGCGACGAAGCAATCCGGCCACCAGCCCGGCCGGATTGCTTCGCTTCGCGTTTTTCAGGCGCAGATACTCGCGCTCACTTCTGACATTTCGGGCACCAGAAGGTCGACCGGCCGTTCTGGGTGAAGCGCTTCACGATGCCGCCGCAACGGGGCGTCTTGCAGGTCTCGCCTTCGCGATCATAGACCTTGAAGGAATGCTGGAAGTAGCCGAGCTCGCCAGAGGTCTGGCGATGGTCGCGCAGTGACGATCCGCCGGCCTTGATGGCATCGTTCAGCACGGTATGGATCGCGCCGACCAGTCGCTTCGCGTGATCGGTCGGCTCGCCCCCGGCAACGCCCTTGCGTTGTCCGGCCTTGGTCGACAGCGTCGCCGCAATCCGGCGCGGCGACAGATGCGAGCGGTGCAAGGCTTCGCAGACATAGATATTGCCGAGCCCGGCCACCACGCGCTGGTCGAGCAGCGCCGCCTTCAGGCTCGTGGTCTTGCCTTCGCATGAGTTTGCGAGCATCGCGGCATCGAATTCGTTGCCGAGCGGCTCGGGGCCGAGGTCGCGCAACAACGGCTCCTCATCGAGCGCGCTGCGGGCGATCACTTTCATGTAACCGAAGCGGCGCGGATCATTGAAGACGATGTCGGCGCCGGAGGACATCCGAAACAGCACGTGGTCATGCGTCGAGTCCTTAGCCCGCGGATGATGAAACTCACCCGGCTCCTCGTCGTTGTCCGGCTTGATGATACGGAACGAGCCCGACATGCCCAGATGCATCAGCAGCACGTCGCCGGAGGCGAGATCGGCCATGAGATATTTTGCACGGCGACCGAGACCCGTGACGATCTGTCCCTGGAGCCGGGCCACGAAATCCGGCTGAAAGGGAAAGCGCAGATCGGGCCTGCGAGCCTCCGCAGTGAGGATTTTTGCACCCTCCATGACGGGCTGAAGGCCGCGGCGGACGGTCTCGACTTCGGGCAATTCGGGCATGGTCAGGCATTCACCTTATGAGGGCGGTGTGATAGCGCCATTGCGGCGGGCGCGCTATGGTCCGCCTCGTGGAGTAGAGTAATGGATCGGCCGGGCGAAACCACGCATTTTGGCTTCAAGGACGTTCCCCTGGGGGACAAGCAGACGCTGGTGAACGATGTGTTTCGCAGCGTGGCGTCGCGCTATGATTTGATGAACGACCTGATGTCCGGTGGCCTGCACCGGGTCTGGAAGGACATCATGATCAGCGCGCTCGACCCGCCGAGACGCGACCGGCCGTTCGCGCTGCTCGATGTCGCCGGCGGCACCGGCGACATTTCGTTCCGGGCTGCCAAGGCGGCGGGCCCCCGCTTCCACGCCACCGTCTGCGACATCAATTCCGACATGCTGGCGGTAGGCCGCGAGCGCGCCGCGAAACGGCATCTCGATACCCAGGTCGATTTCGTCGAGGGCAATGCCGAAGCGCTCGCCTTCGCCGACCGCAGCTTCGACGCATATACGATCGCTTTCGGCATTCGCAACGTGCCGCAGATCGACCTGGCGCTGCGCGAGGCCTATCGCGTGCTGAAGCCCGGCAGCCGCTTCCTGTGCCTGGAATTCTCCACCGTCGAGATGCCCGGCCTCGACAAGCTCTACGATCTGTTCTCGTTCAAGGTGATCCCGCCGCTCGGCCGCATGGTGACCGGCGACGCCGAGTCCTACCAATATCTGGTCGAATCGATCCGCAAGTTTCCAAAGCCCAACGCCTTCGCCGACATGATCCGCGATGCCGGCTTCGCCCGCGTCAGCTTTCAGACACTCACCGGCGGCATCGTCGCACTGCATTCGGGCTGGCGTTTGTGATCTCTGCCATCACCCACATTTCGCGCCTGATCCGCGCCGCGTTCGTGTTCGCGCGTGAGGGCGTGTTCGGCTCGGTCGATCCGACCCTCGTCCCGCCGCCGGGGCAGCTCGCGCTGAAGCTCGCGCGCCTCATCGAGCGACGCGGCCCCAAGCAGGGACCACGGCTATCGCGCGCACTGACGCGGATGGGCCCGGCCTATCTCAAGCTCGGACAATTCCTGGCGACACGGCCGGACGTCGTCGGCTTCATCATGGCGCGCGACCTCGAAAGCCTCCAGGATCGCCTGCCGCCGTTTCCGCAGGAAGAAGCTGAGGCCGCGATTGCGACGTCGCTGGAACGTCCGCTGAAAGATGTGTTCGTAAGCTTCGGCCCGGCGGTCGCGGCCGCCTCGATTGCACAGGTCCATCGCGGCGAGGTTTTGCGCGACGGCGTCCACAAGGCGGTCGCGGTCAAGGTGCTGCGGCCGCACGTGGCCTCGCGCTTCCGGCGCGACCTCTCCGATTTCTTCTTCGTCGCACACAGGGCCGAGGCCTATTCAGCCGAGGCGCGGCGACTGCGCCTGATCGAAGTCATCAACACCATGTCGCGCTCGGTCGCGATGGAGATGGATCTGCGGCTCGAGGCCGCGGCGCTGTCGGAGATGGCCGAGAACACGCGCGACGACCCCGATTTCCGCGTGCCGACCGTCGACTGGGACCGCACCACGCACAACGTGCTGACCATGGAGTGGATCGACGGCATCGCGCTGAACGATCACAAGCGCCTGGAAGATGCGCAGGTCGACCTGCCCGATCTCGGCCGCAAGGTGATCCAGAGTTTTCTGCGGCACGCATTGCGCGACGGATTCTTCCACGCCGACATGCATCCGGGCAATCTGTTCCTGGATGACGCCGGCCGCCTCGTCGCGGTCGATTTCGGCATCATGGGCCGGCTCGGCATGAAGGAGCGGCGCTTCCTCGCGGAAATCCTGCTCGGCTTCATCACCCGCGACTATCGCCGCGTCGCCGAGGTGCATTTCGAGGCAGGCTATGTGCCGGCGCATCATTCGGTCGAGAATTTC
Organism: Bradyrhizobium sp. F1.4.3; assembly: GCF_040548375.1. Taxonomy (NCBI): domain Bacteria; kingdom Pseudomonadati; phylum Pseudomonadota; class Alphaproteobacteria; order Hyphomicrobiales; family Nitrobacteraceae; genus Bradyrhizobium; species Bradyrhizobium sp. F1.4.3. Next base: position 244,165 of record NZ_JBEPRN010000003.1, read on the forward strand.
GCGCAAGCCATCCGCGCCATCGGCGAGCCGATCCACAACCGCACCGCCGAAGAAATCTCGATGGCGCGGCTGCTGACGCTGCTGCTCGAAGTCACCGGCCTGTTCGACATGACCACGCGTCCCGAGCTGATCCTGCTGCAAAAGACCATGGTCGTGGTCGAGGGCGTGGCGCGCGCCTTCGATCCCAGGCTCGACATCTGGAAGGTCGCCGACCCCGTGGTGCGCGAATGGATCGAGCGCAATCTCGGACCGATCGGCCGGGTGCAGGGCGCGCTGTCCGGCACCGGCGACCTCGCGCGCGTGCTGATGCGCCTGCCCGACATTGCGCAGCGCTCGGTCGCGGTGCTCGAGCAGCTGGAGACCATGACGCGGGAGGGCCTCCGGCTGTCGCCGGAGAGCATCGCTGCGATGGGCCGCAGCGAGGGCCGCAAGAGCCGCTGGCGCACCGTGGCGCTCTGGATCATCGCCATGACCTTCATCGGAATCCTGATCGCCGTTCGGAATCTGTGATTGCACTGCAATCACAGATTTGATAGCATCGCTATCATCCTGTGTTGGAGGGCGTCATGGCGAGCCTGACCATCCGCAAGCTCGACGAGAACGTCAAAACCTATCTGCGACTGCGTTCGGCCAAGAACCGCAGGTCGGTCGAGGAAGAGGTCCGGGTCATCCTGCGGGAGCTGATCGAGGGCCGCGAGGAGCCGCTGACGCCGTTTGCGGTGCCGCCGGCGGCATCTACCGCCCCCACGCCCCAGCGCATCGGCGCCCTTCCCGAGGCCAGCGTCACCCTGATTATCGGCGGCGGGATCGCGGCCTATAAATCGCTCGACTTGATCCGCCGGCTCAAGGAGCGCCGCATCGAGGTCCGCTGCGTGCTGACCAAGGCAGCGCAGCAATTCGTCACGCCGCTGGCCGTCAGCGCGCTCTCGCATGAGCGCGTCTACACCGACCTGTTCGATCCCCAGAGCGAGTTCGACGCCGGCCATATCCGGCTGGCACGCGAGTGCGACCTGATCGTGGTGGCGCCGGCGACCGCCGACCTCTTGGCGAAGATGGCGAACGGCCACGCCGACGATCTCGCCAGCGCGATCCTGCTCGCCACCAACCGAAAAATCCTGCTGGCGCCGGCGATGAACCCGCTGATGTGGAACAACGCGGCCACGCGACGCAATGTGGCCCAGCTTCAACGCGACGGCGTGGTGCTGATCGGACCGAATTCCGGCGAGATGGCCGAAGCGGGCGAAGCCGGAATCGGCCGCATGTCGGAGGCTGTCGAAATCGCAACCGCGGCCGAGCGCCTGCTGCGGCCGCCGGTGCCGCGACCGCTCGCCGGCAAGCGGGTGCTGATCACGGCAGGTCCCACACACGAGCCGATTGATCCGGTCCGCTACATCGCCAACCGCTCCTCCGGCAAGCAGGGCTTTGCCATTGCCGCCGCCGCGCAGGCCGCGGGCGCCGAAGTGATCCTGGTGAGCGGCCCGGTCGATCTCGACGACCCCGATGGCGTCACGGTCAAGCATGTGGAGTCGGCGCGGCAGATGCTGGAGCAGGTGCAGGTAGCACTTCCCGCCGACATCGCCATCTTCGCCGCCGCCGTCGCCGACTGGCGTGTCGCCAATGAGGGCGAGCAGAAGCTGAAGAAGACCTCGGCCGGCATGCCGCCGCTCCAGCTGGTCGAGAACCCGGACATCCTCGCCACGATCGCGAAGCTGACCGACCAGCGCCCGCCGCTGGTGATCGGTTTTGCGGCCGAGACCGAGCACCTCATCGACAACGCCAAGACAAAACTCGCGCGCAAGGGCTGCGACTGGATCGTCGCCAACGACGTCTCGCCGGCAACCGGCGTGATGGGCGGCGACCGCAACACCGTGCATCTCATCAGCCGCAAGAACAGTGAGAAGAACGGCGAGATCGCGGTTGATTCCTGGCCCGTGATGACCAAGGAACAGGTCGCCACCGAGCTGATCGCACATATTGCGAAAAGCGTGGCCGACAAATCCCTGGAGCCCGCATCTTGAGCACGAAAGTCACGGTCGAACTGCAACGCTTGAGCCATGCCGAAGGCCTGCCGCTGCCGGCCTATCAAACCACCGAAGCCGCCGGCCTCGACCTGATGGCCGCCGTTCCCGATGGCGAACCCGTAACGCTCACCCCCGGGCAATATGCGCTGGTGCCGACGGGCCTTGCGATCGCATTGCCGGCCGGACACGAGGCGCAGGTGCGGCCGCGCTCAGGACTCGCCGCCAAGCACGGCGTCACAGTGCTGAACTCGCCGGGCACGATCGACGCCGACTATCGCGGTGAGATCAAGGTGATCCTGATCAATCACGGCACCACGCCCTTCGTGATCAAGCGCGGCGAACGCATCGCGCAGATGGTGATCGCCCCAGTCGTGCAGGCCGCACTGGTTCCCGTAGCGACATTATCCTCGACCGATCGCGGTGCCGGCGGCTTCGGTTCGACCGGCCGCTAACGCGCGGCAGCTCCAGCCGAATCACCCGAACAACGACGTGGGTTGGAACCGCGCGGCCTGCATTTTTTTGGGACCGCCTTTGCGTTCACGATCTGGACTCTTACCGCTGGAGTCACGGTGAGGGTATTGTCTTTTGATTCGCGCGCGGCGGGGGTCGCCGCGCGTAAATTCGTGCGGTCTTGGGGCAACTATGTCAGGCGTGATCGTGTCGATGCGTCGGACGCTGTTGTCGTGCACTTCGTTGGCGCGCAACGGCCTGATAGGAAGCGCTCTCGCAGCGCTGCTGCCGGCTGCGCCGGCCCAGGCCGCCGACCTCGTCGACACACTCTCGATATTGCTGGACTTCAACCGGCAGGAACTCGCGGTGTTGGCCACAGCGCTCGCGCTGCTCGGCTTTTCGGTCATGGCCGCCATCCTGTTGATGCGCACGCGCGTGCGCACGGCCAAGAACGAGGCCCGGCTGCGCGCGCGAATCGGGGAACTCCAGCTCCAGGCCGACCGCTTCGGCGCGCTGCTGTTCGCCGAGCCGCAGGTGCTGATCTCCTGGCCGGCGGGCGACAATCGCGCGCAGATCTCGGGCGACGTCTCCATGGTGCTGCAGCGCGGTTCGTCGCCGCAGCGAGTGCTCGCATTCGGAACCTGGCTGCCGCCGGAACCCGCACTCCAGATGGATCACGCCGTCGACGCACTGCGCGAACGCGGTGACGGGTTCCAACTGACGCTGACCACCGCCAACGGCCATACGCTGGAAGCGATCGGCCGCGCCATCGGCGGCCAGGCCATTGTCAGGATTCGCGAACTCTCTGGCCTGCGCCGCGAACTGGCCGAGACTAATCTGCGCCACAAGGCGCTCTCCGACGAGACCGAGATGTTGCGCGGCTTCGCCGCCGCGGCGCCATGGCCGATCTGGGCCAAGGGCGAGAACGGCGCGCTGACCTACGCCAATCCGGCCTATGTCCGTGCAACCGAGGCCATGAGCATCATTGATGCGCAGGAACGCAAGCTCGAGCTGCTCGACAGCGCCGACCGTACCGCCATGGAGCGCGGCCTGAAGGAGGCCGCCGACTTCACCCAGCGGCTGCCGATCGTGATCAGCGGCGAGCGGCGCATCTACGACGTGCGCGCGGTCAATGTCGGCAGCGGCAGCGTTGGCGTTGCGATCGATGCCAGCGAAGCGGATGCGCTGAGCGCGGCGCTGGTGCGGATGGCGGAGGCGCATCGGCGCACGCTCGACCAGCTCTCCTCCGGCGTTGCCGTGTTCGACGGCCATCGCCGGCTCGCCTTCTACAACGATTCCTACCGGCGGCTGTGGGACCTCGACCGCACCTTCCTCGATGCCAATCCCGACGATTCCAGCGTGCTCGACCAACTCCGCGCCGCGCGCAAATTGCCGGAGCAGCCGGACTTCCGCGCCTGGAAAGTAAAACTGCACGAGGCCTATCGCGCGGTCGAGGCCGCGAAAGACACCTGGTATCTGCCCGACGGCCGCGCACTCTCCGTCGTCACCACGCCGAATCCGGAAGGCGGCGTCACCTACCTGTTCGACGACGTCACCGAGAGCCTCGAGCTCGCCCGCCGCTTCGACGGCATGATCCGGGTCCAGCGCGAGACGCTGGACAGCCTCGCCGAGGGCGTCGCGGTGTTCGGCAGCAACGGCAAGGCCCAGCTGTTCAATCCGGCCTTCGTCCGGATGTGGAAGCTCTCGAACGATGCCATGCGCGAGGAGCCGCATATCCAGACCGTCGAAGGCTGGTGCCAGCAGCTGTTCGACGAACAGACGGTCTGGCGGCAGATCCGCGAGGCCATCACCTCGATCGAGAACCGCGCCGATGTGCCGCTGAAGCTGGAGCGCAAGGACGGCAGCGTGCTGGACGGCATGATCCGTCCGCTGCCCGACGGCGCGACCATGCTGACCTTCCTGGACATCACCGACACCGAGAACGTCGAGCGCGCGCTGCGCGAGCGCAACGAGGCGCTGGAGGCCGCCGACCAGATGAAGGTGGATTTCGTCCACCACGTCTCCTACGAGCTGCGCTCCCCGCTGACAACGATCATCGGCTTCGCGCATTTCCTCAGCGACCCCTCGACCGGTCCGCTGACGCCGAAACAGGCCGAGTATCTCGACTACGTCACCAAGTCGACCAACGCGCTGCTGGCGCTCACCAACAACATCCTCGATCTCGCCACCATCGACGCCGGCGCCATGAAGCTGGAACTCGGTCCGGTCGACGTCAGCAAGACCATCGAACTTGCCGCCGAGGGCCTCCAGGACCGGCTCGCCACCGACCGCATCCGTCTCAAGGTCGAGATCGCGCCCGATGTCGGCAGCTTCGTCGGCGACGAGAAGCGCGTGGTGCAGGTGCTCTATAACCTGCTTGCCAACGCCGTCGGCTTCTCACCGCAGGATTCCACGGTCGGGATCAGCGCGCGCCGCACCGAGCGCAGCGTGGTCTTCATTGTGACAGATTCCGGACCTGGAATACCCGCCGACATGAAGGACAAGGTGTTCAACTGGTTCGAAAGCCGCTCGCAGGGCTCGCGTCACCGCGGCGCCGGGCTCGGCCTGTCGCTGGTGCGCTCTTTCGTCGAGTTGCATGGCGGCAAGGTGCAGGTGGATTCGATCGTCGGCAAGGGCACGGTCGTGATCTGCGATTTCCCGACCGACCAGGCGGCGCATCGCGACGCCGCCGAATGACCGCGCCGACAACATTCTCCGTTGCGCTTGTCAACGAGACGGCCACGTCGCAACTGATGGCCGACCTCGCGCTGCTGGTCGGACCTGGCGACGTCATCACGCTCACCGGCGATCTCGGTGCCGGCAAGACCGCGGCCGCGCGCGCGATGATCCGCTATCTCGCCGGCGACGAGGCGCTGGAGGTGCCGAGTCCGACTTTCACGCTGGTGCAGGGCTATGAGCTGCCGCCGTTTCCGGTGATGCATGCCGATCTGTACCGGGTGGAAGACGAAAGCGAGCTCGAGGAGATCGGGCTGTCGCCGCTGCCGGATGCCACGCTGGTGCTGCTCGAATGGCCGGAGCGCGCGCCGTCCGCGATGCCCGAAGACCGCATCGACATCGCGCTGACGCATCGCCCGGCGCTGGGCTCGACCGCGCGCGCCGCCGACATCACCGGTTACGGCAAGGGCGCAGCCCAGGTCGCCCGGCTGAAGGCGCTGCGGGAATTCCTCGATGCGTCTGGCTACATCGACGCAGCACGCAAGCGCATGGCCGGCGACGCCTCGACCCGTTCCTATGCCCGGCTGATCCGCGACGACGGTATCGTCATCCTCATGAATTTTCCGCAGCGGCCGGATGGCGCGGCCATCTACAACGGAAAGCCCTACAGCGCTGCAGTGCATCTTGCCGATAACGTCAAACCCTTCGTCGCCATCGACGAAGGCCTGCGCGCGCAGGGCATCTCCGCGCCCGCGATCCACCATTCCGATCTCGACCACGGCTTTCTGATCTCGGAGGACTTTGGCGGCGAAGGCGTGATCGAGGGTGATCCGCCGCGCCCGATCGCGGAGCGCTACGAAGTTGCGACCGACGTGCTGGCCACGCTGCACGGCAAGACGTTGCCGGAAACGCTGCCGCTCGATGGGCAGACCTACGCCATTCCGGTCTTCGACGCCGAGGCGCTGCTGATCGAAATCGGGCTGATGCCGGAATGGTATCTGCCCGATCGTGACGCGCCGCTGAGCGACGAGGCTCGCGCGGAATTCTTCGCGATGTGGCGTGAGCTGTTGCAGAAGCCGCTGGCGGCGCCGAAGACGTGGATCATTCGCGACTATCACTCGCCGAATCTGATCTGGCTTGCGGAGCGCAGCGGCATCGAACGGGTCGGCGTGATCGACTTCCAGGACACCGTGCTCGGACCGCAATCCTATGACGTGGTGTCGCTGCTCCAGGACGCCCGCATCGATGTGCCCGAGAATATCGAACTCGCGCTGTTGTCGCGCTACATCAAGGCGCGGCGCGCCGGCGATGCGAGCTTCGATCCGGCCGGCTTCGCCGAGCTCTATGCGATCATGTCGGCACAGCGCAACACGCGCCTGCTCGGCACCTTCGCCCGCCTCAACCGCCGCGACGGCAAGCCGCATTATCTGCGCCACCAGCCGCGAATCTGGACCTATCTCCAGCGCTCGCTGGCCCATCCGGCGCTGGCTCACTTGCGCGATTGGTATCTTGCCAACGTCCCGCCGCCCCGATCCTGATCCGGAACCGATTTACCGGCTGTTAGCCATCGCACCGGTATCATCAACCGCAGGCAGCCGGACAAATACGGGGCTGGAGCAAGGGCAGATGGCGGTGAAGACGGACCAGCGTGGCAACAGCCGGGTTGTTTTCGAACGCGGGATTTCGGCCCAGATGATGGGGATCGACGGCACCTGGCGGCGCGAATGCACCATGGAAGATGTCTCCGAGATCGGCGCCAAGCTGACCATCGACGGCTCGGTCGAGGGCCTGCACCTGAAGGAATTTTTTCTGTTGCTGTCGTCGACCGGACTTGCGTACCGGCGCTGCGAGCTCGCCTGGGTCAATGGCGACCAGATCGGCGTCAGTTTTCTCAAACCCGGCGACAGGAAGAAAAAGGCACGCTCCACATCTGTTGGAGCGTGACGGCAACACCCGTCGCACAACCGTCACGCCGGCTGGTTAAGGCGGTTGAGGTGCGGTGCGGTTGACCGAGTCCCGTGCTAGGATTGCTGCGAACACGAAATTCAGAGGTCGAGAAAGCGAAGGATGTCCGTCAAACCGACCAAAGCCATGGTGCTCGCTGCAGGGTTTGGCCTGCGCATGCGTCCGTTGACGGATAAGATGCCCAAGCCACTGGTGCCGGTGGCCGGCCAACCGCTGCTCGACCACGTGCTCGACAAGCTCGGCCAGGCCGGCGTCACCGAGGCGGTCGTCAATGTGCATTACCTCCCGGACCAGATCATCAACCACGTCGCATCCCGCCAGCATCCGCGCGTGACCATCTCGGACGAGCGCGACCAGGTGCTCGGCACCGGCGGCGGCGTGGTCAAGGCGCTGCCGCTGCTCGGCGATGCGCCGTTCTACCACATCAATTCCGACACGCTGTGGATCGACGGGGTGCGCTCCAATCTGGCCCGGCTTGCGGAGAACTTCGATCCTGCGCGCATGGACATCCTGCTGCTGATGGCACCGACCGCCACCAGCATCGGCTATGGCGGCCGCGGTGACTACGGCATGCTGCCCGACGGCGCGCTCCGCAAGCGCAAGGAAAAAGAGATCGTCCCGTTCGTTTATGCGGGCGCGGCGATCATGTCGCCGTCGATCTTCGCCGACGCGCCGAAAGGCGAGTTCTCGCTGACCAAGATGTTCGACCGCGCCAACGAAGAGGAACGCCTGTTCGGCCTCCGCCTCGACGGCGTCTGGATGCATGTCGGCACGCCTGACGCCGTACACGCCGCGGAAGAGGCGTTTCTGGAGAGCGTGGCTTAAGCGGCTCTCGTGTCCCGGACGCGGTGCAGCGCGTAGCCGTGCGCTGCTGAGCCGGGACCCACAATCCCCAATCGTGATGAACAAGAATGGGCCCCGGCTCAGCAACGCGTCATTTCATGCCGCGTTGCGTCCGGGGTGCGAGACCCGCGAGGCCACAAACAGCGGGGAAGATCTCCCCTCCACCCATGTCCATTTGAGTCCATCTCCCTATATTGGCGCCTGATCCCCGAATCAGGCAGCCCATGCGCGTTTTCAGCGTCCCAGTCTCAGTTCCGTTCCAGCGCACGGTCGTATCAAGCCTGCTCGACGGCCGGCTGGTCGACGGCTTCGAGGCGCGGAAGGAGCCGGCACGGCTCGCTGACGTTACGCTGTACCTGCCGACCCGGCGTGCCATGCGCGTCGTCCGTGAGATCTTTCTCGACGAGATGAAGGCGGACGCCGTGGTGCTGCCGCGCATCGTCGCGCTCGGCGACATCGATGAGGACGAGCTCGCTTTCGCCGACGAAGCCGAACAGTTTTCGAACGCCGCCCCGCTTGAGATTCCGCCGCGACTGGGCGAGCTCGAACGGCGGTTGACGCTGGCACAACTCGTCGCCGCCTGGGCCAAGGGCCCTGTGCTGGCGCCGCTGGTGGTCGGCGGCCCGGCCTCGACACTTGCATTGGCCGCAGATCTTGCGCGCCTGATCGACGACATGGTCACGCGCGGTGTCGACTGGAGCGCGCTCGATGGCCTCGTGCCGGACCAGCTCGACCAATACTGGCAGCACTCACTCCAATTCTTGCGGATCGCACGCATCGCCTGGCCAGGACATCTCGCCGAGATCAACCGGATCGAGCCCGCAGCACGCCGCGATCTTTTGATCGCCGCAGAAGCCAAACGGCTGACGACGCATCCCCATGGGCCGGTGATCGCGGCCGGTTCGACCGGCTCGATGCCGGCGACCGCAAAATTCCTGCACGCGGTCGCTTCGCTCCCACATGGCGCGGTCGTGCTGCCGGGGCTCGACACCGATCTTGACGAGGACGCCTGGCGGACCATCGGCGGCGTGCGCGATGCGCTCGGCAAATTCGCGGAGCATCCGGCATCGAACCATCCGCAATATGCCCTGCACGCGCTGTTGCAGCGTTTTGGCATCAAGCGCGGCGATGTCGATATTCTCCAACCGCCCGCGGAAGGCGGACGCGATCTGCTGGCGTCCGAGTCGATGCGACCCTCCGCCAAGACGGAGGTCTGGCACGACCGGCTGAAGCAGCCGGACGTCGCTGCAAAAATCGCCGCCGGCATGAAAGACCTAGCGGTGGTCGAGGCACCCAATCCCGAGATGGAAGCGCTCGCGATCGCGATCGCGATGCGTGAGGCGCGGCATCTCGACAAGTCGGCCGCACTGGTGACCCCCGACCGCGCGCTGGCACGGCGGGTGATGGCCGCGCTCACCCGCTGGGATCTCGCCTTCGACGATTCCGGCGGCGACGTACTGATGGAGACTTCGGCCGGCATCTTCGCGCGTCTCGCGGCGGAGGCGGCGACAAAGGGATTGGAGCCGCCAACGCTGCTGGCGATGCTGAAACATCCGCTGTGCCGGCTCGGCCGGCTGCCTGGCGCGTGGAAGACGGCGATCGAGGGTCTGGAGCTTGCGGTGTTGCGCGGCACGCGTCCGCCCGCGGGTACGGCCGGCCTGTTGCGCGAGTTCAACCGGTTTCGCGAAGAATTGGCGAAGCTATGGCGCAATGAGGCCTCCGCGCTGCACCCGGCCGAACCGCGGGCGCACCTCAAAGCGGAAGACCTCGATCGCATCCAGGCACTGATCGCGGCATTGCAGACGGCGCTGGCGCCGATCGAGAGCCTGACATCATCAAAACCCTACGACTTCGCCGAGCTCGCGCATCGGCATCGCGAGAGCCTGATCGAGCTGTCGCGCGACGAGCAGGGCATCCCGCTGGCCTTCGAGGACCGGGAAGGCCTCGCGCTCGCCAGCGCCTTCGATGATCTCCTGCGCGGCGGCACGACCAGCGGATTGATGGTTCCGCTGCCCGAATATCCGGACGTCTTCCAGACCGCGTTCGGCGATCGCGCGGTGCGACGGCGCGACAGGCCGGGCGCGCGGCTTCATATCTATGGCCCGTTGGAATCGCGCCTGATGCAGGCCGACCGCATCATCGTCGGCGGCCTGATCGAGGGCGTCTGGCCGCCGGCGCCGCGCATCGACCCCTGGCTGAGCCGGCCGATGCGGCACGAACTCGGCCTCGATCTGCCGGAGCGCCGCATCGGCCTCTCCGCACATGACTTCGCGCAGCTGCTCGGCGCCGATGAGGTGATCCTCACCCATTCCGCCAAGGCCGGCGGTGCACCGGCGGTGGCCTCGCGCTTCCTGCACCGGCTCGAAGCCGTCGCAGGCGATGATCACTGGACCGCGGCAATACGCGCCGGCGAGAAATACGTTCAGTTCGCGGGCGCGCTGGACCAGCCAGACGAGGTCAAGCCGATCAAGCAGCCCGAGCCGCGGCCACCCCGTGCGACGCGCCCGCTCAAGATGTCGGTGACCGCGATCGAGGACTGGCTGCGCGATCCCTATACGATCTACGCAAAGCACATCCTGCGGCTCGATGCGCTCGATCCCGTCGACATGCCGCTCTCGGCTGCTGATCGCGGCTCGGCGATCCACGATGCGCTCGGCGAGTTCACCGAAAGCTACGCGACGCGCCTGCCCGACGATCCCGCACGCGTGCTGCGCGCGATCGGCGAGAAGTATTTCGCGCCGCTGATGGAGCGCCCCGAGGCGCGGGCGCTGTGGTGGCCGCGCTTCCAGCGTATCGCGCGCTGGTTCGGCGAATGGGAGATCGCGCGCCGCGATGCAGTCGAGGCGATCACCGCGGAGACCCGTGGCGAGATCTCGATCCCGCTCGATCCTGAGCGCAGCTTCCGCCTCTCCGCGCGCGCCGACCGCATCGAGCGGCGCCAGGGTGGTGGCTACGCGATCCTCGACTACAAGACCGGACAGCCGCCGACCGGCAAACAGGTCCGCATGGGTCTGTCGCCGCAGCTGACGCTGGAGGCGGCGATCCTGCGCGAGGGCGGGTTTCCCGACATCGACGCCGGCTCCTCGGTGAGCCAGCTCGTCTATGTCCGGCTCAGCGGCAACAATCCGCCGGGCGAGGAACGCATCCTCGAGCTCAAGATCAAGCAAGGCGACGAGCCGCAGCCGCCGGACACCGCAGCCGCCGAGGCCAGGGCCAAGCTCGAAGCATTGATCCGCGCCTTCGACGACGAGCAACAGGCCTACACGTCTCTGAACCTGCCGATGTGGACCAACCACTACGGCAGCTATGACGACCTTGCCCGGATCAAGGAATGGTCGGCGGCCGGTGGACTGGGGATCGAAGAATGGTGAAGGCACCGCGTCCCATTCCCGATGAGGTGCGCGCCAGGCAGGCACGCGCCTCGGATCCGACCGCATCCGCTTTCGTGTCGGCCAATGCCGGTTCGGGCAAGACCCATGTGCTGGTGCAGCGGGTGATTCGCCTGCTGCTGTCGGGCGTGCCGCCGGAAAAGATCCTCTGCATCACCTTCACCAAGGCCGCCGCCGCCAACATGGCCGAGCGCGTGTTCATCACGCTCGGCCATTGGGTAACGCTGGACGATACCGCGCTCGATGCGGCGATCCGCGCGGTTGGCATCCCGCACCCCAATACGAAGCTTCGGCGCGCGGCGCGAAAACTGTTTGCTTGTGCCCTGGAGACGCCGGGCGGCTTGAAGGTGCAGACCATCCACGCGCTGTGCACCCGCCTGCTCCAGCAGTTTCCGTTCGAGGCCAACGTGCCGGCGCGCTTCGCCGTCATCGACGAGCGCGACCAGACCGACATGATGGAGCGCGCCAATCTAAAAGTGCTGCTGGAGGCCGCGCGTGACCCCGAAAGCGTCACCGGCCGCGCGCTACTGACCGCGATGGCGAACGCCGCCGACGTCACCTTCAAGGAGGTCGTGCGCGAGGCTTGCCTCAGCCGCGATCATTTCATGGCCTGGACCGATGAAGCCGGCAGCGCCGAAGCCGCTGCCGCGCAGATGGCAGCGGTGCTGGACGTGGATGCGAACGACCGCATCGAGGATATCGAGACCGAGATTCTCGATGGTTCGTTCCTGCCGCGATCGCGCTGGGACGACATCGCTTTCGCGCTGGAGGATGGCACCGCCTCCGACAAGACCCAGGCGGAACGCCTCCGCGCGGCGAAAGCGTTTTCCGGCGCTGATCAAGTCGATGCCTATCTCAGCGTCTTCCTCACCGACGAAAAACTGCCGCGCAAGGCGGTGCTGACCAAGAAGTTTGGCGATCACAACCCGTCCGTCGCCCGCCTGTTCGAGAACGAAGCAGAGCGCCTTGGCGGACTGATCGAAAAGCGCCGGGCCGTCACCGTGCGCGACCGCACCGCGGCCCTCCTGCATATCGCGACCGCTGCCGCCGCGAACTACCGGCGCGAGAAGCAGGAGCGCGGGCTGCTCGACTACGACGACCTCATCGACAAGACGCTGGCGATGCTCAATCGCGTCTCCTCGGGCTGGGTGCATTACAAGCTCGACCGCGGCGTCGATCATGTCCTGATCGACGAGGCGCAGGACACCAGCCCGCGGCAATGGGATATCGTCGCGCACATCATCTCGGAATTCACCGCTGGCGAGGGCGCGCGCGAGGGGCTGAACCGCACGATCTTCGCCGTCGGCGACGAGAAGCAGTCGATCTTCTCGTTCCAGGGCGCTGAGCCCCGGGAATTCGACGCGCGACGGCGCGAGCTGCACCGCCGGTTTACTTCGGCGGGGTTGAAGTTCGATCCAGTTGCCTTCACCTACTCGTTCCGCTCGGGCGCTGCGATCCTGCACTCGGTCGACCACGTGTTTCGCGAGCCCGCGATCTACAAGAGCATCCATTCGGTCGAGATCGGCCATCCCCTGCACAATGCGCTCGGCGATGCCGGTCCGAGCGTGATCGAGCTATGGGACCTTGCCGAAGCCGACGACAGGCAGGACATCGAGGGCTGGCGCGCGCCGTTCGACGGCGTCGCCGTCACCAGCCCCGAAGTCAAACTTTCCCGCCGCATCCAGGCCGAGATCAAGCGGCTGGTCGAGAGCGGCACGCTGACGGGGCATGACGGCGAACGCCGGTCGCTGCGCTATGGCGACATGCTGATCCTGGTGCGCCGGCGCGGCAATGCGTTCGATGCTGTGATCCAGGCGTTGAAGCACGCCAACATCCCGGTCGCCGGCGCCGACCGGCTGAAGCTCACCGAGCACATCGCGATCATCGATTTGATGAACCTCGCCGATGCGCTGCTGCTGCCGCAGGACAATCTCGCGCTCGCGGTGGCGCTGAAGAGCCCGCTGTTCGGGCTCGACGACGACGATTTGTTCGCGCTTGCCTGGGGCCGCAAGGGGTCGCTGCGCCGCGCACTCGGCGAGCATGCCGCCACAAGCGAGAAATTTGCCGCAGTGCTGCGGCGCCTGGAAGCTTGTGAGATACGCTCGCGCGACGAGACACCGTTCGCCTTTTACGCCTGGCTGCTGGGCGGCGATGGTGGACGTGCGCGCATCCTGCGCCGGCTCGGCCACGAGGCCAATGATGCGCTCGACGAATTTTTGGAGCTCGCGCTGAACTACGAGCGCAAGGCGCCGGCCTCGCTGCAAGGCTTCATGGCCTGGCTGCGCTCGGCCGATACCGAGGTGAAGCGCGACATGGAGATCTCGCGCGACGAGGTCCGGGTGATGACGGTGCACGGCGCCAAGGGCCTGGAGGCCTCGGTCGTGTTCATGGTCGACACCACATCATCTCCCTCGGACTCGCAGCGGCTGCGGTTGATCCACGTGCCGCACGGCAATGGCGGCGAGGTCGTGGTCTGGGCCGGCCGCAAGGCGGACGATCCAAAGCCCGTCGTCGAGGCACGCAAGGCCATGCTCGAAGAGACCGAGGACGAATACCGCCGCCTGCTCTACGTCGCGATGACGCGCGCTGCTGATCGGCTGATCGTCGGCGGCTGCCTGCCGGGCAACATGAGGACAGTCCGCAAGCTGAGCTGGTACGACTTGATCGACACCGGGCTCACCGGCTCGGGCCTGGAGAAGCAGACAACCGAGACGCCGCTCGGCAAGGTGACCCGCTTCGCCCGGCCGGAGGATGTCGCGGCGCAGGGTACGCCCGCAACTTCGGTGGACCAGATGATCGCGCTGCCAGCCTGGCTGCGGACGCCGGCGCCGCGCGAAATGCTCGACGAGGATCCGGTGCGCCCTTCCGGACAAGCCGCCGCCGAGGAAGGCCGTGCAGTCCGGACCGGCGAATCAGTCCAGTCGCGGGCGCTTGCGCTGCAGCGCGGCACGCTGGTGCACCGGCTGCTGCAATCCTTGCCCGACGTCGCCACTGAGCGCCGGCGCGAGGCCGCGTTCGGCTTCATGGCGCGCAATGCCGCGGACTGGACGGAGGCCGACCGCTCCGCACTGGCCGACAAGGTGCTCGCGCTGATCGCCGAACCCCGATTCGCGCCGGTCTTTGCCGCCGGCAGCCGGGCGGAGGTTGCCATCGTCGGCCGGCTGGAGCGGCCAAGCGGGCCGCCGGCGCTGGTGTCGGGGCAGATCGACCGGCTGGTGGTGACGCCGAACGAGGTCCTGATCGTCGATTTCAAGACCAACCAGACCCCGCCCAAGAGTGCCGCCGACGCGCCTGCGGCTTACGTCAGGCAGCTCGCGCTGTACCGGGCGGTGCTTGCCCGCCTTTATCCCCAGACGCCGATCCGGGCCGTCCTGCTCTGGACCGAGGTCCTTGAATATATGGAGATTTCAGCCCCCGCGCTGGACGCGGCGCTGGCATCCCTTCATGTCGACGTGAGCGTCCTTGACCCGGCAAGGGGCCGTTCATAGGTTGACGGCATGATCCCGGGCGCGATTCCACGTCGCGCCGATTCTCTTTCAACCGAGTGAGGTACTCCAATGGCCGTTGGCAAGGTTTCCGATACCGATTTCGAAGCCGAAGTGCTCAAGGCGAACGGTCCGGTGGTCGTCGATTTCTGGGCCGAGTGGTGCGGCCCCTGCCGCATGATCGCACCCGCGCTCGATGAGATCGCCGGCGCGATGGGCGACAAGGTCAAGATCGTCAAGCTCAACGTCGACGAGAGCCCGAAGACCGCATCGAAATATGGCGTGATGTCGATCCCGACGCTGATGATCTTCAAGGGCGGCGAAATGGCCTCCCGCCAGGTCGGCGCGGCGCCGAAGGCGAAGCTCCAGCAGTGGATCACGTCCGCGGTCTGATCCGTTTCGCGACACCATGATTTTCGAAACGGCCGGCGCTTCGCCGGCCGTTTTATTTATTGTCGGACTCAGCGAGTTTGGCGAGGCTTGCAAGGACCTCGGGAAAATCTGACGCAACAGCTGGACCGATCTCGGACGCTTGCGGCCCTCGGGCGTCGACGGCATAAACGATGCGCGTGCGCGCAGCTCCAAGGGACTCGATGCGATGGGCGACCTCGATGACGAGATCGCCGACCCGCGTTACGTCGACAAAACACGCGTTCTCGCGAACCTCGATCAGTTGCGAGCGCAGGGCCTCCTCGCCGGGAGGCTTCATTGTGAACCAGGTGCCGGCCGCGAACGGCCCATCAATATTGATCTGCTCAATGCCGGCGTTCCAGGTTTTCCACCCTGGCACGTCACGAAAAATGGTCCAGATCGTCTCCGCGGTTGCAGATGTCTCGATCGCGTATTCGCTCCGCCAGACGTTTTCCTCGCCCATGGCACGCTCTCCCCCTTAATATTTACACTTATAAATAAGCGCGCATGTTTTGCACACCCGATCCGGACTCCCGCGCAACCGGGACGCCCCTATCCGATCCACCCCGTCGCCAATGCGTTCGCCAGCTCCGGCTGGCCATTGCGGCGCGCCAGCTCCGCCATCGCCTCGTGGTCATAACCGATCTGGCGGAACGTCACCTGCCAAGCGCCCTCGGCAAGCTCGATGATCGCATAGCGCGCGTGGGGGGTTCCGGCTTCGACGACATGTGGAAACGGATGCTTGTCGCGATAGCCGGGGCTGCCGACGCTGCCGGGATTGACGATCAACCGGCCGTCACGCAAGCGCACGGCACGGGCGAGATGGGTATGGGCGCAGAGCATCAGCGACTGCGTGATGCCTTGCCCGAGTTGCTCGATGCGGTCGAGCGGGGACATCGCAACCGTGCCGTCAGGATGCACCGTGTCGAGCCAATAGACTTCGTCGTTATCGGGCGTCGCGTGGCAGAGAAAGACCTCGTCACGAAACACCCGCGTCATCGGTTGCGCACGCAGCCAGTCGAGCTGCGCGGCATCGATCTGCGCATGCGCGGGACGGTCCCATGAGCCCATCTTCTCCGGGGGGCGGTCGAGGAGATAGCGGTCGTGATTGCCGAGCACGTGCACGGCATCGAGCCTCATCAGGATCTCGATGGTGCGGCGCGCGTCGAGCGGGCCACTCAGCATGTCACCGAGATTGACGATGTCGGCAATGCCCTGCGCGCGGATATCGGCAAGCACCGCTTCCAGCGCGAGATGGTTTCCATGAACGTCGGCAATCGCGGCAAAACGCATCGTCAGTCTCTCCCGTGCTCCGGACGCGGTGCAGCGCTTCTTCAGCGGTGCGCTGCAGAGCCGGGGCCCATGTGGCCTACTGGGTCCCGGCTCTGCGCCGCGTCACTTCGTGCCGCGCTTTGTCCGGGACACGAGAGGCCTATGCAGGAGGCGTGCCGTTGATGCCAAGCACATGGCCGGCGAGATAGAGCGAGCCGGTGATCAGGATCCGCGGCGGCACTTCATAAGCAAGCAACGACAAGGCGCGCAGCGCGGCCTCGATTCCGGGGGCGATCTCGACGCGCATGCCGAGGCTGCGCACGGCGTCAGCGAGGCGGTCGACCGGCATCGCGTTCTCGGTGTCCGGAATCGGCACCGCGATGATGTGACGGGTGAGGCCGGCGAAATTGGCGAGAAATGCTTGCGCGTCCTTGTTGGCCATCATGCCGGCGATCACGACCAGCGGCCGCGACACCCGCTCTTCGAGATCGCCAAGCGCAGCGGCCGCGACACGGCCGCCTTCGGCATTGTGGCCGCCGTCGAGCCAGATTTCCGACCCCTGCGGCCCCCAGCCGAGCAGCTCGCCCGAGGTGATGCGCTGCATCCGCGCCGGCCATTCGGCACCGACGATGCCGGCCTCGAATGCTGCTTGATTGACCTTGAAAGCGTCGATGGCCCGCAGCGTTGCGATCGCGAGCCCCGCATTGTCGAACTGGTGACGGCCGAACAGGCGCGGCGCCGTGAGATCCATCAGGCCGCGATCGTCGGAATAGACCAGTCGCCCATGCTCGACATTCACATGCCAGCTCTCACCCGCCGCAAACAACGGCGCGCGCATGCGCTTGGCCTGCGCCTCGATCACCGCCATCACTTCCGGCGTCTGCTCGGCGGAAATCGCGGGCACGCCGCGCTTGATGATCGTGGCCTTCTCGGCGGCGATCGACGTCAAGGTGTCGCCCAGGAAATCCATATGATCCATGCTGACCGGCGTGATCACGCAGGCCGCCGGCGTCTCGACCACGTTGGTCGAATCGAGCCGGCCGCCAAGGCCAACCTCGAGTAACACCGCATCGGCCGGATTCTGCGCGAACAGATGGAAGGCTGCGGCGGTCTTCAACTCGAAAATGGTCGCGGCCTCGCCAGCATTGACGCGCTCGACCTCTTCCAGGACCGCGCGCAACTCGTCATCGCCGACCAACACCCCGCCGCCGACGCGGCCGAGCCGAAAACATTCGTTGATGCGGACCAGATAGGGCGAGGTGTAGGCGTGGACGCGCAGGCCCGCGGCCTCCAGCGTCGCGCGCAGATAGGCCAGCGTCGAGCCCTTGCCATTGGTGCCGGCGATGTGGATCACCGGCGGCAGCTTGCGCTCGGGATGGCCGAGCCGTTCGAGCAGGCGGTGCATCCGCTCAAGCCCGAGATCGATGCGCTTCTGATGCAGGGCCGACAGCCGCCCGATCAGTTCACCGAGCGACGGCTTTGCATTGTCGGCGGAAGCGTTCACGCGTGTGGCGCGGCCGGCGCCACTTCGGGAGCCGATACGATCTGCGCCGGGCTCGTCACCGGCTGCGCCGATTTCGACGCAGTCTCCAGCGCCGGCGCTTTGGTCAGCAGACGGCAGAGTCGCGCCAGCGTCGGACGCAAATCATGGCGATGCACGACCATGTCGACCATGCCGTGTTCTTTCAGGTACTCGGCGCGCTGGAAACCTTCAGGCAGCTTTTCGCGGATGGTCTGCTCGATCACGCGCGCGCCGGCAAAGCCGATCAGCGCGCCGGGCTCGGCGATCTGCACGTCACCGAGCATCGCATAGGACGCGGTGACGCCGCCGGTGGTCGGGTTGGTCAGCACGACGATATAGGGCTGCTTGGCCTCGCGCAGCATTTGCACGCCGACCGTCGTGCGGGGCATCTGCATCAGGGACAAGATGCCTTCCTGCATGCGTGCACCACCTGAGGCGGCGAACACGATGAACGGCGATTTCTTCTCGACGGCGAGCTCGAGCCCGCGGACGAGGGCTTCGCCCGCGGCCATGCCGAGCGAGCCGCCCATGAAATCGAAATCCTGCACGGCGATGACGACGCCGGCGCCTTCGAGCTTGCCGTAGCCGACCTTGACCGCGTCGTTCAGATTGGTGCGCGCGCGCGCATCCTTGATGCGGTCGACGTATTTCTTCTCGTCGCGGAACTTGAGCGGATCGGGCGTGACGTCGGGCACCGCGACGTCGAACCAGGTCTCGTTGTCGAAGACCGACTTCAAGCGCGCCACCGCGCCCATGCGCATGTGGTAGTTCGAGCCGGGGATGACGAACTGGTTGGCCTCGACGTCCTTGTAGAACACGAGCTGCCCGGAATCCGGGCACTTGATCCACAGATTCTCCGGCGTCTCCCGCCGCAGCATGTTGCGGATCTTCGGCCGGACCACATTGGTAAGCCAGTTCATGGTTTGCTCCGATTAGCGATCCTGCTCACGGGCCGCTTGAAGGATATATGGCCGCCGGACCTTGCCCCGGCAAGCCGCCGTGTCGCCCGCCCTGAGAGCGGAATTATGGCCTATTCCGCCGCCGCGCGCGCCCCCTTGACGCCCTGGGCCAGAGACGCCGTCAGCTCGGCAACGGCGTTAACGGTTTTGCTCGTCGCCTGCCCTTCCGCATCGAGGCTGTTCTTGAGGGCATCGACCAGCGCGGTGCCGACTACGGCGCCATTGGCATGGGACGCGATGGCGCGGGCAGCCTCCGGCGTGCGGATGCCGAAGCCGACGCAAACCGGCAGTTTGGTGTGACGCTTGATGCGGGTCACCGCCTCGCTCACGGCCGTGGCGTCCGCGGCGGCAGCCCCGGTGATGCCGGTGATGGCGACGTAGTAGACGAAGCCCGAGGTGTTGGCGAGCACGGCCGGCAGGCGCTTGTCGTCGGTCGTCGGCGTCGCCAGGCGAATGAAGTTGAGGCCCGCCTTCATCGCGGGCAGGCAGAGCTCGTCGTCCTCTTCCGGCGGCAGGTCGACGATGATGAGGCCGTCGACGCCGGCGCTCTTTGCATCGACCAGGAACTTGTCGACGCCGTAGATGTAGATCGGATTGTAGTAGCCCATCAGCACGATCGGCGTCGCGTCGTCGTCCTTGCGGAAGCCGCGCACGAGCTCAAGCGTCTTCTTCAGCGTCATGCCGACCTTAAGCGCGCGGAGCCCGGCCGCCTGGATCGACGGACCGTCGGCCATCGGATCGGTGAAGGGCATGCCGAGTTCGATCACGTCGGCGCCCGCCTTCGGCAGCGCCTTGATGATCTCGAGCGATGTCGCCGGATCGGGATCGCCGGCCATCACGAAGGTGACGAAGGCCGAGCGGCCCTGCTTCGCGAGCTCGGCAAAACGTGTGTCGATACGCGTGGTCATGTTTTTGCGGTCGCCGTGCTATACCTCTCCCCTCCGGGGAGAGGTCGGCTGCGAAGCAGCCGGGTGAGGGGGATGGAGAGGTTCAAATCAAGAGCGCGAAGGCTTCGCGAGTCGCAGACGAGCGCCGAAGCAAAACTTTGGCAGGCGTTGCGCAACAGGCAGCTGGCCCGTTGGAAGTTTCGCCGCCAGCACCCGATCGACCGGTACGTCGTCGACTTCGTGACGATCGACGGAAAGCTCATCATTGAAGTTGACGGCGTAACGCATTCGAGCCCGGACGAGATCGAGCGCGATGAAGCCAGGACCAAAGTGCTTGAGGCCTGCGGTTTCCTGGTCCTTCGCGTCTCGAACACGGATGTGTACGAAAATCTTGAAGGTGTCCTCGAGCTCATCGAGACATCACTAAGGTTCGAGTGAGCGGAAAGACCCCTCACCCGGCTGCTTCGCAGCCGACCTCTCCCCGGCGGGGAGAGGTAAGGAGAGAGCGACCCCCGCCTCACTTGCTCTTGCCCTTCAGGATGTCGCCGACCTGCGGGACGTCCTTGTCGCCGCGGCCAGAGAGATTGACGACCATCAGGTGATCCTTGGGCCGTTTCGGCGCGAGCTCCATCACCTTGGCGATGGCGTGCGCAGGCTCGAGCGCGGGGATGATGCCTTCGAGGCGCGACAACAGCTGGAACGCCGCGAGCGCCTCGTCATCGGTCGCGGAGAGATAGTTCACGCGGCCGATCTCGTGCAGCCAGGAGTGCTCGGGGCCGATGCCGGGATAATCGAGGCCGGCCGAGATCGAATGCGCGTCCTGGATCTGGCCGTCCGCGTCCATCAACAGATAGGTACGGTTGCCATGGAGCACGCCGGGACGTCCGCCCGCGATCGACGCCGCGTGCAGTTGCGTCAGTCCGTGGCCTGCGGCCTCAACGCCGAAGATTTCAACAGTCGAATCATCGAGGAACGGATGGAACAGGCCCATCGCGTTCGATCCGCCGCCGATGCAGGCGACCAGCGAATCCGGCAAGCGGCCTTCGATTTCCTGCATCTGCGCCTTGGTCTCGTTTCCAATGATCGACTGGAAGTCGCGCACCAGCGTCGGATAGGGATGCGGGCCCGCCACCGTGCCGATGCAGTAGAAGGTGTTGTGCACGTTGGTGACCCAGTCGCGCAGCGCCTCGTTCATCGCATCCTTCAGCGTGCGCGTGCCCGACTGCACCGGGACCACCGTTGCACCCAGCATCTCCATGCGGATGACGTTGGGCTGCTGCCGCTCGACGTCGACGGCGCCCATATAGACCACGCATTCGAGACCGAAGCGCGCGCACAGCGTCGCGGTGGCGACACCGTGCTGGCCGGCGCCGGTCTCGGCGATGATGCGCTTCTTGCCCATGCGGCGCGCCAGCATGATCTGGCCGAGCACATTGTTCACCTTGTGCGAACCGGTGTGATTGAGCTCTTCGCGCTTGAGGTAGATCTTGGCGCCGCCGAGGTGCTCGGTCAGGCGCTCTGCGAAATAGAGCGGCGAGGGCCGGCCGACATAGTGCTTGAGATAGCCGTTCATCTCGGCCTGGAAGGCCGGGTCGGCCTTGGCCGCGGTGTACGCCTTTTCCAGATCGAGGATCAGCGGCATCAGCGTTTCGGCGACGAAGCGTCCGCCAAAGATGCCGAAATGGCCGCGCTCGTCGGGACCGCTGCGATAGGAATTTGGTTTGGCGATGTTCATCGGACGCTCAACTCTTGACTTGCATCTTGGCTTGCGCGCGCGGCGCGAATGAAGGCCTTGATCATCTCGGGATCCTTCACGCCGGGGGCGCTCTCGACCCCGGAGGAGACGTCGACGCCGCCGGCGCGGGTGAGGCGAACGGCTTCGGCGACGTTCCCTGCATGCAGGCCGCCGGAAACCATGTACGGTACTTTTAGCTCGAGGTTTTCGAGCAGATGCCAATCGAACGGCGCGCCGAGCCCGCCCGGCCGTGTGGCGTCCTTCGGCGGCCTCGCATCGAACAGGATACGGTCGGCGACCACGGCGTAGCCGGGCAGCACGGCGAGATCGGCGGCGATCTCGACCGGCAGCGCCTTCATGACCGGGCGGCCGAACTTCTGCTTGATGTCGCGCAGCCGCGCAACGCTCTCCTTGCCGTGGAGCTGAAACACGTCGGGCGACAGCGCATCCATGATGTTATCGAGCGTTGCGTCATCGGCATCGACCGTGAGAGCGACCTTCAAAGCACGCCGTTTCACCTGGCGGCCGAGATCGCGCCCCGCCTCCAGCGAGAGATGCCGGGGCGACGGCGGAAAGAACACGAACCCCACCAAGTCAGCACCGGCATCGAGCGCGACGTCGAGCGTCTCGCGCGTGGACAGGCCGCAGATTTTGACGAGCAGGGACATGGTCTCAAAGCAGGTAATGGCCGCAACTCCACGGCCGGAAAACAGGGTTTTCGGTTGCGGCCGCTTCTACAACGTCGCGCGCTGCTTGTCTCGCCCGACGGGGCCGTAAAGGCCTACCCCGGAGGGGGCTGGGAGGCGCTGCGGATCGGGCCGCGAGGCGGCCACAGAAGCCCGCAGATCGGCCAATTCGGCCCGCGCCGCACGGACGTCCGCTTCATGCCGGCGCGCTGCGCGCCGCCAGCGCCGTTGGCCGAACCACACGGCGCAACCGCCCGCCACGACACCCAGCGCGGCCACCAGGATCAGCAGCAGGAACAGCGGCAACGTGACCGACAACGACGGATCGTTCGCCATGAAGGGATCGAAGGAGACCGTGACGAAATGACGGTTGGCGACGGCAAAGATGACCAGGAGCAGGCCTAGCGGAATCACGACCAGCGCGGTCAGGAACTTTCGCATCTCGCTTCGCTCGCCTTGAATCAAGCCTGCGGCCGCGTCACACGGCCGCTCGGTTAAGCCCGAACGATGGCCTTAGTCGGGCGCGCCAGGATCCGGATGGTCGCGATTCAGCCGCTCACGCATTTCCTTGCCGGTCTTGAAGAACGGAACGCTCTTCTGATCGACAGGGACATGAGCGCCGGTGCGCGGATTGCGACCGGCGCGCGCGGGGCGGTGCTTTACCGAGAAAGCGCCGAAGCCGCGCAGCTCGACGCGGTCTCCGCGCGCGAGTGCCGCTACGATCTCCTCGAGAATCGCATTCACAATGTTCTCGACATCCCGCTGGTAAAGATGCGGGTTGTGCTCGGCGATACGCTGAACAAGTTCGGATTTGATCATCGAGAGATAGGACCCGGGAGCGTGCGGATGACCATTTCCGTGAAAATGCCTTGATCTGTCAAGACGCTAAATGAAGGTTGAGCGTCGTGAAAATGCGTGACAAATGCCGAAAAAGCGGGCTGCCCCGCCACCCGCCAGACGGGAAAAAACTCCGAAACTCGCTTGGTTCCGGTCAGTTTCGGTCAATTCGACGCAGCCGGCTGCCACAACGCCAGCATTCCATCCATCCCGAAGCGATCGACCGCCTGCGCGACGCCGGTTTGCCCGATCTGATGCGCAATCGAGCCTAAACCAAGCGCTTCCAGCGTGACGGCGGCGGCGGTCTTGAGGAACGGCAGGTCGCCAAAGCGGGGCTCGAGCTTGTAATCGCGCACGGTGAGGCCCTTCTTGACGCCCTTCTGCTCCTCGAGCCAGGTCACGGCCGTCTTCTCGTCGCCGAGCTGGTCGATCAGCTTGAGGTCGATCGCCTGGCGCCCGGTGAAGACGCGGCCATCGGCAACTTTTTCGAGCTGCGTGTCATCCATGCCACGGCGCTGCTTCACCAGATCCTTGAACCAGGCATAGGAATCCTTCACCAGCGCATCGAGCGCGGCGCGCGCTTCGGGGCTGGTCGGCTCAAAACCGTTGGGCGCAGCCTTCAGCGGCGAGGACTTCACCTCCTCGACTTTGACGCCGACGGTCTTCAACAGCTCGGTGACGTTGGGAAACTGGAACAGCACGCCGATCGAGCCGACCAGCGAACTCTGCTGGGCGATGATGTGATCGCTCGCGATCGCGGTGATGTAGCCGCCGGAAGCGGCAAGACCCTCGACCACGACGACGACCGGCTTCTTCGCCTTCAGGCGCGTCAGCGAGTCGTAGAGCTGCTCGGAGCCGGCGGTGGTGCCGCCCGGCGAGTTGATGTGGATGATGACGGCGGCCGCCTGCGAATTCTCGAGCCGCTCCAGCGCCTGCGTACGCTCGGAATCGCTGCGGATCAGGCCGTCGATCTGCACGCGGGCGATCGAGCTGGCGGAGACGAAGGAGCCGCGCGCGCCGGGCGTTGCGATCAGCGCAAAGCCCGCAATCGCAGCAATTGCGATCAGCGCGGCCATGACGCGCCAGAAAGTCAGCTTGCGGCGGATCCTGCGGCGATCGACGATGATGTCCGAATCGAGCGACATCGGAATATCTCCAGGTGAGAGGCCAAGCGCGTTGTGCCGTCACAATGTGACCATTGGCTTGTCTGGATACATCAATTGCGGCGCAATTAGAAGAAAACAAGACCTGTCGCGGCGTAAGGCAAGGGGTCGCCACGCACGCACGTGTCGTCCCGGCGAAGGCCGGGACCTATAACCAAAGGGCGTCGTCGTTTGGTGAAGTGGTAACTCCAAGTCTTCGCCGAACACAATCCTGTGGTTATGGGTCCCGGATCTGCGCTCCGCTTCGCTGCGCTTGTCCGGGACGACGATAGCAACAAAAAAGCCCCGGCTCGCGCCGGGGCTTTGATGCTTGCGAAACGAGTGTTTCGCTTACTTGTTGTCGCCGCGGTTCTTGAGCGCGGTGCCGAGGATGTCGCCGAGCGTCGCCCCCGAATCGGAGGAGCCGTACTGCGCGATGGCTTCCTTCTCTTCGGCGACTTCGAGCGCCTTGATCGACACCTGGACCTTGCGGGCCTTCTTGTCGAACTGGATCACGCGGGCATCGACCTTCTCGCCGACAGCGAAGCGTTCGGCGCGCTGGTCGTTGCGGTCACGCGCGAGCTCCGAGCGCTTGATGAAGGTCGAGAAGTCGGTACCGGCGATCTTCACCTCGATGCCGCTCTCCTTCACTTCGAGCACTTCGCAGGTCACGACCGCACCCTTCTTGACATCGCCCGGCTCGGCGAAGGGGTCGCCTTCGAGCTGCTTGATGCCGAGCGAGATACGCTCCTTCTCGACGTCCACATCGAGCACCACGGCTTTCACCACGTCGCCCTTCTTGTAGTTGTCGATCACCTGCTCGCCCGGAAGCTTCCAGTCGAGGTCGGAGAGATGGACCATGCCGTCGACGTCGCCCTCGAGGCCCAGGAACAGACCGAACTCGGTCTTGTTCTTGACCTCGCCCTCGACCACCGAACCGGTCGGATGACCTTCGACGAAGACCTCCCAGGGGTTGCGCATGGTCTGCTTGAGGCCGAGCGAGATGCGGCGCTTGACGGAATCGACTTCCAGCACCTGCACTTCGACTTCCTGCGAGGTCGACACGATCTTGCCGGGGTGCATGTTCTTCTTGGTCCACGACATCTCGGAGACGTGGATCAGACCTTCGATGCCCGGCTCGAGCTCGACGAACGCGCCGTAGTCGGTGATGTTGGTGACACGGCCGGTGAAGCGCGCACCCAGCGGGTACTTGGCTTCGATGCCCTGCCACGGATCATCCAGCAGCTGCTTCATGCCCAGCGAGATGCGGTGCGTCTCGTGGTTGATCTTGATGATCTTGACCTTCACGGTCTGGCCGATCGAGAGCACCTCGGTCGGGTGGTTGACGCGGCGCCACGCGATGTCGGTGACGTGCAGCAGGCCATCGATGCCGCCGAGGTCAACGAACGCACCGTAATCGGTGATGTTCTTGACCACGCCGTCGATGACCTGACCCTCTTCGAGGTTCTGCACCAGCTCCTGACGCTGCTCGGCGCGGGTCTCTTCCAGAACCGTGCGGCGGGAGACGACGATGTTGCCGCGGCGGCGGTCCATCTTGAGGATCTGGAACGGCTGCGCGTTGTTCATCAGCGGCGCGACGTCGCGGATCGGACGGATGTCGACCTGCGAGCGCGGCAGGAAGGCCACGGCGCCGTCGAGGTCGACGGTGAAGCCGCCCTTGACCTGGTTGAAGATGACGCCAGTAACCTTCTCGTTGTTCTGGAACGCCTTCTCGAGCTTGCCCCAGCTCTCTTCGCGGCGCGCCTTGTCGCGCGACAGCACGGCCTCGCCGAGGGCGTTTTCGATGCGATCGAGGAATACTTCCACCTCGTCGCCGACCTTGATCTCGCTCTCGCGGCCGGGGCCGGAAAATTCGCGCAGGGCGACGCGGCCCTCGGTCTTCAGGCCGACGTCGATGACGGCCATGTCCTTTTCAATTGCAACCACCTTGCCCTTGACGACGGAGCTCTCCTGCAGGTTGCCACCTGCGAAGGACTCGTCGAGCATCGCGGCGAAATCATCGCGCGAGGGGCTATAGGTATCAGCGGAAATCGAAGCCATTTGTTCTCCAGTTGCGGATGTCTTGCCGGCCGTTGGGTTCATGGGCGTATCGGGCGCGCAGTGTCGGAAGGTCCACAAAACCTTCGAGCGACCGCTCGTTGCTCCGGCTTGGCACCAGAACAGCGGAAGCGGGCCGGCTGAGGCCCGCGCGTTCGATACGTGGAAATCTTTGTCCGGAGCCTTGATCGCACCGGTCCCAAAACGAAGGACCGAGGGTATCGACCTCAAAGAGCGGGAGCGGGCGCTTCCTCCAATGACGGCCGCGGCTTAACCCCGCGGACGGCCCGCTCGGACGGCCTCGATAATGTCGATGGCGGCCCGGACGCCGCCTTCTATATCCAGTTGGGAGTTATCTAGCAAGTAAGCATCCGGGGCCGGTTTCAGGGGCGCAATCGGGCGGTTTTTGTCCCGTTCGTCGCGCTGGATGATGTCGGCGAGCACGGCCGCCTCGTCCGCCTCCTCGCCCCGCGCCTTGGCCTCCATGGTGCGGCGGCGGGCTCGGACCTTGGGATCGGCCACGACAAAAATCTTCACGTCGGCATGGGGACAGATCACGGTTCCAATGTCCCGGCCGTCCAGCACCGCCCCTGGCGGATCGGCGGCGAATTGCCGCTGGAAATTGACCAGGGCCTCGCGAACCCTGGGGATCGCCGAGACGATCGAGGCACCCTCGCCGACCTTCTGCGTCTTCAGGGCGGAATTGCCGAACTTTTCGGGATCGAGTTCCAGCGCCGCCGCCACCGCCGCCGCTTCGTCACGGAGATCATGGCCGGACTGCATCAAGGCGTAGGCCACCGCGCGATAGATCACGCCGGTATCGAGGTGACGGTAGCCGTAATGATGGGCGAGGCGCTTGCCGAGCGTCCCCTTGCCCGAGGCCGCAGGTCCATCGATGGCGATAATCATGAAAACTCGGCCCCGAGCGAACGCATCATCGGAATGAAGTCCGGAAAGCTGGTGGCGATGAAGGCGGTGTCGTCGACGGTCACGGGCTGGTCGGACGCACAGCCCATGACCAGGGCGGACATCGCGATGCGATGGTCCATGTGGGTGGCGACGAGGCCGCCGCCGGGGACATGGCCACGGCCCTCGACGATCAGATCGTCGCCGGAGACCTCGACCTTCACGCCGTTGACGCGCAGCATGTCCGCGGTGGCTTCTAAGCGGTCGGATTCCTTGACGCGCAGCTCCTGCAGGCCGCGCATGATGGTCGTGCCTTCGGCGAAGGCGGCCGCGACCGCCAGTACCAGATATTCATCGATCATCGA
Organism: Bradyrhizobium sp. F1.4.3; assembly: GCF_040548375.1. Lineage (NCBI taxonomy): Bacteria > Pseudomonadati > Pseudomonadota > Alphaproteobacteria > Hyphomicrobiales > Nitrobacteraceae > Bradyrhizobium > Bradyrhizobium sp. F1.4.3. The sequence continues at coordinate 271,774 of NZ_JBEPRN010000003.1, forward strand.
GGGCGCGCGCTCCGGCGGCACCTCGACACCGCGCAGTTTTGACGCGCGCACGCGCAGCTGCGCCATCGGCTCGCCGGCATCGCCGCGGGCTTCGCGCTCCTCGATCGAAGCGCCCATTTCACGGAGTGTCGTGAACAAGCCGGTCCGCAGCGGATTGGTCATGACGTCGGACAGGACGACATCGGAACCTTCGACGATCAGGGCCGCGACAACCGGAAATGCCGCCGAAGAGGGATCGGCGGGCACAACGACGGTGGCCCCGTGCAATTCCGGTTGGCCGACGAGCGTGATGCGACGGCCATGCGCACCTTCGACCGCCGAGATGATGTCGGCGCCAAAATGCTTCAGCATCAATTCCGTATGGTCACGGCTGGCCTCGCTCTCGATGACCGTCGTGCTGCCCGGCGCGGCGAGGCCCGCCAGCAGCACCGCCGATTTGATCTGGGCCGAGGCGACCGGGGTCTTGTAGGTGATCGGCAGCGGATCGCGCGCGCCCTGGACGGTCAGCGGCAGACGGCCGCCCTCCCCGCCGGAAACGACCTTGGCACCCATCTTTTCGAGCGGATCCAGGATCCGGCGCATCGGACGGGTACGCAGCGAGGCATCGCCGTCGAACACCGCCGAAATCGGACAGCCGGCGACGGCTCCCATGACCAGCCGGCACCCGGTCCCGGAATTGCCGAAATCCAGCGGCGCCTTGGGCTCCGCAAACCCGCCCACCCCGACACCGCGCACGGACCAGGCGAAATCCCCGGTGCGCTCCACGGTTGCGCCCAGCGCCTGCATGGATTTGGCGGTGTTGAGGACGTCCTCGCCCTCGAGCAGGCCCGAAATCCGGGTCTCGCCGACAGCAAGCGCGCCCAGGATGAGGGCGCGGTGGGAGATCGACTTGTCCCCGGGCACCCGTACTTTCCCGGTCAGGGGGCCGCTGGCACGAGACTGGAGCGGCCTCGGTTGGTCGGAATGGGTCAAGATCGTGTCCTTGGATGCTCCCCGGCCATCCCTGCGGGGCTCGCGGGGCAGGTACCACATGGCCTCCCCGTCGTCACGGGCATGTCTTTCTCCCGTAATGCGCTATTGACAGCGGGCCGCCAACTAGCCAAGTGAAGCACCGCTTTTCAGACATTCCCAGGATTCCTCTGCCGTGGCCAAGTCCGAACTCGGAACCAAACGCATTTGCCCAACTACGGGCAAGAAGTTCTACGACCTCAACAAGAATCCGGTGATCTCGCCGTATACCGGCGAGGTGGTGCCGATTGCACCTGTGGCACCCGCGCGCGCGACCCGCGGCGCGGAACCTCGGCACGCACCTGTGGCCGACGCCGCGCCGGAGCCGGCGGAGGTCGAGGAGGTCTCGCTCGAGGAGGCCGACGCCGAGGAGAACACCGGCAAGGTCAAGGCCGTCGTGCCCGAATCCGAGGACGACATCGAGGTCGACGAGACCCTCGATGACGACGATGACGATGATTCGACCTTCATTGCCGACGAAGAAGAGGGCGATGAGGACGTCACGGACATCATTGGTGATGTCGGTGGTGATGAAGAGACTTGAGATCAGCCCTGATCTGTGAAAAAGGGTGCACCGCGCGAGTCACCAGGCTCGCCGGTCGGGAGTGATCCACAGGATCATCCCATTTAAGGACTACGGGGCCATAGCTCAGCTGGGAGAGCGCTTGCATGGCATGCAAGAGGTCGGCGGTTCGATCCCGCCTGGCTCCACCAGCCTTCGCGAAGCGAAGGCTGGTGCGCCGAAGCCCGCAGGGCGAAGGCGGGCTTTGGCGAACTCCCCTACTCCCCGATTACCGCATTGAGCCGGTCGCGCAGCGCGACGATCTCGTCCTTCATCGCCACCAGCTCCGACACCGAGCAGTCCGACGCCGCCAGGATCGACTGCGGCACGGCGCGCGCCTTTTCTTTCAGCGCGTGGCCCTGGGACGTCAGCGCGATCAGCACCTGCCGTTCGTCCTCGCTCGAGCGCGTGCGCCTGACCAAATGGGCGGCCTCGAGCCGCTTGAGCAGCGGCGTCAGCGTGCCCGAATCCAGAAACAGCTTTTCGCCGATGTCCTTGAGCGGCACGTCGTCGCGCTCCCACAACACCAGCATCACCAGATATTGCGGATAGGTCAGGCCGAGCCGGTCGAGCAGCGGCTTGTAGACGCGGTTGAAGGCGTGCGCGGCGGAATAGACCGCAAAGCAGATTTGATTGTCGAGCCGCTGCGGATCCAGCGCGGATTGTTTTCGAGCCATGTTCGATCCCGTGAGATTCGTCTTGTCATTCTGGGCCCTGGCAGCCGCCTATTCAATTGCGAACAATTAAATGTGAGGCATGCGAATTTCAATTGCGCGCAATCTAATTGTCTGCGATATAAGCGCACCCCAACCGAGAACCCGAGGAGACGAAAATGTCCGTGAACGTCCTCTACAAGACCAGTGCAAAAGCCACCGGCGGCCGTGACGGCCATGCCGCAACCCTCGACGGCGCGCTCGACGTCAAGCTCACCACGCCGAAGGAGCTCGGCGGCGGAGGCGGCGCCGGCAACAATCCCGAACAGCTGTTTGCGGCCGGCTATGCCGCCTGCTTCATCGGCGCGATGAAGTTCGTGGCGTCGCAGGGCGGCCCCAAGGTCCCGGCTGACGCCTCGGTCACCTCGACCGTCGGCATCGGCCCGCGCTCGGCCGGCGGGTTCGGCCTCGACATCGATCTCGCCGTCTCGCTGCCGGGCCTTCCCCGCGCGGAAGCCGAGGCGCTGGTCGAGAAGGCTCACCAGGTGTGCCCCTATTCCAACGCCACCCGCGGCAATGTCGACGTCCGCCTGACGGTCGTCTGATCGTAGATGCGGATTGGCTGGTCCGAGATCCCCCTCGGGCCGGCCACTTCCGTTGATTTGCCACGCCGCGGGATTGCGGCAACCGGCCTGCATGACGCTCTACGCAGGAAGCCATTGCTGGCTCAAACGAACCTCGCTAGGCCTGTGATCAACATCGACACAGGGGAAGCGAAGGCATGACTGAAGCCGCCGATTCTGGAGCTGCAACAGGCGCAATGAGCGGACTGCGCGTCATCGATCTCACGCGCGTGCTCGGCGGTCCCTATTGCACGCAGATTCTCGCCGACCATGGCGCCGACGTGATCAAGGTCGAGCCGCCAGCCGGCGACGAGGTGCGCGACTGGGGTCCTCCCTTCCACGAGGAAGACGCGGCCTATTTCGTCGGCATCAATCGCAACAAGCGCTCGATCGGTCTCGACCTCGCCTCCGAGGGCGGCCGTGTCGTGCTGCTCAAGATGCTGGAGACCGCCGACGTCCTGATCGAGAATTTCAAGCCGGGCACGCTGGAGAAGTGGGGCATCGGCAACGACGTGCTGAGCAAGAAATTCCCGCGCCTCGTACATTGCCGGATCTGCGGCTTCGGCGCCGACGGTCCGCGTGGCGGCAATCCCGGCTACGACGCCATCATCCAGGCCATGACCGGCATGATCGCGGCGACCGGCTCGCCCGAGAGCGGGCCGATGCGGATCGGCGTGCCGCTCGTCGACATCACCACCGGCCTCTATGCGGCGATCGGCATTTTGATGGCGTTGTCGGAGCGGCAGCGCTCCGGCCAGGGCCAGTTCCTGGAGACCACGCTGTACGAGACCGGCCTCGCCATTATGCATCCGCACACCGCGAATTATTTCATGCATGGCAAGCCGCCGGGGCTGACCGGCAACGAGCACCCCAATCTCGTGCCGTATGCGATCTTCCCGACCAAGACCGACAACATCTTCATCGGCGTCGGCAATGACGGCACCTTCCGCAAGCTTGCGAAAGAGATCGGCAAGCCCGAGCTCGGCACCGACCCGCGCTTTGCCCGCAACAAGGACCGCATCGCCAACCGCGACGCGTTGCGGACAGAGCTTGCCGCGGTGTTCAGCCAGCACGAGGCCGAGCCGCTGTGCGATCGCCTGCTCGCCGCGGGCCTGCCCGCAGGCCCCGTGCAGAAGATCGACCAGGCCCTGACCAATCCGCACACCATCGCGCGCGGCGATGTCATCGAGAAGGATTGGTACAAGGGCGTGGCGTCGCCGATCCGGCTCGATCGCAGCAAGCCGAGCCTGCGCCGCCTGCCGCCGAAATTCAGCCAGCACTCTGCCGAGGTGCTGGGCGAGTTCGGCTACTCCCAGGCTGAGATCGACGCGATGGTCGAGAAGGGCACGGTCTGCGGGCCCGAGCGCAAGCGCTAGAGCTTCACGGCGGTGCGCTCCCTCTCCCGCCTGCGGGAGAGGGGTGGGGAGAGGGTGTCTCCGCAGTGAGACTCCCCAGGAGGATAGAACCCTCACCCGGCGCTACGCCATCGCCGAGGCTTCGCCTCGGCGTCTCTTAGGATACGGCCGCCGAAGGCGGCCTATGCCTCTCCCCGCAAGCGGGAGAGGTTTTCGAACCCGCGGCCTGATCGTCAGCCCCACGCAATCCGCGATGCCGCACTGCGGCGCGGGCGCGAGTGTGCACCGCGAACGGATGAGGCTGCCCCGCTTCGCGTTCGCCTATTTGATGGCTTCCCTTTGCCAGCGCTTGCCGCTTTCGTTTCGGCCGCTTACACAGTCATGTGAACGTCATATGGCGCTGCTAGCGCAAGCGATCTTTTTGACGGCCAAGGGAGGTTTACTTGATGGCTCTTCGACACTTTGGAGCGGCTGCCGCATTTGCAGTCACGATCGGCATGGGCGTCTCGCCGGCCATGGCCGTGACTGAGATCCAGTGGTGGCACGCGATGACCGGCGCCAACAACGACGTCATCGTCAAGCTCGCCAACGACTTCAACGCGGCGCAGAGCGACTACAAAGTCATCCCGACCTACAAGGGCAATTACGCCGACACGATGAATGCCGGCATCGCCGCGTTCCGCGCCGGCAACGCCCCGCACATCATGCAGGTGTTCGAAGTCGGCACCGCGACGATGATGGCCGCGACCGGCGCCGTCAAACCGGTCTACAAGCTGATGGCCGAGACCGGCGAGAAGTTCGACCCGAAGGCCTATCTGCCCGCGATCACCGGCTACTACTCGACCTCGAAGGGCGAGATGCTGTCCTTCCCCTTCAACTCGTCGTCGACCGTGATGTGGGTGAACCTCGACGAGCTCAAGAAGGCCAATGTCGAGATCCCGAAGACCTGGCCCGAAACGTTCGAGGCCGCCAAGAAGCTCCACGCCAACGGACACCCCACCTGCGGCTTCTCGGGCTCCTGGGTGACCTGGGTCAATCTCGAGCAGCTGTCCGCCTGGCACAACGTGCCGCTCGCCAGCAAGGCCAACGGTCTCGACGGCTTCGACACCAAGCTGGAGTTCAACGGACCGCTGCAGGTCAAGCACCTCGAAAACCTGGTCGAGCTCCAGAAGGACAAGACCTACGATTATGCCGGCCGCACCAACACCGGCGAAGGCCGCTTCACCTCGGGCGAGTGCGCGATCTACCTGACGTCGTCGGCCTTCTTCGGCAACGTCAAGGCGCAGGCCAAGTTCAACTTCACCGCCGCGCCGATGCCCTATTATTCCGACGTCAAGGGCGCGCCGCAGAACTCGATCATCGGCGGCGCCTCGCTCTGGGTCATGGGCGGCAAGTCGGCCGACGAATACAAGGGCGTCGCGAAATTCCTGACCTTCCTCTCGGACACCGATCGCCAGGTCTATATCCACAAGGCGTCCGGCTATCTGCCGATCACCAAGGCGGCCTACGCCAAGGCGAAGGAAGAGGGTTTCTACAAGGATCAGCCCTATCTCGAGACCCCGCTGATCGAGCTGACCAACAAGGAGCCGACCGACAATTCGCGCGGTCTGCGCCTCGGCAACATGGTTCAGCTCCGCGACGTCTGGTCGGAAGAGATCGAGCAGGCGCTGGCCGGCAAGAAGACCGCCAAGCAGGCGCTGGATACGGCTGTCGAGCGCGGCAACACGATGCTGCGTCAGTTCGAAAAGACCGCTGTGAAGTGAGGCGATGAGCGGCAGGCCGCGATCCGGCCTGCCGCTCACCCGACATCATGCAAAAGCAAGCCATTTTCCAATCCAGACTATTGCCCTATGCGCTGGTTGCGCCGCAGCTCGCGATCGTCCTGATTTTCTTTTATTGGCCGGCCTTGCAGGCGGTGATCCAATCGTTCCTGCTCCAGGACGCCTTCGGTCTCTCAACGAGCTTCGTCTGGTTCGATAATTACATCGATCTGTTCAAAGACCCTGCCTATTTCGAAGCGATCGTCCGGACCTTCTTCTTCTCGTTCGCGATCGCCGTCTCGTCGCTGTCTTTCGCGCTGCTGCTCGCCGTGATGGCCGACAAGCCGCTGCGCGGCTCGATGCTCTACCGCACGCTCTTGATCTGGCCCTATGCGGTCGCACCGCCTGTCGTCGGCGTGCTCTGGATCTTCATGCTGCATCCCTCGCTCGGTGTGCTCGCGCGTTACTTGCGCGCCGCCGGCATCGACTGGAATCCGCTGCTCGACGGCAACCAGGCGGCTGCGCTGATCATCCTCGCCGCCGCCTGGAAGCAGATATCCTATAATTTCCTGTTCTTCCTCGCCGGCCTGCAAGCCATCCCCAGAAGCGTGTTCGAGGCCGCCGCGATCGACGGTGCGCGCCCGATGCGGCGGTTCTGGACCGTGACCTTCCCGCTGTTGTCGCCGACCATCTTTTTCCTGCTGGTCGTCAACATCGTCTACGCCTTCTTCGACACCTTCGGCATTATCGACACCATGACCCGCGGCGGGCCCGGCACGTCGACGGTGACCCTGGTCTACAAGGTCTATTCCGACGGCCTGCTCGGCGGCAATCTCGGCAGCTCCGCGGCGCAATCGGTGATCCTGATGGTCATGGTCATCGTGCTGACGGGAATCCAGTTCCGCTTCGTCGAACGCAAGGTGACCTACTGATGGTCGAAGACGAGGGCTTTCGACGCTACGTCGCCCACTTCATCCTCTGGATCGGGATCGCGATCGTGGCGTTTCCCGTCTACATCGCGATCGTCGCCTCGACCCAGGACAACGCGCTGATCGCCAACGGACAGATGTCGCTGTTGCCGGGCGGTCATTTCTTCGAGGTCTACTACCAGACCATCTTCGTCGGCACGAGCGGCTCGACCCGCGAGCCCGTCGGCAACATGATGTTGAACTCGCTGGTGATGGCGCTGTTGATCGCCGTCGGCAAGATCGCGATCTCGATCATCTCGGCCTATGGGATCGTCTATTTCCGCTTTCCGTTCCGGATGCCGATCTTCTGGATCATCTTCATCACCTTGATGCTGCCGGTCGAGGTCCGCATCTATCCGACCTACAAGATCGTCGCCGATCTGCACATGCTCGACAGCTATGCCGGCTTGTCGCTGCCGCTGATCGCCTCGGCCACCGCGACGCTGCTGTTCCGGCAGTTCTTCATGACCGTGCCGGATGAGCTGCTGGAAGCCTCGCGCATCGACGGCGCCGGTCCCTTGCGCTTCTTCTGGGATACGCTGCTGCCGCTGTCGCGCACCAACATGGCGGCGCTGTTCGTGATCCTCTTCATCCTCGGCTGGAATCAATATCTGTGGCCGCTGCTCATCACCACCCGCGACGACATGCAGACGATCCAGGTCGGCATCCGCAAGATGATCACCACCACCGACGCGCTGACCGAATGGCCGGTCGTGATGGCGACCGCCGTGCTGGCGATGCTGCCGCCGGTGTTCGTGGTCATCGCCATGCAGAAATTGTTCGTGCGCGGCCTGGTCGAGACCGAGAAGTAGGTTTTTGGAAGTGAGTTTTCATGGCTAACGTCACCCTGCGCAACGTCCGCAAGACCTATCCCGGCGGCTTCGAAGCCATCAAGGGCGTCAACGTCGATGTCGCCGACGGACAGTTCTGCGTGCTGGTCGGCCCCTCCGGCTGCGGCAAGTCGACGCTGCTCCGCATGGTCGCAGGCCTGGAGACCGTCTCCGGCGGCGAGATCGACATCGGCGGCCGTGTCGTCAACCAGGTCGAGCCCGCCGATCGCGACATCGCGATGGTGTTCCAGAACTACGCGCTCTATCCGCATATGAGCGTCTTCAACAACATGGCCTACGGCCTGCGCAACCGCGGCATGGCGGAGGCCGAGGTCAAGACCCGCGTCGACGAAGCCGCGCGCGTGCTCGAGCTCACGCCGATGCTGGAGCGCAAGCCGCGCCAGCTCTCCGGCGGCCAGCGCCAGCGCGTCGCCATGGGCCGCGCCATCGTGCGCCAGCCAAAGGTATTTTTGTTCGACGAGCCGCTCTCCAATCTCGATGCAAAACTGCGCATCGCGATGCGGGTCGAGATCCGCAAACTGCAGCGCCGGCTGAACACGACATCGATCTACGTCACGCACGACCAGCTTGAGGCGATGACGCTCGCCGACATTCTCGTGGTGATGAACGGCGGCCAGGTCGAGCAGGTCGGCAATCCCCTCGCGATCTACGAAAAGCCGGCAACGACCTTTGTCGCCTCCTTCATCGGCGCGCCGCCGATGAATCTGATGTCGACACGCGCCGATGAAATCAAATCGCAGCTCGGCGGCGGCACGACTGACGCCGGCATCCTCGGCATCCGCCCGGAGGATTTTGTGATCACCGACCAGACCCCGGCCGGCGGTGTCGCATTGCCGCTCACCGTGGAAGCGATCGAGCGCGTCGGCGCCGAGACCTTCATCTACGGCGCTCGCAAGCAGGACGAGCAGCGCATCGCCGCCAATCCCGGTGAGTTGGCGCCGGGTGAGGTCATCGTCCGCATCCCGGGAACCGAGGCCCCGGCCATCGGTGAGAAGATCCGCGTCGCAGCGGTACGTAACAAGCTGCATCTGTTCAGCGGCGACGGGCGGACGCGGATCGAGGCCTGAGGTTCCAGGGCCGGTTCGACAAAAAACGCGAAAACAACCCCATGCACAGTAGCCGGGGATCTGTTTTCATTGGGATAAATCGCCCGCAATTCGTCATGCCCGGGCTTGCCCCGGGCATCCACGTCTTAAGGCCGCGAGAAAGGTCGTGGATGGCCGGGAGAAGCCCGGCCATGACGATCTGCAAGCATTTGTGCGACTGTAGAGTGGGTGGGGCGGCCGGAATGGCCATCCACAGCCCCCCCCCGGCTACGTCCTTGAACCCACACGGGGATATGACCATATTACTGACCAAGGGGCGCCGTTCTGGGCCCTGAAATGCCAAAGTCGCTTCGAGAGGACTTTGTAAACTATGTCTCGTGTTCCCACGCTTTCCAGCCCGTTCCTTCTGGGCTTCGACGAGATTGAGCGCGTGCTCGATCGCGTCGTCAAAGGCGCCGACGGTTACCCTCCTTACAATATCGAGAGGTGCGACCGATCGGACGGCCAGCCCGAGCGCCTACGCATCACGCTGGCGGTCGCCGGATTCACCCGCGACCAACTCGATGTAACCATTGAGGAAAACCAGCTCGTGATCCGCGGGCGGCAGCAGGACGACAAGACCCGGCAATATATTCATCGCGGCATCGCCGCGCGCCACTTCCAGCGCACCTTCGTGCTGGCGGAGGGGATGCTGGTGCTGGGTGCGGATCTGAAGAACGGATTGCTGGCGATCGATCTTGCCCGGCCAGAACCGGAGAGGATCGTTAAGACAATCGCTATCAATGAGCACGAATAATGGAACGAGTAGCGGACTCGACCGCTTAGTTTCGAGAGAGGAGTCGAGACCATGAGTGAAGGTCACGTTGCGTTCGAATACGAAGCCAAGAACGTCTCACCCGAGACGCTGGCAACCCTCGGCGAAGGTCATATCGCCTATGTGAAGCAGATCCGCTCCGAGGATGTGCCGGGCCTGTTTCCCGAAGCGCCGACAATTGCGCCGGGCCTCAAGCTTTTCGCGCTCCACGCCGCCGACGGCACGCCGATCATGCTGACCGACAGCCGCGAAGCCGCGGTCGCCAACGCTTGGAGCAACGAGCTGCAAGCCGTCAGCGTGCACTGAGCACGCGCGCGTCGCACGAATGGAGTTTCAAGCGGGCATGCCTTCGCACGAAGGCGTGCCCGTTTTGCTTTTGCAGTCGAATTCGGATACTCTAAATTCTGGTTGATCCGACTAGAAAGAGCAACATGACGGCCAAGCGTCCCTCTTCGAAGAAGGGCTCCCAGTCCGGGCGATGGAGCCTTCAGGATGCGAAGACTCACCTGAGCCAGATTGTCAGAGAGGCCCAACGCATCGGACCGCAGCGGGTCACTCTGCATGGGAAAGACGCTGCGGTTATTATCGCCGCAGAGGAGTTCGACCGCCTCCAGCGGCCCGTGAGCGGTCGCGACATCGTTACAGTCCTTGCCAAATCCCCGTTGGGCGACGTGGAGTTTGAACGCCTGACGATCAAGTCCAAGGTTCGGGACGTCGAGCTTTGAGGGGATGGCTGCTCGATACCAATGTGGTCTCGGAGCTGCGCAGGCCTAAACCTAACCACGATGTTGTAAATTTTGTTGCCGGCCAAAGCGGCGACGACCTCTATGTCACGGAGATCACGTTCGCTGAAATCGTCTATGGTATCGAACAACTGTCCGACCCTGCCAGGCGCGCAGATCTTCAATCGTGGCTGGACAACATGCTTCGACCGCTGTTCGCGGGTAGGGCTCTTGCCATCACCGAAGATGTCGTCGTGCGGTGGAAAACGATGATCGTCGAGGGCCGCAAGCGCCGCCACACGTTCGGGCAGCCAGACTTGTTCATCGCGGCCATCGCCTCCCTACAGGATCTGATCGTTGTTACACGCGATATCGACGAATTCGTCGAAGCACGCGTGCCGGTCTTTGATCCGTGGACGCGCAAGTTCTACCGTCACGGCAACGAGACGCTCATGCGGCCGCCCGTGACGCTCGAAGCAATCTCTAAACTATAGCGGAAACGGTCGCTTTGCGCCGCGGTCGCGGGCGGCAGTGCCGCTCCACGCCGCCGACGGGACGCCGATCATGCTGACCGACAGCCGCGAAGACGCGGTCGCCAACGCCTGGAGCAACGAGTTGCAAGCGGTGAGCGTGCACTGACCACGCGCGCGTCGTACGAATAGACTTTCAAGCGGGCATGCCTTTGTGCGAGGGCGTGCCCGTTTTTATTCTGAGAGATGAAGTTTCCGCGTCGTCATTGCGAGCGTAGGGCAACAGCGAGTCTGGTGTCCCGGACAAGCTGCAACGCGCAAACGTTGGAGCGTAGAGCCGGGACCCAGTGCCACACGCGGCATAGGCCCCGGCTCAGCAGCGCGCCGCTGAAAAAGCGCTGCGCTGCGTCCGGAGCGAGAGAGGGGAGATGCACGCTCAAAGTCGCATTGCGAGCGTAGCGAAGCAATGACGATCAGGCCGCGGTCGCGGGCGGCAGCGCCAGCACCGAATAGATCGCCTGGGCGTCGCGCGAGGCGCGGAGCTTCTTGGCGATGTCCTGGTCGCGCAGCAGGCGGGCGATGCGCGCCAAGGCCTTGAGGTGGTCGGCGCCGGCGCCTTCCGGCGCCAGCAGCAAGAACACGAGATCGACCGGCTGGCCGTCCATCGCCTCGAAATCGATCGGGCGATCGAGACGAGCAAACAGACCAAAAATCTTTTCCAGCTTGGGCAGCTTGCCGTGGGGAATGGCGACGCCGTAACCGACCGCGGTGGTGCCGAGCTTTTCCCGTTGCAGCAGCACCTCGAAGACCGCGCGCTCGTTCTGGCCGGTCAGCTCGGCGGCCTTGGCCGCGAGCTCCTGGAGCGCCTGCTTCTTGCTGTTGACCTTCAATGCCGGGAGAATCGCCTCGGGTGCGACCAGATCGGTAATCGGCATGGAAGGTTTCCGAGGTGAATTAAACCGTCAGGTTCCGAATTGGCCTACTCGGTCAAACCGAGCCAGGCCGGCGTCAAGAAGGTGAAGCAGGAGGTGGACTTAGCCCCGATCCTGATGTGGGGCGCTTCTACTCCAACGCAATCCCGGTGCCAACTCCCGCGTGCGGCTTTGCCCCGGTCATTGTTAAGGGCTGCGGATAGTACGGGGTCCCTTGCACGGGCCTACCCGCCCGATTTTCCGCCCGGCGGGTCGATCCAGCCCACATTGCCGTCGGCCCGGCGGTAAATGATGTTCACCCGGCCCGACGAGCCATGCTGGAAGACCAGGCAGGGTGCCCCGCTGAGGTCGAGTTCCATGACGGCTTCGCTGACCGAGAGCAGTTTCAGCGAGGTGGTTGCCTCTGCGATGATCACGGGGCTGTAGCCGGTGACCTCATCGTCGTCTTCACCCTCTCCCGGCGCCTCCAGCACGTAGCTGGTGGCATCGAGCGCGGCGAGCGCCGCAGAGGCGACATGGGCCTTACGGGCCGAACGGTCCTTGAGCCGGCTCTTGTAACGCTTGAGCCGCTTCTCGATCATCAACAGGGCCTGGTCGGCGCTGGCATAGGCGTCCGGCGCGTTCGAATCGGCCTCCAGCGTGATTCCCGAATCGAGGTGCAGCGCACAGTCGGTGCGGAAGCCGAAGCCATCCTTGCTCAGCGTGATGTGGCCGGAATAATTGCCATCGAAATATTTACGCAGCACCTCGTCGGTGCGGTCGGCAACTCGGCCGCGCAGGGCCTCGCCGACGCTGACGCTCTTTCCCGAGATTCTGAGAGTCATGTGATACCTCGCTTGGTTTGGTGCCTAGCTGGGATCGGTCTCGATGGGAGATTGAGAGTAGCGCGATTTCGCGCCCGCGCAATCAGGCCGGCTCGGTGTTGCGGGAGCGATCGGACATTGCGGTGGAGAGAACGTTACCAAGAGCGCTCTGCTTGTCGCGGCGGCGTTGCACCGAGGAGGGAATGCGCATGGCTTCGCGGTACTTCGCGACCGTGCGGCGAGCAATATCAATGCCCGAGGCGCGCAACCGTTCCACGATCGTATCATCCGACAGGATCGCGGCAGGCGCTTCCGAATCGATCAGCTGCTTGATGTGGTGACGCACGGCTTCGGCCGAATGCGCCTCGCCGCCGTCGGCCGAGGCGATCGATGCCGTGAAGAAGTATTTCAGCTCGAACGTGCCGCGGTTTGTCGCCATGTATTTGTTCGCTGTGACGCGCGACACCGTGGATTCATGCATCTGGATGGCATCGGCGACGGCCTTGAGATTCAGCGGCCGCAGATGCGCCACGCCATGCGTGAAGAAGCCGTCCTGCTGCCGCACGATCTCGGTCGCGACCTTTAAAATGGTGCGGGCGCGCTGGTCGAGCGCGCGCACCAGCCAGGTCGCGTTCTGGAGCGCGTCGGTGAAATACGACTTGTCGCCGTCCTTGCCGACCTTCTTCGACAGTTGCGAATAATAAGTCTGGTTGACCAGCACGCGCGGCAAGGTGTCGCTGTTGAGCTCGACATGCCAGCCGCCATCCGGACCCGGGCGGACATAGACGTCCGGCACCATGGTCTGAAGACGCGCCGAGCCGAACTTCATGCCGGGCTTGGGATTGAGGCGACGAATCTCGCCGATCATGTCGGCGATGTCCTCGTCGTCGACGCCGCAGACCTTGCGCAGGCCGGCGATGTCACGCTTGGCAAGGAGATCGAGATGCTCGACCAGCGCCTGCATCGCGGGATCGTAGCGGTCGAGCTCGCGCAGCTGGATCGCCAGGCATTCGCTCAAATTGCGCGCGCAGACACCGGGCGGGTCGAATTTTTGCAGCACGGCAAGAACGTTGTCGACGTCCTGCTGCGATGCGCCAAGCCGCTCGGCGGCCTGACCGAGGTCTGGCGGCAGATAGCCGGCCTCGTCGACGAGGTCGATCAGGTACTGCCCGATCATGCGCTGCGCGGGTCCAGTGAAGGCGACCGAGAGCTGCTCGGCGAGATGGTCGCCAAGCGTGGTCTCCGCGGCAACGAAGGCTTCGAGATTGTAGTCCTCGTCCCCGGAGGCACCGCCGCCCCATTCCGTATAGGTCGTCGGCGCCGCATCCTGGGCGGTGCGCGCGGCCGCCTCGGCCGGTTCCTCGGAGAAGACGTTGTCCAGGCCGGTGTCGAGGGTCTGCTCGATCTCGGCGCGGGTGCCAAGATCCTTGCTCATCCATTCTTCCTGGCCGGGCTCGAAGGCCTCGCCCGGGCCACCGCCCGGCTCGTCGTTGTGGCCGCCGTCGGAATCATTGAACTGGCCGGCTTCCGCCTGGGCTTCGCCCGCCGGCGCCTCGTCATTGGCCCGTTCCAGCAGCGGGTTACGCTCGAGTTCTTCCTCGACGAAGGTCGTGAGATCGAGATTGGACAATTGCAGCAGCTTGATCGCCTGCATCAGCTGCGGCGTCATGACCAGCGACTGCGATTGCCGGAACTCTAATCTCTGCGTGAGCGCCATGAAGCAAGAACCGTTCCCAAAAAATTGGTCCGATTTTTGCTTATCCTAGTCCAAGCCCGATGTACACGCCTTGACGAACTCGAAAAAAGGGCTAGAGGCGGAATTCCTCGCCGAGATAGAGGCGGCGAACATCCGGATCATTGACGATCTCATCCGGGCTGCCCTCGGTCAAGATTTCACCGGCATAGACGATATAGGCACGGTCGGTGAGGCCGAGCGTCTCGCGTACATTGTGGTCGGTGATGAGCACGCCGATGCCGCGATTGGTGAGATGGCGGACGAGATCCTGAATATCGCCGACCGCGATCGGATCGATGCCGGCGAAGGGCTCGTCGAGCAGCATGTAGTTCGGACGCGTCGCCAGAGCGCGCGCGATCTCGACGCGCCGCCGCTCGCCGCCGGATAGCGCGATTGAGGGCGATTTCCGCAGCCGCGTAATGTTGAATTCGTCGAGCAGCGCATCGAGCTGCTGCTCACGCTTTTTGCGCGAGGGCTCGACCACTTCGAGCACGGCGCGGATGTTCTGCTCGACGGTGAGGCCGCGGAAGATCGAGGCCTCCTGCGGCAGATAGCCGATGCCGAGCCGCGCGCGCTGATACATCGGCAGCTTCGTGACATCGTGGCCGTCGAGCTCGATCGCGCCGCGATCGGGCTTGATCAGACCGGTGATCATATAGAACACGGTGGTCTTGCCGGCGCCGTTCGGACCGAGCAGCCCGACCGCTTCGCCGCGGCGCACATAGATGCTGACGCCGCGCACCACCTGGCGGCTGCCAAAGCTCTTTTCCACGCTATGCACAGCCAGGAAGCCCGGCCGCTTCAGAAGCTGCGGCCCGCCCGAGCCGTTGGCCTTGGTATTGGACTTGATATTGGGCTTGGCACTGGCTTTGGCCGGTTGAGCTGGCTGACGCGGCGGCCGCGGTTCGCCGCGGAACTGGTCCGGCACCTGAACGGACTGATCACGTGCGATGGGGGGCGCATCCCGCACCTGGCTGGTCACCAGGCCGCCTATGTCGTCTGCGAGCGCGGTAATGTCCTGACGCGCAAATCCTGGCCGGCCGCGCTTGGCGGGGCGCCGACGGAACATGCTGAAGAGATCGACCATCCCCGCCTTCTAGCCTTCTACGATGATCCTGCGCGATATTCGCGCGATCTGCCGCGCCGGCCTTGCGATTCGCCGACGCAGCATGAGTTAGGGGATGTCTCATGCCCAGTGAAACATGCCCGAAAAGCGGCAGACCCCGCTTCGAAAGCCCGTTGCGGTAGATACAGTCTTGTCGCGCCGGCTTCAACCTCGCGGCAGGAAATTATTACCTAACATATTGATTTACTTAGGCTTACCGGGGATGAGCGAAGGCGTCGCCGGCCCTGAGCCAGGGGTTACGGGCGTCCCGCATTTGCCGTTCTGCCCGCCCTGCGACTGGATGAACAGACCCTGCACCTTGCCGCTGTCCGATTCCACCCGCGAGACGCCGGTGGTCATGTCGACCATCAGCTTGTCGCCGCGCAGCACGTTCTGGCACTGCGTCAGGACCACCTGACCGCCCGAACCGCCGAGCATGGTGATGAGGTTGGTCTTGGTGTCGAAGACGGCGGTCTCGCCGGTCACCACCTGGTCCTTCTGGGTCACCACGACATTGCCGCGCGCTTCCAGCCGCTTGATCGAAGAGGCGCCGCCGGGCCCCGGCGTTGCCGATTGCATCGGAGCAGCCTTTGCGCTCTTTGCGGTTTGCCCAGTTGCCGGCGGCGTGGCCGCCTTGTCGCTGCTCGATTCGTAGAACACCACCAGCGTCTTCGAGGTCATGGTGGTGTCGCCCTGCACGACCTTCACATTGCCGGAGAAGGTCGCCTCCTTCTTCTTGTCGCGCATCTCGAGCGAGGCGGCTTCGATCTGGATCGGCTGATCGCGGTTCTGCGAGAAACCCTGCATGGCGTTGGGCACGCCTTGCATCGTGCTCTGCGCGACCGCCGCACCCGTAGCAATCAGCGCGACGCCGACAAGCGCGGCCGCACTGAAGATGGCGCTACGCCCGTCGTTGCGCGGAAAAAATCTGGCCATGAAAATCATTTTGAATTCGCAGACTTGCTCTTGGACTTCGCCGGCGGCGCCGGCGCGGGCTGCTCGACAGGCGCGCTAGCAGCGTCATCCGTGCTGATCTTGTCCAGATGCATCACGACATTGCCCTCGAAGCGAATGACGTCGCCGCCTTCCGTGATGCGCAGCCGGTCGGCCGTCAGCGTGCCGTTGGTCAGCTTGACGTCGACATGCTCGTCCGACGAGACCGTGCCCTTGCCCATGTCGACGAAGGCCGAGTTCAGCCGCGCCTCATAGCCGGTCGAGGTGCGCAGGAAGATATCCTTGTGCAGGTCGAGCTGCTGCTGCTTGTTGTCGAACCGGCCGGTGCGGGCATCGAGGAACAGGGTGGATTGATCTTCCATCAGGACCTTCGCACGCAGGTCTGCGAGATCGACATGATCGGGATCGGTGATGTCCTGCGTTGCGGTCTTGGCCCAGAGCTCATAGGGCCGCTGGTCCGGGGTGAAGCCGGACATGTGCGGCGATTCCATCGTGATCTTAGTGCCGGTCACCACGAGGTTTCCGGAGTCGAGTTTTATGGGAATCTGGAAGGGGTTCAGAAAGGTCGAGACGGCAACGATCGAGGCCATGGCCACAACCACCGTCGCCGGCACCGCGATGCGCAGAATCCGCACCAGGCGGCTGTGGCGCGCCGCGCTGGCAAACTTCGCCGCAAGCGCGGCGTCGTAGGTTGAAAACTGGGCCGAGTTCACCGGTGCTCCAGGGGCGTCGCCTGCCTTGTTCAGTCACTAGCCTTGTCGGTCAAAGGCTCCGATCGAGGGTGCCCCATTGTACCCGCGACCTCGGGAATATGCAGCCTGCGACAGGCCGTTACGAAAGTGTCCGAAACGGGGCGGCAGCCCCAACCTAACGGCCGCCAAAGGCTTCAGGAATGCGCGAAAATGTCCTCTTCCTGCCAGCCCTGGAGGTCGAGCAGGGCGCGGGTCGGCAGGAAGTCGAAACAGGCTTTTGCCAGCGCGGTGCGGCCCTCCCGGACCAGCATGGCGTCGAGCCGCTCGCGCAAGCCGTGCAGATGCAGCACGTCGGAGGCGGCGTAGGCGAGCTGCGGTTCGGTCAGGCTGTCGGAACCCCAGTCGCTGGATTGCTGCTGCTTGGAGAGGTCGACATTGAGCACCTCGCGCACGAGGTCCTTGAGGCCATGGCGGTCGGTATAGGTCCGCGTCAGGCGGGAGGCGATCTTGGTGCAGTAGATCGGCCCGGTCATCACGCCGAAGGTCTGGTAAAGCACGGCGATGTCGAACCGGGCGAAATGGAAGATCTTGGTGATGGCGGGATTGGCCAGCAGCGCCTTCAGGTTCGGCGCATCGGTGTGGCCCTTCGGGATCTGCACCACGTCGGCGCTGCCGTCGCCGGGCGAGAGCTGGACCACGCAGAGCCGGTCGCGGTGCGGGTTCAGGCCCATGGTCTCGGTGTCGATCGCCACCGCTGCGGTGTAGCGGGACAGGTCGGGCAAATCGCCGCGATGCAGGCGTACGGTCATGGCGTTTCAAAACCTCAATCGAATCGGTAGCGTCGGCAGCATAGGCTAGTCGGGATTGCCCGCGATGTATCCACTGCGGGCGGGTCGCGCAAGCGCCGGATGCGGGGCCGGTCAGATCGCCGCCAGCATGATGCAGATCATCGCCGCCACGGTGGTGCGGCTGGCGCCGTCGCGGAAGGCGTAGATGATGGGATCGTCGGGCATCTCGCGGCGATGCGCGATCATCAGGGCACGGCCGAACCAGTAGAGCAGCAACGGCGCGAGCAGCCACAGCATCCAGGGGCGGCTGTAGAGCGGCGTCACCGCGGAGGACGACAGATAGAGCGAGAACACCGTCACCGCATTCATGGCGCTTGCGGCGGCCATGGCGGCGATGATGTGCAGATCGGTGATCCGGTAGTCGCGGTTGGAGGGATCGGACAGGCCCGCGCCCTCGCGCATGCTGAGCTCGCTGAAGCGCTTGATCAGCGCCAGTGAGGTGAACACGAACAGCGAGAAGATCATCAGCCATTCCGACAGCATCACGCCGGCGGCGACGGCGCCGGCGCCGATGCGCAAGGAGTAGAGGCCGGCGAGCGTCACCACGTCGACCAGCATCTTGCGCTTGAGCACCAGCGAATAGGCGATGGTGGTGGCGAGATAAACGGCGAGGACGCCGAGGAAGGCCGCGGAGATGCAGAGGCTGGCAGCGACCGCGAAAGTCCACAGCACGGGGATCGCAAGCAGCGCCGACGAGATCGCGAGATCACCGGCCGCGAGCGCGCGATGACGCTTGGTCGGGTGCTGCCGGTCGGCTGCGAGATCGAGCAGATCGTTCATCAGATAGGCGCCCGAGGCGCAGGCCGAGAACGCCAGGAACGCCAGCAGCGCGGAGCCGAGCGTCGCAACATTCATCTGATGCGCGGTGATCGCCGGCACGAACACCAGCGTGTTCTTGGCGTATTGATAGACCCGCAGCGCCTTCGCCCAAGTCTTCAAATTAGAGGTCTTCAAACTAGAGGTCTTGAGGCTGGGGCGGCTGCGCTCGCTGATGCGCTCCACCGAGACGCGATCGAATGGCAGCTTGTCGCCCGCGACTAGATCCGCCGGCGCAACCACGCCATCGAATCCGAGATGCGCGGCGACCCCAGCGGCATGATCGGCAAAGCGGCTAGCTACGAGATAGATCTTCTCGCCCCGCGCCCGCGCTGCCAGCGCCCGGTTCAGCACGTCGGTATCATAGGGAAGATGGGCGTAGTCGATTTCGGCCCGTGCCAGAATATCCGTGAGCGCGGCCATGCCCGGGCGTCCGCCCGCGCCGAAGCGGGCAAGCATGCGGCCGGGCGCGCTGAACAGCGCTTCCATCAGCAGTTCCGAACGCAGCAGCGCGCCTTCGAGGTCGATGACGAGCGTCCGGGCAGGCGCCGGGATCACCGACGGCTCGGACGCGCCGCGATCGTACTGCCAGGCAGGCTGCTCCATCCGAAAACGCTCTGACTTACCGCGACACGACCGGCCCAAAGGCTGGGGAGGCCGGGAGCAGGAAAATGGACGGCCTCGAGCCTAGGGGAACATTCGCTAAGGGCGGCTTAATTGGAGCGGGAGCCAATCAGGTCCGGCTTGATGCAGAGACCATTCAATAATAGTTATTAAGCTGAATATTGGCGGAGAAGCGCGGCATGGCGGTAAGTGCAGATCTCGGCGAAGCCCTTGAAAACTTTGTGACAAAGCTAGTCGCATCGGGCCGCTACCACTCCAAGAGCGAGGTGCTGCGGGAGGGCGTGCGACTCATTCAGGAGCGCGAAGCGCGGTTAGCGGTGTTGGACGCGGCGATCGCACGCGGGCTTGATGATGCTGATGCGGGCCGGACCAAACCAAGCTCCGAGGTTTTTGACCGGCTGGAAGCGCGATTGGCCGGCAAGACGGGCCACGGCGCCCGCGACTACGAGCCGCTGCTTTTCCCGGAGGAGTAGATTTTTGGGAGGGCACCCGCTGATCGCAGTCGCACGAACCTAAATGGTGCCCAGGAAAGGACTCGAACCTTCACGGCCGTTAAGCCACTGGCACCTGAAGCCAGCGCGTCTACCAATTCCACCACCTGGGCATGCCGGTTGGGGCACGGGGGCGGTTACTACGGTTCGGTGACGCGCTTGTCAATTCGGGCGTGGGGATGCGGATTGCGCATCGCAAAACGGCCCGATACAAGCCTCGTCAGGCGCACTCTCCCGCAGGAACGGACCTCATGGCATCGAATCTGGAAACTCTCGTCACGGTTTTCGGCGGATCGGGGTTTTTGGGCCGGAATGTCGTCCGCGCGCTGTGCAGGCGCGACTACCGGGTCCGGGTCGCGGTGCGTCGGCCGGAGCTCGCCGGTTTCCTCCAGCCTTCGGGCAAGGTCGGGCAAGTCCACACCGTGCAGGCCAATCTGCGCTATCCGACCTCGGTCGAGGCGGCGATGCGTGATTCGGATGTCGCGATCAACCTCGTGGGCATCCTCGCCGAGAGCGGCGCGCAGAGCTTCGACGCCGTCCAGGCCAAGGGCGCCGAAACGGTCGCCAAGGCGGCAGCAGCCACAGGCGCCCGCATGGTGCATGTCTCGGCGATCGGCGCCGACGCGGAATCGCCCTCGCGCTATGCCAGGGCCAAGGCGGCCGGCGAGGCGGCTGTGACGGCAGCGGTGCCGTCCGCCACGATCTTCCGCCCCTCCGTGATGTTCGGACCCGAGGACCAGTTCACCAACCGCTTCGCCGCGCTGGCGCGGATGTCGCCGGTGCTGCCGCTGATCGGCGGGAGTACCCGGATGCAGCCGGTCTATGTCGGCGACGTCGCGACCGCGATCGCGGATGCCGTCGACGGCAAGGCCAAGGCCGGCGCCACTTACGAGCTCGGCGGGCCCGAAGTGCTGACCATGCGCGAGATCATCGAGGCGATCCTCGCCATCGCCGACCGCAAGCCGGCGCTGATCCCGCTGCCGTTCTCCCTCGCCCGCTTCAAGGCCAACTTCCTGCAATTCGCGCCGGGCGCGTTCAAGCTGACGCCGGACCAGGTCACGCTGCTCGCGCGCGACAATGTCGTCTCTGATACGGCGAAGGCTGCAGGCCTGACGCTGGAAGGCCTCGGCATATCCGCCGATTCGCTGGAAGCCATCGCCCCGCAATATCTCTGGCGTTTTCGCGCCGCCGGCCAGTTCCAGCGCAAGAGCGCGTGAGGCTCAGAATTTCAGCTTCTTGAACACCGCCTCCGGCAACGCCTTGATGATGAACATCACGAGGCGCCATGTGCCGCTGACATAGACGACATCCGTCTTCCGCTCCACGGCCTGAAGGATCGCATCGCCCACCACCGGCGCATCGACGGTCAGCGGGCCGATCAGCTTCATTCCCTCCGTCATCTTGGTACGGACGAAGCCGGGCTTCACCGTGACGACATGCACGCCACCGCGGCTGGCGCGGCCGCGCAGGCCGGACAGGAATGCGGAGAAACCCGCCTTGGCCGAGCCGTAGACATAGTTCGAGGAACGGCCGCGATCGCCGGCGACCGAGGACACGCCGACGATGGTGCCATTGCCGCGCGCCAGGAATTTTTCGGCGAACAGACCGAGGATCAGCGACGGCCCCTCGTAGTTCGAACGCATGATCGTGGTGGCATGAGCGAGATCGCTTTCCGCCTGCACCTGCACGCCCAGCAAGCCAACAATCGAGACGACGACGTCGGGCAATGCCGGAAGGCCGCCGGCGAAGCTCTCGAACGTGGCGGTGTCGAGCACGTCGAACTTCAGGGTGTTCGCCTCGATGCTGTAGCGGGCGCGCAGATCGGCGGCGTCAGGCTCGAGCGCAGCGGCGTCGCGCCCTGCGAGCCCGACATCGTAACCCGCTTTCGCAAAGGCGCGCGCGGCGGCGCGCCCGATATCGGAGGAGCCACCCAGCACCAATACAGTCTTGCGCGACGTCACGGCTGCACCTCATCAAATAAACGCTGCGAAAGTTTCGAACGGATGTTTCCCGCGGGGTCGAGCGATTTGCGGATCGCGTTGAAGCGTTGCAGAGCGGGATAGCCGGCCTCGAAGGTCGCACGCGACTGGCGCGCGTCTTTCGCCAGATAAAGCCTGCCACCGGCAGCGACGACCAGGCGGTCGATCTCGTCGAGGAAATTCAGGATGTCGCCCTTGATCGGGAAATCCAGCGCCAGCGTGTAGCCGGGCAGCGGAAACGACAGCATGCCGTCGCCCTGGCCGAGCTTCTTCAGCACCGCAAGGAAGGACGCATCGCCACGCTTCGAGACACGATCGAGGATATCGCCGAGCACGGCGCGCGCGCCGGCTTCCGGAATCACGCATTGATGCTGGAGGAAGCCGCGTTTTCCATAAATGCGATTCCAGTCAGCGATGCTGTCGAGCGGAAAGAAATACGGATAGAGCGAGACCACACGACTGCCGCCGGCGCGGCGCGTGCCCATGCGGTAGTAGAGCTCATTGAAGGCGCGGATGCTGGTGCGGTTCAGCGTCATCGCCGGCAGATCGACGGGCACGGCGAGGCCCGGACCCTTGCCAACGGGAAATCGAACGGCGCCATCGGCAAGCTCGTCGGCCCGCGCGTGCTCACCGAGATAGATCAGCGAGCGGCCGAGATCGCTGCCGCTCGCGGCGCAATCGATCCACGCCACCGAATAGGTCGCGGAATCGCTCGCCTCGAGCGCGCGTATCGCCGCATCGAGATCGGACGCAGAGATCACCCGCTCACGGATCCAGCCGGTGTCGACCGGCCGCAGCCGGACGGTCGCTTCGAGAATGATTCCGGTCAGGCCCATGCCGCCGATGGTTGCAAAGAAGGCTTCGGGGTTCTGCTCGCGCGAGGCCTCGATGGTCTCGCCCCGCCCGGTGCGCAACAAGATGCTGTCGACATAGCGGCCGAAGCCGCCCTCGCAATGATGGTTCTTGCCGTGCACGTCGGCGGCAATCGCGCCACCGACCGACACGAACCGCGTACCCGGCACGACGAAGGGCAGGAAGCCGCGCGGACCAAAGGTGTCGATCAGGTCCGACAGCAGCACGCCCGCCTCGAGGCGAATGCGGCCCGTCGCCGGATCGAACGACCTGACACGGTCGAACCCGGTCATCGTAATGGTCCGGCTGACGCCAATCGCGGCATCGCCATAGGCGCGGCCGTTGCCGCGGGCCACGGAGCCGGTTACCCCTGCGACGGCTTCGCCCACGGCCTCGAACGACCGCGGCCGCAACACATCGGTATCGACGACCGGGAAGCGTCCCCAGCCGCTGACGAGGGTCATCGCTCAGCTCCTTTGCAGGGCGCGCCGCGCCTTGCCTGGAAACTGCCTACCGATCAAAAGCTTATATTACGTTGAAGCGCGTCAGTGAGTTTTCGAGAGGTTAATGGCCGAGCGCCAGCGCGATCAGGCCAAGCGTGCCGACGATGACGCGCCACCAGGCGAACACCACGAAGCCGTGGCGGGTGACGTATCCGAGGAACGCCTTTACTACGATGATCGCGGTGATGAACGACACCACGAAGCCGATCGCGACGATGCCCATGTGGTCCATCGTCATCTCGGAGCGGTTCTTGTAGAAGTCGTAGGCGAACGCGCCGATCATGGTGGGGATGGCGAGGAAGAACGAGAACTCCGCCGCCGCGCGCTTGTCGGCCCCCAGAAACATCGCAGCGACGATGCTGGCACCGGAGCGCGACACGCCGGGGATCATCGCAATACACTGCGCGATGCCGATGTAGAGATACATCAGCAGCGGAAACCTGGTGGCGTCATGCTCGCGCGCCTTGAGATCGAGCCGATCGACCCACAACAGGATGGCGCCGCCGACGATCAGCGAGAAGCACACGACCCACGGATTGAACAGCACGCTCTTGATGTATTTGCCGGCGACGAGACCGACGACGACCGCGGGCAGGAACGCCACCAGCACGCCGATCACGAAGCGGCGTGCGTAGGCGTCGCCAGTGAACATGCCGATCGCGACGTCCCACAATTTCTTGAAATACAATACGACGATCGCGAGGATCGCGCCGAGCTGGATCAGAACCGTAAACGAATCCCAGAAGGCGCCTTCGCCGAGGCCAAAGAAACGCTCCGCGAGCAGGAGGTGGCCGGTCGAGGAGACGGGAAGGAACTCGGTTACACCCTCGATGATGCCGAGGATCACTGCCCGTATTGTATCTGACATATTTACGGTCCATTTCCGCTGGAAAAGCGGGGCTCTTCTCGCCTATTCGTCCTTTTGCTGCAATCGCAAAATGCGGCATCGCACCCTTGCCTCGCGATTTTGAAGGACTAGTGTGGCGCTGCACAAACATTGATGGATTCTTAAGCACCATCAAATAGTCAAAGGCTTCATGTTTACGCTGTCTCATCATCCGTTCTGTCCACATTCGCGTTTCATCCGCCTGATCGCGGGCGAATACGGGCTCGACCTGAAGCTGGTCGAGGAGCGCAGCTGGGAACGGCGCGAGGCATTTTTGCTGCTCAATGCAGCCGGCACCACGCCGGTGCTGGTGGACGGCGAGCAGTCCCCGATTCCAGGCGCGGCCATCATCGCCGAATATCTCGACGAGGCCTATGGCGCCGAGATGGGGCCTAAGCGGCTGATGCCGGACTCGATCGCCGAGCGTGTCGAGGTGCGCCGGCTGATGGCCTGGTTCAACGAGAAATTCTTCGAGGAGGTCTCCCACCCGCTTGTCACCGAGCGCATCTACAAACGCTTCATGAGCGAGGAGAACGGTGGCGGCGCGCCCTCGGCCGACGTGATGCGCGCGGCGAAGGCCAATGTGCGCTATCATCTGGCCTATATCGGCTGGCTGGCGCAGACGCGCAACTTCCTCGCCGGCGACCGGCTGACTTACGCGGATCTCGCCGCCGCGGCTCATCTTTCGGCGATCGATTATCTGGGCGACGTGCCATGGAGCGAGGACGACGCGGCAAAGGCGTGGTACGCGCGGGTGAAATCCCGCCCGTCGTTCCGTCCGCTCCTGAGCGAATGGCTGGCCGGCGTGCCGGCGTCGCGGACCTATGTGGACCTGGATTTCTGAACTCCAATCTGACTGAACTGAAGACGGCGCTGGCGCGAGAGGCGAAAGCGCTCGGCTTCGACTGCATCGGCATCACCGTATCAGGCACGATCGAGAATGCCGGAAAGCACTTTCTCGAATTCATCGCGTCCGGCGGCCATGGCGATATGGACTGGCTCGCGGCGAGCCCTGAACGCCGCGTCGATCCGCGCGGTCTGTGGCAGGACGTGCGCAGCGTGATCATGCTCGGCGTCAACTATGGTCCCGACTCCGATCCGCTGAATATCCTGCAACAGCGCACGCGCGCGGCGATCTCGGTCTATGCGCAGGGCGACGACTATCACGATCTCATCAAGAAGCGGCTGAAGGCGCTGGCGCGCTGGCTGGTCGCCACCGCGCCGTCCGAGGTCAAGGTGTTCGTCGACACCGCGGCCGTGATGGAGAAGCCGCTCGCGCAAGCCGCTCATCTCGGCTGGCAGGGCAAGCACACCAATCTCGTCTCGCGCGAATTCGGCTCGTGGCTGTTTCTCGGCGCGATCTACACCACCCTCGAATTGCCGCGCGACAGTGCCGAGATCGATCACTGCGGCTCTTGCCGCGCATGCCTCGATATCTGCCCGACCGCAGCGTTCCCCGCGCCCTACAAGCTCGATGCGCGGCGCTGCATCTCTTACCTCACCATCGAGAACAAGGGACCGGTCCCGCACGAGTTTCGCAAAGCCATCGGCAACCGCATCTATGGCTGCGACGATTGCCTCGCCGCATGCCCCTGGAACAAGTTCGCGCAGGAGGGCCGTGAAGCAAAGCTCGCCGCACGCGACGCATTGCGCGCGCCCGAGCTCGCCGAGCTGGCGCGGCTCGACGACGCATCGTTTCGCGCGCTGTTCACGAAGTCCCCGGTCAAGCGCATCGGCCGCGACCGGTTCTTGCGCAACGTGCTGATCGCGATCGGCAACTCCGGCGATGCAGCGCTGGCGGAGGACGCGCGGCGGTTGCTCGGAGATGAGAGCGCATTGGTGCGCGGGGCTGCGGTGTGGGCGCTGGGACAGTTGCTGACGGACCAAGAGTTCGCAGCGATCAAGACGAATGCGATTGCCAACGAGCGTGACGACAGCGTGCGCGAGGAGTGGAAGGTCGCTTCCTAACACTTTGCTCCTTCCCCTCATCCTGAGGAGCGCGCTCTTCGCGCGCGTCTCGAAGGATCGAGGCCGGGCTGCCGCAGCGGGGCCTGCATGGTTCGAGACGGCGCTTCGCGCCTCCTCACCATGAGGTCGGGGACCTTGATTTCCCCGCACGATCCTTCAAGCTCGCGCGTCATGACAAACATGCCTTTCTTCACCCGCGACGGCGACACATTCCATCCGACGGAAGTTGCCAACGGTCCGTGGGATCCGAAGTCGCTGCACGGACGCGTCATCATCGGCCTGCTCGGCTTCGCCATCGAGGAGCGGCATTCGGGGCCTGAATTCGTGCCGGCGCGGCTGACCGTCGACATGTTTCGGCTGCCGACCATCGACAAGCCGATCGAAGTGACGACGCGGCTGGTGCGCGACGGAATGCGCATCCGCGTGATCGAGGCGGAGTTTGTCTCCGGTGGAGTCAGCATGGCGCGCGCCTCCTGCCAGCTGCTGCGGCGGACGCAGAATCCTGACGGTAACGTCTGGTCGCCGCCGAACTGGGACGTGCCGAAGCCGGCCGACATTCCAAAGCCGACCGACCCGCGGCTCGGCATGAATGGCAAATGGGCAACGCGGCCGATCATCGGCCACATGGGCTCGCTCGGTCCGCGCCGGCTCTGGATGAGCGAGGTGCGCGAACTCGTCGCGGGCGTGCCGATGACGCCGTTCGTCCATGTCGCCACCGGCGCCGATTTCGCGAGCCCGTTTGCGAATGCCGGCGACAAGGGGCTCGGCTACATCAACAGCGACGTGACGATCTATCTGCAGCGCCTGCCGGTGACGAACTGGATCGGCTTCGACGTGGTCAACCACCAGGCCACCGATGGTGTCGCGATCGGCGAATGCTGGCTCTATGACGAACAGGGTCCGATCGGCACCGCGACGGTGGCGGCGCTGGCGCAGCGCAAGCCGATGGCGAAGCCACCGCCGCCGTAGCGCTCAACTCTCGCCTCCGTCATTCCGGGGCGCGACAAAGTCGCGAGCCCCGGAATGACGATGTGGAGAGAGCTCGCTCCCTACGACAACAGAGAGAGCCTACGCCACGTGCCGCTTCATCTCCGGCCGCGCCTTCAGCTCGGCGCCCTGCTTGCCGACGATCTTCGCGATCCGCTCCGGCGCGAACTTCAGGTCGACAAAGGCCGGCGCGGTGTTGGCGACCTCGTGATAGCTGACGATCCTGGCATCACGCAGCGTCATGATCGCAACGCCCTCGAACATCGCCCGTGCACCGCCTGCTTCCGGCAAGGTCGAGCGATAGCTGAACGTGTAGCGCGCGTAGAGCGTGGTGCCGTTCGACACGGGATCATGCATGTCCCAGCGGAACTCGGTCGCTGTGCGATAGAACCAGTCGTCGACCATCGCGGCGATCTTTTCGCGGCCTTCGAAGGCGCCGTAGAACACGTCGTGATAGACGCCGTCCTCGGTGAATAGATCGGCAAAGGCCTTGCCGTTGCGGCTCTCGACCGCGTCGCAGAAGGCGCGCAGCATGGCGGTGGTGGTCATGGGGGTTTCTCCCACTTTCTTCGTCATACCCCGCGAAGGCGGGGCATCCCGCACGCTGCAGCGTCTCGGTTAAAACACGACGGCAATGACACCGAACAACACTTCACCCGATCTCCGCCACCGCGGCAAGAATGCGCGCGATGTCTTGCGGGCGCGACAGGCGGTGATCGCCGTCCTGGATCATGGTCAGCACGACGTCGTCCGCCGGCAGGCGATGCGTCAGTGCGAAGGCGTGCTGCCACGGCACATCAGGATCCTGCGCGCCCTGGAGAATTCGGACGGGGCAGCCGAGATCGATGGCGCTGCCGAGCAGGAGATGATTGCGGCCCTCCTCGATCAGGTTTCGCGTGATCGGATAGGGTGAGCCGTCGCCATATTCGGACGGCCTGAGCCAGAGGCCCTTGGTCTCGATCTCCTTTTTCACCTCGGCCGAAAAGTTCGTCCACATCAGCTCCTCGGTGAAGTCGGGCGCCGGCGCGATCAACACGAGGCCGGCCAGAGACGCCTTGCTCGAACGCTTTTTGATTTCGCGCGCCAGCAGCAGCGCCATCCAGCCGCCCATGGAAGAGCCGATCAGAATTTGCGGGCCGTCGCAGAACCGCTCGAACACTGCCACGCTCTCTTCCAGCCAGCGCCCGATGGTTCCGTCGGCGAAATCACCGCCGGATTCGCCATGGCCGGAATAGTCGAACCGGACCGAGGCGCGGCCGTGCTCCTGGGCCCAGGCATCCAACGCAACGGCCTTGGTGCCCTGCATGTCCGACTTGAAACCACCGAGCCAGAGCAGGCCGGGGCCCTGTCCGGCGCGGCTGCGCACCGCAATCTTGCGCGCTGACGGGCCCTCGCCCACATCGATGACGTCAAGCACGGCATCGGGAATTGCGTTGGTCATGGAACGTTTACTCCAGCTGTGCAGTTTTGAGCTGTCCGGACGCGTCCCGCAACGCAACCCGACATTGGCATTGACCCTTTTGGGACGCTTGCGGAACAGCAACAAGGTGTCTATGTCGAGCAGCGTGCCGACGGGCGTGGCCAAAATGCCTCGCATTTGAGGGTTTTTCGCTCCTCGCACGAGCGATTTGCTTGCCGGCAAACGCTTCTTCCTTCAAAATAGCCGCTTCCTTTCACAACTTTGGAGAACCACCCATTCGCCGTCCCAATAGAGCCCCGGCCCCAGCCGCCAAAGACGGGCCGCGCATCAATGATGATATTCGCAATGCGCAGATCCAGCTGATCGATCAGACCGGTGACAACAAAGGCACGGTCGAGACGATGATGGCCATCCGGATGGCCCAGGAAGCAGGCATGGATCTGGTCGAGATTTCGCCAAATGTCAGCCCTCCCGTCTGCAAGATCATGGACTACGGGAAGTACAAGTATTCCGCCCAGAAGAAAGCCGCCGAAGCCCGCAAGCGCCAGAAGACCGTCGAGATCAAGGAGATCAAACTCCGGCCGATGATCGACGATCACGATTATGACGTGAAGATGCGCGCGATGCTGCGGTTCTTCGAAGAGGGCGACAAGGTCAAGATCACGCTGCGCTATCGCGGCCGCGAGATGGCGCACCAGGAGATCGGCACCAAACTCTTGGACAAGATCAAGACCGACGTCGCCGAGCTCGCCAAGGTCGAGCAGGACGCCCGGTTCGAGGGCCGTCAGGTCGTCATGGTGCTGGCGCCGCGCTGACGCCGGCTGGTTGCAGCTGAAATTCAACGGCCCGTCCGGATCTCCGGCGGGCCGTTTTGCTTTTCACCTCTCCCGCTTGCGGGAGAGGTCGGCGCAGCGCGCCGGGTGAGGGATTTTTCCTCTTGGGGGTTCTCGCTTGAGGAAACACCCCCGCAAGCGGGGGAGGGAGCGCATCGAGCGCTTGGCAGCTACGTCCGCGTCGCCTGCCAGGTGCCGCGGTAGCGGTCGCCGGAAATGATCCCTTTTCAGGAGCCTCTGCCCGCCGCGCCGGCGAGACGGCCGCCCCCGGTGGCGGTTCACCGTTGCCATTTCGCTCGCGCTCTGCCATAAGCCCAGCCTTCATCGCCCGGCTGATTTAAGGGCTGCCGTGGCGGTGTCCGTGCGGGTTTTCGCGCCAATTCGCAAAAACCTGAGCACAATCAACGCTCTAACGAGCATTTTAGACGGCCAGCCGCCTTCACGGGCGGCATTCTGTTGTGGCCATAGGAGAGCAAAATGCCCAAGCTGAAGACCAAATCGGGCGCTAAAAAGCGCTTCAAGGTGACTGCCACCGGCAAAGTGATGCACGCCCAGCGCGGCAAGCGTCACGGCATGATCAAGCGGACGAAGAAGCAGATCCGTCAGCTCCGCGGCACCCGCGTGCTGTTCAAGACCGACGGCGACAACGTCAAGAAGTACTTCTTGCCGAACGCCTGATCGCGTCCACGATCACTGCCAACCGAGCCGCGTTTTACGCGGCGATCCCAAAACCAAGTCATCTCTGAAGGATTTTTGTCATGTCTCGCGTCAAACGCGGTGTGACCGCCCACGCCAAGCACAAGAAAGTCTACAAGGCCGCCAAGGGCTTCCGCGGCCGCCGCAAGAACACCATCCGCACCGCCAAGCCGGCCGTCGAGAAGGCCGCGCAGTACGCCTTCCGCGACCGCAAGCGCAAGAAGCGGACCTTCCGCGCGCTCTGGATCCAGCGTCTCAACGCTGCTGTCCGCCCGTTCGGCCTGACCTACAGCCGATTTATCGACGGCCTCGCCAAGTCGGGCATCACGGTCGACCGCAAGGTGCTGTCGGATCTCGCGATCCACGAGCCGGCGTCGTTCCAGTTGATTGCCGAGAAGGCCAAGGCTGCGCTGCCCGCCTAAGAGGGCGCTCTCGTTGCCTGAGCAATACCGCGCTAACGGCCGGCTCCGCCGGCCTTCAGCGCTCTTCGCGAGTAGCGCTGGGCGACCTCCGCCCGGCAGAAGGCTGTGAACGAGATATACATGGTGCCGGACTTGTTCCGGTACTTCCGGTCGCAGACCCGCAACTCGCGCTGATAGCTCAGCTTCTGCGGCGGCTTCAGACGGCCGATAAAATCGGCCTCGCACTTCTTCTCGACGACCCCACCGAACTGGACGTCGCCGCTGGCGCCGTATTCGCAGGCCTCGAACAGCTTCATGGCGCGTGCGCAACTCGGCGCCGCGTTGAGGACGGCAATGATGTCGTCCATCGATGTGGACTTGGCCGGACATTCCTCCGCGGCGTGAGCCACGCTTCCGAAAAGAGCCAGGGCCAGGCCGGCCACGCAGGATCGCAAACGCATCATCGTCTCCTTCGACATCGGTTGGCACCAGCCATGCCAAAACGGTTCAAGAGCCCGGCTGTTTCCGATCCCCTGACGGCTTGACGTTCCGACCCGGCTGCGGCCACAACCGGCAGCCTTTTGAAAGGATCCGACAGTGTCCGACCTCGCCAGTCTCGTCCAATCCATCCTCGCGCAAATCGCTGCTAGCGGCGACGAGGCGGCGCTTGAAGCCGTCCGTGTCGCCTCGCTCGGCAAGAAGGGCTCGATCTCCGCGCTGCTCGCAACGCTCGGCAAGATGTCGCCGGACGAGCGCAAGACGCAAGGCGCCGCCATCAACCAGGCCAAGGACGAGGTCACCCAGGCGCTCGCCGCGCGGCGCGACCTTCTGAAGTCGGCAGCGCTCGATGCACGGCTTACCTCCGAGACCATCGACGTCACCCTGCCGCTGCGCGATGCGCCGGCCGAGGCCGGCCGTATCCATCCGCTGAGCCAGGTCTGGGACGAACTGACCACGATCTTCGCCGACATGGGCTTCTCGGTCGCCGAAGGTCCCGACATCGAGACCGACGATTACAATTTCACCAAGCTGAACTTCCCCGAGGGCCATCCCGCCCGCGAGATGCACGACACCTTCTTCTTTCATCCGAAGGAGGACGGCTCGCGCATGCTGTTGCGCACCCACACCTCGCCGGTGCAGGTGCGCACCATGCTGAGCCAGAAGCCGCCGATCCGCGTGATCTGCCCGGGCCGCACCTACCGCATCGATTCGGACGCGACCCACACGCCGCAATTCCACCAGGTCGAAGGGCTCGTGATCGACAAGCACTCGCATCTCGGCCACCTCAAATGGATTTTGCACGAGTTCTGCAAGGCGTTCTTCGAGGTCGACCACATCAACATGCGCTTCCGTCCCTCGTTCTTCCCGTTCACCGAGCCGTCGCTGGAAGTCGACATCCAGTGCCGCCGCGACAAGGGCGAGATTCGCTTTGGCGAGGGTGAGGACTGGCTTGAGATTCTCGGCTGCGGCATGGTGCATCCGAACGTGCTGCGCGCCTGCGGCATCGATCCCGATGAGTACCAGGGCTTTGCCTGGGGCATGGGCATCGACCGCATCGCCATGCTGAAATACGGCATCGCCGACCTGCGCCAGCTGTTCGACAGCGACGTCCGCTGGCTGTCCCATTACGGCTTCAAGCCGCTGGAAGTGCCGACGCTTGCCGGAGGGCTGAGCTCGTGAAATTCACCCTCTCCTGGCTGAAGGATCATCTCGACACCGACGAGCCGCTGGAAAAGCTCGCCGACAAGCTCACCATGATCGGGCTCGAGGTCGAGAACATCGAGGACAAGGCGAAGGCGCTTAAATCCTTCACCA
Organism: Bradyrhizobium sp. F1.4.3; assembly: GCF_040548375.1. Taxonomy (NCBI): domain Bacteria; kingdom Pseudomonadati; phylum Pseudomonadota; class Alphaproteobacteria; order Hyphomicrobiales; family Nitrobacteraceae; genus Bradyrhizobium; species Bradyrhizobium sp. F1.4.3. Next base: position 303,946 of record NZ_JBEPRN010000003.1, read on the forward strand.
TTGCGAAGGTGATCTCCGCCGAGCAGCATCCGAATGCGGATCGGCTGCGCGTCTGCATGGTCGACACCGGCGACGGTGGCGCACCGGTGCAGGTCGTGTGCGGCGCGCCGAATGCGCGCGCGGGTCTCGTCAGCGTGTTCTCGCCGCCCGGGACCTATATTCCCGGCAAGGACATCACGCTCGGCATCGGCACCATTCGCGGCGTCGAGAGCCGTGGCATGCTGTGCTCGGCGGCCGAGCTGCAGATCTCCAACGACCATGATGGCATCATGGAATTGCCGGCGGACGCGCCGATCGGCGTCGGCTATGCCGAATGGGCCGCACTCGGCGATCCCGTGGTCGAGATCAATTTGACGCCGAACCGGCAGGACTGCACCGGCGTGCACGGCATCGCGCGCGACCTCGCCGCCGCCGACATGGGCAAGTTCAAGGATCCGACGATCAAGCCGATCAAGGGTGAATTCCCCTGTCCCATGAAGGTCACGGTCGAGGACGCTGCGCTCTGCCCGGGCTTCGCGCTGCGTCTCGTGCGCGGCGTCAAGAACGGCCCGTCGCCGGAATGGCTGCAGAAGCAGCTGACCGCGATCGGGCTTCGTCCGATCAACGCGCTGGTCGACATCACCAACTTCATGACCTACGACCGCGCACGTCCGCTGCACGTGTTCGACGCCAGGAAGGTGAAGGGCAATCTCGTGGTGCGCCGCGCCCGCAACGGTGAGACGCTGCTCGCGCTCGACGGCCGCACCTACAATCTCGATCCCGCCATCTGCGTGATCGCCGACGAGCATGGCGTCGAATCGCTCGCCGGCATCATGGGCGGCGAGGCCTCGGGCTGCGACGAGACCACCACCGACGTGCTGATCGAATCGGCGCTGTGGAACGAGATCAACATCGCCCAAACCGGCCGCAAGCTCGGCATCAATTCGGATGCGCGCTACCGCTTCGAGCGCGGCGTCGATCCGGCCTTCATGGTGCCCGGGCTGGAACTCGCCACGAAACTCGTGATGGAGCTGTGCGGCGGCACGCCGTCCGAGAACATCGTGGTCGGAAAAGCCTTTGGCGACGACCGCGTGATCGACTTCCCGATCACCGAGGTGAAGCGGCTGTCCGGCATCGAGGTGCCGCTGCCGGAGATGAAGCGCATCCTGTCCCATCTCGGCTTCATGATGGCTGGCCCGGGTCCGGTGATGAAGGTCGCGGTGCCGTCGTGGCGCACCGACGTTCACGGCAAGGCCGACATCGTCGAGGAGGTCGTCCGCATCTACGGCGTCGACAAGGTGCCGATGACGCCGTTCGAGCGCGGCGAGGACGCGCGCAAGCCGGTGCTGACGCCGCTTCAGCTTCGCACCCGCCGCGCCAGGCGCGCGCTCGCGAGCCGCGGCATCATTGAAGCGGTGACCTGGTCCTTCATCACGAAGCCGGCGGCAAAACTGTTCGGCGGCGGCCAGCGCGAACTCGAAGTGGCCAACCCGATCGCCGCTGACCTCTCCGACATGCGGCCGAGCCTGTTGCCCGGACTTGTCGCGGCCGCGCAGGCCAATGCCGATCGCGGCTTCGGCGATGTGGCGCTGTTCGAGGTCGGCCAGATCTTCAAGGGCGACCGTCCGCAGGATCAGTTCATGGCGGCGAGCGGCGTCCGCCGCGGCTTTGCGTCGTCGGAAGGTCTCGGACGGCACTGGTCGGGCTCGGCGCAGGCTGATGTGTTCGACGCCAAGGCCGATGCGCTGGCGGTACTTGCTGCGGCCGGCGCGCCGATGCAGGCGCTTCAGATCGTGGCTGGCGGACCCGGATGGCTGCATCCGGGCCGCTCCGGCACGATCCAGATCGGCCCGCAGAACGTGCTCGGCTATTGCGGCGAGATGCACCCGCGCGCGCTCGAAGCGCTCGGTGCCGGCGGCCCGTTGATGGTGTTCGAGGTGATCCTCGACCGCGTCCCCGAGGCAAAGAAGAAGCCGACTCGCGCCAAGCCCGTGATCGAGCTGTCGGCGTTCCAGCCGGTCTCGCGCGATTTCGCCTTTATCGTCGACCGTACCGTGAAGGCGGGTGACATCGTGCGCACCGCTCAGGGTGTCGACAAGAAGCTGATCACCGGCGTCAACGTGTTCGACGTCTATGAAGGCAAGGGCATCGACGACGGCAAGAAGTCGATCGCCATCGCGGTGACGATCCAGCCACGCGAGAAGACGCTGACCGACCAGGAGATCGAGGCCGTCGCCGCGAAGATCGTGGCGGAGGTGACGAAGAAGACCGGCGGCACTTTGAGAGCATGACGCCGAAAAGTGTGAAGCGGTTTTCGGATAACGTCATGCTCCAGAGACAAAGAGCATGAGTCTCACCGACTTTCTCCCGAAAGATGTCAGCCTCACCATCGCGATGGCGCTCTGCTCCATCGCTTTCGTGTCGGGTACCGCGCGCGGGTTCTCCGGCTTCGGCTCGGCGCTGATCTTCATGCCGCTGGCGAGCAGCGTCGCGGCTCCGCGGCTGGTCGCAGCGCTGCTGCTCGTGATCGACTTCGTTGCCGCCGCGCCGCTGCTGCCGGACGCATGGCGGAAAGCGGATCGCAAGGCCACCGCCGTGATCGTGCTGGGCGCGTTGGTCGGCGTGCCCGTCGGCACCTATTTCCTCAGCGTGCTCGAGCCCGTCACTACGCGCTGGATCATCTCCTGCTTCGTCGCTGCGCTGCTACTTCTGCTGCTGTCAGGCTGGCGCTACCGCGGCAAGGATCACGCCTGGCTCTCGGTCGGCATCGGCGGCCTCTCCGGCTTCTGTAGCGGGTTGGCGCAGACGGGCGGGCCGCCGATCGTCGGCTACTGGCTCGGTCGCCCCATCGAACCGATCGTCGCGCGCGCCAACATCTTGCTGTTCTTCGGCGCGTCGGACTTTTTTTCGATGGTCAGCTACGCCACGACGGGCTTGATCTCGCGCGAATCGCTCCTGCTCTCGCTCATTGTCGGCCCGGTCTATGCGATCGGCGTCGCCTTCGGCGCATCGCTGTTCGGCCGCGCCAGCGAGAGGGTGTTTCGCGGCATCTGCTACGCGCTGATCGCAATGGCGGTGATTGCGGGGCTGCCGGTGCTGGATGGGGTTTTGCGGTAGCCGTCGTCCCGGCGTAGGCAGGGACCCATAATCCCGGTCAGCGCTTATTGCGCGAACTGGCAACTCCGAGTCTTCGTCAAACAACTTCCTGTGGTTATGGGTCCCGGCCTTCGCCGGGACGACGGAGAGAGTTTAGTTCCGCGGAGCTCGCCGCCGCTTGGTCGACTGCGTCGGCACATCGGCCGGCTCGTCCTTCAACGCGCCGATCTTGCGGAGCGCGGCGTCCGCCGCACGTTCGCCGCTTTCCCAGGCGCCGTCGACGGTGCCCCAGAGTGTCTCGTGCGTGGCTTCGCCGGCGAGGAACATGCAGCCGATCGGCTCGGTCAAAACCTTGCGCGAGAGCTGGCCGCCCGGTGAAGCCGCCGACATCGCGCCCATCACGAAGGGCGAGGCATTCCAGCGCGTCGCGCTGGTCTTCTGCACGGCGGCGGCAGCCTCGCTGCCGAACAGCTTTGTGATCCACTCCCTGGCGAAAGCCGTCATCGCCTTCTCGCCCTGCTCCGAGAGATCGCGACCGAACGCGCCGCCGATATCGATCGAGCACAGCGAAGAGCCGCCGATATTGGCGAACATCAGCGCGGTGCGCGTCGAATTGCTCTGCTCGATGAAGATGTCGTCGCGCGACAGGCCGAGCGGGTTTCCCGGCAATTGCAGCACGATGTGATCGTAGCTGCCGAGCCCAAGCTTTGACGCGGCATCGAGCGTGCGCTTGGGAAGATCGGGCGCGAACTTGATCGCGCCCGCGGTCAGCACATTGGTCGAGACCGTGACGATGGCGGCGCGGGCAGCGATCTTGCCTCCCTGCGTCTCCACGCTGACGTCGCGATTGCTCCAGACGATCCGGCTCGCCGGCGTCGACAGCGCGACGGGCGCCAGCTCGCCGAGTTTCGTGATCAGCGTGCCCAGCCCCTGGCGACAGGCGATCGCGGCATTGCGGTCCTGCGCCCGCGCCTTGTCGATCGCCGAAAGCTCCTTCAGATCCTTGCCGGCAAAGCTCGCGCCCAATACGAACTCGGTCGCCCCCGCCCAATCGCCGAGATCCTTCGGCAGCAACGCAGCGCAGGATGTATCCAGCTTGCCGCGCAAGGCTTCGTCGATCGCGCGGTTGGCACGCACCAGCGCCGCCAGAAATTCCTCGGTCTCGCCGGCGCGTGCATTGCGGCGGCCAATGCGCATCTTCTGGCCGGATGGCGCCGGCAGGACATCGAGCCCGACGCTGCGTGCCAGCCTGATCATCGGGTTGGTGTCGGGATTGTGCATCCAGCGCGCGCCCCGATCCAACGGCACGTCGAAGGTGGTGCTGTCGGTGATGCAGCGCCCGCCGATTTGCGAGCCGGCTTCTACCACCACGACCTTGCGATTGGCCGCCATGACGCGCCGCGCCGCGGCGATGCCCGCCGCACCCGCGCCGATCACGACAATGTCAGCCTCGCGCGGCAGCGGCGCGGCGGTTGCGCGCAGAACCGGCATCGCGGCAAGAGCCGCCGACGCCGATAGGAAACTGCGGCGCGTGATTGTCATGTCATGGTTTCCGGGGACTTGCGGCGAATGGGAACAGCTAGCGAACCTTGCCGTATCTGATGTTGCGCGGCAACCATCATGGTGAATCAATCGTGCTTGATCTCACAAACTGATGAACCGAATTGCAACACGTTCCGACCATGATAGAGAAGGAGAAAAGACGGCCGGAAAAGGCCGTGGGGGGAGTTCATGGGGACGGTCCTAGATTCAGTCGGCAAGCTGATTGCCGCGTACCTCTCAAAGGAGGTGCCAGGCTACGAGCCGTTCACACCGAGCGACCCGGAGCACCTGCGCGGCGTCATCGAGCCCGGCGACGTGCTGCTGGTCGAGGGCAACAACCGCATCTCCGGCATCATCAAATATCTGACGCAGTCGACCTGGTCGCATGCCGCGCTCTATGTCGGCCCGATCGAGGGCGCGGAAGAGCCTGACGGCGAGCCGCACGTGCTGATCGAGGCCAATATCGGCGAAGGCGTCACCTCCGCACCGCTGTCGAAATATTTCCCCTATCACACCCGCGTCTGTCGCCCGGTCGGGCTGTCCTATGAGGACCGCACCACGGTCTGCCGCTATGCCATCAACCGCATCGGCTTCGGCTACGACACCAAGAACATCATCGACCTGATGCGCTTCCTGTTTCCGCTGCCGATCCCGCAGCGCTGGCGGCGGCGCATGATCGCGATCGGCTCGGGCGATCCGACAAAAATCATCTGCTCGGCGCTGATTGCGCAGGCCTTCGACGCCGTGCGCTATCCGATCCTGCCGAAGATCACCAAGGCCGGCAGCCGCGCCGCCCGCCGCGAAATCCTGCACATCCGCGATTCCTCGCTCTACATGCCCCGCGACTTCGACATCTCGCCCTATTTCGAAGTCGTCAAACCCACCATCGTGCACGGCTTCGACTACACCGCCCTGCACTGGGCCGACAAGCAAAAGCCGCTCGAGGAGGTAGCAGGCTCATTCGGGGTGTTTCCAGAAACGATCAGTGCGCCGCCGCTCGTTCCTGAAGCGATTGACGAAGAAGCGCCGGATCAAATTCCGGCTGAGCAAGTAGGCGCGCAGCCTGCGGAGCTGGTGGAACGCGTCACCGTCTCGGAACATTTTTTGCTGCTGAAGAAGATCGCGATGTACCGGCGACGGCGGCGGACCCGCACGCGCGGGATTGCGGCGTAGCCCCGCTGTCGTCCCGGCGAAGGCCGGGACCCATACCGCGTGATTTATCCATTACGTTTGGTAGGCATACCGAACAACGAGTCTACGCCAAACTACTCCCTGGGATTATGGGTCCCGGCCTTCGTCGGGACGACCTGGGGAGACACAGTGCGCGCTCGCAATGGCTGAGCGCGTGAACGCCTACCGCTCCGCCCGTCCAATCACCGCCATCAGCTCCGCGATCTTCTCGCGTTGATCCGCCTTGTCGCCGCTGGCGATGGCGTGCTCGACGCAATGGGCAACGTGGTCCTTCAAGACCTCCTCCTCGACCCGGCGCAACGCGGCGCGCACCGCCGAGATCTGCGTCACGATGTCGATACAGTAGCGGTCCTCCTCGACCATTTTCGAGAGGCCGCGAACCTGGCCCTCGATCCGGCCGAGGCGTTTTCCGACGGATGCCTTGATGTCCTTGCGCATGCCGTCTATATACCCCCATGGGGTATATATTGCAAGGCCGGAGCATGGGCATGAACGACGCTGAACACGACCACCACCACAAGGCGGACGCTCATTCCGGATGCGGCTGTTCGGCCAAGGCCGCTCCGCCCGCGGCAAAGCCTGCGGCCGCCTCGTGCTGCGGCGGGCACGGCGATCATGCGCATGACCATGGCGACGCGCCAACGATGGTTCTCGACCCTGTCTGCGGCATGACGGTCGATCCCGCGACCTCTCAACATCGCCTCACACAGCACGGCGAGACCTTCCATTTCTGCTCGGCGGGCTGCCGCAGCAAATTTGCCGCCGATCCCACAAAATACCTCGCCAAGGAGAAGGCGCTCGAGCCCGAGATGCCGGCGGGCACGATCTACACCTGCCCGATGCATCCGGAGATTCGCCAGGTCGGACCCGGCAGCTGCCCGATCTGCGGCATGGCGCTGGAGCCGGAGATCGCGAGCCTGGAGACCGGCCCCAACCCGGAACTCGCCGACATGACGCGGCGGTTCTGGATCGGCGGCGCGCTGGCGCTGCCGGCGGTGGTGCTGGAGATGGGCGGCCATCTTGCGGGCGCGCACAACTGGATTGATCCGACGCTGTCGAACTGGATCCAGCTCGTCTTCGCCACGCCCGTGGTGGTCTGGGCCGGCTGGCCGTTCTTCGTCCGCGGCTGGCTGTCGCTGGTGACGCGCAATTTCAACATGTTCACGCTGATCGCGATGGGCACGGGCGTCGCCTATGTCTACAGCCTGATCGGCACCATCGCGCCGCAGATTTTCCCTGCCACCTTCCGCGGCCATGAGGATGCGGTCGCCGTTTATTTCGAAGCCGCCGGGGTCATCACCGTCCTGGTGCTGCTCGGCCAGGTGCTGGAGCTGCGCGCTCGCGATGCGACCTCGGGCGCGATCAAGGCGCTGTTGCAGCTCGCGCCGAAGACCGCGCGACGCGTCGATGCCGATGGCAATGAGCACGAGGTCGAAATCGATACACTCCATGCCGGCGACCGCCTGCGCGTCCGCCCCGGCGAGAAGGTGCCGGTCGACGGTATCATCCTGGAGGGACGCTCTTCGCTCGACGAATCCCTCGTCACCGGCGAATCCATGCCCGTCACCAAGGAAACCGGCGCCAAGGTGATCGCCGGCACGCTCAATCAATCCGGCAGCTTCATCATGCGCGTCGACAAGGTCGGCCGCGAGACGCTGCTGTCGCAGATCGTGCAGATGGTCGCGGACGCACAGCGCTCGCGCGCGCCGATCCAACGCCTCGCCGACCAGGTCGCGGGCTGGTTCGTGCCGACCGTCATCCTCGTCGCCATCGTCGCGTTTGCGGCGTGGGCCTGGTTCGGACCGGAGCCGCGGTTGGCCTTTGGCCTCGTCGCCGCCGTCAGCGTGCTGATCATCGCCTGCCCCTGTGCGCTGGGGCTCGCGACCCCGATGTCGATCATGGTCGGCGTCGGCCGCGGCGCGCAAGCTGGCGTGCTGATCAAGAACGCCGAGGCGCTGGAGCGGATGGAGAAGATCGACACGCTCGTGGTCGACAAGACGGGCACGCTGACCGAGGGCAAGCCCAAGGTGGTCGCGATCGTCCCCGCGGGCCGCTTTGCGGAGGATGACATCCTCAGGCTGGCGGCCAGCGTCGAGCGCGCCAGCGAACATCCGCTGGCCGATGCCATCATGCGCGCGGCGAAGGAGAAGCAGCTTGCGCTCAGCCAGGTCGAGCAATTCGATTCGCCGACGGGCAAGGGCGCGACCGGCAAGGTTGACGGCCGCACGATTGTGCTCGGCAATGCAAAATATCTGTCGTCGATCGGGATCGACACCACCGCGCTCGATGCCGAGGCCGAGCGCCTGCGCGGCGACGGCGCCACCGTCATCAACATGGCCGTCGATGGTGCGCTCGCCGGCCTGTTTGCGATCGCCGATCCGGTCAAGGCGTCGACGGCGGAGGCGCTGAAGGCGCTCGCGGCCGAAGGCATCAAGGTCATCATGCTGACCGGTGACAACCGCACCACGGCAGAAGCCGTGGCGCGCAGGCTCGGCATTGCCGACGTCGAGGCCGAGGTGCTGCCGGATCAAAAGAGCACGGTGGTGACAAAACTGCAAAAGGCCGGCCGCAGCGTCGCGATGGCCGGCGACGGCGTCAACGACGCACCGGCGCTGGCAGCGGCCGCAGTCGGCATCGCCATGGGCACCGGCACCGACGTGGCGATCGAGAGCGCCGGCATCACCCTGCTCAAAGGCGACCTCACCGGTATCGTGCGTGCGCGAAAGCTGTCGCAGGCGACCATGAGCAACATCCGGCAAAACCTGTTCTTCGCCTTCATCTACAATGCCGCCGGTATTCCGATTGCCGCAGGCATCCTCTATCCGGCCTTCGGTGTGCTGCTCTCGCCGATCATCGCGGCGGCGGCGATGGCGCTGTCCTCGGTCAGCGTGGTCGGGAATGCGCTGCGGCTGCGCGCAGCCCGGCTGTGAGAGCGAGGAAATCCGTGTAGAACTGGCTCATTCGGCGGTACGCGCGGAGAGGACCTGATGCAGCGGATTACGATCACGATCGAGGACGATTTGCTGGCGGAGATCGATGCCGCCGCCGAAGCACGCGGCTACCAGAACCGCTCCGAGATCATCCGCGATCTGGCGCGGGCCGGCCTGCAACAGAGCACCGAGGATACCGCGCAGACCGGCCCCTGCGTGGCCAGCCTCGTCTATGTCTACGACCACGCCGCGCGCGATCTCTCAAAGCGGCTGGTGCAGGAATTCCACGGCCATCACGACCTCGCGCTGGCGACGCTGCACGTCCATCTCGACGACAACAATTGCATGGAGATGACGGCGCTGCGCGGCGATGCCTCCGAGGTCAAGCATTTCGCCGACCACATCATCGCCGAACGCGGCGTACGCTACGGCCGCGTGATGATGATCCCGACGGGAGACGGCAAGCCGGCGAAAACGCGGAAGCATGGGCATCGGCATGAGTAGGTTGCGAGCTCTCGTGCCCCGGACGCAGCGCAGCGCTTCTTCAGCGGTGCGCTGCAGAGCCGGGGCCCAGCACCCGGACCGAGATCGGTCCCGGCTCTGCGTCGCGTCATTTCATGCCGCGCCGCGTCCGGGACACGAAAGCTGAGGCGAAGAACCTCACGCCGCCCTCGCCGCGCTTCCGCACGGCAACCCCGCCCGCGCGACGCCGCCGTAGAGCGCTTCGTTCGGCATCTCCTCGCGCAAAATCTTGCGCACTGCGATCAGCTTCTCGAGATCGATCCCCGTCGCAAATCCCTTACTCTCGCAGAGGAACACGAGGTCCTCGAATACGACGTTGCCGGTCGCGCCGGGCGCGAAGGGGCAGCCGCCGAGGCCGCCGAGCGAGCCGTCGAGGATGCGGACGCCTTCGTCCAGCGCGGCCGCCGCGTTGGCGATGCCCATGCCGCGGGTGTCGTGGAGGTGGATGCAGATCGGCTTTTGCCCTGCGAGCTTCACCGCGGCGCGTGACAATTCACCCACCTGCTTCGGCCCGGCATAGCCGACGGTATCGGCAATCGCGACGAAATCGACGCCCGCCTCGAGGCACTTGTCGACCAGCCGCAGCACCTCGATGGGATCGACCGCACCGGTGATCGAGCAGCCCAACGCCATTGAGATCGCGGCGTTCACCAGCGGTTTGTGGGAGCTCGCATCGCGCATCTCGCACAGCCGCTTCACATTGGCGATCGCGGAGTCACGCGAGCGATGCGCGTTGGCCTGGCTGTGCTCCTCCGTGGCTGAGACCACCGAAGCAATCTCGCCGACGCCGGACTCCAGTGCCTCGTTGACCCCGCGCTCATTGAGCGCAAGCGCAACGCCATGGGCGCCGGGCAGGCTCGCCACCGTCGCGATCACATCGCGGACGTCGACGAATTGCGGAAAGGTCTTTGCCGGCAGGAACGAGCCGACCTCGAAATGCCGCACGCCGGCGGCGTATTCCTCGCTCACCCAGCGCTGCTTGGCCGCGGTTGACGGGATTTTCTTCACGAGCTGGAGCCCGTCGCGCAGGCCGACCTCGCGCAGGTTGACTCGCTCAGGGGGATAGATTGTCTCGATCCGGCTCATGCGCGCCTCCCAGCGGCTTTTGATGTGACGTCGTCCTTGTCGATCTCGGCGCGAACGACGGATGTGTCGGCGCCAAGCGGCGCAACCTTCAGGCCTTCGCCGAAATGGCTGCCGTTCCACTCGACCGGCAGCGCCGGCACATGGAACGGCTTGCCGTCGGCGGTGACATTGTTGACCAGCCCGCCCGGCCGCAGCACATGCGGGTCGGACAGGAGATCCTCGGGCCGATTGATCGGCGAGAAGCAGATGTTGAGCGCATCGAGCCTTTGCGACAGCTCTGCCACGTGCCATTGCCGGATGATTTCGGCCACGCGCGGAATGATCCGCGACCGCGCCAGGATGCGATCGGTGGTGGTGCGCAAGGCGGGATCATCGAGGAACTCGGTCAGGCCGAACTCGCGGCAAAAACTCTGCCAATGGCCCTCGGTGACAACGCCAATAAAAATGCGTCCATCGCCGGCGGTGTCAAAAATGTCATAGATCGGCCAGGCGTGCTCGCGCTCCGGCATCGAGCGCGGCTTGTTGCCGGTCATCTCATATTCGACCATGTGCTGGGCAACCAGGAACAGGCAATTCTCGAACAGGCCGATGCGGATGTCGGCGCCGTCACGCTTGCCCCCGCGCTTCTGATACAGCGCGGCGAGGATGGCGATCACGCCGAACATGCCACCCATGATGTCGTTGGCGGAGGAGCCGACGCGCTGCGGCTTCTCTTTGGTGCCGGTCATGGCAGCCAGTCCCGACATCATCTGCACGACCTCATCGAGCGCGGGGCGATGCTCATAGGGGCCGGACAGAAAACCCTTGTGGCCGGCGATGATCAGATGCGGATGCCGGCGGCGTAATTCCTCGGTGCCAAGCCCCTGCTTCTCGAGCTGGCCATCGCGAAAATTCTCCAGGAACACGTCGGCGGTCTCGAGCAGACGGTGCATGGCGTCGCGATCCGCCAGCTTCTCGAAATCCAGCACCACACTGCGCTTGCCGCGGTTGAACAGTGGAAAGAACGCCGTCCCCATGCCACCGAGAGAGCGGGTCTTGTCGCCGGAGGGCGGCTCGACCTTGATCACCTCGGCGCCGAATTGCGCGAGGATCATGCCACAGGTCGGACCCATGACCATGTGCGTCATCTCGACCACCCGCACGCCTTCGAGCGGCAATCCGGCCTCAGTCATGCATCTCTCCCTGTTCGTTCGTCCCGAAGACTAGGCCTTCACAAGCCTTCTGAAAAATATAATCTGTCGAAGGATGCCTTCACGGTTCTAGAACGCTTGATCGCCCATGGATTCACGCCAGCTCCGCTATTTCATCGCCGTCTACGAGCAGCGGAACCTGTCGCGCGCGGCCGACCAGGTCAACGTCGCTCAGTCCGCGCTCAGCCACCATATCTCGAACCTCGAAGCGGAATTCGCAACGCCCTTGTTCGAGCGCAAGCCACGCGGCATGGAACCAACGGCGGCCGGCGAGCGGCTTTACGAGCATGCGCGCATCATCCTGCGCGCGATGGCGGAAGCCGAGACGGAGGTGCGCGAGGGCGCCCGCGTCATCGCGGGCGATATCTCGATCGGCATGGCCAATTCCGGCGTCAAGGCGATCGGCGTGGAGCTGATGCGCACGGTGCTCACCAAATATCCCAAGCTCAAACTGTCGCTCACCGAGAGCCTGTCGGGCGCGACGCTGATGCATTTGATGATCTCCAATGTCGATCTGGCGCTGGTCTACAATCCGCCGTCGGAGAAGGAGCTGATCACCGAGCCGGTTCTCGAAGAAGAGATGTTCCTCGTCGGCATTCCAAAACTGGTCGGCAAGAGCAAGACCCCGATCCGCTTCGAAGAGCTGAACCGGCTGCCGCTGATCCTGCTGCGTTACGGCCTCGGTCTGTCCTCGCGCGCGCTGCTGGACGATCCGGTCCTGCTCAAGCGGCTGGAAGGCAGCGCGATCCTGCACGCCAATTCGATCACGGGCATGACCGGCGCGCTGGTGGAAGGACTTGGCTGCACCATCGCGACAAAACTGTTCGCGCGGGAGGAGCTCAAGGCCGGCCGCCTGGTTGCACGCAAGGTGATCGATCCGAAGCTGACCCGCACGCTCTATCTCTGCCGCCTGCGCAATCGCCCGATGACCTATGCGATGGAAGAGATGCGCCGCCTCATGCTCGCGCTGATCGCCGAGCAGGTCCGCAGCGGCGGCTGGCAGGCGACGCTAGCGGGCTGAGGACACGAAATGGGCACTGCAGCAACGGTGCGCTCCCTCGCCCCGTTCTTACGGGGAGAGGGTTGGGGTGAGGGGCTGCATCCGCGAAGATGGTGAGCGACGAGTTCGCGGAGAGAGCCCCTCACCCCGCCCTCTCCCCGTAAGCACGGGAGAGGGAGAAGTGCGCCCGAGTTCGAAAATCTCGAACGCTCCCATCGATATGTTCTTCTGGATTTCTGGCTTCGACCCGCCAACATGGCGGTCCGGCAGAGCTTGCGAAAAAAACAGAGATGAGCCGCCGGCAACCGCGCGCGATCCGCGCGCCACGGGGAGGACATCATGAGCGTTGTCGGCATCGACACAGGCTTTGAGCTCGGCGCTGCGCCATCCGGGCCCGGCGAGATCTCGCGACGGCTCGAGGCGATGCCAGGGACAGCTTACGTCTGGCAGCTCGTCATCCTGCTCTCGCTCGGCGGCTGCTTCGAGATCTACGATTTGTTCCTCACCGGCTACATCGCGCCGGGCCTGAGCCGCAGCGGGCTGTTGAGCACGACGACAACGGCCTTTTTCGGCTTCTCCGGCATCGGCGCCTTTGTCGCCGCGACCTTTGCCGGCCTGTTCGTCGGGACTTTCTTCCTCGGCTTCCTCGCCGACCGCTTTGGCCGCCGCGCCATCTTCACCTTTGCGCTGCTCGGCTACACCGCGGCATCCGTGATCATGGCCTGCCAGACCTCCCCGGAGGGCCTCTTGTTCTGGCGCTTCCTGGCCGGCATCGGCATCGGCGTCGAGGTCATCACCATCGACGCCTACATCACCGAGATGGTGCCGAGCCGGATGCGCGGACGCGCCTTTGCGGTGAACCAGTCGATCATGTTCATCGCCGTCCCCGTCGTCGCCTTCCTCGCCTGGTGGCTGGTGCCGCTCGCGCCTTACGGCATCGAGGGCTGGCGCTGGGTGGTGCTGATCGGCGCCGCCGCCAGCATGATCGTCTGGGTGCTGCGGCTGTTCCTGCCCGAGAGCCCGCTCTGGCTTGCGCGCCATGGCCGCAACAAGGAGGCGTTTCGCATCCTGACGACGCTGGAGGCTGCCAGTGGCGGCGCAGGCTCACGCCCCCTGATGTCGTCCACGCACCAGGCGGCACATTCGGCCGCGCGCGTTGGTTTCGCCGATCTGTTCCGTCCGCCCTATCTCTCGCTCGTCGTCCTGTTCATGGTGTTCAATTTGTGCCAGGCTTTCGGCTTCTATGGCTTCGCCAATTGGGTGCCGACGCTGCTGGTCGAGAAGGGCATCACTGTCACCAAGAGCCTGCAATATTCCTTCATCGTCGCCTTCGCCTATCCGATCGCGCCGCTGCTCGCCGCAAGCTTCGCCGACAGGTTCGAGCGCCGATGGATCATCGCCGGCGCCTGCGTTGCCATCATCGTCTTCGGCATGGCGTTCGCGCAATTGACCGAGCCTGGCGTGCTGATCGTCTGCGGCGTGCTGCTGACGGCCTGCAACACCACGATGTCCTACGCCTATCACGCCTACCAGACCGAGGTGTTCCCGACGCAGATCCGGGCGCAGGCCTCCGGCCTCGTCTATTCGATGAGCCGGCTGAGCGCGACGTTCTCGGGCTTCATCGTCGCCTACATGCTGAAGGAAGCCGGCGTCACCGGCGTGTTCGGCCTGATCACTGCGGCGATGCTGATCGTGGTGATCGCGATGACGCTGTTCGGTCCGAACGTGCGCGGCAAGCCGCTGGACGCGATGTGAGTGGTCTTTCCCTCTCCCCGTAAGAACGGGGAGAGGGAGAGGAGAGAGCCTCTACTTGATCACGCCGCGAGCAGGTTCTGCAACGCCGCGCCGTTGGGGACGCCGAGGCCGGAGCAGGCGTCCCAGCCGGGGCCGGCCTTGTACATGCCGTGGAGGGAGCCGGTGATGTCGTTGTTACCGACCGTGATGTCGCGGAACACGCCTTGCGCGTGCGAGGCGTAGATCAGCGGGTTGATAAAGCCGACCGTCTTGCCGAATTTCTTGGTCGTGGCTTCGTTGATGCGGGCGATCAATCCGGCCATCAGCGGCGCCACCGCGCTGGTACCGCCAATGGTGGTGACGACGCCGTTGAGGAAGATCTGGTAGCCGGTCGCCGGATCGGCGTCACCGGCGACGTCGGGCACGCCGCGACCGACCGAATGCGACGGTGATTTCGGCACATGCGCATGGGCCTGGTATTGCGGCCGCGGGAACACGATGCTGACGCCGCCACCACCCGCACCATCTTGCGGGCCACCGTTCCAGACGACTTCGGTGATCGCGCCGTTCGGGGCCCTCAGGTTCGTTCCGCCACAGGCGAGCGCGAACGGGCTGGAGGCCGGGAAGTCGGCGTGCGGCTTGCCATCCCACCCCTGCGCCATGTCCGCCGAGCCGTTGTCGCCGGAGGCGACGCAGACGGTGACGCCCATCGCGGCGGCATCACGGATCGCCTCGTTCAGGCCGTCGACGAATTGCTGCGAGCCGGCCGGATCTTCCGGTCCGCCCCAGCTGATCGAGATCACCGAGGGCTTTCGCGCGGTGTCGTGGACCGCGGCCTTCACCGCGTCGATGAAGCCGTTGGTGGTGTTCGGCGCGAAATAGACCACGATCTTGGCGCCGGGTGCGATGGCACCGGCGACCTCGATGTCGAGCACGACTTCGCCGTCGGCATCGGAATGGCCGGGCTTGTTGGCGCCGCCGTCGACGCTTGCGGGCGCGATCTGTGGCATCGGGATGCCCGCCTTCTTGAAGAAGGTCTTCAGGTCCGAGGTCTTGTAGCCGGCGCCCGTGGGGTGGCCCCTCTGGTCGATGTCGTTGAGTTCGATGATGGCGATGCACTGGCCGGCGCCGGTCTCGCCGTCGGGAAAGTTATAGAGCTGGGC
Source organism: Bradyrhizobium sp. F1.4.3 (assembly GCF_040548375.1). Lineage (NCBI taxonomy): Bacteria > Pseudomonadati > Pseudomonadota > Alphaproteobacteria > Hyphomicrobiales > Nitrobacteraceae > Bradyrhizobium > Bradyrhizobium sp. F1.4.3. The sequence continues at coordinate 319,379 of NZ_JBEPRN010000003.1, forward strand.
GATCTGCTCGACCGAGAAGCTGCCGCCCTGCCCCGCGCGCGCGGTCGCGCCCTTCCTCGCTGTCCTGCGCCGGAAATGCGGCTGCGCCACCGGCCGGTTGTCCAGGCCGTGCACGCCGACCACGATGCCCTCGAGCTCCGCCGGGATCTGCACGTTGCCCTTGCGCATGCGATAGGTCGCCCCATCGTGCCTGACCTTGTTGAGCTTGACGCCGAAGGCCGCGCTCATCGCCTTCACCGTGCCGGTCAGCTTCACCGTGCGGGAGGCCAGGTGCACGCTCTTGACGTTGAGATCGTGATGATGAGCGAAATCGTCGATCTTGGCGACGTCGGCCGTATCGGCGCCCATCTCGTCGGCAAACTCGGCGCGGGAAAGATATTGCCGCTCGCGCGGCGGTTGCGCACCGAGCGCCATCACCTGCTCGTCGTCGGCACGCTTCGCGCGCAGGCGAACGCTGATCTCGATTTCCTGCTTGGGGTCGGCCGCGCTGACGAGCTTGGCGCCCTTCGGCAATTTCCGCGCGCTGTTCACCAGCGCGACACGCTTAGTCGAGCTTGTCATGACGTCCTCCGTTCGTGATTGGAAGGTAGATTGCCTCACCTCAACTATAGGTGTAATCTCAGCCGCGAATTGGTTCAGATATTGAGCGATATTTTTTTCAGAATAACCCTTATTTGTCAGTGGAAATCCTCGGCAGGCTCAGATCGGCACGGAATCGGTCAATAGCCCGGACCATTCGCTGCCCAAGAATTCGATCTAAGATTGCAACCGTCGGCTCGCTTGGCCGACCAATGAAAGACGTTTGTCGAAATCAGACGTTTGTCAAAAACAATTGGCGGAGACGATGCGATGCTGGCCGACCGAAAATGGGTTGAGAGAAATCTTGGGTTCGATCCGATCACGACACCGCCGCCGCGCGAGACCTTTACGGTCAAGCGCATCGCGGACGCCGCCGTGAAGAAGACCACGAAGGTCAAGGCGGAGGACTTCCAGCGCGAGATCATCGATTTCGATTCCGAATCCGCCGAGGGCCGCGCGTTCATGGCCTTCTCGACCGCGACCGGGCTGTCGCGCTTCACCGACATTCCCTGGCCCAAGGGGCTCGCGCCGCAGACCGGGCCGAAGCCGAAGGGCAACGGCAAGGGCCCGCTGCCGCGCGCCGACGTTCTGGTCGTGACCTGGACCGTTGACGAGGGCCACGCGCTCAGCCGCGTACTGACGCCGGGCAAGGATTCCCGCAACGACTACGTGCCCTATACGCACAATTACGCAACGATCTCCAAGAAGATGCGCAACGGCTGTCCGGCCAGGGAGCTGAAGCGGCTCGGCACCTTCTGGACCACGACGATCGGCAAGAAGAAGGTCGTGGTCTTCAAATCCGACTCGCACATGTCGCAGGACGGCCCGCAGCTGCCCAACATCGACGTCTGGCGCCAGATCGTCACCGAGGTGCAGCCCACCCTCGTCATCACCACCGGCACGGCCGGCGGCATCGGCAAGGCGGTCGAGGTCGGCGACGTCGTCGTCAGCCCGATCGTCCGGTTCGACTGCCTGTCGAAGTTCAAGAAGCAGCCCTTTGCGCAGGAGCATTTCTCCAGCAAGTCTGCCGTGACGAAAAAGTTTGCGCAGGCCAAGACGCTGTTCAAGGCCAATGCCGGGCAATTGCCGAAGGACAACACCAGGGCGCCGAAGATTTTTGTCGTCAAGCCGAGCGGGCTGTCGTCTTCCGTGGTGACCACCGATTTCTTCGGTTTCGACACCTCGGACAATCATTTCCATCTCCAGGGGCTCGGCGACGTCTCCGAAATGGGCGACGCCATCCTCGGCCTCGTGGCCCAGGAACTGGGCGCCAAGGCACCGCGCTGGCTCGCGATCCGCAACGTTTCCGATCCGCAGATCAAGGCCGAGGGCACCCTGAAGCAGCAGGAACAGGTCGCCGCCCAGATCTACAAGGGGTTTGGCCGCTGGAGCACGGTCTGCAGCGCCATCACCTGCTGGGCCAGCATCGCGGCAGAACCTTGAGCCGCAGGCCCTGCTAGGTCAGCGTCCCTTGCCGAAGCGGCCTGGGGTGTCTACCTCTCGCGGGTGAATTCGTGAGAGGGTGTTCCATGCTGGATGCCGCCGTCAAGGCGCTGTCGCAAATGATGTCGCCGCCGATGCGCTCGATCCTGTGGCGATCGATCGGGCTTGCGCTGGTGCTGATCGTCGTGCTGGCGATCGGGCTGCAGCGCTTGCTCAGCTGGTTTGCTACCTACGGCGAGGTCTGGCTCGAGGGCCTGCTCGGGCCCAGCTGGCACTCGTCGCTGGAAGTGCTCGCCTGGATCATCTCGATCGCGGCGGGTCTTGGCGTCGTGTTCGGCAGCGTCTTCCTGATGCCTGCGATCACCTCGCTGGTGGCGAGCCTGTTCGTCGACGACGTCGCCGATATCGTCGAGCGCGAATATTATCCCGCCGAGCGGCCGGGCGTCGCCCTGCCGTTCAGCCAGGCGATCCATGAGGGCATCAAGACTGCGCTGTTGACGATCCTGGTCTATCTGATCGCACTGCCCTTCGTGTTCCTGGCCGGCGCGGGATTCCTGATCTTCTTCCTCGCCGCCGCCTGGCTGTTGGGCCGCGAATATTTCGAGCTCGCGGCGATGCGCTTCCGCTCCCCGGATGAGGCCAGGGCGATGCGGCGCGACAACGCCGCGACCATCTTCACCGCCGGCCTGGTCATCGCGGCCTTCGTCTCGATCCCGATCGTCAATCTGGCGACGCCGATCTTCGGCATGGCCTTCATGGTTCACATGCACAAGCGTCTGTCCGGATCGCGGCCCGAGCTGATCGAGCCGGCGCGGCAGATGCGGTGAATGTACAATCCGCGTGGACGGTGCGCTCCCTCTCCCGCTTGCGGGAGAGGTGACCGGGCGCTACGCGACCTGCACTCCACATTTGCGCAGCAGCATCTTGGCGAAGCCGAACGGCGCCGGCGTGAACGGGCCCGGCGGCGCGCGGGTGATCAACGCGATGAAGCCGAGCGCGGCCATCGCCAGCCAGAAGCACAGCCAGAAGCCGTCGATATAAGCGAGCACATTGGCCTCGCGCTGAACGAAACCCGCGAGCGTACCGACCGCACGCGCCGGCGCGGAGGCCGCGCCATGGGCAGCGAAACGATCGGCAAGCTGCTTCAGCGCGCGCACCACATCGACCTCGCCGGTGAGAATATGCTGGCCGATATAGAAGGAATGGACCTGCTCGCGGACGCGTAGCCACGTTCCCATCAGCGCCACGCCGATCTCTGCACCGCCGAGCCGCATGATCTGGATATAGGCGGCAAAGGAGGTGGCGCGGCTGGGATCTGAATTCGACAGCGCCATGATGATGATCGGCAGCAGCGTCGTCGATTGACCGACCGATTGCAGCAGCACAATGCCGATGAAGTCTTCGCGCGCCCAGTCATGGGTGAGTTGGGTGCCCCAGAGATTGGCGGCGGCGAAGCAGGCAAATCCGAGCACGGTCACCGCGCGGGCATCGAAATGGCGGAGCAGCCAGATTGAAATGGGCACCAGCACGAACATCGGCAGCGCGCCGTAGGTGAGCAGCAACAGGCCGCTTTGCTCCGGCCTGAGCAGGCCGATATTGCCGAGGAAGTTCGGCACCAGCGACGAGTTGGAGAGCGACGTCAGCGTGTAGAGCAGGATCACGACCAGCGACAGCCCGACATTGCGCGAGAACAGCACGTTCACATGCGCCCATGGCCGTCGAGCCAATACCTCGTTGATGACGAAGGCCACGAACAACGCCGCGCCGGCGACGAGCAGCGCCATCACCGTGCCGGAGCCCAGCCAGTCCAGGCGATTGCCCTGGTCGAGGCCGGCATAGATCATCGACACCGATGCGCCGAGCAGCAGCATGCCACCCCAGTCGGCCTCGCGCAGCAAGGCGCGATTGACCGGCTCGTTCGGTGTGCCGAGATAGACCATCAGGCCCATCAGGGGCGCGATCACGACGCTCTGCCAATACAGCCACTGCCAGCCGAGATGGTCGACATAGAAGCCAACCAGCGAGCTCGAGGTATCGAGCGCAAATCCGACGCGGATCGAGTAGATCGAGATCGCCGGCAGCCACCAGCGGATCGGCAGATTGCGGAATACGATCATCAGTGTTGCCGGCACAAAGGTGCCCAGCAACAGACCATGCACGGCGCTGAGCACAAGCAACGTCGGATAATCGCGAACGAAGGGAATGATCAGCGAGACTGCGGCATAGATCAGGCTCGGGATACCAAGCACACGCCGCAGGCCGAACACCGTCGCAAGCCAGGCCACCGCGGGCGCGATGAATATCTGCGAACCGATGCCGGCGGTGGAAAGCCACGCGCCTTCGTCGAAGGTGAGCGAGAACGCGCCGCGCAAGTCAGGCAGCCCGACAGTGGTCAGCCGGCTGTCGAAATTGGCGAGGAACGAGCCGAGCAGCACCGCCGCCACGGCAAACAGCGGCTGTGGCGCGATGCCGCCGCGCGAGAGCGGGCCGCGACTGGCGTCGTCATTTTGCGCCATTCGTGCCCGCGGTGTTGATGCTGGTGACGACCGACATGCCCGGCACCAGCCGCGCCAGCAACGGCTGGTTGTCGTCGAACTGGATTCGCACGGGAATGCGCTGCACGACCTTGGTGAAGTTGCCGGTGGCGTTGTCAAGCGGCAGCAGCGCGACCTGCGCACCGGTCGCCGGCGCGATGCGTTCGACCTTGCCGCGCAGCTTTTCGCGCGGAAAACTGTCGACGGTGATCTCGACCGGCTGGCCCGGCTGCACGTGGGTGAGCTGGGTCTCCTTGTAGTTCGCGATCACATAGACATTTGGCAGCGGCACCACGTTGATGAGGTTGGTGCCGATGTTGACGTAGTCGCCGGGCTGCACCTGACGCTCGCCGACGACGCCATCGAACGGCGCCGTGATCTTCGTATAACCAAGCTTGAGCTTCACGCTCGCCAGCGTCGCCTTGGTGGCGTCGAGATCCGCGGCGCGCTGCTTCCTGGTGCCTTGCAGGACTTCGAGCTGGTGCTGCTGGGCTGCGATCACGGCGCGGCTCGCGCGCACGTCGGCCTGCGCCTTGGCATAGCCCGCGACCGCCTGCTCGAACCGCTGCCGCGTGCCGGATTCGGTCTGCGTCAGCGATTGCTGGCGCTCCTGCTCCTGCTTGGCCTCGACCTCTAACGCTTCCGCCGACAGACGCGCGGCCGCGGCCTGGGCGATCGTCGCATATTGCAGCTCGATCTGATTAGCCAGATTGTCGAGTACGGCCTGGGCTGCGGCAACCGCGGCCTCGGACTGCGCGACCTGGGCCTCGTAATCGGCGGGGTCGATCTGGATCAGGAGATCGCCGGCCTTGACGCGCTGGAAGTCGGTCACCGCAACGGTCAGCACCTCGCCCGAAACACGGCTTGCCAGCCGCGTCAGCTCGGCACGCACATACGCATCATTGGTGGTCTGGATCACTGCATTGCCGACCCATTCGTCGAAGCGCAGCGTCGCCAGCGCGACGAAGGCAAGCGCGACGATCACAGCAAACAGCGGGATCGCGAGCCGACTCCACAGCGAGCTCGCCGGCCGCCGCGTTGGCTTGGATTGCATCGCCGGTGCCGGAGCGGCGGGAGGCGGCGAAACTTGTTCCTGTTGACTCACGACATGACCTCAAAAACAGACTTGCTTCACATCGTTCCGGAACGGCGGCGAATACTGCCTCAGACCGTCTTCTCGGGCCACCGGCAAAGATCATTGATCAGGCATACCTCGCAGCGCGGCTTGCGCGCGAGGCAGGTGTAACGGCCATGCAGGATAAGCCAGTGATGTGCATGCAGCATGAATTCGGACGGGATGACTTTTTCCAGCCCGAGCTCGACCTCGAGCGGCGTCTTGCCGGGCGCAAGCCCGGTGCGATTGCCGACGCGGAAGACATGTGTGTCGACCGCCATGGTGTGCTCGCCAAAGGCCATGTTGAGCACGACATTGGCGGTCTTGCGCCCCGCGCCGGGCAATGACTCGATCTCCGCGCGCGTGCGCGGCACCTCGCCGCCGAACTCGACGAGCAGCTTGGCCGACAGCGCAATGACGTTCTTGGCCTTGGTGCGGTAGAGGCCGATGGTCTTGATGTAGTCGCGCAGGCGCTCCTCTCCGAGGTCGAGCATTTTTTGCGGGGTATCGGCGACCTCAAACAATGCGCGTGTCGCCTTGTTGACGCCGGCGTCGGTCGCCTGCGCCGACAGCACGACGGCAACCAGCAGCGTAAACGGATTGAGATGCTCGAGCTCACCCTTCGGCTCCGGATTGGCCTTGCGGAAACGGCTGAAGGCCTCGTGAATCTCAGCCGGAGTCCAGGGTTTGATGGCCTTGGTCTTCACCGCCTTCGCGGGCGCCTTCGGCTTCGCGGCGGCTGTCTTTGCCGTTTTCTTCGTCACGGCCGCTTTGCGCGGGGCCGGCTTGCGGATGATTTTCGCCATGATCGGGATATACTGAGGGACGATGAGCACAGGCAACGAAATTGAGCGCCAGGAGTCTGGCCAGGACTCTGAGGGTCAGGGCGAGGTGCAGATCCTCTCCGCGCGGCTGACGCCGCACCGTTCGCTCAATCGCACCGGCTTTCTCGCCGTGATGCTGTTCTTGAGCGCGGTCGGCTTCGTCACCGGGATGGTCTTCCTGATGATGGGGGCCTGGCCGGTGCTTGGCTTCTTCGGCCTCGACGTTCTGGTGGTCTGGTGGGCCTTCAAGGTCAATTTCCGCACGGCGCGGGCAAGCGAAGAGATCGTCGTCACGTCATCGGAGTTGCGCGTGCGGCGCGTCAGCCATCGCGGCCAGGTCGCCGAATGGACGTTCAACCCGCTCTGGGTCCGGCTCGACCAGGAGGTCGACGAGGACTTTGGCATCGAGCACCTCTATCTGATCTCGCGCGGCCGCCGGCTCCTGATCGCCGGCTTCTTGGGGCCGGACGAAAAGGCTAGTTTTTACAAAGCCTTGATAGAGGCGCTGAACGCCGCAAGGCGCGGCCCGACCTACAACCCGATCGGCTGACCGGCGATCGGAAATCGGGTGGTTTCGAGCCGCCCTCTCTCCTACATTTGCGGTCATGATGACACTCGCGATACATGACCAGCGCCTGGCCAAGCCAGGTTCCCAGAACGCCGCGCTGCGCGACTACGATTCCGTGCGCCGGGCGATCGCCTTCATTTCGGAGAAATGGCGCGCGCAGCCGACCATCGAGGCGATGGCGGATGCGGCCGGCGTCACGCCGGATGAGCTGCACCACCTGTTCCGCCGCTGGGCCTCGATCACGCCGAAGGCTTTCATGCAGGCGTTGACGCTCGACCATGCCAAGGGGCTGCTACGGGATTCCGCCAGCATTCTCGACGCGGCGCTCGACTCGGGTCTCTCAGGTCCGGGCCGGCTGCACGATCTCTTCGTCACCCACGAAGCGATGTCGCCGGGCGAGTGGAAAAATGGCGGCGCAGGCCTCACCTTGCGCTACGGCTTTCATCCCTCGCCGTTCGGCACCGCCATCGTGATCGCGACCGATCGCGGTCTGTCGGGCCTGGCCTTCGCCGATCCCGGCGAGGAGAAGGCCGCGCTTGCCGACATGACGCGGCGCTGGCGGAACGCAACTTACGTTTGGGATCACGAAGGCACCGCCCCGCTCGCCCAGCGCATCTTCGACACAAAGCTGTGGCGGCCGGACCAGCCCTTGCGCGTGGTGATGATCGGCACCGATTTCGAGGTGCGGGTGTGGGAGACCTTGTTGAAAATCCCGATGGGACGCGCAGTGTCCTATTCGGACATCGCCTGCAACATCAACAACCCGAAAGCCTCGCGCGCGGTCGGTGCCGCGATCGGCAAGAATCCGGTGTCCTTCGTCGTGCCCTGCCACCGCGCACTCGGCAAAAGTGGCACCCTCACCGGCTATCATTGGGGCATTACCCGCAAGCAGGCGATGCTGGGCTGGGAGGCGGGGCAGCTGGGGATGCAGTAAGTCTTCTCCCTCGCCCCGCACGCGGGGAGAGGCGAAGCGCTCAGCCCGCCAGATCCAGCTTCGAGGCCACGGTCGAGTCCGCATTGAGCCGGTAGATGATCGGCACGCCGGTGGCCAGTTCGCGCTTCAAGATGCCTTCGGGCGAGAGTTTTTCCAGCACCATGATCAGCGCACGCAGCGAATTGCCGTGGGCTGCAACCAGGGTGCGCTTGCCATTGAGCACGGCGGGCAGAATCTCCTGCACGTAATAGGGCAGCGCGCGCGCCAGCGTGTCCTTCAGGCTTTCGCCGCCGGGCGGCGGCACGTCGTAGGAGCGGCGCCAGATCAGCACCTGATCCTCGCCCCATTTCTTGCGGGCGTCGTCCTTGTTGAGGCCGGAGAGATCGCCATAGTCGCGCTCGTTCAGCGCGAGGTCCTTGCTGGTGGGCAAGCCTTTCTGGTCGAGCTCACCGAGGATGAGGTCGAGCGTGTGCTGCGCGCGTGTCAGCACCGAGGTGTAGGCGACGTCGAACACGAGACCCTGCGCCTTCAGCTTGCGACCAGCCTCCCTGGCTTCCGTGACGCCGAGCTCGGTGAGATCAGGATCCTTCCACCCCGTGAACAGGTTCTTCAGATTCCATTCGCTCTGGCCGTGGCGCACGAGCACGAGAAGACGTTCGCTCATTGACTGCTTTCCGTTTAGGTTATTGTTTAAGCATGATCTTGTCGGAAAACCGCTTCACACTTTTCCGGATCATGCTCCAGCTCGTTCAGATATCTGCGAGACCGAGCACGTCGGCCATGGAGTAGTGTCCCGGCTTCTTGCCATGCGCCCAAAGTGCCGCCTTCAGCGCGCCATGGGCGAACAGCATGCGGTCCTCGGCCAGATGCGACAGCGTCAGGCGCTCGAACTGACCGAGGAAGGTCACGCTGTGCTCGCCGGCGACGGTGCCGCCGCGCAAGGAGGCAAAGCCGATGTCGCCGGGCCGCCGCGCGCCGGTTATGCCGTCGCGGCCGCGCGCCGCATGCTCCTCAAGTGAGATGCCGCGGCCGGCGGCCGCCGCCTGGCCTAGCATCAGCGCGGTGCCGGAGGGCGCATCGACTTTCATGCGGTGGTGCGTTTCCACGACTTCGATATCAAAACTTTCGTCGAGCGCCTTGGCGACACGCTTGACGACGGCAGCGAGCAAATTGACGCCCAGGCTCATATTGCCGGATTGCACGACGACGGCGCGGTTGGTCACACTCTTGATCACGGCGTTGTCGGAGGCCGACAGGCCGGTCGTGCCGATGACATGCACGAGGCCGCGCTCGGCCGCGATCGCAACATTGGCAATGGTCGCCGCCGGCACCGTGAAATCCAGAATGCCGTCGGCGTCCTTCGACATCGCCCAGAGATCGGCAGAGAGCTTGATGCCATTGGCCGGCAGCCCCGCGAGCGCGCCGGCGTCCTTGCCGAGCAGCTCCGAGCCCGGCGCCTCCAGCGCGCCGGCCACAACCGCGCCTTTGGTATCGGCAATCGCCCGCATCAGCGCCCGGCCCATCCGGCCGCCAGCTCCAGCAACAATCAAGCGCATCTCGGACATGGTGTGATCCTCTCACGGCCGTTGTAGCGGCGGGAGGCAGTTCCGGCAACCGAGGGGACACAGCGCGGCGTGCTCCCACCCTCCCCTGAAGGGGGAGGGTCGGCACGCGATCGAGCAAAGCGAGATTGCGTGACGGGGTGGGGTGACAGTCCCTCCGCAACGAACAATGCCCGAGTTGAGAGATCACCCCACACCGCTCGCGCTACGCGCGATCGACCCTCCCCCTCCAGGGGAGGGTAAGCGAAAGCTCGCGGCTCAGCCGTCTGACGGCTGCGGGCCGTCATAGCCCTCGATGATGATAAGGTCGGCCAGCGAATGCGGCTGGCGCACCTTGATGTTGGCCTGGTATTCCGGCGAGTTGTAGCAGGCGATCGCGGTCTCGTAGTCCGGGAATTCGATCACGACGTTGCGGGTACGGCTGGCGCCTTCGACGGTGGTGAACTTGCCGGCGCGGACGACGAAGCGGGCGCCCCATTTCTTGAAGATCGGACCGTTGGCGACGGCGTAGGGCTTGTAGCCCTCGTCATTGCTCACGTCGACGCGTCCGATCCAGTAGCCCTTTGCCATTGTTCTTCTCCCTGTGTTGTTGGTTAGCCAAGCGCCTGTGCGATTTCGGCCTGGATGGCCTCTGCGACAGCCTTGGGATCCGTGGCTTCCACCACCGGCCGCCCGACGACGAGATAATCTGCGCCGGCCGCAATCGCGCGGCCCGGCGTCATGATGCGTTTCTGGTCACCGCTCGCTGCGCCCGCCGGCCGGATGCCGGGGGTGACCAGACTCATCTGGTGGCCGACGATCTTGCGCAAGCTGCCGACTTCCTCGGGCGAGCAGACGAGACCATCGACGCCAAGCACCTGTGCCTGCTGCGCGCGCGCCTCGACCAACTCGGAGACGCCGAGCCGGTAACCGGCCGCATGGAGATCGTCATCGTTGTAGGAGGTCAGCACCGTGACGGCGAGAATCTTCAGGCTGGCGCTGCCGCGGCCTTCGACGGCGCCCTTCATGGTCTGCGGATAGGCATGCACTGTGAGGAAGGTCGCACCCAGCCTGGCGACACTCTCGACCCCGCGCGTCACCGTATTGCCGATGTCGTGCATCTTGAGATCGGCGAACACCTTCTTGCCCTTGTCGGCAAGCTTGCCGATCAGCGGCAGGCCGCCGGCATAAGCGAGCTGGTAGCCGATCTTGTAGAAGGTGACGGTGTCGCCGAGACGGTTGATCATCGCCTCCGCGGCCTCCGGGCTCGGCAGATCGAGCGCGACGATCAGGCGGTCTTTTGGGGCGATTTCGGCTGGCGTCATGTCACCTCACATCATGCGTTGAGAAATGTCGATCAACTGCCGCACCATCTCCCTCATGGCGTCGATATCGCCCTGGTTCTTCAGCCTGTCCATATCGTCATAGGCCTCTCCGGCAAAGGCGAGCGTGAGCTGGCTGGCGATCACATTGGCGTGGCAGGAGGTCAGGATCAGCCGCAACGCCTGGAGTGCACGGGCGCTGCCAAGCCGGCTCTGCGAGGCGCCGGCGAGCGCGAAGGCGCGGTTGCGGAACACCTCGCCGCGCGCCTCGTGCGGATCCTGCACGCGGCTGACCCAGTCGATCGCGTTCTTCAGGAGCGGCGGCACCGAAGCATTGTATTCGGGCGTGACGATCAGAACGCCATGATGCGCGCCAATCATGCGCTTGAGGTTGACTGCATGCTTGGGCACGCCGGATTTGGCCTGGAGGTCGCCGTCGTAGATCGGCAGCGGAAAATCGGCGAGCGAGATGCGGGTGATGTCGACGCCGGCCTGGGCGAATTCATACGCGGCGACCGCCGCCAGCTTCGCATTGTGCGAGCCGGTGCGCAGCGAGCCGGGAATGACCAGGATTTTGGGTGCTGACATCCAATCCAATGCGTTCGGCGAAACCAGCCCGCCGCGCAAAGAAGGAAGCCGGCGGAATTAATCCTTGCGATACACCCAGACGCGGGCCGGCGGAAGGTTCATCCAGATTCGTTCCGAGGCCTCTGTGGACACGCCAGGCAGCGATTTCGGGATCGGCGGCACCACCGCATAGGTGAACTGGACGAAGGGCGCGCCGGGCGCGAGCGCCGTGAACGCGTCGCGGATGAGCCGCAGCCGTGTCAGCATCGGTTTGGTCACCAGCGGCAGGCCGGAGACGACGGCGCAGGCCGGCGCGCTCAAGACGTTCCAGAGCGTATCGCGCAGGCGATAGGCGTCGCCCTGCACCACCTTGGCCTGCGGATAGCGATCGCGCAGCAAAGCGCAGAAGCCGGGATTGTATTCGACGAGGACGAGACGTTTCTGGTCCACACCACGCTCGACCAGCGCCGAGGTGATGGCGCCGGTGCCGGGGCCGAGCTCGACCACCGGTGCGTCCGAGTTCATGTCGACGTAACGGGCCATGGTCCGTGCGAGCAGCTTACCCGAAGGCATCACCGCGCCCATGTGGAGGGGCTTTTCGATCCACGACCTTAGAAAGCGCACCTCGTCATCAAGACGAGGCTTCTTCAACGCACGCGCGGACGATGGCAATGGCATGTCAGGACCGGACGGGACCGCGTGACCGCGGCGTGTCAGAAAATGGTCACAAAGACGTATAGGCCGAAGACGATACGGTCAAGCCGGGTCAATTCGCCCGATTACCGAAGAAATCCTTGACCTTGGTGAAGAAGCCCTCGGATTCCGGCTGGGTGTTGCCAGAGGAGAGCTTTTCGAACTCGGCCAGCAATTCCTGCTGCTTCTTGGTGAGGTTTTGCGGGGTCTCGACCACGACCTGGACGTACATATCGCCCATCTGGCGCGAGCGCAGCACCGGCATGCCTTTTGATGCAATGCGGAATCGGCGGGCCGACTGGGTTCCGGCGGGGACCTTCACCTTGGCCTTGCCCTTGTCGATGGTCGGCACCTCGAATTCGCCGCCAAGGGCTGCGGTCACCATCGAGATCGGCACGCGGCAATGTAGATCGGCGCCGTCGCGCTGGAAGAACTGGTGCTGGGCCAGCGACAGGAAGATGTAGAGGTCGCCGGGCGGGCCGCCGCGGACACCCGCCTCGCCCTCGCCAGCGAGCCTGATCCTGGTGCCGTCCTCGACACCCTGGGGAATGTTGACCGACAGATTCCGCTCGCGGGTGACGCGGCCCTGGCCTGAGCAGGAGGGGCAGGCGTCCTCGATCATCTGGCCGCGGCCCTGACAGCCGGGGCAGGTGCGCTCGAGGGTGAAGAAGCCCTGCGACTGCCGTACGCGGCCGGCGCCGCCGCAGGTCGAGCAGGTCTTCGGCTTGGTGCCGGCCTTGGCGCCGATGCCCGAGCAGGCCTCGCAGGTGACCGAGACCGGGATCTCGATCTGCGCGGTCTTGCCGCCGAAGGCTTCCTCGAGCGTAATTTCCATGTTGTAGCGCAGGTCGGCGCCGCGCTCGCGGCCGCCGCGACCGCGCTGTCCGGCCATGCCGAACAAATCCTCGAAAATGTCGGAGAAGGAGGACGCGAAGCCCGCGCCGAAACCTGCACCGCCACCAGGACCGCCCTGCTCGAAGGCAGCATGGCCGAACCGGTCATAGGCCGCGCGCTTGTCCTTGTCCTTGAGGACCTCGTAGGCCTCGTTGATTTCCTTGAAGCGGACTTCGCTGGTGTCATCTCCCGGATTGCGGTCGGGATGAAATTTCATCGCAAGCTTGCGGAACGACGATTTCAGGACGGAATCGTCGGCGGAGCGTTCGACTTCGAGGGTTTCGTAATAGCAGCGCTTGGTGGACATGTCTGACCCGGTCTATCCAATCGCGATTCAAGTCGGGGCGAAACAACGCCGCCACGCGACGATATAGGCAGCCTTCCGCCTTGCGGCAGAGGGTTGCATGGCAGCGTTGGGCATAAGTGCTGGGAATTGATCGATCGTAACGGGGACGATCTTAACAGGACTGCGCCCCGTCGAGCCCAACACGAAGGCCTCCCCCCTGAGGGGGGAGGCCAGTGAAGCGTGTGGGGTCCAAGCCGTCCGCATCATGACCCTCGCGGGCTTATGCAGACTTCTTGTTGTTCTTGTCGTCGTCGACTTCGGTGAATTCCGCGTCGACGACGTCGTCCTTCGCAGCGTCCTTGGCCGCATCGGCCTCGGCCTGCTGCTTGTACATGGCTTCGCCAAGCTTCATCGAAGCCTGGGCCAGCGTGTTGGTCTTGGCCTTGATCGCCTCGGCATCGTCACCCTTCAGCGCTTCCTTGAGGTCGCTGACGGCATCCTCGATGGCGCGGCGTTCGGTCTCGGCAACCTTCGAACCGTGCTCGGCCAGCGCCTTCTCGGTGGAGTGCACCAGCGCGTCGGCATGATTTTTGGCATCGACCGCCTCGCGGCGCTGCTTGTCGGCCGCGGCATTGGCCTCGGCGTCCTTGACCATCTTGTCGATGTCGGCTTCCGACAGGCCGCCCGAGGCCTGGATGCGGATCTGCTGCTCCTTGCCGGTGGCCTTGTCCTTGGCCGAAACGTTGACGATGCCGTTGGCGTCGATGTCGAAGGTCACCTCGATCTGCGGCATGCCGCGCGGGGCCGGCGGAATGCCCATCAGGTCGAACTGGCCAAGCATCTTGTTGTCGGCCGCCATTTCACGCTCGCCCTGGAAGACGCGGATGGTGACCGCGTTCTGGCTGTCCTCTGCGGTCGAGAACACCTGGCTCTTCTTGGTCGGAATCGTGGTGTTGCGGTCGATGATGCGGGTGAACACACCGCCCAGCGTCTCGATGCCCAGCGACAGCGGGGTCACGTCGAGCAGCAGCACGTCCTTGACGTCGCCCTGGAGCACGCCGGCCTGGATCGCGGCGCCGATCGCCACGACTTCGTCCGGATTGACGCCCTTGTGCGGCTCCTTGCCGAACAGCTGCTTCACAACTTCCTGGACCTTCGGCATGCGCGACATGCCGCCGACCAGTACCACTTCGCCGATCTCGGCCGCGGTGAGACCCGCGTCCTTCAGTGCCTTGCGGCAGGGCTCGACGGTCTTCTGGACGAGGTCGTCGACCAGCGCTTCGAACTTGGCGCGGGTGAGCTTCATCGTCAGATGCTTCGGCCCGGTCTGGTCCGCGGTGATGAAGGGCAGGTTGATCTCGGTCTGCGTCGTCGACGACAGCTCGATCTTGGCCTTTTCAGCGGCTTCCTTCAGGCGCTGCAACGCGAGCTTGTCGTTGCGCAGGTTGATGCCCTGCTCCTTCTGGAACTCGTCGGCCAGATAACCCACGAGGCGCATGTCAAAGTCTTCACCGCCGAGGAAGGTGTCGCCGTTGGTCGACTTCACCTCGAACACGCCGTCGCCGATTTCGAGAATGGAGATATCGAACGTGCCGCCGCCGAGGTCGTACACGGCGATCGTGCCGGTCTTGGTCTTGTCGAGGCCATAGGCGAGCGCGGCCGCGGTCGGCTCGTTGATGATGCGCAGCACTTCAAGGCCAGCGATCTTGCCGGCGTCCTTGGTCGCCTGGCGCTGGGCGTCGTTGAAGTAGGCGGGAACGGTGATGACGGCCTGGTCGACCTTCTGGCCGAGATGGGCTTCCGCGGTCTCCTTCATCTTCTGCAAGATGAACGCCGAGACCTGCGAGGGCGAGTAGGTCTGACCGTCGGCCTCGACCCAGGCGTCGCCGTTGGAAGCCTTCACGATCTTGTACGGAACGAGCTTCTTGTCCTTCTCGACCATCGGGTCGTCGTAGCGGCGGCCGATGAGGCGCTTCACTGCGAAGAAGGTGCGCTCGGGATTGGTAACGGCCTGGCGCTTGGCGGGCTGGCCGACGAGGCGCTCACCGTCGTCCGTGACGGCGACGATCGAAGGCGTCGTGCGCATGCCTTCGGAATTCTCGATGACTTTGGCGTTCTTGCCGTCCATTACGGCGACGCACGAATTCGTGGTGCCGAGGTCGATCCCAATGACCTTTCCCATGGTCCTGATATCCTTGTTTTTGCGGCAGGTTGGCTGGGCCCAGAAGGCACCCGAACCGAAACCCCCTAAGATCAAACATTCGCGATATTGCGATGGTTGACGCTCATATAGGAGGGGGGGAGGGGCCCGCAAGGACCGAACGCAAGTTTCAGCCGTGAAAACATTGGGTTTTGGAAGAACATATCCGGGCTTCGCCGCCCTTGCAGGTGAGGAATTATTAACAGGTCTGGTCCTCTGACGGCCCCCGGCCACCGCCCTGTTGCAGCGAGGCCAAACCCGCTAAAAGGCGGACCGGCCGGACTGCCGCCCGAGGCTGCCTCACGCGACAAAGGGGCCCGATGACCGACCATCGAACGGCCTCAATGTGAACCAAGTAGAGTGCCCATGAAGCTCATTCGCCCCCTCGCCGCGCTCGCGCTCCTCGTCGCCACAGCATTTCCGGCCTGTGCGGCCGACGCCGTTTTCCCGCCCGGGCTGCGCCTCGGCATGGCGCCGTTGATCGGACTCGGCACGGCCAAGACTTTTCCGGGCTTCGAGAGCGAGGACGGCACCGTCAAGGTGCTGATCACCGAGCTGCCGCCGGCTGCCTATGGCGAGGTCGCGAGCGCCTTCAATTCCAATCCGGCCGGAGCCAACGGCGTCAAGCCGGACAAGATCGAGACCCCCGCGGGCCTTGCCTATTTCACCACTGAAAGCGGCAAGGCCGGCGATACCCCGGTAAAACGCTATTCGATGATCGTGCCGGGCGCCGGCTTCTCCGGCTATGTCGCCGTGCAGATCCCGGAGAATGCGACCAAGATCTACACCGACGAGGCGGTGCGGCAGATGTTTGCGAGCACCGTCATCCGCAAGCAGGTCGCGGCCGAAGAGCAGATCGCGCTGATGCCGTTCAAGATCACCGATCTTGCCAACTTCAAGGACATCCGCACGCTGGCGCCGGGCAGCAGCATCATCCTGGCCGACGGCGATGAGAGCACAGGCTATGAGTCGAAGCCGTTCATGATCCTCGGCCTGATCGGCGCGACCCCGCAGCAGGCCGACGACCGTGCCCGCTTCGCCCAGGAGGCGGCGCTCCAGATCCCCGGCGTGCGCGAGTCGCGCGTCACCATGTCCGAGCCGATCCGCATCAATGGCCAGCAGGGTTTCGAGACCCGGATCGACGGCGTCAGCGGCAAGGACAAGACCGCAGTGACGGTGGTGCAGTGGATCCGCTTCAGCACCGGCGGCGCCTCGCTGCGCATTATTGCCAGCGCTCCGCGCGACCAGTGGACAACCGCCTTCAACCGCTTCCGCGCCGTGCGCGACGGGATCCAGCCCAAGGGTTAGCAGCCCAGGCACTCACCAGATCCGGCTGCATTTTCGGGCTTCTGTTCGTACACGAACGGAACTAGGCTTTCCTCCCGTTGGATCATCCTGGAGGGAGGCGAACGATGCTGGATCGGCGACAAGTCTTGGCAGCTCTGGGGACGACGGCGCTCGCGAGCCTCGTACCAAGCGCACTCTTTGCGGCGGCCTCGATCAAGCCGGATGATGCATCCGTGCTGCTCGTGATCGACGTGCAAAACTGCTTTCTTCCGGGCGGCAGCCTCGCGGTGAAGGAAGGCGAGCAGGTGGTGCCCGTCATCAACAAGATGGCCAAGGCGTTCTCGAACGTGGTGATGACGCAGGACTGGCACACGCCGGGCCATGTCTCGTTCGCATCGGTGCATTCCGGCAAGAAGCCGTTCGAGACCATCGACCTGCCCTACGGCAAGCAGGTGCTGTGGCCCGACCATTGCGTACAGGGCACCGACGGCGCCTCGCTCTCGAAGGACCTCTCGATCCCGCAGGCCGAGCTCATCATCCGCAAGGGTTTTCACAAGGACGTCGACAGCTATTCGGCTTTCCTCGAAGCCGACGGCAAGACTTCCACCGGCCTCGCCGGCTATCTCAAGGCGCGCAAGATCAAGCGCGTCTTCGTCGCAGGGCTCGCGACGGACTTCTGCGTCGCCTGGACCGCGCTCGACGCGCGCAAGGCGGGTTTTGAGGTCTATGTCGTCGAGGACGCCTGCCGCGGCATCGACACGCAGGGCTCGCTGGCAAAAGCCTGGGCCGATATGGCCAAGGCGGGCGTGAAGCGGATCCAGTCTGCGGATATCGCGGTGAGCGCGTAAGCGCGGCTTACGCCGCCAAACCCTCATCCTGAGGAGCGCGCCCTTCGCGCGCGTCTCGAAGGATGAAGGCCGAGCTGCCAGAGCCGGGCCTGCATGGTTCTCGCGGCGATGCAAAGCATCGCTAGATGGCGCTTCGCGCCTCCTCACCATGAGGATCAGTTCGCCGCGCCGTTCGACTCGTTGCTGTTGGCCGCCGGCGCGGCCTTCGGGCCGCCCTTGGCGACGCCGACGAGCGCGGGACGCAGCACGCGCTCGCCGATGGTGTAGCCGGCTTGCATGACCTGCACCACGGTGCCCGACGGCACCGACGGATCGGGCACTTCGAACATCGCCTGCTGGAAGTTCGGATCGAATTTCTGGCCCTGCGGATCGAACTTCTTCACGCCGTGCTTTTCCAGCGCATTGAGCAGCGAACGCTCGGTGAGCTCGACGCCCTCGATCAGCGAGGTCAGGCCGGGATCGGCCGCGGCACGCGCCTCGGCCGGCACCGCATCGAGCGCGCGCTGGAGATTGTCGGCGATGTCGAGCACGTCACGGGCAAAGCCGGTAACGCCGTAGAGCTTGGAGTCAGCGACCTCCTTGGCGGTGCGCTTGCGCAGGTTCTCCATCTCGGCCAGCGTCCGCAGCATGCGGTCGCGCGCCTCGGCAGCTTCCTTCTGCAACAATTCGACCGAGCCGGGCTCGGGATCGTCGGGCATGATGTAGGGCTTCGACACCACGGGCTCGTCGGTCGCAGCGGCCGTGTCTTCGGGTTGCCGGTCTCGATCGGTCATCGGCTCTCTTTTCAAACTCGTCTCAGGGATTTTTCTCGCCCGGATATCGTGCTTCGGACGCCGAAAATCAAGCGCCCGTGATCGGCCGAAACGCCGGTCAGCCGCCCAGGAGGCGGCTGACGATGCGGGCAGCGTAGTCCACGGTCGGGATCACGCGGGCATAATTCAGCCGTGTCGGGCCGATGACGCCCAAAACGCCTACGATGTGGCCGGCCGCATCCCGATAGGGCGAGATGATGGTGGAGGAGCCGGACAAAGAGAACAGCTTGTTCTCGCTTCCGATGAAGATTCGCACGCCCTCCGCGGTCTCGGCCCGGCCGAGCAGGTCGATCACGCCGCGCTTGGTCTCGAGGTCGTCGAACAGGAGACGCACCCGTTCCAGATCCTCCAGCGCATGCAGGTCTTCGAGCAGATTGGCGTGGCCGCGAACGATGAGCTGGCGGTCCTCGCTCTCGCCGCCGGACCAGCTTGCGATGCCAGCCGAAATCACCTTCTGGGTCAGCTGATCGAGCTCGGCGCGGGCCTCTCCGAGCGCGGTTTCCAGCTCGAGCCGGGCCTCGGCCAGTGTGCGGCCGCGGATCCGGGCATTGAGGAAGTTGCCGGCTTCGGTGAGCGCGGAGGAGGGAACTCCGAGCGGCAGCGCCAGCACGCGGTTTTCGACCTGGCCATCCTCGCCGACCAGGATCACCAGCGCCTTCTCCGGTTCCAGGCGGACGAATTCGATGTGTTTCAGCCGCGCATTGGATTTCGGCGTCAGCACGACCGCGGCAGCCCGGGTCAGGCCCGACAGCCGTGTCAGAGCTTGGTCCAGTGCCGCCTCGACCGATTGCGCCTGACCGACGGAGGTGAGCTGGCTCTGGATCGACTGCCGCTCGGCCTCGTTGAGGTCGCCGACCTGCATCAACGCGTCGACGAAGAAGCGCAGCCCGAGTTCCGTCGGCAGCCGGCCAGCGGAGGTATGCGGGGCATAGATCAGGCCGAGCTGTTCCAGATCGGCCATGACATTGCGGACCGAAGCCGGCGACAGCGGCATGGCGATCAGCCGCGAAATGTTCCGTGAGCCGACCGGCTCGCCGGTGGCGAGATAGCTTTCGACAATTTGACGAAAGATGTCGCGGGAACGCTCGTTGAGCTGAGCGAGGCCTGCGCGCGGCGCGATCAGATGGATCGGATCGTGATGGGCCACGGACGTCAACTCCTTCAGATGCTCATAACTTGTCCATCCAGGAGCTCCCTGACAAGCGGGGTTTTGCGGTTGCCTGGGGGCTGAAAGGCCTTGCCGCTCACCCTCACCCCACCTACAAGCACCGCGAACAGCCTATTCCCGTGAGTTTTGGAGGATTTCCCATGCGGCCAAGCCGCCGTGCGCCCGACGAATTGCGCCCCGTGACGCTGGAGCGCGGCGTCGTCAAATATGCGGAAGGCTCCTGCCTGGTGAAATTCGGCGACACCCATGTGCTGGTCACCGCCACTCTGGAAGAGCGCCTGCCGCCGTGGCTGAAGGGCCAGGGCCGCGGCTGGGTCACCGCCGAATACGGCATGCTGCCGCGCGCCACGCTGGAACGCACCCGCCGCGAAGCCTCGGCCGGAAAGCAGAGCGGCCGTACCGTGGAAATCCAGCGCCTGATCGGCCGCTCGCTGCGCACCATCGTCGATCTCGAAGCGCTCGGCGAGCGCCAGATCACCGTCGATTGCGACGTGATCCAGGCCGACGGCGGCACCCGCACGGCCTCGATCACCGGCGCCTGGGTCGCGCTCGCCGATTGCATCAGCTGGATGAAGGCGCGCAACATGATCAAGGCCAACGTGATGCGCGACAACGTCGCGGCGATTTCCTGCGGCATCTATCAGGGCACACCGGTGCTGGATCTCGACTATGCCGAGGATTCGGAAGCCGACACCGACGCCAATTTCGTCATGACCGGCGATGGCCGCATCATCGAGGTGCAGGGCACCGCGGAACGCGAGCCGTTCACGGAAGCCGAGTTCCTGGCGCTGATGGCGCTGGCCCGCAAGGGCGTCGCGCGTCTCGTGGACTTGCAGAAACTGGCAGTGGCGTAGTCAATAAGCCCATGCACCGCCGAATCACCGGAAAGCTCGTCATTGCAACCCACAATCCCGGCAAGCTCGCCGAGATGAAGGAGTTGCTCGCGCCTTACGGCATCGAGGCGGTGTCGGCCGGCGAGCTCGGCCTGCCCGAGCCGGAAGAAACCGGCACCGATTTCCGCAGCAACGCCGCGATCAAGGCGGTCGCGGCGGCGCAGGCGACCAAGCTTCCCGCTTTCGCCGATGATTCCGGGATCGTGGTCGACGCGCTCGACGGCGCGCCCGGCATCTACAGCGCGCGCTGGGCCGGCCCGAACAAGGATTTTGCCGCGGCGATGGCGCAGATCGAACGCCTGTTGCAGGAGCGCGGCGCAACCACGCCCGACAAGCGCACGGCGCATTTCGTCTCCGCGCTCTGCGTCGCCTGGCCCGACGATCATCTCGAAGAGGTCGAAGCGCGCGTCGACGGCACGCTGATCTGGCCGCCGCGCGGCACAGCCGGCTTCGGCTACGATCCGATGTTTTTGCCGGACGGACACGACCGCACCTTCGGCGAGATGACCAGCATCGAGAAGCACGGCCTGCCGCCGCTCGGCCTTGGCCTGTCGCATCGCGCCCGCGCTTTCGTGAAACTGGCGGAGATCTGCCTTGAGCCGCGCTAACGAAGCTTTCGGCGTCTATGTGCATTGGCCGTTCTGCCTGTCGAAGTGCCCCTATTGCGACTTCAACAGCCATGTCCGCCATGCCGCGATCGACGAGGCGCGTTTTGCCTCGGCGTTCGCACGCGAGATCGAGACGACCGCACGGCGCGCGCCCGGCCGCGAGGTCACCTCGATCTTCCTCGGTGGCGGCACGCCGTCGCTGATGCAGCCCGCAACCGTCGGCGCGGTGCTCGATGCGATCGGCAAGCACTGGAAAGTCGCCAACGACGTCGAAGTCACGCTCGAGGCGAACCCGACCAGCGTCGAAGCCACGCGCTTCGCTGGCTATCGCGCCGCCGGCGTCAACCGCGTCTCGCTCGGCGTCCAGGCGCTTGACGACGCCTCGCTGAAGGCACTGGGCCGCATGCACAGCGCCCGCGAGGCGCTCGACGCAGTCGCGATCGCACGCCGTTCGTTCGACCGCTACTCGTTCGATCTGATCTATGCCCGCCCCGACCAGTCACCGGCGATGTGGGCGGACGAACTCCGCCACGCCATCGATGAAGCGGCCGAGCATCTGTCGCTCTATCAATTGACGATCGAAGAGGGCACGCCATTCTTCGGCCTGCACCAGGCCGGAAAGCTGAAGACGCCGGACGAGGCGATCGCGCGCGCGCTCTACGACGTGACGCAGGAGACCTGCGACAGACTGGGGCTGCCTGCCTACGAGATTTCAAATCACGCGCGCAGCGGCGCCGAGTGCCGGCACAATCTCGTCTACTGGCGCGGCGAGGAATATGCCGGCATCGGTCCCGGCGCGCACGGCCGCCTCGATATCGATGGCATCCGCCACGCCACCGCCACCGAGAAGCGCCCCGAAGCCTGGCTGATGCGGGTCGAGACCAACGGCCACGGCGTCGTCACCGACGATCTCCTCAACAGCGAGGAGCGCGCCGACGAATTTTTGCTGATGGGATTGCGCCTTGCAGAGGGCATCGATCCCGAGCGCTACACCGCGCTCTCCGGCCGCCCGCTCGACCCCAAACGCATCGCGCTGTTGCGCGAAGAGGGCGCGATCACAGTGGATGCGACGGGGCGGTTGCGCGTAACGAGCAGCGGATTTCCGGTGCTGGATGCGGTGGTCGCGGATCTGGCTGCGTAGGCTTTCTCCATCGTCGTCCCGGACAAGCGCAGCGAAGCGGAGCGCCGATCCGGGACGACAGCGCAGATGTTGCTACGCGCCAAAACTCTTCGGCGAGCCCGCGACCGCGACGCCGCCGCCGGTCGTCACCTTCATCACCGCAAGCCCACGCTCGTTCGTCCCATCCGCGCGGAAGCGGAACAGGCCGTCGATGCCGGCGAAGCCGGAGGGATTGGTGAGCACGTCGGAAGAGAAGCGCGTGGTGCCTTGCGTGCGCGCCAGGGCTGCGACGAGGGCGACCGCGTCATAGGCGAGCGTTGCGGTGCGCACCGGCTCGGCGCCGTATTTGGTGCGGTAACGGCCGGAGAAGGCGCGGAAGCCGGCCGGGTCCGGCGCGGCGTAGAGGCCGCCCTGCAGCGCGGCGCTGGCATAGACGCGCGGATTGTCCCACAGGCCGGTGCCGAGCAGCTGGATGTTGCGCAAATTCGCGCCCGCCGCGGTCATCGCGTCCGCCACCGCGACGACGGCATCGCCGTCATCGGCAATGAACAGCGCATCGGCACTGCCGAGTTGCTGCGCCACGGTCCGTGCCGGCGTGGCGCGATCGGCACCATATTTCTCGAACGCGACAATGCGGCCGCCGCGCCGCGGCACCGCAGCCTTCACCGCGGCTTCGACGACATTGCCATAGGCATTGTCGGGCACGAGCACAGCGATGGAGCGCTTTCCGATGCTGGCGGAATATTCGACGATACGGTTGACGTCGGACTCCGGCAGGAAGCTGAGCAGATAGACGCCGCGGCCGGCAATGCTGGAGTCGGTCGAGAATGCCATCACCGAGATGCCCCGCGTGCGCGCGACCTGCGCCACCGCCGGCACCGACTGAGCGAACAGCGGCCCCAGAATGATCTCGGCGCCTTCATCGACCGCCTGCTGCGCACCCTGTTGCGCGCCTTGCGGGCTGCCATTGTCGTCCTTGATCAGGAGCTGGATGTTGGGGTTCTGGAACTCGGCCAACGCCATCTCGGCGGCGTTGCGCATGGATTGCGCTGCCAAGCCGGCGTTTCCGGCTGCCGAGAGCGGCAGGATCACGGCAACTTTCACCCCGCCGGTGCCGGCGGTCGTCGCCTGCTGCGGCGGCCCACCGGGCTGAGCCGGAGGCGAGGAGCTGCTGAAGGGATTGGAGAACTGGCTGAGGCTCTGCTGCACGCCGGCGCAGGCGGACAGCAGCGGCGCGCCGAGCAACAGGCCAAGCGCACTCCGCCGGGTCGCCCCCGACGATCGGGGCCCCTGAACGGGAGACTCCTCCGAAGAGGAAGATCTGGGAGTGCGCGGGCCCACCATGACAGCTCTTCTTCTGACCAGCCGTCGCCAGCCGGTCACAACCAACTCTTGCCGCGACAGAAGCCGCGGATTCAGGCATATTGTCGGCAAATAGTTAACCAAAACAAAAGGATAATGACCGCTTAACGCGGCCGCGTCTCAAGTCCTGGGTGGCTGTTCGCCGTTCGTCGCGCAGCATCAAGGCGGCGTTTCCGCCGCGAATATGGCGCTGACGCTTCATTCCCTCTCGAATGTGACCCCAGATCGATCACATTCACGTCCTTCCTCGCTCCATGACCCAGTATCTTGGCTCGGTATCTTGGCTCTTACGATCTTTTTCGGAGGAGCGGTTCCCAGCCCTCCAGATCATGCCTAAGTTCATCTCATTATGCGCGCAAAGCCGGCCCCAATAAATACACCCGAAGGTACGGAAGCCGCCCCGCACGGTTTCTCCATCGACGCCCATCGGCTTGCGGCGCCGAAGGCGGTGGTGGGCCTCTATCTGGTCGCTACCCCCATCGGCAATCTCGGCGATATCACGCTGCGCGCGCTCCAGACGCTTGCTGGTGTCGATATCATCGCCTGCGAGGACACCCGCATCACGCGGCGCCTCACCGAGCGCTACGCCATCTCGGCGCAGCTCAAGCCCTATCACGAGCACAATGCCGAAGCCGCGCGGCCGAAGATTCTGGAAGCGCTGGCACAGGGCGGCTCGGTCGCGCTGGTGTCGGACGCCGGCACGCCGCTGATCTCCGATCCCGGCTTCAAGCTGGTGCGCGAGGTCTGCGCGGCGGGGCATGCGGTGTATGCGCTGCCCGGCCCGTCCTCGGTGCTGGCGGCGCTGTCAGTCGCGGCACTTCCAACCGATCGCTTCTTCTTCGAAGGCTTTCTGCCGGCAAAATCCGCGGCACGCCGCTCACGCCTGACCGAACTTGCCCGCATCGATGCGACGCTGGTGATGTTCGAATCCGGCAACCGCGTGCAGGACACGCTGGCCGAGCTCGCCGAGATCATGGGGACGCGCGAGGCCGCGATCTGCCGCGAGCTGACGAAACTGCACGAGGAGATTTCGCGCGCGCCGCTGAGCGAGCTCGCGCGCGAGGCGGACACGCTGGAGACGCGCGGTGAATTCGTGCTGGTGATCGGCCCGCCCGCGGCCGACGCTGACGTGATGACGTCGGACGCGCTCGACCATGTCCTGCGCGTCCAGCTCGCATCACACAGCGTCAAGGACGCGGTGGCGCATACGGTCGAGCTGTCGGGGCGGCCGCGGCGCGAGGTCTATGCCCGCGCGCTCGAAATCGCAAAGGACTTGCGGGGCGGCGATGGCGAAGCGTGAGGGCGCCCAAGAACCTAAACAGGAACCGAAAGTCGCCTCGCCCGAACGCATCGCCGCGTTCCGAACCGGCATCTCTGCGGAGAGCCGCGCCGCAGCCTTCCTCATGGCCAAGGGCTACCGCATCCTGGCAAAACGCTACCGCACGCCGCATGGCGAGATCGACATCGTGGCGCGCCGCCGCAACCTGATCGCCTTCGTCGAGGTCAAGGCGCGCGCGACGCTGGATGACGCCGCCTTCGCGGTGACGCCGCGCCAGCAGCAACGCATCATCAATGCCGCGCAAGGCTGGCTTGCCGCGCATCCCGAGCATGCGGAATTCGAACTGCGATTCGACGCCATGCTGATTGCGCCGCGGTCACTTCCGCGCCATGTGTTGGCGGCATTCGACGCCTCGACCTGAAAGGCAGACCATGAAACTGAACGTCGCCGTCCAGATGGACCCCATCGCCCGCATCAACATCAAGGGCGATTCCACCTTTGCGCTGCTTCTGGAGGCGCAGAAACGCGGCCACGGCTTGTCCTATTACACGCCCGACAAGCTCTCGATGGTCGGCGATGAGATCGTCGCTCCGGTTCAGCTCCTGACCGTGCGCGACGAGCCCGGCGACCATTTCACCCTCGGTGAGCCCAAGCGCGAGGCGCTGAATGGCTTCGACGTCGTGCTGTTGCGCCAGGATCCGCCGTTCGACCTCGCCTACATCACCTCGACGCATTTGCTTGAGCGCATCCATCCGAAGACGCTGGTCGTCAACGACCCGGCCTCGGTGCGCAACGCGCCGGAAAAGCTGTTCGTGATGGATTTTCCGCAATTGATGCCGCCGACCCTGATCTCGCGCGATCTCGACGAGATCAACGCCTTCCGCGACCGGCACGGCGCCGTGGTGATGAAGCCGCTGCACGGCCATGGCGGCGCCGCGGTGTTTCGCGTGATGCCGCAGGACATGAATTTCGGCTCGCTGTTCGACATGTTCTCGGTCACCTTCAAGGAGCCGTGGGTGATCCAGCAGTTCATCCCCGAGGTGAAGCACGGCGACAAGCGCATCATCCTGGTCAACGGCGAGTTTGCCGGCGCGGTCAATCGCGTTCCGGCCGCCGACGACCTCCGCTCCAACATGGTGCGCGGCGGCGCGGCGCAGGAGACCGAGCTTACCCCGCGCGAGCGCGAGATCTGCGCAACCGTCGGCCCGGCGCTGCGCGAACGCGGCCTGCTGTTCGTCGGCATCGACGTCATCAATGGCAACCTCACCGAGATCAACGTGACCTCGCCCACCGGCATCCGCGCCATTGCGCGGCTCGGCGGCCCTGACGTGGCGGCAAAGGTCTGGGACGTGATCGAGCAGAAGCGGGCGAAGTAGCGGCTGTCGCTTCATAGCGCGGATGCTCACTCCATTACCGTCACCCTGAGGTGGCCGCTTCTTCAGCGGCCCTCGAAGGGCGACGGCCCGGCTGCATCCCGACCGTCATCCTTCGAGGCTCACCTTGCGATGCGTTGCATCGCAAGCCTCGCACCTCAGGAATGACGGACCACCGGTGTGGTCGCGGATATAGCGACACGCCACCACGACATGGCTTCAAACCTCCCATCACTAACCACCCATTCACCATGACGCCCCGCGCCGCCTCTCACGAGCGCTTCTCGCCTTGCGTGAACTACGGGGCCCCCGGCCTGACGAATAACGCGGCATTCACCATCTGGCCAAAACTCGTAGCGTGACTGGCCATCACACTCTGCCTCGCAACACCCCTTATACTTTTACTCCCTACTCATCGATGCCGGGGAACCCGCCACGTGCGGTTCGAGTGCCCCGCGTAAGAGTAGAGGCGTATGAACACCGCACGCATTGTCGTTCTCGTCATTGCGCTGGGCGCCGGCGGCGTCGCCGCGTATCTGGCGAGCGGCTATGACAACAAGCCCGCGCCCGCCCTTCCGGTGGCCGAGAAGCTGCCGACAGTCGAGGTGCTCGTCGCCAAATCCGACATCCAGCTCGGCCAGGCTGTGAAGGCCGAGGATCTGCAATGGCAGGCCTGGCCGGCGACGACCGCGAGCAGCGCCTTCATCCGCCGCGACAGCCGGCCGGAGGCGCAGAGCCAGATCGCAGGCTCAATCGCGCGCGTGCCGTTGATGCAGGGCGAGCCGATCCGCGAGCAGAAGCTGGTGAGGGCCGATGGCTCCGGCTTTATGGCCGCGATCCTGCCGACCGGCATGCGGGCCGTCTCCACCGAAATTTCAGCCGAGACCGGCGCCGGCGGCTTCATCCTGCCGAACGACCGCGTCGACGTCTTCCTGACGCGGCGCCTGAAGAATCCCGACGGCACCAACAACAACGGCCCGACCGGCGGCAATGACCTTATCCTGTCCGAGGTCATCCTGACCAACATCCGCGTGCTCGCCATCGACCAGGCGCCGAAGGAAAAGGACGGCCAGAACGCCGTGCTCGGCAAGACCGTCACGCTCGAGCTCAAGCCCGACCAGGTCGCTATTCTATCGGCCGCGCGCCAGGGCGGCACGCTGGCGCTCGCGCTGCGGAGCATCGCCGATGCCAACGCGTCTGATGGCGCGCCCGAAGACCAGGCGCTCAAGCGCCCCGGCGGCGTCAACGTGATCCGCTACGGCGTGCAGGCGCGGCAACTAACGTCACAGAAGTGATGGGGACACCCAAAATGAACCACGGGGATAATCGGACGGGCCTGCGCATTCGGGGGAAGCGCGCGCGCTCGTTCTGGACGGGGACAATGCTGATGCTGGGGCTGGTCGCAGCCCCCGATCGGGTCAGCGCGGCGGATGCGCCGGTCGGAGACCAGGCGCCGTTGCAGGCGCCGGATCTCGGCGTGGCGCCGGTCGCGACCATCGCGCCGGCCCGGACGCGCTTCCTGTCGCTCGGCGTCGGCAAGTCGGTCGTGATCGACCTGCCGCGCGAGGTCAAGGACGTTCTGGTGGCCGATCCCAAGATCGCCAATGCGGTGATCCGCTCGGCGCAGCGCGCCTATATCATCGGCGGCCAGGTCGGCCAGACCAACGTCGTGTTCTTCACCGCTGACGGCCAGCAGGTCGCCTCCTACGACATCGCGGTGAAGCGCGATCTCAACGGCATGCGCGCGGCGCTGCGCCAGTCGTTGCCGGGCGTGCAGATCGAGGGCGTCGGTGACAGCGTGATGCTGACCGGCTCGGTGTCGAGCCCGGTCGAGGCCCAGCAGGCCGGCGACGTCGCCGCCAAGCTGGTCGGCGGCGCCGACAAGGTCGTCAACAACATCGTCGTGCGCGGCCGCGACCAGGTGATGCTGAAAGTCGTGGTCGGCGAAGTCCGCCGCGACATCGTCAAGCAATTGGGCGTCGACCTCAGCGCCAGCCTGAACGCCGGCACCGCGGTGGTCAATTTCAACAATTCCAACCCGTTCTCGGCCAGTGGCGGACCGCTGGTCAGCAACAACGGGCTCGGCGTCTCCGGCCTCACCAAGGGTGTGGCCACCGTCAGCGCCACGATGCGCGCGATGGAAAGCGCCGGCGTGATGCGCACCTTGGCGGAGCCGAGCCTGACGGCGATCTCGGGTGAATCCGCGACTTTCATTGCGGGTGGCGAATTCCCGATCCCGGCGGGTTATTCCTGCGATCCGGTCACCCATGTCTGTACCACCCAGATCACCTACAAGAAGTTCGGCATCTCGCTGAACTTCACGCCGGTGGTGCTCAGCGAGGGCCGCATCAGCCTGCGGGTGATGACCGAGGTCTCGGAGCTGTCGAGCCAGAACGCCATCACCGTGTCGCAGGCGCTGTCCTCGAGCTCGACCAACTCGATCACCATCCCCTCGGTCCAGACCCGTCGCGCCGAGACCACGCTGGAAATCCCGTCGGGCGGCTCGATGGCGATGGCCGGCCTGATCCAGCAGCAGACCAAGCAGGCGATCAACGGCCTGCCCGGCGTCGACCAGGTGCCGATCCTCGGTGCGCTGTTCCGCAGCCAGGACTTCGTCAACAACGAGACCGAGCTGATGGTGATCGTGACGCCCTATGTGGTGCGCGCGGTCGCCCAGAAGGAATTGTCGCGGCCGGATGACGGCTTCGCGCCGTCGTCGGATGCGCAATCGGCGCTGCTCGGCCGCATGAACCGCCTCTATGGCATTGCGCGCCGCGTCGATCCGATGGACGGCAACCAGGGCGATTTCGGCTTCATCATCGACTGAGACGAACGGACGGTTTGGCGAACGGGGCAAGACACGGGGCAAGTGGGGACAGGCCGATGACGAAGACGACAGATGATCGACGTCGCAATTTGCGCATCGCGCTCGCACTGGCGGGGCTCTCCGTCATGCTGGGTGCGTGCAACACCACCGGCGAGGTCGTTACCACCCAGACGGTGCCGACCGACTATCGCCAGCGTCACCCGATCGCGGTGCAGGAAGCCAAGCGCTCGATCGTGATCTTTGTCGGCAAGGCCCGCGGCGGTCTCTCGGCCGCGCAGCACGCCGACGTCACCGGCATCGGCCAGGACTGGGTGCGCGAAGGCACCGGCTCTGTCATTGTCGACGTGCCCGTCGACACCGCGAACTCGCGCGCCGCAGCGGCGACCTATCACGAAATCCGCGCCGTGCTCGGCGCCAGCGGCGTGCCATCGCGCGCCATCGTCCAGCATCCCTACCGCCCCGAGGATCCCGCCCTGCTGCCGACCATCCGGCTGAGCTATTCCAGGATCGCCGCGGTCGCCGGCCCGTGCGGGCTGTGGCCGGAGGACATGGGGCCGTCCATCCTCGACCCCGGCTACAATGAGAACCGGCCCTATTTCAATCTCGGCTGCGCCACCCAGCGCAATCTCGCGGCGATGATCGACAATCCCGCCGACCTCGAGCAGCCTCGCGCCGAGACGCCGGCCTATACCGCACGGCGCGACATCGCCTTCGACCGCTACCGCAAGGGCGCGGCGACCTCGACCACCTATCCCGAGGCTGACAAGGCCAAACTCAGCGACACAGGCAAATGACAAGCGTCCACGACGAAGAAGCGGACGATCCGCAGCACCCCGACGAACACATTGCGCCGGTACCCCGCATCTCGGTGCAGGCGTTTTGCGAGACCGAGCAGACGCTCGCCGCGGTGACCGCGGCAGGCCAGGACCGCCGTCTCGCCAAGGCGCATCTCACCGCAAAAGACGGCGGCCTTGCCGCGGCGATCGAAGTCTATGACACGATGCCGACGCCGAACGTGATCGTGATCGAATCCGACGGCACGCGCGACATCCTCGAAGGGCTCGACGATCTCGCCGGCGTCTGCGATCCCGGCACCCGCGTGGTCGTGATCGGCAATCCCAACGACACGGCGCCCTATCGCGAGCTGGTGCGGCGCGGCGTCAACGACTACGTGATCGGGCCGGTCGAGACCATCGACGTGGTGCGCTCGATCTGCAGCCTGTTCTCGGCTTCGGAAGCCATCATCACCGGCCGCGTCATCGCGGTGGTCGGCGCCAAGGGCGGCGTCGGTGCGTCCACCGTCGCGCACAACGTGGCCTGGACCATCGCGCGCGACCTGGCGCTCGATTCCGTCGTGATCGACCTCGACCTCGCCTTCGGCACCGCGGGCCTCGACTACAACCAGGACCCGGTTCAGGGCATCGCCAACGCGGTGCTGTCGCAGGATCGGCCGGACACGGCGCTGATGGAGCGCCTGCTCTCCAAATGCACCGAGCGCCTCAGCCTCCTCGCTGCGCCTGCCACCCTTGACCGTGTCTATGATTTCGGCGCCGAAGCTTTTGACGCGATCTTCGACACGCTGCGCATGACCACGCCCTGCATCGTGCTCGACGTTCCCCACCAATGGTCGGGCTGGACGCGGCGCGCGCTGGTCAACGCCGACGACATCGTGATCGTGGCCGAGCCCGATCTCGCCAACTTGCGCAACACCAAGAATATGCTCACCGTGCTCAAGGCGGCACGGCCGAACGACCGGCCGCCGCTCTACTGCATCAACCAGGTCGGCATGCACAAGCGGGCGGAGATCGACGTCAAGTCGTTTGCCAAGACCATGGAGAGCCAGCCGCTCGCGGTGATCCCGTTCGATTCAAAGCTGTTCTCGACCGCGGCCAATAACGGCCAGATGATCGCGGAGGTCTCCAAGAGCCACCGCACCACCGAGCTATTCCAGAACATGGCAAACCGTCTCGCCGGACGTGGCGAGGTGAAGAAGCCGAAGCGCTCCCTGCTCGGACCACTCCTGAAGAAGTTGAAGGGCAGATCCGGACGCCCATCTGCACCACATCGCAAGGCATCGTAAGCGCGAGCTAACTGCGGCGGGTTACTTCTCAGCCCGCTGCTGTTGCTTCTTCGTCAGCAATTGGCGCAGTGCCGTGACCTTTGCCGCAGCCTGATCCGGCGGAAGATCGGCCTTCACGATGGTCTCGGCCTCGGCCTGCTTTCCTTCCAGTCCCAGCACCAGCGCGAGATTGGCCCGCACGCGCGAATCCGCCGGGTTGCGCTCGTAGGCGCGGCGCATGGTTTCCTCTGCCCTGGGCAGATTGTTCTGGAGCAGATAGGACAGCCCGAGATTGGACAAAACCTGCGGTTCGTCCGGCACGATCTTCAGCGCGGTCGCATAATATTGCTGCGCTTCCTCGTTGCGGCCGAGCTGGTCGAGCGCCGCGCCCTGTGCCGACAGGATGCGCCAGTCGGGATCCTCGGGCGTGTGCGCGCGGCTCAGGACATCGAAGGCCTGCTGGAAATTGCCGCTGTCGGCGAGCGCGCGGCCGTAGCCGGCGAGCAGCGCCTTGTTGCTGGGATGGGCGAGCACGGCCTGCTCGAGCACCGCGACCGCCTGGGCGCGCTGGCCGGTCTGGCGTAACGCCTGGCCGTAATCGAGGGCGATGTTGGAATCGCTCGGCTTGGCGCGATAGCGCTCGCGCAGGGCGTCCATGTCCGGTTTGGCGTCGGCCCTGGCCATGGATTCCGGCTTGCCGCCGAGCGCGCCGGTGACGTCCTCAAGGCTCGTGGTCTGGCAACCGCCGAGCACGAGCACCAGAAGCGCGGGAAGCAGCAATCTCGCCGGGGGAGAGGCAAGGGACGAACGCTTGGACATACTCTGATCACTCGGCGACTGATCAGGGATGCTTACCGATTAACGCTAAATTCCCGTTAAGGACGCGCATCGGGTCTTTAGTTTGAGCATGATCTTTCCGGAAAACCGCTGCACATTTTGCGCTAACGCGGCCCTTCGGGTCCGGATCATGCTCGTCTAGTCGGTGAATTCCGCGCCGAATTCGCAGCCGATGCGCCAGCGCAGGCGGCACTGGCGGGAGTAGTCGGGCGCGAAGATGATCGTGAATTGCGGCGGCACTTCCAGGAATTCCGCCACCACTTTCACGCCCCCATCCGAGATATCCGTAATCGTGCAGTCCCTCGGCAGCGAACCCGCGCCGAAATGAATCTTGGCGAGCCGCGTGCACACCCGACGTTCGCTTCTGCGGCGATTTGCAAGCATTTGAATTGTTCACCCGTTAGATCACGGCCCATCCCGCACCCCTAGGAGTAGCGAACATTCGTTGGGATGTGCTGAGCAGGGCCGCTCGCATTCGAGGCATAGTGTCTGCGCCCTGTTTACGATTGATTAGGGCTTGCCGGGCCTCCGGGAATGTTCCCGTATTGTTCTTGCAGAGGAGATCGAGCTCTGCTACCCTCGATTGTGCGAGAGGGCAGGCTGGTTCGGGCATGGTTCAGCGGGTTTCTACCGTTGCATTTGAGGGGATCGAGGCCCGCGCGGTCGACGTGCAGGTGCAGGTCGCGCCGGGCCTGCCGGCGTTTGCCATCGTCGGCCTTCCGGACAAGGCCGTGTCGGAAGCGCGCGAGCGGGTTCGCTCGGCGCTGATCGCCTCGGGGCTGGCGTTGCCGGCACGGCGGATCATCGTCAACCTCGCGCCCGCCGACTTGCCAAAAGAAGGTAGCCATTATGATCTCCCGATCGCGCTCGGGCTGATGGCGGCGATCGGCGCTATACCGCCGGACGCACTGACGGGTTTTACCGTGCTTGGCGAACTCGGCCTCGACGGCTCGATCGCGCCGGTTGCCGGCGTTTTGCCCGCCGCGATCGGCGCCAATGTGCGCGAGGAAGGATTGATCTGTCCCGCCGCTTGCGGCTCGGAAGCAGCGTGGGCGAGCCCGGACATCCAGATCATCGCCGCACACTCGCTGATCCAGATCGCCAACCACTTCAAGGGCACGCAGGTGCTGTCGCGCCCGGTGCCGAAGGTGCATGAGGCCCCGGCCTCGCTGCTCGACCTGCGCGACATCAAGGGCCAGGAGAGCGCCAAGCGGGCGCTCGAGATCGCGGCCGCCGGCGGCCATCATCTGCTCATGATCGGCGCGCCCGGCGCCGGCAAGTCGATGCTGGCGGCGCGGCTGCCCTCGATCCTGCCGCCGCTGTCGCCGGGCGAGCTGTTGGAGGTCTCGATGATCGCCTCTGTCGCCGGCGAGATCGAGGGCGGCGCGCTGACGTCGCGGCGCCCGTTCCGCTCGCCGCATCACTCCGCCAGCATGGCGGCACTCACCGGCGGCGGCGCGCGGGCAAAGCCCGGCGAGATCTCGCTCGCGCATCAGGGCGTGCTGTTCCTCGACGAGCTGCCGGAATTCGACCCGCGGGTGCTGGATTCGCTGCGCCAGCCGCTGGAGAACGGTGAGGTCTCGGTCTCCCGCGCCAACCATCGCGTCACCTATCCGGCGCGCTT
Source organism: Bradyrhizobium sp. F1.4.3 (assembly GCF_040548375.1). Lineage (NCBI taxonomy): Bacteria > Pseudomonadati > Pseudomonadota > Alphaproteobacteria > Hyphomicrobiales > Nitrobacteraceae > Bradyrhizobium > Bradyrhizobium sp. F1.4.3. The sequence continues at coordinate 352,975 of NZ_JBEPRN010000003.1, forward strand.
CATGCTGGTCGCCGCGATGAATCCCTGCCGCTGCGGCAATGCGTTCGAGCCGGGCTATGCCTGCAAGCGCGGCCGCATCGATCGCTGCACCGGCGACTATCAGGCGCGCATCTCCGGCCCGCTGATGGACCGCATCGATTTGCGCATCGAGGTGCCGGCGGTGACCGCGGCCGATCTGATCCTGCCGCCGCCGGCGGAAGGCTCCGCCGAAGTCGCGGCGCGTGTGGCGGCGGCACGCGATATCCAGCTTGCGCGCTATGCGGATGCAGGCCTGCCGCAGGTCCGCACCAATGCCGAGGCGCCGGCCTCGGTGCTGGAGGAGATCGCAAAGCCCGACGCGCAGGGCGCCAAACTGCTGCGTGATGCCGCCGAGACCATGCGGCTGTCGGCGCGCGGCTATCACCGGGTGCTGCGGGTCGCGCGTACGCTCGCCGATCTCGACGGCGCCGACAAGATCGGCCGGCTGCATCTCGCCGAAGCGCTGTCCTATCGCGCACTCGCGGAGGATGTGCGGCAGATGGCGTGACGGCCGCGCGCATCAACCCGGCGGTAACGAGTTTCCTTTACCCTCTGCAAACCATAAGGCCCAAGAGCTACGTACGTGAGTTCCCGTATGAGTTTGCCGGGGCCTGGCGAGTCTGGCGAGTAGAGTGTCATGTTGCGTTTCAAGATCCTGGCCTCGGTGGTTCCCCTGTTGGCGGCTGCGGTGTTTGCCCGCAGCGAGATCGGATCGGTCTCGCATCCCTGCATCGCTATCGGCGAGACCTCGGTCGAGCTCGCATCCCTGTTCTGGACCGCCGGCATCCAGGTCGCCTTCACCGACGATCCTGCGCAGGCGACGGTGCGGGTGCAGATCACCGACGACGCCGACGTCGCGGATTTCGCGGTGGTCGATGACGGCGCGAGCGAGGAGCCAAGCGCCTGCCAGGGCAATCCGTCGACGCGTCTGGTCGCGATTTCCGGGCAGCCGGGCGGTGACCGTCCGACGATCTATCTATCCAGCGAGGGGCCGGCCGACTACCGCATCTATGTGCGCTCGAAGACGTTTTCGCAGCGCGAGGCCGCGGCGCTGATCGTCGGTGCCCGCGGCGGCCAGCGCCACCTCCAGGCTGCCTCACTCTGAGCCGTTAACATCTCGTCAACCCTGTTTCGAGGCGGCCTCCAAACCTCAAACTGTTCGCAAGGTCGGTGGGGACATCGTCGCGGGCGGCGATTGCAGGGTTATATAAGAGTCGGGGTCGGTGACGATGGGTCGGACGTTCCGGATCAAGGTGCGCATGCGCCGCTTCAGGCGCCGCCACCCGAGAATCTCCTTTGCGATCCGCTCGTTCATGATCTTCTCGGCGACGTTCGGCGGTGCCTATGGCTTCGTCTCCGGCAGCCGCTCCGAGAATTCCGGCTACGATCCCAATACCTTTGCGATCGGCGCGAGCTTCCTGTTCGCCCTCGCCTGCCTTGGCCTGGCGACACTCAGCATGCGGCTGCGCTTCGTCAACAGGCGGCTGCGGTCGCTCGCCGCCCACAACGAGGCGCTGATCGATCGCAATTGGGAGCTGAAGGAGGCCGAAGAGCGCGCCCGCAGCCTGTTTGAGTCGCAGGGCGATTTGATCGTGCTGCGCGACCACCAGGGCCGCATCACCTTCGCCAACGACGCCTTTTGCGCGCTGGCCGCGCAGGCGCGCAGCGCGCTGGTCGGCACGCGCTTTGATTTTGACGTGCTGGAGCAGGGCGACAGCGCACGCGAAAGCAACGGCACACGTATCCACGACCAGAAGATCGCAACGCCCGTCGGGGCGCGCTGGATCGCCTGGCGCGAGGGCTTTGTGCGACACGATGCCGGCCAGCCCGCCGAATTGCAGAGCGTCGGACGCGACGTCACCGACCGCACCGAGACCGAGCGCGCGCTGTCGGACGCACGCGATCAGGCCAATGCCGCCAACCGCGCCAAATCGCGCTTCCTCGCGATGGCCTCGCACGAGATCCGCACCCCCCTGAACGGCATCATCGGCATGGGCGGGCTGCTGCTCGACACCACGCTGACGCCGGAGCAGGCGACCTATGCCAAGGCGGTGAAAACCTCCGGCGAAGCCTTGATGGCACTGATCGAGGAGCTGCTCGACTATTCCAAGATCGAAGCGGGCAAGCTCGATCTCGACCAGCGTCCTTTCGCGCTGTCGACCTTGATCGAGGAGATCACCGAGCTGCTGGCGCCCCGCGTGCAGGCCAAAAATCTCGAGATCGCGGCTTACATCGACGAACGCCTGCCGCTCGAGGTCACTGGCGATGCCGCGCGGCTGCGCCAGGTGCTGCTCAATCTCGCTGGCAACGCCATCAAATTCACCGCGAACGGTGGTGTCGCGCTGATCGTCGAACCCGGCATCTGGCCGAACGAGATCAGCTTTCTGGTGCGCGACACCGGCATCGGGATCGCGCCCGAAGCGCAGACGCGCATCTTCCGCGAATTCGAGCAGGCCGACGAGCGCGTCGCGCGCACCTATGGCGGCACCGGACTGGGGCTTGCCATCAGCGAGCGCATCGTCAAGCGCATGGGCGGCCGCATCATGCTCACGAGCGAGCCCGGCAAGGGCTCCACCTTCGAAATCGCGATCCCGCTCGCGCCATCGCAAGGAGACGCGGGACGGACGGCGTTCCCGAGTCCCGACCTCACCGGCAAGTCGATCCTCGTGATGGCCGACGGCATCGAAGCATCGCTGATCGCGCGGCGGCTGGAGCGCTGGGGCGGCCAGATCTGTCTGGTGGCAGATGCGGCCGTGGCCGAGGCGCTGCTGCCGGAACGCTCGTGGCATGCGGTGCTGATCGATCGTGCGATCGGCCCGGCCATCGCCGATCGCCTGGGCGAGGTCGCCCGCGCCCACGCGACGCAGCGGCTGGTGCTGCTGACGTCGGGCTCGCGCCACGAAAAGCTCTCGCCGGCCTTCACCGGCTTTCTGGTGAAGCCGCTGCGCGCGGCCTCGCTCGCCGCGCGTCTCGCGCTGACGCCGGAAGTCGCCTCGCCCGACCTTGCGCCGGAGCCTGTCGAACCGGCTGCGGTCAAGACGCCGGCGAAGGGCCTTTCGATCCTGGTCGCCGAAGACAACGAGATCAACGCGCTGTTGATGCGGTCGCTGCTGACCAAGCTCGGCCATCGCGTCGTCATCGCGGTCCATGGCGAGGCGGCGCTGGAATCCTGGCTCGCTGCCAGCTCGGCCGGCACGCCCTATGATCTCGTGCTGATGGATATCCAGATGCCTCAGCTCGACGGCATCGAGGCGACGAAGCGCATCCGCGTGCACGAGGCAGCCACGAGCAGCCGCCATACGCCGATCCTGGCGCTCACCGCGAATACGCTGGTGGAGGATCGCTATGCCTGTTTCGAGGCGGGCATGAATGGATTTTTGATCAAGCCACTCGACCGCGAGAAGCTGGACGAGGCGCTGGCCGGGCTGGCGGCGGCAAGGCAGATTGCGGTGTAGCCACGATCGACTGCGGGTGGGCAAAGCGTAGCGTGCCCACCATCCACGTTCAACAACGCGGATCGATGGTGGGCACGGCGCGCGAAGAGCGCGCCTTCGCCCACCCTACGAAGTCACGGCCTACAATCTTCGCAGCGCCACGCTCTCCACCACGTGGTCGGCGCCCTTCTTCAAGATGAGCGTCGCGCGGGGGCGGGTGGGCAAAATGTTGTCCTCGAGATTGGCGAGGTTGGTGCGCTCCCAGATCGCGGTCGCGGTGGCGGTGGCTTCCTCGTCGGACAACAGCGCGTAGCGGTTGAAGTAGGACTTTGGGTTGGTGAACGCGGTGTCGCGCAGTGCCAGGAAGCGCTTGATATACCACCGCCGCAGTGCCGCCTCGTCGGCATCGATATAGACCGAGAAGTCGAAGAAGTCGGAGACGACCGGCACCGCCTTGCCGTCGCGCGGTAGCTTGCCGGTTTGCAGCACGTTGACGCCCTCGACGATCAAGATGTCGGGCTGGTCGATCTCGGCCCACTGGTTCGGTACGATGTCATAGGTCAGATGCGAATAGACCGGCGCGCGCACATGACGGCGGCCGGCCTTGATATCGGACAGGAAACTGAGCAGCAGCGGCAGATCGTAGCTCTCGGGAAAACCCTTCTTCTGCATGATGCCTTGCCGATCGAGCACGGCGTTGGGATAGAGAAATCCGTCGGTGGTGATCAGTTCGACCTTCGGACGCGGCGACCAGCGCGCCAGCAATGCCTGGAGCACGCGGGCGGTGGTGGATTTTCCGACCGCGACCGAACCGGCGACACCGATGATGTAGGGCATCTTGCGGTCGCGGATGTTGAGGAACTGGCGCTCCGCGTAATACAGCCGCTGCATCGCATCGACATAGATCGACAGCAATCGCGACAGCGGAAGATAAATGTCCTCGACCTCCTGCAAGTCGAGGCGATCGTGCAGCGAGCGCAGCCGGTCGAATTCGCCCGGCTCCAGCGTCATCGGTGTGTCGTCGCGCAACCGCGACCACTGCTCGCGCGTATAAACGCGGTACGGATTGTACTGCTGCTCGGGTGCGCGGATATCCATGACGCCGCCTTTCCGTTTTCGCCTCAGCTAGCTGCTGCCCTTGCGCGACGCCTTCTCTTCCAACCCGGACATCGTCGTCCGCTTGTCCAGCGCCGCCTCGACCTCGTCCAGTTTTATCCCGCGCGCCTTGAGCAGCACAAGGAAGTGGTAGAGCAGGTCGGCGCCTTCAGCGATCAGATGCTCGCGATCGTTTTCGACTGCTGCGATTACGGTTTCGACTGCTTCCTCACCGAACTTCTTGGCGCAATGTTCGGCGCCCTTGTCCAGGAGCTTGCGGGTATAGGAGCCCTCGCCGCCGGCCGCGGCGCGGGCGTCGATGGTTGCGGCCAGATCGTGGATCGTGAAACGCGGCATACCGGATACTCAAAACGCCCAGCCGAAAAGCCGGCTCCGCCGACTGATGTAGCATTTTTATGAACGGGAGTCGTCAGGCATCCAGGCGCATGGGTAGCCCGCGCCGGGCCATGTGCTCCTTGGCTTCGCGGATGGTGAATTCCCCGAAGTGGAAGATCGAGGCGGCCAGCACCGCGGTGGCGCGCCCGTCGCGGATACCGTCGACGAGGTGGTCGAGATTGCCGACTCCGCCCGAGGCAATCACGGGAACGGGAACGCTGTCGGCAATGGCCCGGGTCAGCGGGATGTCAAAGCCCTGCCTTGTGCCGTCGCGGTCCATCGAGGTGAGCAAAATTTCACCGGCGCCGAGCGAGACCACTTCCTGGGCATATTCGATGGCATCGATCCCGGTCGAATTGCGGCCGCCATGGGTAAAGATCTCCCAGCGCTCGGAGCCGCCGCCGCGCTTGACCCGCTTGGCGTCGATCGCAACCACCACGCACTGCTCACCGAACTTTTCGGCGGCTTCCTTGACGAATTCGCGCCGCGACACCGCGGCGCTGTTGATCGAGACCTTGTCGGCGCCGGCGCGCAGCAACGTCTTGATATCGTCGACCTTGCGGACGCCGCCGCCGACGGTCACCGGCATGAAGCAGGCCTCCGCCGTGCGCCGGACCACGTCCAGCATGATGCCGCGGTTCTCATGGGTCGCGGTGATGTCGAGGAAGCAGAGCTCGTCGGCGCCGGCGGCGTCATAGGCGATCGCCGCTTCGACGGGATCGCCGGCATCACGGAGGTCGACGAAGTTGACGCCTTTCACGACCCGGCCGTCCTTGACGTCGAGGCAGGGGATCACGCGCACCTTGAACATCAAAATCTCCTAGGCGGCGTTGCGGATCAAGGTGAGGGCAGCAGCGGGATCGAGGCGGCCATCGTAAAGCGCGCGGCCAGCGATCGCGCCGGCGAGCTTTTTGGCGCGCAGCGTCAGCATTGCCTTGACGTCCTCGATCGAAGCCAGGCCGCCGGAGGCGATGACGGGGATGGAGATGGCATCGGCCAGTGCGATGGTCGCATCGAGGTTCAGGCCCTTGAGCAGGCCATCGCGCGCGATATCAGTGAAGATGATGGCGGCGACGCCGGCATCCTCGAACCGCTGCGCGATTTCCAGGACGGTCACCTGCGAGGTCTCGGCCCAGCCTTCGACCGCGACCTTGCCGTCACGGGCGTCGAGCCCGACCGCGACGCGGCCGGGGAATTTCTTCGCGGCGGTCTTCACCAGCTCCGGATCGCGCACTGCGGCGGTGCCGATGATGACGCGGCTGATGCCCTTGGCGAGCCAGGCTTCAACGGTGGCCAGATCGCGGATGCCGCCGCCGAGCTGCACCGGGATCTTGATCGTCTTCAGCATGCCCTCGACGGCCTCCGCGTTCACCGGCTTGCCGGCAAAGGCACCGTCGAGGTCGACGACGTGGAGATACTCAAAGCCCTGCGTAACAAAGCTCTGCGCCTGCGCCACGGGATCGAGGTTGAACACGGTCGCGCGCGCCATGTCGCCTTGCTCGAGGCGCACGCATTGGCCGTTCTTGAGGTCGATGGCGGGGAAGAGAATCACGGCTTCCATCTCAAAAAGTTCGAGATCAGGGCCAGCCCGAAACGCTGGCTCTTCTCGGGGTGAAATTGCGTGCCGATGGCGGTGTCTTTCGCGACGATGGCCGTGACCGGCCCGCCGTAATCGGCGCGCGCGAGCACGTCCGCCTCATTGGCAGCGTTGAGGTGGTAGGAGTGCACGAAATAGGCGTGCTGGCCCTTGGGGCCGAGTGGCAATCTCTCCAGCACCGGGTGCTCGCGCAGCACGTCGAGGGTGTTCCAGCCCATGTGCGGGATCTTCAGGCTCTCGTCGCGCGGCGCGATCTTCTCGACGTCGCCGCCGATCCAGTTCAGCCCTTGCGTGATGACGTGCTCCTTGCCGCGGGTGGCGAACAGCTGCATGCCGACGCAGATGCCGAACATCGGCCGCGCCTTCACGCGAACCGCTTCGGTGATCGCCTCGACCATGCCATTGACGGCATCGAGCCCGCGCCGGCAGTCGGCGAATGCACCGACGCCCGGCAGCACCAGACGATCGGCACCATAGGCCTGGTCCGGATCGCTGGTGACGAAGACCTTTTGCGGATTCTCCATGCTGCGCGCGGCGCGCTCGAACGCCTTGGCGGCGGAATGCAGATTGCCGGAACCGTAATCGATGATGGCGACGCTCATCTTGACCCTCCCGGTTCTGGAAACAATCCAATGATGCCACCCGCCGGCAGCGGCGGCGGGTTCGAGAATTGCTGACCCGGCACGTTGCGGGTTGGCGGCGGGCCGCCGCGATCGACGGCCCATTGGTCGTTGACGATGCCGCGCTGCTTTTGGCTCCAGCGCTCGAAGAAGCGGCGCTCGGCGGTATCCTTGTCGTCAGCGACGACGACGTCGAGCTGGCGCCAGTTGCCGCGCGACAGCGTCCAGCGGCGCAGGCTCGAGGCCTCAAAACCCATCAAGAGCGCGACGATGGTATTGGCGAAGAAGATCGAGGCGCGACCGACACCAAGGCTGGACAGCCCGGCATCGAACGCAGCGACAAAGACCACCCAGCCGATCAGCGCCAGCCAGAGCCTGTTCCAGAGCAGCCAGAGCGGGCCGAACACCATCGCCCAGAAATGGAAGCCGTCGCGCACGAACACGAATTTGTCGGTCGCGCGCAGGTCGGTCCCGCCGGGGGTGGGAGCATGAACTGTGTAGACAGGCATGGTGATGCCCCGTTTTCGAGAATCCAGTGATGCCGCCGGCGGCGTTCGGCCCCCAAGACGGAGATGTCAGCCGCCGAGCGAGCCCTTGGTGGAGGGCACTTCGCCCGCCGCCCGTGGATCGATCGTGACCGCCGCCCGCAGCGCCCGCGCCAGACCCTTGAAGCAGGATTCGGCGATATGGTGGCTGTTATCGCCATATAGGGTCTCGACGTGGAGAGTCACGCCGGCATTCATGGCGAAGGCCTGGAACCACTCGCGCACCAGCTCGGTGTCGAACTCACCGATCTTGTCGCGGGGGAAGTCGACCTTGAACACCAGGACCGGGCGGCCCGAGATGTCGATGACGATTCGCGACAGCGTCTCGTCCATGGGCATGTGCACGTCGGCATAGCGGGTGATGCCCGCCATGGTGCCGAGCGCCTGCTTGACGGCCTGGCCGAGCGCGATGCCGGTGTCTTCGGTGGTATGGTGATGATCAATGTGCAAATCGCCCACCGCCTTGACCGTGAGGTCGATGCGGGAATGGCGGGCGAGGAGATCGAGCATATGGTCGAAAAAGCCGATGCCGGTCGCGATTTTGGACACGCCGGATCCATCGAGGTTCACGGTGACCTCGATGTCGGTCTCCTTGGTCTTGCGCTTGATCGTCGCGGTGCGCATCAAAATGAGCTTTCGTTCAGGTCCCGGGCCGAAAACGCCGGTCTTTTAACAGCCCAATGACGTCTTCGCTACTGCGGGATCGCCCTGCCAGGGCGGCACTTCCACCTATGGTGAGCGAAAATTGGGGCCGGAGCGGCCCGTTGTGTCCCAGCCCCCGACCGCCTAAATCAGGCCGGACAACGAGGTATATCATGCAGGATTCCCAGAACAGCCTGCCGGTCTGGCACGGCACCACGATTTTGACGGTCCGCAAGGGCGGCAAGGTGGTGGTCGGCGGCGACGGCCAGGTCTCGATCGGCCAGACCGTGATCAAGTCCAACGCCAGGAAGGTCCGCAAGCTCGGCAAGGGCGACGTCATCGGCGGCTTTGCCGGTGCCACCGCCGACGCCTTCACACTCTTTGAGCGGTTGGAAGCCAAACTCGAGCAATATCCGGGGCAATTGACCCGGGCCGCGGTCGAGCTCGCCAAGGACTGGCGCACCGACCGCTATCTGCGGCGGCTGGAGGCCATGATGATCGTGGCCGACAAGGACGTCTCTCTGGTCCTGACCGGCACCGGCGACGTGCTGGAGCCCGAGGCTGGCGTCATGGCGATCGGCTCCGGCGGCAACTATGCCTTGGCCGCGGCGCGCGCCCTGCTCGACACCGACAAGGACGCCGAGACCATCGTCCGCCGCTCGCTCGATATCGCCGCCGACATCTGCGTCTACACCAACCGCAACGTCACCATCGAAGCCCTGTCGGCCGGCTAGTGGATGGCCTTGGCCCGCAGCACCAGCCCGACCCAACCCGCGCTTCATCCACTCGCATGGGTCGGCGTCGCGCTGTTGTTGCTGGCGCTGCAGGCCTCGATCCTGTTCGCGATGGGGCGGGTGCCAATCTGCACCTGCGGCACCATCAAGCTCTGGCATGGCGTGGTGAACAGCTCGGAGAATTCCCAGCACATCGCCGACTGGTACAGTTTCTCGCACGTGCTTCACGGCTTCCTGTTCTACGGATTGACCTGGCTGCTGTTCTCGCGGCTGCCCCTGTCCTGGGCAGCGCGGCTGATCATCGCCATGTTGATCGAAGGCGCCTGGGAGATCGTCGAGAATTCGCCGTTCATCATCGAGCGCTACCGCGCCGGCACGATCTCGCTGGATTATTACGGCGACAGCATCGTCAATTCGATCTCGGACACGCTGTTCATGGTGCTGGGGTTCCTCACCGCACGCGTGCTGCCGATCCCGGCGACGGTCGTGATCGGGCTCGCCTTCGAGATCATGCTGGCGCTTCACATTCGCGACAATCTGACGCTGAATATTCTGATGCTGGTCCATCCGATCGACGCCGTGAAACAGTGGCAATCAGGTCCGCCGATCATCTGACGGCCAAAAAAGCGGCTTGTCCCGGCCGGCATCTGACCCTAGCTAAGGTCCCATGACAGACTTCTCTCCCCGCGAAATCGTTTCCGAACTCGATCGTTACATCGTCGGCCAGGCTGACGCCAAGCGCGCGGTCTCGATCGCGTTGCGCAACCGCTGGCGCCGGCAGCAGCTCGAAGGTTCCTTGCGCGAGGAAGTGCTGCCGAAAAACATCTTGATGATCGGTCCGACCGGCGTCGGCAAGACGGAAATCGCGCGGCGCCTCGCCAAGCTCGCGAATGCGCCGTTCCTGAAGGTCGAGGCGACGAAATTCACCGAGGTCGGTTATGTCGGCCGCGACGTCGAGCAGATCGTGCGCGACCTCGTCGAGGTCGCGATCGCCCAGGTGCGCGAGCGCAAGCGCAAGGACGTGCAGGCGCGCGCCCAGCTCGCCGCCGAGGAGCGCGTGCTCGACGCGCTGGTTGGCGCCAATGCCAGTGCCGCGACGCGGGATTCCTTCCGCAAGAAGTTGCGCGCCGGCGAACTGAACGACAAGGAAATCGAGATCGAGACGCAGTCTTCCGGCAGCGGCTTTCCGATGTTCGAGATCCCGGGCATGCCGGGCGCGCAGATGGGCGCGGTTTCGATCGGCGACATCTTTGGCAAGCTTGGCGGCCGCAGCAAGACGCGGCGGCTGACGGTGGAGAGCTCGCACGAGATCCTCGTCAACGAGGAATCCGACAAGCTCTTGGACACCGATCAGTTGACGCTGGAGGCGATCAACGCAGTCGAGAACAACGGCATCGTGTTTCTCGACGAAATCGACAAGATCTGCGTGCGCGACGGCCGGGTCGGCGGCGACGTCTCGCGCGAAGGCGTGCAGCGCGATCTGCTGCCGCTGATCGAGGGCACCACGGTCTCGACCAAGCATGGCGCGGTGAAGACCGACCACATCCTGTTCATCGCCTCCGGCGCCTTTCACATCGCAAAGCCGTCCGACCTTCTGCCGGAATTGCAGGGCCGGCTGCCGATCCGCGTCGAGTTGCAGGCCCTGACCCGCGACGACATGCGGCGGATCCTCACCGAGCCTGAGGCGTCGCTGATCAAGCAATATATCGCGCTGCTGCAGACCGAGGGCGTCACGCTCGACATCACCGACAGTGCCATCGACGCGCTCGCCGACGTCGCGGTCGCCGTCAATTCGACCGTCGAGAACATCGGCGCGCGGCGGCTGCAGACCGTGATGGAGCGGGTGCTGGACGAAATCTCCTTCGCCGCCCCCGACCGTAACGGCGACACCATCCGGGTTGATGCGGATTACGTGCAGAAGCACGTCGGCGACCTCGCCAAGAACGCCGATCTGAGCCGGTTTATTTTGTAATTTCGGGCTGCCGCGCTATCAATTCCGCTGTCGTCCCGGCCTAGTGCGCAATTGCGCACGGGGGGCCGGGACCCATAACCACCAGCGGTTATTGTTGGAAAAGATAGCGGCCCCGGCTTTGGATCAAAACGAACATTCGTGGCTATGGGTCCCGGCGTTCGCCGGGACGACAGCGGAGTTTTGTGCGCGTCGAGTGCCACATGCTCGCTAACGTCATGCAAAACCCCTGGCGCATCCTGCTCACGATCAACGCCGCCATCATCGCCGGCGTGTTCGTCCACAAGATCCAGCTGCCGCCTTACGTCCCGTACATCCACCTCCTCGTCGACTACCATTTCGGCTTCATCAAGCGCGCGTTGATCGGGGCGATCGTTGCGCTGTTCACCGCCAAGGTGCCGGTATGGTCAGTGTTCGCGATCGGCGGCGTCACCTGGCTGGTGACGCTGGGATTGTACGCAAAACTGTTTCAGAAGACGTTCGGCTTCGCCGGGAGGACGCTGCCGCTGTTCGTCTTCATCGCGGGCTCGCCGTTCTTCCTCAAAAACTTCATGCATACGCTCGGCCATTTCGACATCTATGGCTGTGCGCTCGCAATCATCCTGCTGCTGATGCCGGCGGGCTCACTCCTGTTTGTGGCAACGGCTGCGCTGTTCTCGATCATTCTCGTGCTGATCCACCACATCCATCTGCTGATGTATGTGCCGACGGTCATCACCATTGTCGTGACCAGGCACTATCTCGCTTACGGCTGCAATCGCAGCAACGTTGCATTCGGCCTCGCCGCCTTCGCCGTCGTCACTGCGCTGTTCTTCGCAGCGCAATTCCTGGGAACGATGCCGGTCCCGGAAGCGGATTTCGTGGCGTATCTGAAAAGCCGGATGGCCGATCCTTCGCGCACCGATCTGCTGCAGTTCGCCTATATCTGGTACCAGCCGCTGTCGCAGGAGGTTTCAGACACCTGGGGGCGTCTGCCGCACAACATCCTTGGCCTGCCCGTCTTCGCCCTGCTGATCTGGCTGCACACGCCGCTGTGGCGCTATTTTGCCGGTCTGATTCGCGCGCTCGAAAGCGACATGCACCGTCGCCTCGTGATCGCGGCGTTGATCGGCGTCAGCCTCGCTTATCTCGTGATGTTTGTCATGGTGTTCGACTATTCGCGCTGGATCTCGAACTGGGCGGTCTGCATGTTCCTGATCCTGCATGCCGTGAAGATGCTGCCGGCCGCGCGGGATACGCCACTGATTCCGGCCGAGGATCGCAACACGAATATCTTCGGCCTGATCCTCACGCTGATCCCGCGCGTCGGCATCGTCCGCCCGTTCTAAAATCTCGCCCGCCTGATCCGCACATAGAGTGCGCCCTCGCCGCCATGCCCAATCCCGGCCTCTTCAAAGCCGACCACGAAGGCACGGAATTCCGGCAGGCTCAGCCATTCCGGCACCTGGCGGCGGAGCACGCCGCTTTCGCCGCCGCTGCGGCCCTTGCCGGTGATGACCAGCACGAAGGTCAGACCGTCGTGATGGGCGCGGTGGAGGAAGCCGGTCAGGGCGCGATGAGCGCGCATCTGGGTCATGCCATGCAGATCAAGCCGCGCCTCGATCTCGCTGCGGCCGCGCGACAGTTTTGTCCGCTCGCGCTTGCCGAGCGGTGCCAGAGGCGGCACAGACGGCCTCGCTGCACGCGGTGCCGGCGCAGCAGCAACAGGCCTTGTCGATGGCGCCGGCCTTTTGACCAGGGCAGCGGGCGGGGGCTCGGCACTCGGCGCGGCGTGCACCTTCGGCGCGCGATGCTTCCTGAGCGGCTTGACCTGCTTTACGACGAGGTCCCACAGCTCGCGATCTTCCTCGCTGAGCGCACGTCGGCGCGGCGAGGGACGAGGCTCCAGCACGGGCGGACGGGACGATCGTTTCATTGCCGATGGGGATGACTTTTCGCGGGCCGGCGCGGCTCGCGGACAGGCTCTATCACGGGACGCGGCGCCGGCAGCGGGACCGGGCTGGCGACGGCGACCGTCTCGCCCTTGCCTGGCGCCGTGGCTGCGGCGGGAGCCGCCGGCTTAGCCGAATCCTTGGCTGAATCCGTCTGCGGAAACAGCTTTGCGATCTTTTCCGACGGCCGCGGATCGGGCACCGGCAGCTTTTGGCCGCGTGCCATGGGATCGAGGCTCTTCGGCGCCAGCATCACGAAGTGCATGGGGTGACGCAGCCGCCCCGAGACGCGGCCGGCGTCCTGGCCTGCGCCGAAATAGAGATCGGCACGCGCCGGGCCGATGATGGCCGAGCCGGTATCCTGCGCGATCATCAGGCGGTGGAACGGCGTCTTGGAGCGTTCGGAATCGATCGGCAGCTCGCCCTCGATGAAGAACGGCGTGCCGTAGACATGCAGCGATTTGTCGACCGCGATCGAGCGGCCCGCCGTCAGCGGAATGCCTTGCGCACCCACCGCCTCGTCCTTGTCGGACAGGTTGACCTCGCGGAAGAAGATGTAGGAGCGGTTCTGCCGCCGCAGTTCCTTGGCACCGTCAGGATTCTGCGTCATCCACTCCCTGATCTTCTGCATCGACATCTCCTCCTTCGGGATGATGCCACGCTCGATCAGGATGCGCCCCACGGCCGTGTAGGGATAGCCGTTATAGGCGTCGTAATTGAGCCGGACGGTGGTGCCGTCATCGAACTTGATCCGCGCCGAGCCCTGGATCTGGGCAAACAACAGATCGGTCGGATCCTTCAGCCAGGCGATCTCAAGCCCGCGGCCGGCGATCTTGCCATCCTCGATCTCGCCGCGGTCGTAATAGGGCACGAGCTTGCGGCGGCCGATCTTGCGATAGACCGGCCCCTTGTTGGGCAGGCTGACCGAGTCCTGCTTGTAACCGCGCACAAACAGGTTCGAGGGGCGGCGATAGACCGGAACGTTGTAGACGTCGGTCTGCGTGTGCGAGCCATCGAGCACCGGCTCGTAATAGCCGGTGACGAAACCATCGGGCTCGCCGAGGCGCGAGATCCGCAGCGGCGAAAAGTTTTCCTCGAAGAAGGCCTTCGCCCTGGCGTCGTCGGTGAGATCGAGCGATTTGACGATCCGGCAAGGTTCGCTCAGCGATGCGCCCAGTGCTTTCGGCTCGACCGCGCCGGTCTGCGCATTGATCGAACGGCAGCTCGCGCGAAAGGTCTTGTAGGCTGCGAGATGATCGTCATCGCTCCAGCCCTTCACGTCCGCCCAGGCCAGCGGAAGATATTGCGCGCCGGGAATCTCGAAGGGGAGTGGGAGCTGGGGATAGGGCAGGGCTCGCGGTGGGGTCGCAGCCAATTCCGGAAGATGGTGGTGATGGCTGCGATAGTGCCGCCGCGCCGCCTCGGCGCCGAGCGAGAACGACGACAGCACAACGGCACCCGCGCACAGCGCCGTCACGCCATTCCTGAGGACAAGTTTAATTCGCGCTTCCGGTGCCAACCAGCTTCCAGTTCGGATCGCGAGAGGTGATGTCGCGGGCGAAAGTCCAGATGTCGGTGATGTCAGCGACCGTGTCGGCGCTGCCGTCGACGATGTTGCCGGCCTTGTCGCGGGTGGCCGAGATCATCTGCGAGACAAAACGTATGGTGAGCTGTGCCGTGCGGTCACGCAGCTCGGCGCCGGCGAGTTCGGCCTTGTCGATCGAGACGAAGCGCGTCTCGGTCTTCTGCTCGTTCTTCTCGCGCTCCTTGATCGCGGCGTCGAAGCTCTCATAGACCTCCGACGACAGCAGGTCGCGCAGCGCGCGGCGGTCGCCATTGGCAAAGGCCAGCACGATCATCTCATAGGCGCCGCGGGCACCGGAGATGAAATGGCGCGGGTCGAAGGTGGAATCCTTGTCGACGATGGCATCCAGGCCCTGGGCCAGCGCAGTGCCCGGCTCGGTCAGGCCCTTCCAGCGGTCGGAGGGCGGGGCCGGCTCGGCCGTCGGCGCCAGCGGAGCCTGGTCGATCACCTTGCCCGGCATGGTCACGACGTTCTTGTCCGGGGCACCCTGGAGCGCGTTGCGGGCGGTGCGGTCGAACGGCGGCCGCTCACTGCCCGTCCGCTGCCCCAGCACGCTGCGCAGCCGCAGGAAAATGAAGACCGCCAGCGCCAGGAAGATGATGGTGTAGATGTCCACGTGGTGTTCGCTTTCTGGTCTTCTCTAGAAGGGGCCGTCGCCGGGGAAAATCGATCCGGCCAGTAGACCGTTCCATACCGGAACGGCAAGACTCCATCACCATTTTAGGACCGGCTCCACAGACCGGCATCGGATCTGTCGGATGTAGGCACGAAATCTTGCCCGGCCAATGGCGCCTTTTGGCACAGCGTGAAGTGTAGCGCGTTTTATGCTTAAGGGGAAACCCGATCCTCCCCGGAAATCGCGCATCTTCAATCGTTTAACGTGCGATTTCGTGTCCGGGGCGGGTTGGACGTCACAGTTGTGGGCACGACCCGGATCGACCATCCGGAGCCGTTCGTCCTTGTGGAATGAGGCGGCCCTATGTTAGCCAACCGCCGCGAAATTCAGCCCCAATCGGGTAAGGAGAGACTCTTATGACCAACGGCAACGGCACCCCTCCCGAGGCGGCCCAGGCTCCCCAGCTCAACGTACTGGCGCAATATACCAAGGACCTCTCGTTCGAAAATCCGAACGCGCCGACCTCGCTCCAGCAGCAGGGCCAGCCGCCCCAGATCAACATCCAGATCAACGTCAGCGCCAACAACCTCAGCGAAACTGAGTTCGAGGTGACCTTGTCGGTCGAGGGCAAGGCCGAGACCGCAGGCAAGGTGATGTTCTCGTTCGAGCTCGCTTATGCCGGCGTGTTCCGGATCGCCAACGTGCCGAAGGAGAATTTGCATCCGCTGGTCATGATCGAGTGCCCGCGGCTGTTGTTCCCGTTCGCGCGCGAGATCATCGCAACCGCCGTTCGCGACGGCGGGTTCCCGCCGCTGATGCTGGATCCGGTCGATTTCGTCGGTCTCTATCGCCAGAACATGGAGCGGCAAATGGCCGCCGGTGGTCAGGCCGGCCAGGCCTAACCAGCCGGATTAGCGGCAGCTGGAACGGGAAGGAACTCGTTCCAGATCGCCTTGTCGCCGAGCGTTGCGATGAAGGCCCGGTGGGCCTCGCGCTCCGCGTCCGAAATCCGCGGCGCGAGCGGCACCGACCGCTGCCGCCGCGGCGCTTCGCCAGCGGCATTGAGGCGAATCTCCTCGGCTTCCGAAGCCAGGAGCAGCTGCGACTGCCGTGCTCCGACCAGATCGACATAGACTTCCGCGAGCAGCTCGGCGTCGAGCAGCGCGCCGTGCTTGGTGCGGTGGGAATTATCGATCGCGTAGCGCGAGCAGAGATCGTCGAGCCGGTTGGACACGCCGGGATGCTTGCGCCGCGCCAGCAGCAGCGTGTCGACCAGCCGCTCACGCGGGACCGCCGCGCGCTTGATCCGGTCGAGCTCGGCATTGATGAAGCTGATGTCGAACGAGGCGTTGTGGATCACCAGCGGCGCGTCGCCGATGAACTCCAGAAACTCGTCGACGACCTCGTGGAACAGCGGCTTCGTCGCCAGGAATTCGGCCGACAGCCCGTGCACCGCAAACGCTTCCGCGGGCATGTCCCGCTCGGGATTGATGTAGCAGTGAAAGCTCTGCCCCGTCGGCATGCGATTAAAAATCTCGACGCAGCCGATTTCGACCAGACGATCGCCGCGCAGGGGATCGAGGCCGGTGGTTTCGGTGTCGAGGACGATTTCGCGCATGATCCAGGAAGCCGTGTGACGTGGCGAATCAGGCTCGCCGCTTCGGCATCTTAACGACCTCGGCCAGGATGTGCGTGATTTGCGCACGCACGGGTTCAAGTCCGTGTGACGTATCCACTACGAAATCGGCTCGCTTGCGCTTTTCGGCGTCGGGCGTCTGCTTGGCGATGATGGCGTCGAGCTTCGCCTCGTCCATGGTGCCACGCGCCAGCACGCGCTCGCGCTGAAGTTCCTCCGAGGTCGACACCACGACCACGGCATCGACGCGCTTCTCGCCGCCGGTCTCGAACAGCAGCGGGATGTCCAGGACCACGACCGGCGCGTTGGCGGCTTGTGCATCGGCAAAGAATTTTTGCCGGGAGGCGCCGAGCATCGGATGGACGATCTGCTCGAGCTGCTTGATCGCGGCGGGATCGTGCACCACGCGCGCCGACAGTTTTGGCCGGTCGACCTTGCCGTTCAAGGTTGTGCCGGGAAAGGCGGCTTCAATCGCCGGCGCCGCCTCTCCCTCATAGAGTTGATGGACAGCGGCATCGGCGTCGTAGACAGGGACGCCTGCCTCCGCGAACAGCTTTGCGGTGGTGGATTTGCCCATCCCGATCGAGCCGGTCAGTCCCAAAATCCGCATCAGCGCACAGCCATCTTTGCCCGTCACACCTCAACTAGCCGCTCGCGCCGCAGGAACGCAAGCAGCGGCAGCAGCGGCAGGCCGAGAATGGTGAAATGATCACCTTCGATGCGCTCGAACAGATGGATGCCGAGACCCTCGAGCTGATAGGCACCGACGCTGGTGGTTACGGCATCGCCGGCGGCATCGAGATAGGCCGAAAGCTCCGCCTCGGTCATCTGCCGCATGGTCATGCGCGCGACCGTGACATCCTCGAAAACAATCTTGCCATCATGCGCCACGGCCACGGCCGAGTTCAGCTCATGGCTGTTGCCGGCGAGATCGCGCAGTTGCGCCATCGCCTGGTCGCGACCTGTGGGCTTGTTGAAGAGGCGCTCGCCAAGCGCCAGCGTCTGATCAGCACCGATTACGTAGCTTCCCGGGTGATGCGCCGAGACGGCCTTGGCTTTCTCGCTCGCCAGAAGCGATGCGACTTCGTGCGGTCTCGACAGCTTTGAAGCGGCCTGAATGGCGCGCTCGTCGATATCGGCTGTAATCGCCTTGGACTCCAGCCCGGCATTCGCGAGCAGCATCTTTCGTGCGCTGCTTTGCGACGCCAGAATCAAGGGAGATTTGCCGCGCCAGAGGGCCATCAGAGAAACTATTCCGAGGGTCGGTTGCGCTGGCGATCGCTGTAGAGCTTCATGATTGCAGCAGCGGTTTCCTCGATCGAGCGCCGCGTGACATCCAGCAGCGGCCAGTCATGCTTGGCGCTTAGCTTGCGCGCGAACGCGACCTCCTCGGCGACCGCCTGCCTGTCAGTATAGGTGTCGCTGCTGGAATCGGCACCCATGGAGAGCAGGCGATTCTGGCGGACCTGGATCAGGCGTTCCGGCGTTGCGTGCAGGCTCACGACCAGCGGCCGCGTCAACGTCTCCAATTGCGCCGGCACCGGGATGCCCGGCACCAGCGGCACGTTGGCGGTGCGGATGCCGCGATTGGCCAGATAGATCGACGTCGGCGTCTTCGAGGTGCGGGAGACACCGACGAGCACAACGTCGGCGTCGTCAAGGCCTTCGACATGCTGGCCATCGTCGTGGATCATCGTGTAGTTCAGCGCGTCGATGCGCTTGAAATATTCCGCGTTGAGAACGTGCTGCGCGCCGACGCGACCGGTGGTCGCAGCACCGAGATAGGCTTCGAACAATTGCATCACCGGGCCGATGATCGACAGGCTCGGAACATTGATCCCCTTGCACTTGTCCTCGAGCCGCGAGACCAGATCCTTCTCGAGCAGCGTGAACAACACGATCCCCGGCGCCTCCTCGATCTCGTCGAGCACCCGATCGAGCTGCTTCTGGCTGCGCACCAGCGGATAGACATGCTCGACAGGAGTCACATTCGCGTACTGTGCGGCGACAGCGCGTGCGACCGTGATCAGCGTCTCACCGGTGGAGTCGGAGACGAGGTGCAGATGGAAATAATTGTTCGAGGTCGGCACAAAAGCCCTTTGTATGGAGGCGGTGTGGTTTGTGGATTTCTGTGGACCTTAACCCCTCGGAAAGGGTTGCGCGACACCAGGGGCGGGACAACTGCCAATTTTCTTCACACCACTGCCCATCAGAACAACTCCGGCGCCCCTGCGAGAGGGAAACGGGATTGCGCGGATAAGCCCCTTGATAGACTGCGGATAGAAACGCGCAAGCCTTTGAGCCCGGATGACTTATCCGGTCAGGCCGGAACCGCATTGGACATGTTGATGGATGTGAACAAGCGCGCGTGAAGTGGCGGATGGCATTGTGTGAGTCCAATCCACCGTCACATAGACTCAAACCTTAAGAATCTAAGATTCTATTTTGAGAAGGATGCCCCGGATGGATAAGTGTGCGCTGGAAGACCTTAACGAGATCTTACTATCCCCAGCCGCCGGAAGGCCGGTCGCAAATTCGGACGCCGGACATGTTTGAAGACGTCTATCTCTGGATCAAGGCGCTGCACGTGATCGCCGTGATCTCCTGGATGGCGGGCATGCTCTATCTGCCGCGACTGTTCGTCTATCACTGCGAGGCCGAAATCGGTTCGAAGCAGTCGGAGACGTTCAAGGTCATGGAACGCCGGCTGCTCAAGGCAATCATCAACCCCGCGATGATCGTCACCTGGCTCGCCGGGCTCTACCTCGCCTGGTCCGGCCATTGGTTGGCCTCCGGCTGGCTGCACGTAAAACTGGCACTGGTCCTGGCGCTGTCCGCGGTCCACGGCTTTTTTTCACGCTGGCTGAAGGATTTCGCTGCCGACCGGCGTCCGCGGAGCCAGAAATTCTATCGGATTATCAATGAGGTGCCGACCGTCCTGATGATTTTGATCGTCATCATGGTGATCGTGAAGCCGTTCTAGGCAAGGATCGTGAACGATCGCTCAGCGCTTCGGCTTGCGCAGTGAGAAGCGATTTTCTATATTAGCGATATCCCACCCAACGCAGGCGGATGTGGTTGTGTCTGAGCTTTTCAGAGGCCGGACACCGCATCAGGTTTGAAGCCTCACCGGCACTCTCCTTGCCAGACCTGCGGACCTTACCTTCTCGCGTCCGCATTTCAGAGCCTCCTCGCACCCCCTCCCCAGGTTACCCCACAGGACCACCCCAATGCGGGAAATTAAACTTCAGGACCTCAAGTCGAAGACGCCGGCCGAGCTCGTCTCGTTCGCGGAAGAGAACGGGGTCGAGAATGCCAGCACCATGCGCAAGCAGGAGCTGTTGTTCGCCATCCTCAAGCAGCTCGCGCTCGCGGAAACCGACATCGTCGGCGAGGGCGTCGTCGAAGTTCTCTCCGACGGCTTCGGCTTCCTCCGCTCGCCGGATGCCAATTATCTGCCGGGCCCGGACGACATCTACGTTTCGCCGTCGCAGATCCGCCGCTTCGGCCTGCGCACCGGCGACACCATCGAGGGCCATATTCGCAGCCCGAAAGAGGGCGAACGCTATTTCGCGCTGCTGAAGGTCAACACGCTCAATTTCGAGGACCCGGAAAAGGCCAAGCACAAGGTCAATTTCGACAACCTCACGCCGCTGTTTCCGAACCAGCGTTTCCGCATGGAAATCGACGATCCGACGCGAAAAGACCTTTCTGCAAGGGTGATCGACATTGTCGCGCCGATCGGCAAGGGTCAGCGCGCGCTGATCGTCGCGCCGCCGCGCACCGGTAAAACCGTGCTGATGCAGAACATCGCGCATTCCATCGCGCACAATCACCCCGAATGCTATCTGATCGTGCTTCTGATCGACGAACGTCCGGAAGAAGTCACGGACATGCAGCGCTCGGTGAAGGGCGAGGTCGTGTCTTCGACCTTCGACGAACCGGCCGTGCGTCACGTCCAGGTCGCCGAGATGGTGATCGAAAAGGCAAAACGTCTCGTCGAGCATGGCCGCGACGTCGTCATCCTGCTCGATTCGATCACGCGTCTCGGCCGTGCC
The DNA here is from genome assembly GCF_040548375.1 of Bradyrhizobium sp. F1.4.3. Lineage (NCBI taxonomy): Bacteria > Pseudomonadati > Pseudomonadota > Alphaproteobacteria > Hyphomicrobiales > Nitrobacteraceae > Bradyrhizobium > Bradyrhizobium sp. F1.4.3. Next base: position 373,851 of record NZ_JBEPRN010000003.1, read on the forward strand.
TACAACACCGTGGTGCCGTCATCCGGCAAGGTGTTGACCGGTGGTGTCGACGCCAACGCGCTCCAGCGGCCAAAGCGCTTCTTTGGCGCCGCCCGCAACATCGAGGAGGGCGGTTCGCTGACCATCATCGCGACCGCGCTGGTCGATACCGGCAGCCGTATGGATGAAGTCATCTTCGAAGAGTTCAAGGGCACCGGTAACTCCGAACTGATCCTCGACCGCAAGGTCTCGGACAAGCGGACCTTCCCGGCGATCGACATCTCGCGCTCCGGCACCCGCAAGGAGGAACTCATCACCGATCCGCTGGTGCTGAAGAAGATGTACGTGCTGCGGCGCATCCTGAACCCGATGGGTACGATGGACGGGATCGACTTCCTGCTCGACAAGCTGCGTTCGACCAAGAGCAATTCCGAGTTCTTCGACTCGATGAACACCTGAGTGCAGTGCAGCAAAAGATTGGAGGGCGCCTTCGGGCGCCCTTTTCCTTTTTGTGCGGCTATGTTGCGGCAAAGTGCAGCATAAGAAGTAGCCCAATCGGTTTCGGTGATTTCAACTAAGGATTTGTTTTTTAAACCAGATATTCTTACCATGCTGCGCGGAGCGGGCACGAACTGTGAAAATCCGCAGCAAAATGCTGCGTATATTGTTGCAATGCAACATAGCGGATTTGCTGCGGGATAATCCGCAACAAGCGTGGTCTTCCAGGTCATTAAACGATGTTTGCCTTTTCCCCGGCAGCCGGACAAATAGGCCATGCACCCGCGGGACCAGACCATATTTGCGCTGTCGTCAGGCAGGCCTCCGAGCGCGATCGCCGTGGTGCGCGTCTCCGGACCGCAGGCCGGCCTGGCGCTGACGACACTTGCGGGGAAGTTGCCCGAGCCGAGGCAGGCCGGCCGCCGGCTGCTCCGGGACGGGAAAGGCCAGCCGATCGACGACGCGGTCGTGCTGTGGTTTCCAGGGCCGGCGAGCGCGAGCGGCGAGGACATCGCCGAATTTCACGTCCATGGCGGTCGTGCCGTACTGTCGGCGCTCCTGGCCGCGATTTCCGCGATTCCGAATACGCGCGCGGCCGAGCCCGGCGAGTTTACGCGGCGCGCCTTTGAGAACGGCAAGCTCGATCTGACCGAGGCCGAAGGGCTGGACGATCTCATCCATGCCGATACCGATCGGCAGCGCCGCCAGGCGCTACGGCAGTTACAGGGCCTGCTGGGTAATCGCGCGCGCGACTGGCGGGAGCGCATCATCGAGGCCTCCGCGCTGATCGAGGCGGGCATCGATTTCTCCGACGAAGGCGATGTGCCCGCCGAGTTGATGGCGTCGGCGGTCAAGGCGATCAAAGCCTTGCATGACGAAATCGCAGAAGTCCTTGCGGCACAGGGCCAGGCTGAACGTCTGCGCGACGGCCTTGTGGTTGCGATTGCAGGAGAGCCGAACGTCGGCAAGTCGACGCTGATCAATCAGCTTGCACGGCGCGACGTTGCGATCGTCTCACCGCACGCCGGCACCACGCGTGACGTGATCGAGGTGCAGCTCGATCTCGACGGCTACCCCGTCACAGTGATCGACACCGCCGGCATTCGCGAGACCGATGATCCGGTCGAACAGGAAGGCGTGCGCCGGGCGCGAGCGCGAGCCGAAGACGCCGACCTCGTGCTGTGGCTGGTGGAGGGACGGCAGCCCGTCGATCCCGATGCCATGCGATCGCCGTGGAAAACGGGCGGCAAGGTTGAGCTGTCCGGCGGCTCGGTCTGGATCGTGCGGAACAAGATTGATCTCAGCGGGATCGCGGGGACCGAGCCGCGCGGCGAGTTTGGGATCTCGGCCAGCCTGGGCGATGGTATTCCAGAGCTGGTCGATGCGCTGGTGAAATTCGCCTCCGAGTTCTTCGGAACCAGCGAGGGTGCGTTGGTGACTCGGGCACGCCAACGCGATCTGTTGCACCGGGCCTCAGATAGCTTGCGCCGGAGCCTGGAGCTTGTAGAAGAGGGCGAGGAGCTGGCCGCCGAAGAGCTACGCGCCGCGGCTTACGCTTTGGGTCGGCTGTTGGGCCGGGTGGACGTCGAGGACGTCCTTGGAGCCATTTTCCAGAAATTCTGTATCGGAAAGTAGCGCTAGTTTTTCATTCTAGAACTAATCCTTCACGTGAAACAGGCCAGCAATGGGTTCCGACTGTTTCACGTGAAACATAATGATTTCAAGCCCCGCTCTACTGTGCATGGGGTTGTTTTCGAGAAAATTTGTTCCGGGCCGGTCGGTCCTTGTTTCACGTGAAACAGCCGCCTCCCGAGTTTTGACTTCCGGCTTTTTCCACTCTGAGCTAGAAGTCCGCTCATGCGTACAGAGCGAGAGAATTTCCACGTCATCGTGATTGGCGGCGGCCATGCCGGCTGTGAGGCCGCGGCTGCTTCCGCCCGGATGGGCGCAATAACCGCGCTGGTGACGCACCGCTTCTCGACGATTGGCGCGATGTCCTGCAATCCCGCCATTGGCGGTCTCGGCAAGGGCCATCTGGTTCGTGAGGTCGATGCGCTCGATGGTTTGATGGGTCGCGTGGCCGATGCCGGCGGGATCCAGTTTCGTGTGCTCAATCGGCGCAAGGGTCCAGCCGTCCGTGGTCCGCGGGCCCAGGCCGACCGGAAGCTCTATGCCGCGGCAATGCAGGCGGCGATCCGGGAGACCCAGGGTCTTTCCGTCATCGAAGGCGAGGCGGACGATCTGACCGTGGTTGAGGGCCGGGTGACCGGCTTGCGTCTGGCCGACGGCCGGGAGCTTCGCGCAGGGGCGATCGTCGTCACCACTGGCACCTTCCTTCGCGGTCTGATCCATCTCGGTGAGAAGAACTGGCCGGCCGGACGTGTCGGGGAAGCCCCGGCGATGGGCCTGTCGAGCTCTTTCGAGCGCGCCGGTTTCACCTTGGGGCGGTTGAAGACCGGGACGCCGCCGCGGCTCGACGGCTCTACGATCGACTGGTCGGCCGTCGAGATGCAGCCGGGAGACGAGCCCCCGGAGCCGTTCTCGGTGATGACGGAGCGGATCACGACGCCGCAGATCCAGTGCGGGATCACCCGGACGACGTCCGCAACCCATGAGGTGATCCGGGCCAATGTCCATCGTTCGCCGATGTACTCCGGCCAGATCAAGAGCTCCGGTCCGCGCTATTGTCCCTCGATCGAGGACAAGATCGTCCGCTTCGGCGATCGCGACGGCCATCAGATCTTTCTGGAGCCGGAAGGACTCGACGATACGACCGTCTATCCCAACGGCATCTCGACCTCGCTGCCGGAGGAGGTCCAGCTCGCGATCCTCGCCAGCATCCCCGGTCTTGAGCAGGTGAAGATGGTCCGGCCGGGCTATGCCATCGAATACGACCACATCGATCCCCGCGAGCTTGATCCGACCCTCCAGACCAAGCGTCTGCGCGGCCTGTTCCTGGCCGGGCAGATCAATGGCACGACCGGATATGAGGAAGCCGCCGGGCAGGGCATCGTGGCCGGCCTGAACGCAGCGCTGGCCGCCAGTGGCGCCGCGCTGACGGTGTTTGATCGGGCAGACGGATATCTCGGGGTGATGATCGACGACCTCGTCACCCGCGGGATCAGCGAGCCCTATCGGATGTTCACCTCGCGGGCCGAATACCGGCTGACGCTGCGGGCGGACAACGCCGACCAGCGCCTGACCGAGAAGGGGATTGCGCTCGGATGTGTCGGCAGTGCCCGGAACCAGCATCATCGCGCCAAGATGGACGCTCTCGATGCGGCCCGGACGCTTTCGAAGTCGCTGACGATCACCCCGAACGAGGCGATCAAGCACGGGCTGTCCCTGAACCGGGACGGCCAGCGGCGGTCGGCCTTCGAGCTGATGGCCTATCCAGACATCGGCTGGACCCAGGTCCGCGCGATCTGGCCCGAGCTATCGACGATCGATCGAGTGATCGCGACCCATCTCGAGATCGACGCCAGGTACGACGTCTATCTGGAGCGGCAGAGCGCGGACGTCGAGGCCTTCAGGCGGGACGAGGGGTTGGTGCTATCTGAGGTCGACTACAAGCTGGTGCCCGGTCTCTCCAACGAGGTCCGCGCCAAGCTGGAGAAGGCGCGTCCATTCACCGTTGGCCAGGCCGGCCGAATCGATGGCATGACGCCAGCGGCACTGGGTATCCTCGCGGCCTATCTCCGCCGCGAGGCGCGGAAGACTTCCAAAGCAATCGCATAGGCGTTTCACGTGAAACAACGCGGACCGGCGGGCGGCAGATCTTCATCGCGCGGACCTGAGGCGGGCGAAGGGGCGGGACCTCGATCTGGGTCGGCATCGGCCAGTCCGAAGATCGACAAGGCCGGCGCGAACGATAGATCGTTGGACTCTGTCATCGCAGCCGACAAGGCCGCAGCCCTGAAGCTCGCTCCCGTTTCACGTGAAACCGAAGCCCGGCTCGATCGCTACATCGCGCTGCTCCGGGAGTGGCAGGCCAAGACCAACCTCGTCGCCCCCTCAACCCTGCCGCACCTCTGGACCCGGCACATCGCCGACTCGCTTCAGCTCGTGGACCTCGCACCGTCGGCGAAACGTTGGGCGGACCTCGGCAGCGGCGGCGGCTTTCCCGGCGTCGTCCTGGCCTGCACCATGGCCGAAACGGCGGGCGCCAGCGTTCACCTCGTCGAGCGCATCGCCAAGAAGGCGGCGTTCCTGCGCGAAGCTGTCCGCATCACCACATCTCCAGGAGTCGTACATCTCGCCGAGATCGGGGATAATGTGGATAGAATCACCGGGCCCGTCGATTGCGTCACCGCGCGCGCGCTGGCTCCGCTACATCAACTCATCGGCTTTGCGGAGCCGCTGATGCGCCAGGGCGCAAAAGCGTTATTTCCAAAGGGTCAAGATGTAGAGGCTGAATTGACCGAAGCCGCTAAATATTGGAATATTCAGCCTCAGCTCCACCAAAGCCGCACCGGTGACGGCTGGATCGTGGAGCTTGATACCGCCGAACGGCGCGGCTGAGGCGTTCAGGGGTCGAGTGGGGAATTGCGATGACCGTGATTGACGAACCGCAGCAAGAGCCGACCGCCCAAGAAAAGGCAGTGGTCCCGCAGGGCCACCCGCGCATTCTCGCGCTGGCGAATCAGAAGGGCGGTGTGGGAAAAACAACCACAGCGATCAATCTCGGCACGGCGCTCGCAGCGATTGGCGAGCGTGTCCTGATCGTCGATCTCGATCCGCAGGGCAACGCCTCAACTGGTCTCGGCATCGATCGCCGCAACCGCTCCTGCTCGACCTATGACGTGCTCATCGGCGAAGCGAGTTTGCGCGAGGCGGTGGTGTCGACCGCAGTGCCGCGGCTGCACATCGCGCCCTCGACCATGGATCTCTCCGGCCTCGAGCTCGAGCTCGGCACCACGCCGGGCCGCGCCTTCAAGCTGCGCGATGCCATCGGCTCGCTCAACAACAACGTCTCGCCGGATGCCGACTACACTTATGTGCTGATCGACTGCCCGCCCTCGCTCAACCTGCTGACGGTGAATGCGATGGCGGCGTCGGATGCGATCCTGGTGCCGCTGCAGTGCGAGTTCTTCGCGCTCGAAGGTCTGTCGCAATTGCTCCAGACGGTCGAGCAGGTGCGCTCGACGCTCAACCCGAACCTGTCGATCCACGGCATCGTGCTGACCATGTTCGACTCGCGCAACAACCTCTCGAACCAGGTCGTCGCCGACGTCCGCCAATTCATGGGCGAGAAGGTCTACAAGACCATGATTCCGCGCAACGTGCGCATCTCGGAGGCGCCGTCCTACGGTAAGCCGGTGCTGGTCTACGATCTCAAATGCGTCGGCAGCGAAGCTTACCTGCGGCTCGCCACCGAAGTGATCCAGCGCGAGCGCGAGCTGCGCACGACACATTGAAGCTGCCGTAGGGTGGGCAAAGGCGTCTTCGCCGTGCCCACCATCTTCCGCAAAGGTGGGTACGCTTCGCTTTGCCCACCCCACGATCCTACGATTTCGAAATTCAGTTCTGGAGTGTTGCTACGTGAATCCAAGGGAGCTGGCGATGGCCGACGAAGCGCGTTCGCGACTGGGCCGGGGTCTTGCGAGTCTGATCGGTGACGTCGGCGGCGAGGCACAGCATGTCGACCGTCCGCGCGCGCAGCGCAAGGTGCCGATCGAATTCATCAAGCCCAATCCGCGCAACCCGCGCCGCACCTTCTCGGAAGTCGAGCTCAAGGAGCTCTCGGACTCCATCAAGCAGCATGGCGTGATTCAGCCGATCGTGGTGCGCCCCGTGAAGGGCGCGCAGGATCGTTTTGAGATCATCGCCGGCGAGCGGCGCTGGCGCGCCTCGCAGATGGCCGGCCTGCATGAAGTACCGATCGTGCCCGTCGACATCAGCGACAGCGATGCGCTGGAATTCGCGATCGTCGAGAACGTGCAGCGCGAAGACCTCAACCCGATGGAAGAGGCGCAGGGCTATCACGCGCTCGCCAACGAGTTCAAACGTAGCCAGGACGACATCGCAAAAGTCGTCGGCAAGAGCCGCAGCCACGTCGCCAATATGATGCGGCTGACAAAACTGCCGGCCGAGGTGCAGGCCTTCATCGCGACGGGACAGCTGACCGCCGGTCATGCCCGCGCACTGATCGGCGTGCCCGATCCGCTTGCGGCCGCCAAGCGCATCGTCGAAGAGGGCCTCAACGTCCGTCAGGCCGAAGCGCTCGCGCATGAAGAGGGCGTGCCGGAGCGCAAGCCGCAGAAGGCGCGCGCGGGGGCCAAGGAGAAGGACCCTGATACGGTCGATCTCGAGAAGCGTGTCAGCGATGCGCTCGGCCTCAAGGTCACCGTGAGCCACCGCGATCCCGGCGGCTCCGTGCAGATCAACTACCGCAACCTTGATCAGCTCGACGAGGTAATGAAGCGGCTGGCGAAGGGCGCGATCTAGACGACCCTCGGTGTCGTCCTGGCGTAAGCCAGGACTCATACCGCGTGATCCATCGATGAGGGTTGGTCGCAGTACCGAACTACGAATCTTCGCCAAACCTCTCACTGGGGTAATGGGTCCTGGCTTTCGCCAGGACGACGGCTGAGTGCGTGGCGCGCACGTCCATCAACATCGTCGTCGCAAGAGCTCCTCGCAACGACGGCGGAGGGAACGGAGCTCAGCCGCGCCGCTTCGCATTGGCCGCAATCGCCATCAGCGTACGCTGGGCGATGGCGGCGGCGAGGGTGGATTGCTTGCGGGTGTCGAGTGCTGCGGTGGCGAGCTGCTCGATGATGCCGGCGAGTCGCGCCACGCTGAAATTGCGCAGCGCGGTCTCGACCGCGGGCTTTCGTGAAAAATGCAGCCGCGGAAATCCGCCGTCGAGCACGGCGGAGGCCGGCGTACCGTCGGCGATCGCAAGCGCGGATTTATGCAGCCATGCGGCCTGGCGCTGTGCGGCGGAGATGATCACACCGGGATAGGTACCGGCGATCATGGCCTTTGCGAATTCGGTCTCGACGATATCAGGCCGGCCGGCGAAGGCGCCGTCGACGATCGGATCGAGTTTCAGCTCGGACGCGTCGGCCACCACGGCCATCACGTCATCCAGCGTGATCTCGCCTTTGCCGTGGGCGTAGAGCGTGAGCTTGCGCAGCTCGTTGCGCGAGGCCTGGCGGTCGCCGCCGAGAAACGACATCAGCGCAGCGCGGGCGTCCTGCGCGATGCGCAGATTGGCGATGCGAAGTTCATCCTCCATAAGCTTTGCGAGGTCGCGCTCAGTGTCGGGATAGCAGCCGATCGCCACCGCCGTCTTGGCGCGCTCGCAGGCCTTGCGCAACGGCGATTCGGGGCGCAGCTCTCCGGCCTCGATCACGATGCGGCAATCTTTCACGCCCATCTCCGCCAACGTGTCGATGCCGCTGGCAAAGCTGCGTGAGCCGGCGCGCACGCGAATGGCGCGGCGACCGCCAAACAGCGGCACGGTCATCGCTTCATCGACCAGACGCGACGGCTCGGCCGAGAGTTCGTCACCATCGAGCTTGACCAATGAGAAGGGATCGTTGGGATCGTCGACCGCGGAGGCGATCAGCGCATCGGCGCGTTCGCGCACGAGGCCGGCGTCCGGACCATAGAGCAGGATGATCGGACGGCCCACATCGGGGCGGGCGAGGAAGGCGTCGATCTCTTTTCCGCGTAGCGCGACCATGACCTAGATCGCCATGACAAGAAGCAAACCTAGGTGCCCGCGGTGAAGAACGCGGCGAGCCGGGTGTTGATGTTCTCGGCGATCTCGTTGGCGGCACGATCCTCGGCGTCACGCACCGCGCGGTTGCGGGCGAAGCGCTGGTAGGAGCCGGGCATGTCATAGGACACGCGCGAGAACGTGGAGCCGGTCATCACCGACTTGCCGGTCGCGACCTCGATCAGATTATACTGGCAGTCGATGCCGTAGTTTTCGCTGTTCGGCAGGCCGGTATTGGGATCGACGATCAGGGATGACCTGCTGGAGTTGAAGCGGATGTCCAGACGATGGGTGGGCGGCATGCCCGTGGCCGAGCCGTAAAGCTTAAAGGCGAGGGCGTTGCGGACTTCCACGCCGACCCGGGCCTCGCGTGAGGCGTTCGCCTTGCTGATGGGCGGAAGGTCGACCCCCATCAGCTTCTCGCGCAGGCCGGGGGTGCCGTCGGTATGTTCGGCATACATCGGCTGGAAACAGCCAGCCGTCAGCGCCGCCAATGCGGCAACCGCCAGCAAGCGCGCTGCGATGCGGATCCTAGCCGACAACATTCACGATCCTCTTGGGGACGATGATCACCTTGCGGACGGGCTTGCCGTCCAGGGCCAGTTTTACCGCATCGAGGGCCAAAACGGCAGCCTCGATTTCCGGATTCTGGGCCGCTGTTGCAACCGTGACATCACCCCGCTTCTTGCCGTTGACCTGAACCACCAGGGTCACGCTGTCTTCAACCAGCAAATCGCGTTCGATTTGGGGCCAATTGGCCTCGGAAACCAGCCCCTCATGGCCCAGCACCTGCCAGCACTCCTCGGCCAGATGCGGCATCATCGGGGAGAACAGCTGGACCAGGATCTGGCTGGCCTCCCGGATCGCCCAAGCCAAGTCGGGAGAGGGTTGGCCGGGGCGCTGCAGCACCTCCGAAAACGCATTGGCGAATTCGCGGATATGGGCAAGGCAGACGTTGAAGTGCAGCCGCTCGATGCCGGTCGTGACCTTGTCCAGCGCGCCATGGGCGGCCTTGCGCAGGGCGGTCGCATCCGCCCCGAACGAAGCCGGCCGCGCCGCGGGCGCGCCCTTGCCGAACTCCAGTGAGTCGTTCACCAGCCGCCACAGCCGCTGCACGAAGCGCGAGGCGCCCTGGACGCGCTCGTCGCTCCAGATCACGTCGCGGTCGGGCGGGGAGTCCGACAGCATGAACCAGCGCGCGACGTCGGCGCCGTAGGTCTCGATGATGTCGTCGGGGTCGACGGTGTTCTTCTTCGACTTCGACATCTTCTCGATCGGGCCGACGGTGATGTCCTCGCCGGTCGCCAGCAGAACAGCACGCCTGCCGTTGCCGCCGACTTCGATCTTGACCTCGGCCGGCTGCACATAGGTGCCGTCGGCCTTCTGGTATGTCTCGTGCACCACCATGCCCTGCGTGAACATGCCGGCGAACGGCTCGTCCATCGCGATGTGGCCGGTTGCCTTCATCGCGCGGACGAAGAAGCGGCTGTAGAGCAGATGCAGGATCGCATGCTCGACGCCGCCGATATACTGGTCGACCGGCATCATCCGGTTGGCGACCGCAGGCGTCGTCGGCGCGTTCTCGTTCCAGGGATCGGTGAAGCGCGCAAAATACCAGGACGAGTCCACGAAGGTGTCCATGGTGTCGGTTTCGCGGCTAGCCTTGCCGCCGCATTGCGGGCAGGTGACGTGCTTCCAGGTCGGATGGTGGTCGAGCGCGTTGCCCGGCTTGTCGAAGGTCGCATCGTCCGGCAGCTTCACCGGCAGGTCGGCATCCGGCACTGGCACCACATCGCACTTGGGACAGTGGATGACGGGAATCGGGCAGCCCCAATAGCGCTGACGCGAAATGCCCCAGTCTCGCAGGCGGAAATTGACCTGCCGCTCGCCGACCGGCGCGTTGCCGCGCAGCTCGTTTTCAAGACGTTTTGCGATTTCGTCCTTGGCCTGCTCGATGGTCATGCCGTCGAGAAAGCGCGAATTGATCATGCGGCCGTCACCGTCATAGGCGGTGTCGGTGATTACAAAGGTCTTCGGATCCTGGCCCTCGGGGCACACCACCGGCGTGTTGCCGAGATTGTACTTGTTGACGAAGTCGAGGTCGCGCTGGTCATGCGCGGGGCAGCCGAAGATCGCGCCGGTGCCGTATTCCATCAGCACGAAGTTCGCGACATAGACCGGCAGCTTCCAGGTCGGATCGAACGGATGGACCGCGCGGATGCCGGTGTCAAAACCCTGCTTCTCCGCGGTGTCGATGATCTCCTGCGCGGTGCCGATCTTCTTGATCTCGGCGATGAACTCCGCGAGCTTCGGGTTCTTCGCGGCGGCGGCGGTCGCCAGCGGATGATCGGCCGAGATCGCCATGAACTTCGCGCCGAACAGCGTGTCGGGGCGCGTCGTGAAGATCTTCAGCTCGCTCTCGCCGGCGGGCGTCGAGCCTTCAGGCAAGGTCTTGGCATCCAGCGCGAAGCGGACCAGCAGGCCCTCGGAGCGGCCGATCCAGTTGCGCTGCATCAGCCGCACCTTGTCGGGCCAGCGATCCAGCCCGTCCAGCGCGGACAACAGCTCCTGCGAGTACTTCGTGATCTTGAAGACCCACTGGCTCATTTCCCGTTGTTCGACAACGGCGCCCGAACGCCAGCCACGGCCGTCGATCACCTGCTCATTGGCGAGCACGGTCATGTCGACGGGGTCCCAATTCACCTTGCGCTTCTCGCGCTCGGCGAGGCCGGCGCGCAGGAAGTCCAGAAACATCTTCTGCTGGTGCTTGTAATAGCTGGGATCGCAGGTCGCGATCTCGCGGCTCCAGTCCAGCGACAGCCCGATCGAACGGAGCTGCTTCTTCATCGAGGCGATGTTGTCGTAGGTCCAGGCCTTTGGCGCGACCTTGCGCTCGATCGCGGCGTTCTCGGCCGGCAGGCCGAAGGCATCCCAGCCCATCGGGTGCAGCACGTTGAACCCCTTGGCGCGCATGAAGCGGGCCAGCACGTCGCCGAGCGTGTAATTGCGGACATGGCCGATATGGATGCGCCCGGATGGGTAGGGGAACATCTCCAGCACATAGTATTTCGGCCGCGAATCGTCGTTCCTGGAGACGAAGATGGCCTGTTCGTCCCATTGGCGTTGCCAGCGCGGTTCGGCGTCGCGGGCGTTGTAGCGTTCGGAGGTCATGGAATCGTTGGGTTTTCGTGAGTTCGGGCCGTCTAAAGACGGCGGACTAGGCCATAGAAGTCCTCAAGGGGTCAATGGGTTGCCGCGGGGGCGGGTCTGCAAGGCCGCTCTCCCCGCATAACTACTGAGGCCGCTGTTGGGGGGCGATTAAGAGGTCGATGCGAGGTTGCAAGCAGATACAACCCCCCAATGCCCGCGATGGACATGAGCTTCGACGATCTCGATCACGACTATGCCGCCTCTGTCGCCGATAGGGCGATGCGCGGCATGGCCGAGCAACGGATTCCGCCGACGCCGAACAATTTTGCGGTCTGGTTCCATTATGTCGCGGGCGCCCATGACGATCTGCGCAACGCCATCGATCTCCTGATCGACCACAATCGTCCGTTCGACGTCCGAACCAATCAGGACCTGTTCGAGACCTATGTCGCGCCCAACGCGGGCGCCGCTGCCTCCGAGACGTCCAAGCGCCTGCATGGGCTGATGGGCGCGGCGAAGGAATTTCTGGCGACCGCGATCGCCGACAATCGTTCCCAGCTGCAGGCGATCAACGACGTCGCCGATCAGGGCCAGGCCGGCGTCGATCCGAAGGCGTTGGTTTCGCAGCTGATGAACGAGCTGGCGCGCGCCGCCACAAGGGCGACGCGACTGGAGGCGGGCTTTGCGGAAAAGGCCCGCGAGCTCGACGTGATCCGCGATTCGCTCTCCAAATCCGAAGAGCGCGCACGGACCGATACGCTGACCGGGCTGGCGAACCGGCGGGCGCTGGATGAATTCCTGCGCAAGGCACAGGCGACCGCAGAATGGGGCGAGCCGCTCAGCGTGCTGATGCTCGACATCGACCACTTCAAGACCTTCAACGACAATTTCGGCCACGGCGTTGGCGACCAGGTGCTGCGCCTGATGGCAAAGGTGCTGCGCGAAAAGGTGCGCGTCGATGATCTGCCGGCGCGCTATGGCGGCGAGGAGCTGATGGCGGTGCTGCCGGACGCCGATCTTGCCGCCTGTGCCGAGATCGCCGAGCGTATCAGGCGCGCGATCGGGGAGTGCACGATCACGCGCCGGTCGACCGGCGAAGTGTTGCCCAACATCACCGTGTCGATCGGCGTGGCGCAGTATCGGGTGGGTGAGGCGATTGCGGATCTCGTCGAGCGCTGCGACCGCGCGCTCTATCTCGCCAAAGGCGGCGGCCGCAATCGCGTTGTGACGGAAAACGAGCTCGATCGCGCCTGGGCCGCGGGCTAGTTCTCCGATGAAGGTGAAGACAGCGTCGCCGCGGGATCAGCCCGCCATCGCGATCTCGGTCGTGCTGCCCTCGATCCGCAGGATGCCATGTTCGACGACATTGTTGCGGCCGCGGTGTTTTGCGGCGTAGAGCGCAGCGTCGGCGGCTTCGATCAGATCACCCGGACGCAAGGTCTCGTTGGGCCGCGTGGCGGCAACGCCGATCGATACGGTGACCACCATGTGGGCGGACGTGATGTGCGGCAGGCAGAGCTTCAGCACGGCCGCGCGCACCAGCTCGCCGATCTCGACCGCGCGCATCACATCGGTGTTCGGCAGCAGCAGGCAGAATTCCTCGCCGCCATAGCGCGCCGCGAAGCCCATGGTGTCGGCGGCGATGCCGGACAGCGACTCGCCGAGCCGGGTTAGGCAGGAATCGCCTTCGAGATGGCCGTAGGTGTCGTTGAAGAGCTTGAAGTGATCGACGTCGATCATCAGCAGCGCGAGCTCGCTGCCATATTGCTGCGCGCGCATCCATTCGAAATCGAGCCGGCTCTGGAAGCCGCGGCGGTTGGCAAGTCCCGACAGCATGTCGATCGATGCCATCACCGTCAGCCGGTCGTTGCTCGCGATCAGCTCGCGCTCGCGCTGGCTGAGCTGGGCGGCCATCGCGTTGAACGCGCGCGCCAGCGGCACGAATTCGGACGGCAGGCGATTGCGCGCGGCGCGGGCCGACAGATCGCCCTCGCCAAGACGCTTGGCCATGTCCGCGAGCATCTCGATCGGCTTGATCACGAGCTTCTCGGCGGCGATCAGCGCGCCGAGCAGCACGAACACGACGACGAAAGCAAGCTGGAGATAAGCGGTGCGGATGTCGCGGCTGACCGCTGCCGACACCTTGTCCTCGTCGATGCTCGCGATCAGGCGGGCATTGGTGCCGGCGATGCGGGTGAAGCTGACCGCGCGCCGTGAGCCGTCAGCGGCGAGGAACGACAGCGAGCCTTCGTCCTGGTTCGAACGCAAGGCCATATCGGCGATGGCCGACATCAGCGGCATGTTGTCGAGCGGACGTCCGACCGCGCTGTGCTGGTCGGCGGGCGCGGCCAGCACGGTGCCGGCGCTGTCGACCAGCACCGCCGCGATGCCGGCGCGGCCGCCCAGATTGTTCATGACCTTCGACATCCAGTCGAGATTGACGGTCGCGAGCACGACGGCGTCGGCGACGCCGCTGAACGCAGAGACCGGATACACCGCCATGACGGTCGGTGTCTGCACGGGCCGCGATAGAATGAAGTCGGACAGCACGAAGCGGCCGGTCTCCTGCGCCTGCTGGAAATAGGGCCGGTCGCTGAGGTCGAGGCCGACATACATGTTGTTGGTCGCGCACTGGATGCGGCCGTCCTGGCCGGCGATCAGCAGCGTGCGGATCCAGGGAAGGCTCGTCGGCAGGCTCGCGCGCAGCACGTCGCAGCTCTTGCTGACGCCGCCGGCGGAAGCGCGGATGAAGGCCTCGGATTTCAGGATGGTCTCGACCGACGAGATCACCTCGCGTTGCGCATCGGCGCTGTGCCTCGCCACGGTGGTGAATTCGGCCGTGGCCTGCGCAATCTGTTTGGTGCGGGTGTCTTCGAGCGAACGGATGCGCTCGAGCATCAAGGGGGCCACCAGAATCACCGCGAGCAACGCAAGCCGTGCCCGGATTCCGAGGACCTGCTTGAGTTTTGCTCGTTTGCGGTTGAAACTAACGTTTGCCATCTTCGCGACCCACCCCATGTGGCAAGGTAAAGCGAAGGGTTCAAAAACCCTTTCTTGAACTTGGTAAAATTGGAACTACCTCCGCTACGGACACAGCCAATCGACGTCATGACAGAAGCCAACGCCGGGCCGGTAACCGGCCATTCACCAAACGCGCTCGCCGCAGTCGAGGCGGAAATCGCGCGCGCCTGCAAGGACGCGCGGCGCGATCGCGCCGCGGTCACTTTGATCGCGGTGTCCAAGACCTTCGCGGCTGATGCAATTATGCCGGTTATCGGGGCCGGACAGCGCGTATTTGGCGAGAATCGTGTCCAGGAGGCTAAAGGCAAGTGGCCTGCGTTAACGCCTGCTTACCCCGATATCGCGCTGCATCTGATCGGACCACTGCAATCCAACAAGGCGAAAGAGGCGGTCGCGCTGTTCGATGCCATCCATTCGGTTGACCGTCCGAGCATTTGCCAAGCGTTAGCCAAAGAAATCGAATCCCAGAAAAAACACCCGCAGCTCTTCGTCCAGATCAACACCGGCGAGGAGCCGCAGAAGGCCGGCATCGCGCCCGGCGAGGCCGATAGCTTCCTCGCGAGCTGCCGCGACTCCTATGGCTTGACGATCTCCGGCCTCATGTGCATCCCGCCGGTGGACGAGCCGCCGGCGGCGCATTTTGCGCTCACGGCCAAGATCGCCGCGCGCAATGGCTTGCAGAACCTGTCGATGGGCATGAGTGCGGATTTTGCCACTGCCATCATGCTCGGCGCCACGCATGTCCGCGTGGGGAGCGCGATCTTCGGGCATCGGTGATTGCCGTCGGCGAAGGCCGGGAGGCCAACACGAGCTCTCTCATTCGTCATTGCGAGCGCAGCGAAGCAATCCAGAATCTTTCCGCGGTGACAGCCTGGATTGCTTCGCTTCGCTCGCAATGACGGCGGTGGGTGAGGTGTCTATTCGAACCCCGCCGACACCTTCCCCAGCACGCCAAAATCCACCGCAAAATGATCGCCCGCCTCGATCGGCAGTGGCGGATGGCACGTTCCTGTCGTCACCACCTCCCCTGCCCGCAAGGTGATGCCAAGCCCGCGCAGCTCGTTCGCGAGCCAGGTCAGCGCGACACGGGGATCGCCGAGCACGTTCTTGCCGTGGCCGATATAGCGCTGGCCGCGCAGCGCGATCTCGGGCCGTTCCTCGATGAGATCCATCGCGCGCCAGTTCGCGGTGGTCGGCGCGCCGAGCACGAACAGATGCGCGCAGGCATTGTCTGCGATGAGCTGGGCCTCGCCGGCGCCGGCGAAATCGGCAAAGCGCGAATCGGGAATCTCGATGGCCGGATGCAAGGTGTCGACGGCGGCGAGCACCTCGTCGACGCTATAAGGCTCAGGCCGTGGCGCCAGATCGCGCCCCATGCGGAAGCAAAATTCCGGCTCGCCGACGCGCATAGCGTTGCCTTTCATCGACGCGGTGCCGCCATCGGCGATGACAGTGTCGCTCAAGATGCGTCCGGCCATGGGACCTGCGACATTGATGTGCTTCTGTCCGGCCTCGCTGGTTGCCGCGATTTTCCAGCCGAACAATTTCCCGGCCGAATGCGTTTCGAGAGCGGCCTGGACGGCGTAGCCCTCGGCGCGGCTCCGCGGCCGCAAGCTCGCCTCGAGCGCCTCAAGCTTGGCGCCGTCGCGCCAATGTTGGACGAGGACGCGTGACGCGGCGGCGATCTGATCCTTGTCGAGCATGTGTCCTCACCCGATGATGATTCTTGTTCGCGGTCCCAGGCGCCGCAGCAATTGCAGCATCGCAGATTTCCTCATGGAGACGCAGCCCGCGGTCGGACCGAAATTGTCGCGGGCCAGGTGTAAAAACACCGCGCTGCCGCGGCCGGCGATGCGTGGCCTGGTGTTGTGGTCGATCTCGATGATGAAATCGTAGAGGTGATCGGCGCGCCTGAGCCGGTCGCCGCCCTGCTCGCTTCCGAGCCGGATCCACTGGTTGTAGTGGCGATCACTAGGATCTTCGCACCAGGCGTCTGCGCCGGTGATGGTCCGGGCCGGCAGGAGGGTTTGCGGCCGGCTGTGGCGGTCGCCCCGCCACCATAATTGCTGCGGCCTGAAGCTGCCCCTGGGGGTGGCACCATCGCCCTCGCGTTTGTTGGCCAAAATGCCGCCGCGCCCCAGCGCCACCGGAATCGTCAGCTGTCCGGCGGTGAGCCAGCCCCGGCGTGGATTGCCGGCGGCAGGCTTAACGCGGATCGTCGAGAGCTGGCCGGAGTGCCGAATCTTGGTGTAACCGATTGAATTGACGTTGTTTTTCATGTGAAAGCGCGGTGTCGAATTCATTACAGGACATTCATCAAACCGCCCTGCTATTCTGGGTTAGAGTAATTCCGGCTTGTGAATCGGTAACAGCCCACTACTTCAACACGAACAACAATAAAAACAGCGACCCCAAAACTTCCCGTTACGGCTGGGTGCGGCATGCATGCGCGCCGAGCCGGACCCCAAAAGGATGACCCGCTATGGCCAATGCCCGCAAGATCCTGATCGTGGATGACGATACCGATCTGCGCGATACGTTGGTGGAGCAATTATCGCTACACGAAGAATTTGAAGCCTCGGCCGTCGATACCGGCGCCAAGGGCGCCAGCGCCGCAAAGGCCAACGCCCCTGATCTCGTCCTGATGGATGTCGGCCTCCCCGACACCGATGGCCGCGAGGTGGTCCGCTCCTTGCGCAAGGGCGGGTTCAAGGCGCCGATCATCATGCTCACCGGGCATGACACCGATTCCGATACGATTTTGGGACTGGAATCCGGCGCCAACGACTATGTCGCAAAGCCTTTCCGCTTTGCCGTGCTGCTCGCCCGCATCCGCGCCCAGCTTCGCCAGCACGAGGCCAGCGAAGACGCGGTGTTCTCGGTCGGGCCCTACAGTTTCCGTCCCGGCTCCAAGATGCTGACCGCCGCCAACGCGCGCAAGGTGCGGCTGACGGAGAAGGAGACCGCGATCCTGCGCTTCCTCTACCGGGCTGGCCAGATGCCGGTGTCGCGCGAGACCCTGCTCCAGGAGGTTTGGGGCTATAATTCCGGCGTCACCACCCACACGCTGGAAACCCACATCTACCGCCTTCGCCAGAAGATCGAGAAGGACGCCGCCAACCCGGAAATCCTGGTGACGGAAGCCGGTGGCTACAAGCTGGTGCCGTGATACGCTTCGGGGGCGTGCGAATCGTTTTAGATCGCGTGCCCTTGAGCCTCGGATCTGAATGTCAATCGACGACGACGTAGCGCTGCTCGAGCGTGTCCCGACACTGCGCCTGTTGGGAGACGCCTCGTTGCGCATGCTGGCGATCGGCTCCGAGCAGCGTGATTTCGTCCGCGGCGATGTCCTGTTCAATCTCGGTGACGACGCCGACGCCGGTTTCGTAGTTCAGCGCGGCGCCTTTCGCGTCGATGACGGCGCCGGCGCCGAAATAATCGCGGGCCCCGGCACGTTGATCGGCGAACTCGCACTGGTCGTGCCGATGAAGCGGCCGTCGGGCGCGATCGCGCTGGAGCATTCCTCAGTTATCCGCGTCGCGCGCAGCCTGTTTCAGCGCGTGCTCGAGAGCGACCCGGCTGCCGCGCTCCGCCTCCGCGACGAATTCGCGGTGCGCTCCAGTCAGATTGCCAGCGACATCTTGATGGCCGGTGCAAAGCTGAGCACGTAGGTCTTTCTGCTCGTCATTCCGGGGCCGCGCAGCGCGAACCCGGAATCCATGGAGCCGCAGAGACTGTAGATGAACGGATTCCGGGCTCGCGACTTCGTTGCGCCCCGGAATGACGAGAGATCAAACCTCCAGCGTCACCGTCACCGGAACGTGGTCCGATGGCCGCTCCCACTTTCGCGCGTCGCGCAAAATTCTGAAATCGCTGACCGCGTCTTTCAGCGCGCGCGAGACCCAGATGTGGTCGAGCCTGCGGCCGCGGTCGCCGACGGTCCAGTCGGCGGCGCGGTAGCTCCACCACGTATAGACCTTTTCCGACATCGGAATGCGCTCGCGCGCGACGTCGATCCATTCGCCGGCGTTCAGCGCGGCCTGTAGCTTCTCGGTTTCGATCGGCGTGTGCGAGACCACTTTCAGAAGCTGCTTGTGCGACCACACGTCGTTCTCGTGCGGCGCGACGTTGAGATCGCCGACCAGGATATGGCGGTCCTCGCCGCGCGGATGCAACGGCTCGCACGCCTTCATCTCGTCGAGGAAGCGGAGCTTGTGGTCGAATTTTTCGTTCAGCGCGGGATCGGGAATGTCGCCGCCGGCGGGCACGTAGAAATTATGCAGCACCAGCGGTTTTGCGATTTGCGCTTTCTCGCCGAACGACACCGAGATGTGGCGCGAATCCACCTTGTCGCAGAAGGTGCGGATGTCCTTTGACTCGAACGGAATCTTCGAGACGATGGCGACGCCGTGATAGCCCTTCTGCCCGTTCAGCGCGACATGCTCATAGCCGAGCCGCTTGAAGCGCTTCAGCGGAAAGGCGTCGTCGATGCACTTGGTCTCCTGGAGGCACAGCACATCCGGCCGCGCGCTCTTGAGAAACTTCGCGACGAGATCGATGCGCAGCCGCACCGAATTGATGTTCCAGGTTGTCAGGGAAAGACGCATGAGATTGATCTAACAAACTCTATCCGTCATGGCCGGGCTTGACCCGGCCATCCACGCCTTTTTTGTAGGCTCAGAACGTGGATGCCCGGGACAAGCCCGGGCATGACGATCGTCGGAGCAGCGAGCAGGTCTCAACCTGGCGATGGGCCGTAATTTGTAAAATCGATCTTGAACATGCTGGGATCGAGCTTCTTGCCCGCATCGAGATTATAGACCGCGATCGTGGTGTCGTAGCCCTGCGGGTCGGTGACGGTCCATTGCTTCAGCTGGCCGTCCTTGGCGCCGATCATCAGCATGAGACGGCTGGTGCCGACGAGCGCTTGCTTCTCTTCGATCGTCACGCTGACGAAGGCGTCGTCGGCAGTGACATTGACGACGTTGGTGTCCTTCATCAGGTCGATGCGGTCCGACAACAGAAAGCGCAGCGGCGTCTGCGACAGCGGATAGACGTCCTGCGTGGCGAGCTTGCGGTCGCGCACCACGACTGACGATCCGTCGGCGATGATATCGATCGGGCTCGGCGGATCATATTCGAAGCGCACCTTGCCCGGCTTCTGGATGTAGAAATCGCCCTGGGTCTTGCTGCCGTCGGGGCCGACCTGGACGAAATTCCCGACCAGCGTCGACAGCGAGGACAGATAGGCGCTGACCTTGGCCGCCTGCGCCTTCTGGTTCGCATCGAAGGTCTGGAAGATGCTGCTCGGCACGTTGCGGCGCGGATCGGGAATGATCGGATTCGGTGGCGCCTGCGTCGCGCCCGTGATCGACGGCCCCCCCGAGGGCTGAGCACCGTCGCGGCCTTTCGGTGCGGGCTTCGGTACCGGCACGGTCTGCGCGACCGACGTAGCGGTCACCATCGCGGCGGTGACGAGCAGCACACCCGCCACGCGCGCGCTTCGCGCGGCGATGGAGGCAGCGAATCGAATGTCCGGATGTCTGATCAACGCGTCGTCCTGTGTGGCTAGGCGTCGTTTTAGCGTGATTTCGGCCAAAAGCAGATAACGTTTTTGCGTGAAAAGATCATTTCGAGGCCCCTCGCCTCACATGTGGCTGTCTTCTTCCTCGACCAGAATCTCGCGCTTGCCGGCGTGGTTGGCTGGGCCGACAATGCCCTCCAGTTCCATGCGCTCCATCAGCGATGCGGCGCGGTTGTAGCCGATTTGCAGGCGGCGCTGGATGTAGCTGGTCGAGGCCTTGCGGTCGCGTTTGACGATCGCAACGGCCTGCGCGAACAGATCGCCGCCGCCGTCCGCGCCCATTCCGGTTGCGTCGAACACCGCGCCGTCCTCGTCCTCGGTGGGCTCTTCCGCCGTGACCGCTTCGAGATATTCCGGCTGACCCTGCGTCTTGAGGTGACGCACCACCTTCTCGACTTCCTCGTCGGAGGCAAAAGGTCCGTGTACGCGGCTGATGCGGCCGCCGCCCGCCATGTAGAGCATGTCGCCCTGACCGAGCAGCTGTTCGGCGCCCATCTCGCCGAGGATGGTGCGGCTGTCGATCTTGGAGGTGACCTGGAAGGCGATGCGGGTCGGGAAGTTCGCCTTGATTGTGCCGGTGATGACGTCGACCGATGGACGCTGCGTGGCGAGGATCACGTGCAGGCCGGCGGCGCGCGCCATCTGCGCCAGGCGTTGCACCGCGCCTTCGATGTCCTTGCCGGCGACCATCATCAGGTCGGCCATTTCGTCGACGATGATGACGATGTAGGGCAGCGGTTCGAGCGAGAGCTTCTCTTCCTCGTAGATCGCCTTGCCGGTCTCCTTGTCGAAGCCGGTATGCACCGTGCGCGTCGGCTCTTCGCCCTTGGCCTTCACTTCGAGCAGGCGCGCATTGTAGCCGTCGATGTTGCGCACGCCGAGCTTGGCCATGTTCTTGTAGCGCTCTTCCATCTCGCGCACGGCCCATTTCAGCGCGACCACCGCCTTCTTCGGATCGGTCACGACCGGTGTGAGGAGATGGGGAATGCCGTCATAGAC
This sequence comes from Bradyrhizobium sp. F1.4.3, assembly GCF_040548375.1. Classification (NCBI taxonomy): domain Bacteria; kingdom Pseudomonadati; phylum Pseudomonadota; class Alphaproteobacteria; order Hyphomicrobiales; family Nitrobacteraceae; genus Bradyrhizobium; species Bradyrhizobium sp. F1.4.3. The sequence goes on from NZ_JBEPRN010000003.1 coordinate 394,811, forward strand.
GGAAAGCTCGAGCATCTTCGGATCGACCATGATCAGACGGCACTGATCGGGGCGCAGCCGGTAGACCAGGCTGAGGATCATGGTGTTGATCGCGACCGACTTGCCGGAGCCGGTGGTACCGGCGATCAGCATGTGCGGCGTGCGCGCGAGATCGATGATGACGGGATCGCCGCCGATGGTCTTGCCGAGGCAGAGCGGCAGTTTGGCGACTGTCTCCACAGTCTCCTTGGCGACCAGCAGCTCGCGCAGATAGACCTTCTCGCGATGCGCGTTCGGCAGCTCGATGCCGATGGCGTTGCGGCCGGGCACGACCGCGACGCGCGCCGACAGCGCGCTCATCGAACGGGCGATGTCGTCGGCCAACCCGATCACACGTGACGATTTGATGCCGGGCGCTGGCTCCAGCTCGTACAGCGTGACAACGGGGCCGGGATTGGCCTTCACGATCTCGCCGCGCACGCCGAAATCCTGCAGCACGCCTTCGAGCGCGCGCGAATTGGCTTCCAGCTCGGCCTTGCTGAGCGGCTGGCGATCGCCGGCCTTCGGCGCGGCCAGCACGGACACGGACGGAAGCTCGAACTTGTCGGAGGATTTCTTGGAAGCCGCCTTGGGCGCGGCCTTCTTGCGCGGTGCGCGCGCGGCCGGCGCCTCCTCTTCCTCCTCCTCGTCTTCTTCCTCGTCGTGCTCGTCCTCGTACTCTTCGTCCTCGGACTGCGGCGAGATCGAGGGGGCGGCGCGGCCGCCGCCGAGATTCGGCTCCTGGCGGCTGAAAGAAACCGCCTTGGCCTTCGGTCCGCTCGAGACCAGCGAACGATAGGCCGTGCCGAACAGCCAGATTAGGCGCGCCTTGGTGCTCATCAGCGCGTGGAACAGCCAGCCGAGCGACACTGAGCCGCGATCGCTGTCCTCGTCTTCGTCGAGCGGCTTGTCGTCGTCCTCGATCTCCGCGAGCTCGTCGTCATGCTCGCGCGCACCGAGACCGCAGGCGATCAGGAAGGTCGCGGCCAGTGCAACGAACAGGATGGTTCCGAGCACCATGCGATAGATCGCGCCGGCCGGCCCAAAGATCACCGCGGGTGCCCGCACCAGCGCATCGCCGACCACGCCGCCGAGCCCGGTCGGCAGCGGCCAGGCGCCGCCATGCGGCCAGCAGCTTGCAAAGCCCGCCGCAATCACCGTGCACAGAATCCAGCAGCCGAGACGCAACGCCTCGCGATCGAACGGCCGATGGGTCATCATGCGCCAGCCCCACACCGCGACCGTCAGGATCAGCATGATCGCGCCGAGCCCGAGGATCTGCATCGCAAGGTCGGCGCCGATCGCGCCGGCATAGCCGAGAATGTTGCGGATCGGCCGCGAGGTTGCGTGGCTGAGGCTCGGATCCTGCACCGACCAGGTCATCAGCGCCGCGGAGGCGATTCCTGACAGCGTGATCAGGCCGAAGCCGGTGAGCTCGCGCACGCGCCGGCTCAGCGCCTCGCGGATCGATGGCGGCAGGTGGCCGACCAGGGGAATGACACGTTCGATTGCCGACATGCTCACGGGCCCCGCCTAACCCAGAGTCTCGACCAGGCGGTGCAATGCCGCCGCCGTGGTCTCGCCATCCTGCACCAGCGCCAGGCGAATGAAGCCCGCGCCGGGATTGAAGCCGTCGGGCTGGAGCCGCGCCAGATAGCTGCCGGGCACCACGCGCACGCCTGCTTCCTTGAAGAGTTTCAGACACACCGATACGTCGTCGCCAAGCTCTGACGTGTTGAGCCAGACGCAGAAGCCGGCGTCGGGCCGGCGATAGCCGTAACGATTGCCGATGATCTGGTCGGCGAGATCGAACTTGATCCGGTACAGCCTGCGGTTCTCCTCGACATGCGCCTCGTCGCCATAGGCAACGGTCGCGACATGCTGGAGCGGCACCGGCACCTGGGGCGCCGCGATGTTGCGCAGCTCGAGGAACATGCCGATGAATTTCTTGTCGCCGGCGGCGAAGCCGACGCGCAGGCCCGGCAGGTTGGAGCGCTTCGACAGCGACTGGAACGCAACCACGCGGGTGAAGTCGGGGCCGGCGCATTCGAGCGCACTGCCCGGTGCTTCGCGGGTGTAGATTTCCGAGTAGCACTCGTCGCTGAGGATCACGAAGCCGTAGCGGTCGGCGAGCTGCTTCAGCCGTCTGAAATAGCCCGGCGAGGCGACCGAGCCTTGCGGATTGGCGGGCGAGGCCAGATAGAACGCGACCGTGCGTGCCAGTGTCGCCTCGTCGATGGCATCGAGATCGGGCAGGAAACCGTTTTCGACGGTGGTCGGCAGATAGACCGGCTCGCAGGCCGCGGCGCGGGCGCCGGCGCCATAGACCGGATAGAACGGGTTCGGCATCAGGATCGCGGGCTTGCCGGGACGCGGGCCGACATAGCGCGCGGCTGCGATCGCTGCGAGGAACAGCCCCTCGCGGCTGCCATTGAGGACGAGAATCTCGTTCTCGGGGTCGAGCGAACGCGGCAGCCTGAAGCGCGACGACAGCCAGGCGCTCGCTGCTTTGCGGAACGGGTCGGTGCCCTTGTTCATCGGGTAGCGGCCGAAATCGGCGATGTGCTTGGCGAGCACCGGTCCGACGAAATCGGGCACCGGATGCTGGGGTTCTCCGACCGCAAGCGTAATCAAGGGCTTACCGGGTTGATGCGGCGCCAATAGCTCGTTCAGCCGGACGAAAGGCGAGCGTTCGCTATCGGAGCTTCCGCCTTCCAGCGGCGCACGGGATGAAGCGGTCATAGCCATTCTGGACGCCAGCACTCTTGGAACAGCCGGTCGCGCGAAAGCGCCGGCGGGAAGCGGTTCAGTTCACCATAGATAGGGCGAGGTTAAGACGCGATTAACCATCGGTCGGCCGGCCCGTCCAGAGCTGAATAATTAGGCCGGATAACAACGGGATGCGGGGCTTATTCGCGTCGTTACGGCACGATCGCATCGCCGACGCGATCGCTGCCGTCTGACCCTTGATCCGCTGGCGAGCGACGCGGCTAGTGCGCCGGCAGCTTCTCGAACGTCGTCATCCCCGCGGGGATCGTGTGGAACTCCTGCTTGTCGCAGGTGTAGATCGCCATCTGCGGATGAAACTGCTTGGGTTCGTCCAGCGTGCCGACCTTCACGATCGTCGCCGGCAGTCCCGGAACCTTTGTCACCAGATGGGTGCCGCATTCGGCGCAGAATTCTCGGGTGACGGCACGGGCGAGGTCCTTGCGCGTGAACTGCCTGGGCTGTCCGGTGACGTAGGAGAAGCCCGCCGCCGGCATCGCGATGAACGTGTTGGGCGCGCCGCCCGAGATGTACTGGCACTCGCGGCAGTGACATTGGGCCTGCATCATCGGATCGCCCTCCGCCACGTAGCGCACTTCGCCGCAATAGCATCCGCCTTCCAAACGCATGACGACCTCCCGGTTTGTTGTTCGTTGTGGTCGATATTTCTGCGCCGACCACCTGGAATGGCAATCTTTTTCTTTTGCCTGAGCGGATAAAAAGAAATCGCCCGGCGACCGGTCCTGCGGCAACTATCTCTTTGCAAGCCCGCAGCCGTTGAATCCTCGTCCGCGCCAGCACCCGCTGCTCATGCACTCGGCTTCCAGCCGCGGGCAAGCGGTCGAAGCGCAATCCGGGCGGCCGCCGCGACTGACGCAGGCCGTGGCGCACCTGCTTCGCATGAACGAACAGCTCATCCCGCTGCCGGTCTGCCGGGATTGCGCTGCGCCGCCCTGGTCTGGCGGCAGCACCGCCGTCTTGTCGTCGCGCTTGGTCGCCCGCTTCGAATCAGGCTGAGCCGGACTTGCGGCGGGGCTCTTTGCTGACAATTTGGACAGCTCCATCCGGCACGGTCGACTGGTCTCGGTACGGACGCCGGCGCCGGTGGTTTCTCTCAGCTCGAGTGCGATCTTGTACTGATAGGGCGCGCCAGCAGTGCGGCGCATCGGATCATTCTCGCCAAACAGCCCGTTGACAGTGACGGTCGCACTGCCGTCGGCCTCGATCTTCCCGTCATAGAGTGTCGCACCGGGCTTGCCCTCTTCCCCGAAGAGAGTGTGCAGCACGCCGTCCTTGATGCGCAGGGCATACTGGAAATAGGCCTCTGGAAATGGAGGCTTGTTCTCGCAAGTTTCCTTCGCGATCCACGTTCCATCGAATGCGGTCACGCGCTTGGCGGCGTCCGCTGGTTTCACCAAGGCCTCGATGCGCGATTTCGCCAAGTCAGCGAACGCACAATTTGGAAACCGAAGGAGATGATCCTTGAGAGCCGCCGCCGTTCCGATCGCTTCCGCGCTGCGCCAATGATCTCCGGCCTCCGCACAGGGATCGGCCTGAGGCGTCGCAGGCGACAACGCCGCCGTCTCGGGCTTGCCGTTCAGGTAGAACTCGCCGAAAAACGACAGCGACAGCTCCGGCACTTGCGAGCCTTTGGAGCGTTGATAGACGCCGGCACTGATCGTCTGAAAGACCGTGTTGATGCTGTCCCTGTCGCGGATGTGCTCCAGGAACGCGCTGGTATAGGGGCTGTTGCGGCCAATGCCGTCGTCGGCGGTCCGGCCGGCCTGTGTCGCATAGGAGATGATGGTGCCCTCCGGACTTTCCATCTTCGCAAGGCCGCGTGCAACGGTGACGCCGCGACCCTGTCCAACGTTCCGCCGCAGCTCGTCGGCAAACGGGTTGTCGCGGCAGGCATCGAGCACGAGAATCCGCAGGTTCTTTGCCTGCTGCAGGTCGGCGAGAATCTCGTCGGCGCGCACAAGGCGCCGCAGATCGACCTCGTCGCGGACGACGGCATCGACAGGCACCAGATAGTTGACGCCTGCAAACTGGAGCGCGTGCCCGCTGTAATAGAACAGGGCCACATCTGCGCCGCGGGCTTCGCGCGCGAAGCGAAGAATGGTGTCCTGCATGGCGGACTGATCGAGGTCGGTCGCGACCAGAGGATCGAAACCCGATCGCTTGAGGGCCGCGCCGACGTCGGCCGCATCATTGGTAGGATTGGCGAGCGTGGGAACGTTTCGATAGGCGCCGTTGCCGATCACCAGCGCGACGCGCTTGTCAGCCCGGGCGTCAAGGCCCGACAGGGCAAGCAACAAGAAACACCAAGCGAGGCAATGCAGCAGACGCATGAAAATCCTGCTCCAAACGGAGAGCATGATATTCAACAAGCTCGCGGCAATGCAATTTAACTTATGGCCACCGGGCGCTGCCCTCGGGGCAAAAAAGAAAGGGGCTCCAACTTGCGCTGGAGCCCCTCAACGGTCGGGGCATTGCCGGGTATGTGCCCAAACCGTAGTTGTGGACGCGATCCCCGAGGAGATCGCGCCCCGGGAGGAGAGTTACATGTTGTAGGCGCGCTCGGTGTGCTCGGTGATGTCGAGGCCTTCACGCTCGGTCTCGACATTGGCGCGGAGGCCAACGATCACATCGACGACCTTGTAGAGGATCGCCGAACCGACGCCCGACCACACCAGCGTGGTGCAGACGGCCTCGATCTGGGAGATCATCTGCGCCGTGAAGTCGTAATCGGCAACCTTGGGCGGGATCGCGGTGTAGTCGATGATGCCCGCGCCGCCGAGGGCCGGGTTGACCAGGATGCCGGTGCCGAGAGCGCCGACGATGCCGCCGATGCAGTGCACGCCAAACACGTCGAGGGAGTCATCGTAGCCGAGCGCGTTCTTCACCACGGTGCAGAAGAACAGGCAGACCACGCCGACCACGAGACCGAGGACGATCGCACCCATCACGCCGGAGAAGCCGGCCGCAGGCGTCACCGCCACGAGGCCTGCGACAGCGCCGGAGATGACGCCGAGCACCGACGGATGACCCTTCACGATCCACTCCGCGAACATCCACGACAGCGCGGCGGCTGCGGTGGCGACGAAGGAGTTGGTCATGGCGAGGGCTGCGCCGCCGTTGGCTTCGAGGTTGGAGCCGGCGTTGAAGCCGAACCAGCCGACCCAGAGCAGCGAGGCGCCGATCATCGACATGGTCAGCGAGTGCGGAGCCATCAGCTCCTTGCCGTAGCCGGTGCGCTTGCCGATCAAGAGAGCGCCGACGAGACCTGCAATGCCGGCGTTGATATGCACCACGGTGCCGCCAGCGAAGTCGATCGCGCCCTTCTTGAAGATCCAGCCGGCGTCGGCGTTGATCTCGTCGAGCTTGGCCTGAGCCGCGGTCTTCGCCGCCGCGTCACCCGCAGCAGCAAGCGCCTTGGCCGCATCCTGGATCGCGTCCGGGCCGGGCCAGTACCAGACCATGTGCGCGATCGGGAAATAGATCAGCGTGACCCAGAGCGGGATGAACAGGGCGATCGCCGAGAACTTCATGCGCTCGGCGAAGGCGCCGACGATGAGGGCGGGCGTGATCGCCGCGAAGGTCATCTGGAAGCACACATAGACGAGCTCCGAGATGTTGGCGTCGACGCTGAAGGTCGCAGCCTTCGAGTCGGTGGTGACGCCCATCATGAAGGCCTTGGAGAAGCCACCGATGAAGTCGGAGCCGCCGGTGAAGGCGAGGCTGTAGCCGTACACGGCCCAGATCACGGTGACGACGCAGACGGTGTAGAACACCTGCATCAGCACCGAGAGCATGTTCTTGGAGCGGACGAGGCCGCCGTAGAACAGCGCGAGACCCGGGATCGTCATCAACAGCACCAGCACTGTCGATGTCAGCATCCAGGCGTTGTCTCCCTTGTTGACCGTTGGCTCGGCATAGGCTGCGGTCGCAGCGAACAGGCCGACTGCGAGAGCCGCCAATCCCGCGCCATAGGGACGCTTAAACGTCATTTCATTTACTCCTGATTGAATTTTGGTTGAGCGCGAAATCAAAGGGCCGCGGCGTCGGCCTCGCCGGTGCGGATGCGAACCGCATGGTCGAGGCTGATGACGAAGATCTTGCCGTCGCCGATCTGTCCGGTTTTCGCGGCGGACGTGATGGCGTCGATGGTCTTGTCGACCTGGTCGGAGGCGACAGCGACCTCGATCTTGATCTTGGGCAGGAAGCTCACGGCATATTCGGCGCCGCGGTAGATTTCCGTATGGCCTTTCTGACGGCCATATCCCTTGACTTCCGTCACCGTGAGACCGTGAACGCCAATGGCGGTCAGGGCGTCACGGACTTCTTCCAGCTTGAATGGCTTGATAATCGCCATAACAATTTTCATGGGTCCTATCCCCGCTTGGGCCCGGTCCGGACGTGGCCGGGCGTTTCTCGACTGGTTCGCCACGAGGGAGAAGTTCACTACGCGGGCACAGCCACGCCCCCTAGAATCAAATGCCGTGCCAGATCGGGCGCGTTGCCTAACGGACTATGAACACGGAGGTTTTCGCGTTTGGCGGGTATTGCGCTGCAGTGCGCTATTACGTCGCGCTCAAAGCGTGACCATGCCTGATCAAAACGTAGGCACGACAAGGGGCCGACACAATGTTGCTCATGTGTCGGGCAGCCGAATGGTATCTAATTACAGAAGAGGGCTTCGCCGTGCTGCGAAATATGGAGTCCCTCAAACTTGTGCTCATGGGATGCGCGCAACAGACCGGCCGACTTGGGCGGGACGAAGCTTGCCGGACGGTATCCGGCTGAAGATCCGTGTCGGACCATCAGGCGGTGCTGCGCTCAGAAAAAACCCGATCGATCAATCCCCATTCGACCCCTTGCTGCGCAGTCATGAAGTGGTCGCGGTCCAGGGTCCGTTCCACCTCCTGCTCGGGGCGTCCGCAATGTTGCGCATAGAGCCGGATGATGCGCCGCTTGGTTTCCTGCATTTCGGTGGCATGGATCAGGATGTCGGACGCCTGGCCTTGAAAGCCGCCGAGTGGCTGATGCACGTGAAGGCTTGCATTGGGCAGGGCGGCGCGGTGCCCGGGTTCGCCGGCCATCAGCAGGAACGAGCCCATGGAGCGCGCGGTGCCCATGCACAGCGTATGGACCGGCGCCTTGATGAACTGCATGGTGTCGTACATCGCGAGACCACTGGTGACCACGCCGCCATAGGAATTGATGTAAAGATTGATCGGCCTGTTCGGATTCTCCGCCTCCAGGAACAGCAGCTGCGCGCAGACCAGTCCGGACATCGCATCATTGACCTCGCCGTTGAGGAAGATGATGCGCTCGCGCAGGAGCCGCGAGTAGATGTCGAAGGATCGTTCGCCGCGGGCGGATTGTTCGACGACCATAGGGACGAGCTGAAGCATGTCGCGCATCGGCGACCTCCATTTCTGCAGGTGATGAAGTCTCTTTGTTGTTAGGCCGCCGCGCGCATCAGGCAGCAATTGGTGTTGGCCGCCTGCGGCAGCTTCGCTCGATCGTCGCAGGCTTGCTGGATGATGCGAAAGCGGGTGCCGCCGACTGCGTTCGGTTCGATCCGGAAGATGACGTGGCTTTCACGAAACGGCGGTTCGGAATCGCGAAGCCGGTACCGCACCTCTTCACCCGCGATCGATGATTCCGGTTCGGCGCCCGCAAGGTCGCAATCCGGCAGCCAGCGCTCGCGCAGGGCCGGAATCATCACGGCGCGCCAGACCTTTCCCGGCGGAGCATCGAGGTCATATTCGAGCACCAAGTCTCTTTCGAGCACCAGGGCTGCGTCGGGGCGATCAGGCTTCACTGCGTCGCTCATTGATCCAGGTCCTTATTGGTCCAAGTCCTTATTGGTCCATGTCCTTCAAGAGATCGGCGAGCGCTTCCATGCGCTTCGGCCAATAGGCGCGGTAGCGCGCAAGCCATGCTCCGATGGCGACGATCCCGTCCGGGTCGACTTCGTAGTTCACAAAGCGGCCCTGCCGCTGTTCACGCACGAGGCCTGCCGAGCGCAGCACCGCGAGATGCTGCGACATCGCCGGTTGGCTGATCTCCAATCCGTTGCGCAAAGCGCTGGCATTCAGGCTTCCGCCAGCGAGCTTCTCAAAGACCTTTCGGCGCGTCGGGTCAGCCAGCGCCTTGAAGATGTTGGCTTCGATCATGGCAATACATAAGCATGGGCTTATGTATTGCGCAAGCCCCGAGTGATCTCCGGCGGTTCTGTGCTCCGAACAGCCGCCGGGAAGCTTACTGCAACGCTTCGCCGTGCTGCGAAATGTCGAGTCCCTCGAGTTCGTGCTCACGGGAGACGCGCAAGGGGATGAACAGGCCGACCAGCTTGAGCAGGACGAAGCTCACGCCCGCCGACCAGACGAAGGTGACGGCGACCCCGTAGAGCTGGATCAGCAGCTGCTGCGGATGGCCCTCGATCAGGCCGGCCGTGCCGCCGATCGCGCTGGTCGCGAACACGCCTGCGAGCAAGGTGCCGGTCAGGCCGCCGATGCCGTGGACGCCGAACACGTCGAGCGAATCGTCATAGTCGAAGCGGTGCTTCAGCCAGGTGCAGGCCCAGTAGCAGACCAGGCCCGCGATCACCCCGATGACGATGCCGTGCCACGGCGCGACGAAGCCCGAGGCCGGCGTGATGGTGCCGAGGCCTGCCACCGCGCCCGAGATCATGCCGAGCACGGAAGGCTTGCGCCGCGTCGACCATTCGATCGCCCCCCAGGTCAGCGCGCCGGAACAGGCCGCGAGATGGGTCGCGATGATCGCCATCACCGCGCGCGAATTGGCCGCCCCCGCCGAGCCGCCATTGAAGCCGAACCAGCCGACCCACAACAGGCCCGTGCCCATGACGGCGAGCGAGAGATCGAACGGCGAAAGATTTTCAGTGCCGTAACCGTGACGGCGTCCCATCACCTTTGCCGCGACCAGGCCGCCGGTGCCGGCCGACAGATGCACGACGAGACCGCCGGCGAAATCCAGCACGCCCATGCTGGCGAGGAAGCCGCCGCCCCACACCCAATGCGCCAGCGGAATGTAGACGAAGATGAACCAGGCGACCGAGAACAGCAGATAGGCGGAGAACCGCATCCGGTCGGCAACCGAGCCCGCGACCAGCGCCACCGTGATGATCGCAAAGGTCATCTGGTACAGCATGAACAGCGATTCCGGGATCGTCTTCGCTGCCGGGTTGACGCTGTCCATGGTCATGCCGGCGAGGAACCAGCGGTCGAGCGTGCCGAGCCACGGGCCATCGCCAACGAAGCACAGCGAATAGCCGAATGCGACCCAGAGGATGGAGATCATCGTCACCGCGGCAAGGCTCTGCGCCATGGTCGCGAGCACGTTCTTCTTCCGCACCATGCCGGAATAGAACAGCGCCAGCCCCGGGATCGTCATCATCAGCACCAGCGCGGTGGCGACGATCATCCAGGCGGTGTCGGCGGTGTTGATCTCGGTCGTCGCGGCTTGCGCCGGCGCGGCCATGATCAACACACATCCGATCGGCGCAGCCATAGCAGCTGCGCGGCGCAAAAACCCCGCCATGTCATTTCCCCCAGCATAGAAATTGCGTCGCACGCGATGGCGTCGTTGCCCGGCGCGATCGAAGAAGATCAACAGAGCGTTTTCGAGCGAAGTGGATACCGGTTTGCGTAAAGAAAACGCGTCAAAACTAAAATCTAGAGCGCGTCGCTGTCGGTTTCGCCGGTCCGGATGCGCAGCGCGTGATCGATCGGCGTGACGAAGATCTTGCCGTCGCCGATCTGTCCCGTCCGCGCAGATGCCGTGATCACGCCGACGGCCTTGTCGGCGATGTCGGAGGCGACCGCGATCTCGATCCGCAGCTTCGGCAGGAAATTCACGACGTATTCGGCGCCACGATAAATCTCGGTGTGGCCCTTCTGACGGCCGTAGCCCTTCACCTCGGTCACGGTCATGCCGTGGACACCGATCGCCGTCAGCGCCTGGCGGACCTCATCGAGCTTGAAGGGTTTGATGATCGCGACGACGAGTTTCATGGTCAGGCCTATTCCCCGGGATGCGCCGCGCCGTATATCCCCGGCGCCGCGTCAATCTGGCATCTTTCCGGGCAAATGGCATAAAAAAGTTGCAGATTGAAGCGGAAAAACGCGTGGGGCCACAACCCGCCGCCTCTGTACAGGGCAGCCGTTGATACTTCACAATGCATTTTTGGCATGGATGCGGTGAACCCGCGCCTGCCGAGCGGTACATAAGTATTTTGAGGGGTGCTTCATGGCGAGTTGGTTCTACGCATCCGAGGGCAAGCAGCAGGGGCCCTATCCAGAGGGGCAATTCCGCGATCTGATAGCCCAAGGTGTCGTCCGTCCCGATACGCTGGTTTGGTCCGAGGGCATGGCGGGCTGGCAGAAGGCCGCCGAAATCCCCGGCCTGATCGGCGGTGGCGGAGCGCCACCGATGATGCCGGCCGGCGGCCCGCCCATGATGCGCGCTGGCGGCTATGGTGGCGCCGGCGGATCGCTGTCGATCGATTTCGGCATCCTGGAGTTCACCTGGCGCAGCATCGTGATGCTGATCGGCATGTGCTTCATCATTCCGGTTCCGTGGGTGTTCGTCTGGTACACGAAATGGATCGTGTCCTGCGTCAAGGTTCCGGAGCGGCCCAACCTCAGCTTCACCGGCAATGCGATGACGCTGGTGCCCTGGTATTTCGGCTTCATCGTTCTGGCGATCGCGATCGCCTTCACCGGTATCCAGTCGCTGAACAATTTGCTCTTCATCGCCCAGGTCGTGCTCTACTGGCTGCTGCTCAAATGGATGGTCGCGAACCTCGCCTCCAACGGGCAGTCGCTCGGCCTCAGCTTCACGGGTTCGGTGTGGGCCTATATCGGCTGGAATCTGCTGTTCGCGATCTCGATCATTACGATCGTCGGCTGGGCCTGGGTCGCCGCAGCCCAGATCCGCTGGATGTGCCGCAACATCGAGGGTACGCGACGGGAGATCGTCTTCAACGGCAGCGGCCTCGGGATTCTCTGGCGCGGAATCGTGGCTGCAATCCTGTCTGGCTTCATCATCCCGATCCCGTGGGTGTATCGCTGGATCATGAACTGGTTCGCGTCGCAGACCGAGCTCGTGCCGAGAGGCGCTGCGTTCTAGGCCGCTACCTCCGCTCGCGCACGGAGCCTTCCTGCGCGACGGAGGCGACCAGCGTACCGTCCGGCTTGAAGATCAGGCCGCGGGTCAAGCCGCGGCCGCCTTGCGCACTCGGCGAATCCTGCGCGTAGAGCAGCCATTCGTCGGCGCGGAACGGGCGGTGAAACCACATCGCGTGGTCGAGGCTTGCCGGCATCATCCGCTTGTCGAACAGCGTGCGGCCGTAGCGCGCCATGATCGCGTCGAGCAGCGAGAAGTCCGACGCGTAGGCGAGCGCGCACATGTGCAGCGCCGGATCATCCGGCAGCGTCGCCGCCGTCTTGATCCAGACGTGGATCCGGCCGTCCTCGATCTTCTGGCCGAAATAGCGGCCGAGCTCGACCGGGCGCAGCTCGATCGGTCGGTCGGATTCGTAATAGCGGCGGATGAACTCTGGCATCTCGCGGAACATCGGCTGCTTCGCCACCTCCTCCGCCGTGAGTTTTTCCGGCGGCGGCACGTCGGGCATCTTCTCCTGATGGTCGAAGGCGCTTTCTTCCTCGGCGTGGAACGACACCATGATCGAGAAGATCGCATTGCCGTGCTGGATCGCGGTGACGCGGCGGGTCGAATAGCTCTTGCCGTCGCGCAGCCGCTCGACCTGGTAGATGATTGGGATCTGCGGGTCGCCCGGCAGGATGAAATAACAGTGCAGCGAATGCGGCAGCCGGCCCTCGACCGTGCGGCAGGCCGCAACCATCGCCTGCCCGATCACCTGCCCGCCGAACACCCGCTGCCAGCTCGTCTTCGGGCTGTTGCCGCGGAACAAATTCACCTCGAGCTGCTCGAGGTCGAGGATCGAGATCAGGTCGATCAGGCTTTTGGACATGGATTGAACTTTCTTGCCGTCATTCCGGGGTCGATGCTCCGGACCGCGTCTCGCGCGCATCGCCCCGGAATGACACGTGCGCAGTTCTTAGGGCCGTTCCGCCCTTGTTTCACCGCACTGTTTCGCCCACCTCAAGTCTGCTAGCAAGACCAAGAGTTGGCCGGGAATTTCGATATGTCGGGACAGGGTAGCATTGTCATTGGCGGCGGCGCATTTGCGGGCCTGGCCCTGGCCCTGGCGCTGCGGCAAGGCCTCGGGCCCGAGATTCCCGTCATCGTCGCCGATCCGGCGCTCAGCATCCGGCCGAGCCGCGACCCGCGCGCGACCGCGATCGTGGCCGCCTGCCGCCGGCTGTTCGAGGCGCTCGGTGCCTGGGACGACGTCAAGGGCGAGGCGCAGCCGATCCTCGACATGGTGGTCACGGATTCCAAGCTCGAAGACGCCACACGTCCGGTATTCCTGAATTTTGCCGGCGATGTCGCACCCGGCGAATCCTTCGCGCATATGGTCGAGAACCGCCGGCTGATCGACGCGCTAATTGTCCGTGCCGAAGCGGCAGGGGTCGAGCTCCGCGCGACCACCGTGACGTCCTACGACGCGTCCGCCGATGGCATCGACGTCACGCTCGGCGATGGCGGCGTTGTCGCCGCGCGTCTCCTGATCGCGGCTGATGGTGCGAAGTCAAAGCTGCGCGAGCGCGCCGGCATCGCCACCCATGGCTGGGAATACGATCAATCCGGCATCGTCGTCACCGTCGGCCATGAGCGCGATCACGAAGGCCGCGCCGAGGAGCACTTCTTGCCGGCCGGCCCGTTCGCGATCCTGCCGCTCACGGGAAAACGCTCTTCGCTGGTGTGGACCGAGCGCCGTGCGGAAGCCGCGCGCATCGTTGGCCTGAACGAGGAAGAATTTCACAGCGAGCTCGAGCAGCGTTTCGGGCTCCATCTCGGCGAGGTCAAGGCGCTCGATAAGCCGCGCGCGTTTCCGCTGTCCTATTTCGTGGCGCGCTCCTTCATCGCCGAGCGCCTCGCGCTGGTCGGCGATTCCGCCCATGTCATTCATCCGATCGCGGGCCAGGGCCTCAACATGGGCCTGAAGGATGTCGCCGCACTGGCCGAAGTCGTCGTCGACGCCGCGCGGCTCGGCATGGATATCGGCGGCGTCGACGTGCTCGAGCGCTACCAGCGCTGGCGCCGCTTCGACACCATGGCGATGGGCGTTGCCACCAACTCGCTGAACTTCCTGTTCTCCAACCAGTCGACGCTGCTGCGCACCGTGCGCGACATTGGCCTCGGCATCGTCGACCGCGCCCCGCCACTGAAGAATCTTTTCATTCGCGAGGCTGCGGGGCTTACGGGAGAGGTGCCGAAGTTGCTGAAGGGCGAGGCGTTGTGAGGGCGAATGGTGAGTAGCGAATAGCGAGTGGATCCATTCGCTACTTGCCATTCCCTATTCGCCGGCCTCAATCGATCTTTCGCGCCTCTTCTGGCAGCATGATAGGGATGCCGTCGCGGATCGGATAGGCGAGTTTGGCGGAGCGCGAGATCAACTCCTGCTTGGCGGAATCGAACTCCAGCGGGCCCTTGGTCAGTGGACAGACCAGGATCTCCAGCAGTTTGGGATCGACGCTGTTTTCGGGGCGTTCGGTGGGCGCGTTCATCATGGTCTCCGGCGATCGGGTGCCTGTAGCACAGAAAGTTGCCGTCGCCCATCGCGCTCCGCTAGGCCGATACCATCCGCAGGAGCTCGTCGAGCAGCGGCTGGAACCGTGCCGCCGGACCCGGGGCGCCGGATAGCGCGAAGCCGAGAAACGTCCAGTACAGGATCTGCGCGCGAGCCTCTGCCGTCGCCGCGTTCATCCCGCGCCGCTCCAGCAGCGTCTCGATATAGTCGAGCCGGCGGCGGTCGATCGCGCGGACCGCGCCTTGCGCGGCCGGATCGAACGCAGCCCAGTTGCGCACCGCGCGCTCCAGATCGAGCCGCGCGCCAAAGGTCCTGCGCAGCAGCGCTTTCACCGGCTCATTGCGCTCGGCCTCGACGGCCGCGATGATCTGCTCGGCAGCGATCTCGCGCCAGCGCTTCAGCACGGCGCCATGGAACGCACCGAGATCGGCAAAATGCCAGTAAAAGCTGCCGCGCGAGACACCGATGGCCTTTGCCAGCGGATCGGCCTTCAGCGCGGTGAAACCGCTCTTGGCGAGCGCCTTGAGTCCCTCTTTGATCCAGTCGTCGGCAGAGAGCTGTTCGGTCATGTCGGGTTCCAGGATCCGGCCATACACTACTGTATTGACAAGCGGCAGGCCAGCGCCTATCAGACCATACATCACTGTATGGTCTGAACTCCCAGGGAGCCTTGCGATGCGTGATCTCCTGCTCCAGTGCGCCGGACTGGCGACCATCGCCGTGGCGCTGATCCACGGCATTCTCGGCGAGACCAAGGTGTTCGCGCGCGCCCGCATCGAGCCGGAACGGCTGCGCACCCTGATCCGTCTGGTCTGGCAGACCTCGACCATGGCCTGGATCGGCGGCGGCGTGCTCCTGTTCGCGGCGCCGTGGATGGCCTCGGAGCCGGCGCGCCACTGGATCGTCATCACCATGGCCTGCGTGTTCGGCTTCGCGGCGTTCGCCAATGCCTTTGCCACACGCGGCCGACACTTTGGCTGGATGGCGCTCAGCGCCGTCGTAGCCATGGCCGTTGCCGGCTACTGAGCGTTGAAACGAAAAGTCATGCGTTCCTGCGGAGTGGCGCAATGGAAAATCGTGTTCGCCTGACCATCGACGACGGTGTGGCCCACGTCCGGCTGAACCGTCCGGACAAGATGAATGCGCTCGACCCGGCGATGTTCGAGGCGATCATCGCGGCCGGCACTGAGCTTGGCGCACGCAAGGACGTCCGCGCTGTCGTTCTGTCCGGCGAAGGCCGCGCGTTTTGCGCCGGCCTCGACCTGGACCGGCTGCTCGCCACCGCAAACGGCGAACCGCTGATCCCGTCGATTGACCTTACTCAGCGAACCCACGGGATCGCTAACTATGCGCAGCATCTGGTTTGGCTCTGGCGCGAGCTGCCGGTGCCGGTGATCGCAGCCGTCCACGGCGTCGCCTTCGGCGGCGGCTTCCAGCTCGCGCTCGGTGCCGACCTCCGCTACGTCGCGCCGGCGACCCGGCTCGCTGTCATCGAGACCAAATGGGGTCTGGTGCCTGACATGGCAGGCACGCAACTGATGCGCCACCTCGCGCGTGAGGATGTCGTGCGTGAACTGACCTACACGGGCCGTGTGTTCTCAGCCCAGCAAGCTATTGCCTATGGCTTTGCGACAGGACTCGCCGACGATCCGCTGGCGGCCGCGCTGTCGACTGCGCGGGAGATCGCGAGCCGCAGCCCCGATGCGGTTCGTGCCGTCAAGCGGCTCCTTAATCTTTCCGCGACTTGTGCCGCAGCCTCCGGTCTTGCTGCCGAAACCGCCGAGCAAGCCGCGCTGCTCGGCGCGCCCAACCATGTGGAGGCTGTCAGAAGCAATCTCGAGAAACGTCCGCCGCAATGGAGTTGTGCATGAGCACGACAGATGGCTTCGATCTGCCCGCTCTCAAGGCAGTCAATTCGTCCGCCGCGTTCAACCGCATGGCAGAGTTCGAAGTCGTTGAGGCCGGCAATGGTGCTGCCACCATCCGCATGAGTTGGCGCGACGAATTCGCTCAATATTCCGGGCATCTCCATGCCGGACTGATCGCAGCGCTGCTCGACACCGCCTGTGGCTTTGCCGCGGCCACGCTTGTGGGCGCAGTCACGGCATCGCACTTTTCGATGAATTGTCTGAAGCCGGCCATCGGCAGCCACTTCGTCGCCACGGGAACGACGGTGCGCGCCGGTCGCAGGCAGGTGTTCGCCCGGGCCGAGCTTTTCGCTGCCGACGCGCGAGGCAAGCTGTCGCTCGTCGCAACCGGTGAGACCGTCCTCGTTCCCGCGAGCGAGCCGGCGCGTAAGGGCTGAAGCATGGCGCTGACACTCGTCACCGGAGGCACAGGTCATCTCGGCCGGGATATCGTCGATCGCCTGGTTCGCGACGGACATCGTGTCCGGGTTTTCGCGCGATCGCCGGGGGCCCGGCCGGACGTCGAATGGGCCGCGGGCGATCTCGCCACGGGCGCCGGGTTGCGGGAAGCCTTGCACGACGTCGACACGGTCATCAATGCGGCGACCTATTCGCCGATCGCGCGGCGGGGCGGCGTCCGGCCCGTGGACCTCTTCAGGTCGCCCTCCGCCGTAGACGTCGAGGGAACGGACCGGTTGCTGTCGCTCTGCCGGGAGGCGTCGGTACGGCACTTCCTGCACGTCTCGATCGTCGGTCTCGATGAGGCAACCTTGCCCTATGCACGGGTCAAGCTCGCCGGCGAACGGCTGGTTCGTGCTTCGGCACTGTCATGGTCCGTGGTTCGCGCGATGCCGTTTTACTATCTGCTCGACCGGCTGCTCTCGGGCCTGGCCTGGCTTCCGGTGTGGCCGGTGCCGACGGTGCTGTTCAACCCCGTCGATACGTCTGATGTTGCCGACCACGTGGTAAAATCTGCCTTCGACGGGATGCGTGGTGAGCGTGAAGAGATTGGCGGCCCCGAAGATCTCGATCTCGTCGACCTTGCCCGCCAGTATCAGGACGCCCGCGGACTGCATCGAAAAATCCTGCCGATCAACCTTTCAGACGCGAGGGCGCGGGGCATGGGTTTCGTCGTCAGCCACGGCGCGCGCGGGCAGCTCTCCTGGACGGATTGGCTGCAGCGCAACTATTCCGGCGCGCGAAGCGCGGCCTAGAGGCAACTCGCCAAGATAGCGGCCGCCTCCAACCCGTGAGGCGTAAGGCCGCAGCGGCCGCTCAAACGCGCGCTGCATGCGGAGAGCGCTGATCTTTTCACGACCGTTAGAATATCTCTAAAGCTGATTAGCCCCAGCGCCGAGTTGACTTGGCGATCTCCTTTGCTTCCTTCGGTCGCGCTTCGCGCAAACCATTGCGCGCACGACAGAGGAGGAGACGTTCGTGAAGGTCATTCGTGTTGTTGCCATTGCACTGACGGTCGGGATCGGCATGGGGTCGACGGCCATGGCCGACGGCTTCAAGAATTGCACCAAGCTCGACAAGGCGTCGTGGAAGCCGGCGAGCGATGCCGAAGCCAAGGCCAAGGCGGCCGGCTACGAGGTGCGGCGCTCCAAGGTCGAAGGCTCGTGCTATGAGGTCTATGGCGTCAAGGAAGGCAAGCTTTACGAGCTGTTCTACAGCCCTGAAGATCTCAGCCTGAAGCAGACGATCGCAAAGTAGGTTTTGAAGTGACCCTGGCCTGATGGAAAAAGCGGTGCCAGAAGCACGTGTGGCGTCCATAGCGGCCGATCGAACCGCTTCCCGGATGGTCGAGGTCTGGGACCTCCCGCTGCGCCTCTGGCACTGGACTCTCGCCGTCTGTGTTTTGATCGCGTGGTTCACGCCCAACGTCCATGACGGGCTTCACCGCGTCGTCGGCTATTCCGTGATCGGGCTTTTGGCGTTTCGCCTGATCTGGGGTTTTCTGGGAAGCCGCTACTCTCGCTTTCGGATGGTCGCGGTCAGGCTTCGCGCCGCGCCGCGCTATCTCCTGAATTTGCGCCGCGGCATCACCGGACGATACATCGGGCTCAATCCCGCCGGCACCTTGATGCTGGTGGCGGTGCTGCTGTCGCTGGCGGTCTCGGGGATCACAGGCGTGATGTCGGTGACCGTCACCTTCTTCGGTGTGTGGTGGGTCGAGGACACCCACCTCTACGCATCGGACGCCGTCATCGTGCTGGTCGTGCTGCACGTCGCGGGCGTGGTGCTGATGGGAGTTCTCCAGCGCGCGAACCTGATCCGCGCGATGATCACCGGACGCAAGCGCATCCGCAGTTACACTTAAGCGGGACTGCTGTGGTTCGAACCGATCGAGCCGCGGGCTCGCTCAACCGCGTGGTTTGATGGGAATTGCCTCCCCGACCCGGCCCGTACAATCTACTGCGCAAATAGCGTGGTTGCCGACGTAACGTTTACCTCCCGATAGGCATGCAAGCGGGCATAGCGGTAAAATTAACGCGGAGAAAGCCCGATCGGATCGATGTTCGAAGGCATTGACGAGGGAGCGCTTCCGATGTTCCGCGTTTTTACCTGTCTCACGGCAGAACATGATTGGCGGCTTGTCACGCTCGCGGGTCTGGTTTGCTTCGCTGCAAGCATTGTAGCCGTCAGCATCTTTCATCGCGCGATCGCGTCGCGAGCCTCGACGCGGCTGATCTGGATTGCGATCGCCGGCGCCGCCATCGGCTATGGAATCTGGGCAACGCATTTTGTCGCAATGCTCGCCTACGAGCCCGGCGTCTCAACTGGTTACGGCATCGTTCTGACAGCTCTTTCGCTCGCCGCGGCGATGATCCTGACGTCAGGTGGGTTTGGCGTCGCCGTCAACAACTCCGGCCGGTGGCGCGCGGCTGCCGGCGGCGGCATCATCGGCGCTGGTATTGCGAGCATGCACTATCTCGGCATGTGGGCCCTTGAAGTGCCTGGTCACGTGACCTGGTCGCCGGGGCTGGTGTTCGTCTCGATCACCCTCGGCATGGTTCTGGGCTACGCTGCACTCGCGGTCGCCCTGGGCCGCAAGGACAAGTGGGGGACCTTCGTCGCTGCGCTGCTGCTGACGCTTGCAATCGTGTCGCATCATTTCACGGCTATGGGGGCCGTGCAGATCGTTCCAGACCCGACGCTGAACAGCGATACCTTGTCGCTTTCTCCGGCCTTCCTCGCCGTGGCAATTGCGGGTGTGGCTCTGTCAGTGCTCGGGATGAGCTTCGTCGGCGTGCTGGCGGATCGCCGGCTTGCGACCAGAACCAGCAGGTTCGAGGAAATCATCAGTGAGCTTTCGCTCGCCAGGCAACAGGTGGAAGATTCGCAGAAGGAAATCCAGGACCAGAAAATCAGGCTGGATACGGCCATCAACAACATGGTCGAGGCCCTGTGCATGTTCGATGCAGAGAAGCGACTTGTCGTTTGCAACGAGCGTTATGCCCAGCTCTATCGGCTGCCGCCGGAACTGCTGAGAACGGGAACATCGCACACGGCCATCATCAGGCATCGTATTGTGAATGGCATCCTCAAGGGCGACCCCAGTGAAGGCGCTGCCGAGCAATTCATCTCGAAATTGGCCGCGTTGCCGTTCGATGCAGTCTCGAGCAGGATCGACGAGCTTGCGGATGGTCGTTTGATCTGCGTGACGCGACAGCCAATGGCCGGCGGCGGGTGGGTGGCCACGCATCTCGACGTCACCGAGCAACGCCGGTCCGAAGCCAAGATCACTCATATGGCGCAACACGATGCGCTGACCGATCTGCCAAATCGCGTGCTGCTCAGAGAGCGCATGGAGCATGCCATTGCAATTACGCGCAATGGCGGCCTTGATCTGGCCGTGCTCATGCTTGACCTCGATCGCTTCAAGGAAGTCAACGACACGCTTGGACATCCGGCAGGCGATTCCCTGCTGCGCGCCGTCGCTGCGCGTTTGCTCAAATGCACCACGGAAACCGCGTTGATCGCTCGGCTGGGCGGTGACGAGTTCGCGGTGATCGACTACGTGTCCAACCCAGCCGTGGAGGCCGCGACCCTCGCCGAGAACATCAGAAAGGCGCTTTGCGAACCCTTCGATCTCGGCGATCACCAGGTCACGGTGGGCACCAGCATCGGCATTGCCATCGCCCCGCGCGACGGCAACGATTCCGACGTGATCATGAAGAGCGCGGACCTTGCCCTCTACTCGGCCAAGAGTGGCGGACGTGGTGCATTCCGCTTCTTCGAGCCGGAACTCGACAAGCTCATGCATGCCCGACGCAACCTGGAGCGCGACATGCGGGATGCGCTTGCCGGCCGCCAATTCGAGCTCCACTACCAGCCATTCGTCAATGCCGCGACCGGCAAGACCAGCGGCTTCGAAGCCTTGCTACGCTGGCATCACCCGCAGCGAGGTCTGGTCATGCCCGGCGAATTCATCCCTCTTGCGGAGGAGACCGGCTTGATCGTGCCGTTGGGCGAATGGGTCTTGAGGGCCGCCTGTGCGGAAGCCGCCAAATGGCCCGCCCATCTCAGGATTGCGATCAACCTGTCTCCCGCTCAATTCAGGAGCAAGGAGCTCGTCCCGGTCGTTATCGGCGCGCTGGCAAGTTCGGGAGTTGCGCCGCACAGGCTCGAGCTCGAGGTTACCGAGACGGTGATCATGCATGACAGCGAGGCGGTGTTCGCAGTCCTCGGTCAACTGCGCGAGCTCGGTGTGCGAATCGCCCTGGACGATTTCGGCACCGGCTATTCATCGCTGAGCTTTCTGCAAAGATTCCCATTCGACAAGATCAAGATCGATCGCAGTTTCGTCAACGAACTGTCCAGCGAGAGGGCAGAGGCGCACCATCTCGCGCGAGCAGTGGTTCGTTTCGCAGTCAGCCTCGGCAAGACGACGACTGCCGAAGGCGTCGAAACGAAGGCGCAGCTGGACATCCTCCGTGAAGAGGGGTGCGTCGAAACGCAAGGCTACTATTTCAGCCGGCCGATGCCTGCATCCAGCATCACCAAAATGCTACGGCGAGGTGCCGGAGCAGCCGTCCGCGCTGCGTGAGCATTCAGGCCGTCACTGCCAGGCCGTCACTGTAACGGCGGATCGCCGCTGGTGCGCTTCTTGGCGAGATCCATCTCGGTCACCGCGATCAGTATCTCGGCACGGGTCTTGAGGTCCGGCGCCTCCAGCATGGCCTGCTTCTCGGCGGGACCATACGGCGACATCATCGCCAGCGCGTTGACGAGCGCTTCATTGGGCGCGGTCTCGACGCCTTCCCAGTCGACCTTGAGATTGTTGGCCTTCAAAAAATCCGCGAGCGCCACCAGCAGCGCCTCGCGATTGACCTCGTCCTCACCCACGCGGGCGGTGAAATCGTCGACGAAGGCGAAGAAGTCGACCTTGCACTGCCGGTAGGCGGTCAGCACCTCGAGCTCCTCGACCACCTTGAACCGCGTGACCCCGGTGAGCTCGAGGATGTAGCGGCCGTCGCCGGATTCGGCGAGCTGGGTGATGCGGCCGACGCAGCCGACGCGGAACAGCGACGGCTTGTCGGAATTTTTCGGCGTGTGCGCGATGTCCGGCTGGATCATGCCGATCAGGCGATGGCCGTCGCGCAAGGAATCGTCGACCATCTCAAGGTAGCGCGGCTCGAAGATGTTGAGCGGCATCTGGCCGCGCGGCAAGAGCAGCGCGCCCGGCAGCGGAAACACCGGAATGATTTCCGGAAGGTCGGCGGGCCCGCGATATTCGATGTTGATCGGCATCTGCCCGGTTCCCGCTGGACTCGCTAGAGCATGATCCGGACCCGGAGGGCCGCGTTAGCGCAAAGTGTGCGGCGGTTTTCCGGCAAGATCATGCTCAAACAATAACTACGCCTATGAAAACAGGATGATCGACAAGCGCTTGCGTCCCTCGACGGTTGCATCATCGGTGCCACCCCACGCTTCGAAGAACTGCACGAGCTGCTTGCGGGCGCCGTCATCGTTCCATTTGCGATCGCGCTTGATGATCGCGAGCAGCTGCTCGGTGGCGGCCGCCCGGTTGCCCTGCGCATTGAGCGCGATCGCAAGGTCGAATCGTGCCTGATGATCGAGCGGGTCTGCGGCGACCTTCTGTTCCAGCTCGGCGACCGGCCCGAGCGACTCCGCCTGTTCGGCGAGATCGATCGCGGTCTGCACCGCCTTCACCGCGGCGTCGTTGCGCTTGGATTCCGGCACCATGGCGAGCGTCTGCTTGGCCTGCTCCATCGCGCCGGAGGTCGCGTAGCATTTTGCGAGCCCCGCAAGCGCCGCGATGTTGGTCGAATCGTACTGAAGCACCTCGGCATAGATCTGCGCCGCGGCGGCGGCATCGCCCTCGGCGAGCACGGCCTCGGCCTCTTGCAGGATTTCGGCGACATTCGGCTCGCCCGGCGCCGTCACGCCCTTGGTCAGCTTTTCGATGAAGGCGTTGATCTGGCTCTCGGGCACCGCGCCCATGAAGCCGTCGGCCGGCTGGCCGTTGACGAAAGCGATCACGGCCGGAATCGACTGGATGCCCATCTGGCCCGGAATGGCCGGATGCTGGTCGATGTTCATCTTGACCAGCTTGACCTTGCCCTTGGCCGCCTTGACCGCCTTTTCCAGCACGGGGGTGAGCTGCTTGCAGGGGCCGCACCACTCCGCCCAGAAGTCGATCAGCACCGGCTGGCGCTTCGATTCCTCGATGACGTCCTTCACGAAGGTCTGGGTGGTGGTGTCCTTGATCAGATCGGCCGCAGCCGGGCCCGCCGCTCCGTTACCCTGGTCGATGATCGTCACGGGATCCCCTCGTCTGATATCTGGAATGGCGGGTCTTTAGCACGCCGCCAATTCATATGCTTCGCTGTCGGCTCCTAAAATTGGGCCGGGGCGGCCGATTTTCAATCCATGGGAACCGATTCGGTGGTTCAGAGGCATTTTGGATCGATTTTGCCAGGATTGGGCCCAAATGGGGTCCCGAAACCGAATCTATGCTGCCGGTAGCTGTTGCATTCGCCGCCCGCTTTTGGCATACGACAGCCGTTGCCGGCGCGTCATGCGACCGACACAGGATGCGGGTGTAGCTCAGTGGTAGAGCACGACCTTGCCAAGGTCGGGGTCGAGGGTTCGAGCCCCTTCGCCCGCTCCAATTTTTCCCAAAGCATCCAGCGAAATCGGCACATATCGTGGTTCGCCACGCCGCCGGCGGCTGTGTTGGGTCTGCAATGACAATTCTGGTGACAGGCAGCGCCGGCCACCTCGGGGAGGCCATTCTCCGCACGCTCCGGGGGCGCGGTTCACCTGTGCATGGGGTTGATCTGAAAACATCAGCCTGGACCGATGCCGTCGGCTCGATCATCGAGCCGGGCTTCGTCCGGGCGCAGATGGACGGCGTCACGGCCGTCATTCACACCGCGACCTTGCACAAGCCGCATGTGGCGACCCATTCCAGGCAAGACTTCATCGACACCAACGTCACCGGCACGTTAAACCTGCTCGAGGCGGCCGTGGCCGCCGGTGTGAAGAGCTTCGTCTTCACCAGTACCACCAGCGCCTTCGGCTCGCAGCTTAGGCCGGAGGCGGGACAGGCCGCGGTGTGGGTCACCGAGGACCTGCCGCCGGTGCCCAGGAACATCTACGGCACGACGAAGCTGATGGCGGAGAATCTGTGCGAGCTGTTCTTTCGCGAGCGCGGTCTACCCGTCGTCATCTTGCGCACCTCGCGGTTCTTTCCGGAGGACGATGACGACCCCGCGATGCGCGCGGCCTACGCGCCGGACAACGCGCAGGCCAACGAATTGCTCTATCGCCGGCTGGATATAGCGGACGCCGTGAGCGCCCATCTGCTCGCCGTCGAGCGCGGGCCGGAGATTGGTTTCGCCCGCTATATCGTCTCGGCTACAACCCCGTTCGAGCCGCGCCATCTCGCGACGCTGGCTCTTGATGCCGCGGACGTGGTGCAGACGCTCTACCCTGATTGCGAGCAGCTCTATGCGGATCGCGGCTGGCGTCTCTTCCCGCAGATCGACCGCGTCTACGTCAACGATCGGGCGCGGCGCGAACTGGGCTGGCGGCCCGAATTCGACTTCGCCCATGTGCTGAGCAGCCTGCGTGAGGGGCGCGACTTTCGCAGCGCCCTGGCCCGCGAGGTGGGATCGAAGGGCTATCACGACACGCTGTTTGACGATGGGCCGTACCCTGTCGCCAAATAGTCGCCGCTTTTGTCAATTCGCACGATGTTTCAGGTGTGTGGCCGGTGTCACTGCGCACCATCCGGTCTCGACTGTTCTACTGTGCATGGGGTTGTTTTCGCTGTTTTGTATTGGTCGCCCAATTTGCTGCCTGCAAATGAGGCGCGCGTCCTTATGATTCCGCGTTGCAGCGAGAGCGTTGTTGTTGCCGGCCTCGTGCCGAGAGAAAATCCGTCTCAATTTTGATTGAGCACAACCGCAGTGCACGTGACGCGCTTCTCACCGCTCGCAGATGTGCTAACCTTTTTGCGTCTGCCTCTCGACAGACTCCGAACTTCGCCTCTCGACTAGCCAAAACAAAATAATGTGCAGCCCTGACGGCTGCCTTAGGGGAGTGACGCGATGAAATTCCATCAATCCGTCTTTCAATCCGTCCTGGCGCTTGCAGCGGTTGCCCTTCTTGCAGGGACAAGCGTCGCCAGTGCGCAACAGCAGCAGGACAAGAACCGACAGCTGAAGAAATACGAATCCGGCACCAAGGAATTCTGGACCCATCCGCCGGATGACTGGTTCCTGGGCGACGAGACCGAGGCTCAGAAGGGCCTGGCGCCGCCCTCGGGGCCGCCGACCGGCGCTTCCGACGCCGAGCTCGCCAACATCGTCAAGAAGATCAAGCTGCCGGCGGGCTTCAAGATCGATGTCTATGCCTCGGGCGTGCTCGCCGCGCGGCAGATGGCCTGGGGTGACAAGGGCACGCTGTTCGTCGGCTCGTTCGGCCTCGGCAACGTCTATGCCATCACCGACAATGGCGGGAAGAAGGAGGTCAAGACCATCCTCAAGGGCCTCAACATGCCCACCGGTCTCGCCTTCAAGGACGGCGCGCTCTACGTCATCGCCGTCGACAAGCTGATCCGTTACGACAACGCGGAAGCCAATCTGGACAAGCTCGGCGAGGGCAAGGTCGTCTATGACGACATGCCGTCCTATGCCGCGCATGGCTGGAAGTACATTGCGGTCGACAAGGACGGCTGGTTCTACATTCCGTTCGGACCTCCCTTCAACGTCGGCATTCCCCCGACCAGCGTCTCGCAGATCCGGCGCGTCGATCCCAAGACCGGCAACGCCGAAACCTATGCGCTTGGTGTTCGCAACTCGGTCGGCGGCGATGTCGATCCGCGTACCGGCAAATACTGGTTCACGGAGAATGCGCGTGACTGGGTCAGCGACGACCTGCCGAGCGACAAGCTGAACATGATCTCCAAGCTCGGCGAGCATTTCGGCTATCCCTACTGCCACCAGGGCGACCTGCCCGATCCGAAGTTCGCGATGGGCCACAAATGCTCCGAGTTCACGCCGCCCGTGCTGAACCTCGGCGCCCACGTCGCTCCGCTCGGCATGAAGTTCTACACCGGCGACCAGTTCCCCGCCGACTACAAGAACAATATCCTGATCGCCGAGCACGGTTCCTGGAATCGTCACAAGTACCAGGGCGGCCGCATCATGCGCGTGATCGTCGGTCCCGACGGCAAGAACGCCAAGCAGGAGGTGTTCGCCTCCGGTTGGATCGAGGGTGACCAGGGCTATCTCGGTCGTCCCGACGACATCATCCTCGCCAAGGACGGATCGATCCTCGTCGCCGACGACTGGGCCGGCGCGATCTATCGCATCAGCTACAGCAAGAAGTAGCACACGACGACATGGAGGCTGCGGTGGCCCGCGCGGCGGCCGCAGCCTCTCTCATTTCAAATTCACACGCCGTCGTTCTGGATTGCGCGCCGATTGCGCGCAAGTCCGGAACCCATAGCCACGAACGGGGGTTATGGAGTCTCAGATGCGCAATTGCGCATCGTAGCTCGCGCGGCCGCCCGCCTCCATTGCGCAATTGCGCAATGTGGACTGACGCAATCGACAGATCGGAATTCCCACCATGCGCCGGCAGTTCGCGTTCCTCGCATTCACGGCTCTTGCACTCTCGCTCGCCACACCCTTGGCCCAGGCCGATGTCGCCGCCGGCAAGGCCAGGGCCGAAATCTGCGCCGGCTGCCACGGCGACAACGGCATCTCGCAGACCGAGAACATCCCCTCGATTGCCGGCCAGCCGGACCAGTACACCCAGTGGCAGCTCGTGTTCTTCCGCGCCGGCTCGCGCAAGAACGAGCAAATGCAGCCGATCGTCGAAGAGATCAATAACGAGGACATCCGCAATCTCGGCGCCTACTTCGCCTCGCTGACGCCGCCGAAGGGTCCGGAGGACAAGGACCCTGATCTGTCGAAGAAAGGCGCCCAGGCCGCCGCCGGCCGCCGCTGCGCCTCATGCCACACGGATACTTACGCCGGCACCAAGGCCGTGGCGCGCCTTGCTGGCCAGCGCGAGGAATATCTGGTGAAGGCGCTGCACGACTACAAAACCAGCCAGCGGGTCGGCGGTGGCGGCGCCGCCATGGCCGACGTCGCCTATTCGCTCAGCGAGGAAGAGATCACCGCGCTCGCGCATTATCTGGCGCATTTGCAGTAGCGGTAGGCAATCACCAGACTCCGCCGTCGTCCCGGACAAGCGCGCCTCAAGCGCGCGCAGATCCGCGACCCATAATCACACGGAGTGGTTTGGCGAAGGCTGGTGGTTATCAGCGCGCGCGACGACTCTGCCCTGTGGTTATGGGTCCCGGGCCCGCGCAACGCGCGCCCCATGACGACGAGTGGGCGCGAGGCCCTACCCCGCCCTTTGCTTCTCATACGCCTTCAAATGCGTATAGGCGATGCGCAGCTTCGGCACCGGCACCTTCGCCGCATCACCGCGCGCGATGAGGTCGCCGATCACATGATCGGCCTCGACCGGAAGACCCGCCTTGATGTCGCGGAACATTGACGCTGTCATCGGCGAGCCCTCGGTCGTCAAATTGCCCTTCACCCGCTCGAAGAACGGGCCGCCCGGCGTGTAGCCTGACGCGGTCGCGATCGCGCTGGTTTCATCGAGCATGCCGAGCAGGAAATCCCTGCCGCCGGGAGCAGCGAGGATATTGCCGACGGAGGTGCGCATCAGGCTGGTGGAAGCCGCGAGCGAAGACAGGAACACCCACTTCTCCCACATGTCCTGCATAATGTTCTGGCTGGCGGTGGCGCCATTGATGCCGCTCTTGAAGGCCTCATCGATTGCCTTGACGCGATCCGACAGCTTGCCGTCGCGCTCGCCGTAACTGATCGACTGCATCGGCTGCAGCTGCACCACCTCGCGCTTCTCGTTCAGCGTTGCCGCGATGGCGCAGAGGCCGCCGAGCACGCGCTCCTTGCCGAACTTGGTATCTAACGTATCGAGATGCTTCATGCCGTTGAGCATCGGAATGATCGCGGTGTTCGGCCCGACCGCCTCCGCAAACGACTTGATGGCGTCGTCGAGGTCGAACGCCTTGCAGCTCAGCAGCACGACGTCGAACTTGTCCTTGATCTTGTCCGCCTCGACCCGCGGCGGATCCTTCAGCGTCACGTCGCCATTCGGGCTCTTGATCACCAAGCCGGCGCTGGCAAGCTCGCTGGCGCGCCGCGGCCGGACCAGGAAGGTGACGTCGCGGCCGGCTTGCAGCAGCCTGCCACCAAAATAGCCGCCGATGGCGCCGGCGCCGACCACGAGGATACGCATAGGATCTTCCTTGTTGTTGCTCTTGGCGGTTTATCTATAGTCGTCATTGCGAGCGAAGCGAAGCAATCCAGAATGTTACCGCGATCACATTCTGTCGTTGGAGAGTAAGGGGCTACTTTCCCGACACCATCTCCTCGACCTCGCGCAATTGCTCCTTGCCGAAGAACATCTCGTTGCCGACGAAGAAGGTCGGCGAGCCGAACGCGCCGCGCGCGACCGCCTCTTCGGTGTTCTTGATCAGTTTTGCTTTCACCTCGGGCTCCTGGGCGCGGGTGAACAGCTTTTGGGCATCGAGGCCGGAGGATGCGAGCGCCTTCGCGGCGACCTCGGGATCGTCCATCTTCTTCGGCTCGCGCCACATGTGGTGGAACGCGGCCTCGACATATTTCTCGAACACGCCTTCGGCCTGCGCCGCGATCGCGGTGCGCATCAGGTTCAGCGTGTTGACCGGGAAAAACGGATTCATGACGTAGGGCGGGACCTGGAAGCGCTTGATGAAGCGCTCGGTCTCGACCGCCTGGAATTCGCGCTTGTTCTTGACGCCGGCGAGCGTCTCGGCCGGCGACTTGTTGTTGGTCGATTTGAAGATGCCGCCGAGCAGGATCGGCACATATTCGAACTTGACGCCGATCCGCTGCTCGATCGCCGGGATCGCCAGATGGCTGAGATAGGCGTTCGGGCTGCCGAAATCGAACAGGAACTGCGGAGCTGTGCGGGTCAAAATTGTCCTCCCTGACGTCGCTTTTTGGTATTGTGGCGCAGGGCGCGCCACAGGTCCACCGTTTAATGATGGTCATAATACTGTGAGCGCGCGAACCCATTGAGCGCGAGCTTGCTCGCAGTTTTCACGGATGAACGCCTCGAACTTAAGCGCGGTCGCTGCAGGCGAGCTTGACGATGTGGTCGCGGATGTCGGCGGGCCAGTCGGCGATCAATCCGGTGAAGCGGCGCCGGTCATCTGCGAACAGTGCGCGGGAGGCTTCCTCGAATTGCGGCAAGTTGCCTGCCATCGTCGACATGAAATGATAGGCCGCATCGCGCGCCTGCCGCTCGCGGTCCTTGTCGCCACTCGCGCGCCGCGCCTCGTCGACGAGCTTTCGCAGCGCCACCGAGGCGCCGCCGGGCTGGGCACTGAGCCATTCCCAGTGGCGCGGCAGCAGCGTCACCTCGCGCGCGACCACGCCGAGCTTCGGCCGGCCGCGGCCGCGCGGTTCGTTCGGTGGCGCCGTTTCCTCGCTCGGAGGCTGGGCAAGCTTCGCCAGCCGGGCCAGCACCTCTTCATCCCTGCCGCGCAGGTCGAAGTCGATTGAGCGCCCCGTCCCGTTGTCAAAGATGATGATCGGCTCGTCCGGCCGCGGCGCTGTCCGCTTGACGGTCAGCGCCACCTCGCCGGCCGGGCCGGAGGCCAGCCGACGCTGGCCGATGAAGGCGGTAAACATTGCTTGCATTGGAATCATTGCCATATTGGTGATGTGGGGACTTAATATCCGGGTAAATTGGCGACGTCAATATACCCGGATATAAATATCCGTCCGGATGGCTCGACATTGCCGTTCCGGGCTGGCACGAACGGCGCGGCCGATCGACCACGCCTAGTCTGGGGACCCCGCCGATGCTGACCGTCCACCATCTCAACAATTCCCGCTCGCAGCGGGTGCTGTGGCTGCTCGAAGAGTTGGGCGTGCCCTACGAGATCGTGCGCTATCAGCGCCAGCCCGACATGCGCGCCCCGAAAGAGCTGCGCGCCATCCACCCGCTCGGAAAATCGCCGGTCATCACCGACAACGGCAACACCGTCGCCGAATCCGGCGCGATCATCGAATATCTCATCGCGACCTATGGCAACGGCCGGCTGATCCCGCCGCCGAACACGCCGGAGCGGCTACGCTTCACCTATTGGCTGCATTATGCGGAAGGATCCGCGATGTCGCCGCTGCTGTTGAAGCTGTTGTTCACGCTGATGCCGAAGCGCGCGCCGGCTTTGCTGCGCCCGCTGGTGCGCAAGGTCTCGAACCAGGCGCTGACGGCGCTGGTCAATCCGCAACTCAAGCAACACATGGACTATTGGGAGGGCGAGCTCGGCAAAAGCGAATGGTTCGCCGGCAACGAGTTCTCTGCGGCCGACATCCAGATGAGCTTTCCGCTCGAAGCCGCCCAGGCGCGCGGTGGTCTCGAACAGGGCCATCCCAAGGCGATGGCGTTCCTCGAACGCATCCACGCGCGTCCCGCCTACAGCCGCGCGCTTGAGAAGGGTGGGCCGTATCAGGTGGGACGGTAAGTTTCCTCACCGCCCCGGGATGACGGACTCCACTAATCCGCGTGCAGCACGCGCCCGCGTGTCTCCGGCAGCGCGAACGCGGCGATGAAAAACACCGCGTAAGCCACCACCGCGAAGATCGCGATCGCATTCGCAAGCGTTGTCGTGGCCGATAGCGCACCGACCAGATACGGAAACAGCGCGCCGATGCCGCGGCCGAAATTGTAGCAAAAACCCTGGCCGGAGCCGCGCAGCCGGGTCGGATAGAGCTCGGTCAGGAACGCGCCGATGCCGGAGAAATAACCGGAGGCGAAGAAGCCGAGCGGGAGGCCGAGAACCCACAGGATCTCGTTGGTCAGCGGCAGCTGCGTGTAGAGCAGCACCACCGCGATGGCGCCAAGAGAGAAGGTCAGGAATAGGTTGCGCCGTCCGATCCGGTCGGCAAGCCAGGCGCCGACGAGATAGCCGATGAAGGAGCCGATGATCAGCGTCGAGAGATAGCCGGTCGAGCCGACGATCGACAGATGCCGCTCCTTGGTCAGGAACTGCGGCACCCAGAAGGTGATGGCGTAATAGCCGCCTTGGCAGCCCGTCGCCGCCAGCGATGCCAAAATCGTGGTCTTCAGGATCGGACCGGAGAAGATTTCCCAGAGCGCGGGACGGTCGCCGCTCGCAGCCTGCTTGGCGCGCGCTGCAGCCGCGATCTCCGGTTCGGTGACGGAGCGGCGGATATAGAACACCAGCAGCGCCGGCAGCGCGCCGATCACGAACATCCAGCGCCACGCTGTTTCGGCCGGCAAAGCCGAGAACAGGATCGCCTGCGACAGCACTGCGAGGCCCCAGCCGACGGCCCAGCCCGATTGTACCGAGCCGACTGCGCGCCCGCGATATTGCGGCCGGATCGCCTCGCCCATCAGTACCGCACCGGCCGCCCATTCGCCGCCGAAACCCAGGCCCAGCACAGCGCGCGCGATCAAAAGCTGCTCGAAATTCTGCACGACCGCGCAGACCAGCGAGAAGACCGAGAACCAGATGATGGTGATCTGGAGCGTCCGGACCCGGCCGATATGATCGGAGAGATAGCCGCCAAGCCATCCGCCGATGGCGGAGGCCAACAGCGTCACGGTGCCGGCGAGACCCGCGGAGGCGGCATCGACCTTCCACAGCGCGATGATGGTGCCGATCACCAGCGGGTAGATCATGAAGTCCATGCCGTCGAGCGCCCAGCCCGCCGCGCAGGCCCAGAACGTCCGCCGCTCCGGCGCATTCATGTCGCGATAGAAGGCGAGAAGGCTGGTGTCCTCGATCTCGGCGCGCTCGATCGGATCGGCTGTGCTCATATGCGTTCCCCGGCAATTTTCTTGAATCCGGCGGTGGTAGCACGCACGGCAGCCGGCGCAAGCCGGCGCAAGCCGGCGCAGGCCGTCGTGCTATGCAGCGGCCAAGTTACTGTCCCACCGCTTCGGCACCGCGTGAGCGCGGATCGGGCGCGCCGAGCGGTCCGTTCGGCGTCACCGCGATCGAGTTGGCCGAGGTCTGTCCCATCGGCTCGACGATGAGATGGTCCATCGCCTTCAGCTCGAACAGCACGTCGTCGGGAAAGCCGCGCTCGACGCGGACCTCGTCCGGCAGCCACTGATGATGCAGCCGCGGCGCGGCAACGGCGGCAGCGACGTCCATCTTGTAGTCGAGGACGTCCACGATCACCTGGAGCACTGTCGAGATGATGCGGCTGCCGCCGGGCGAACCCGTCACCAGCACCGGCTTGCCGTCCTTCAGCACGATGGTCGGCGACATCGAGGACAGCGGCCGCTTGCCCGCCCCGGGCAGATTGGCCTCGTAGCCGACGAGGCCATAAGCATTGGAGGCGCCGACCGCGGCGGTGAAATCGTCGAGTTCGTTGTTGAGCAGCACGCCGGTGCCGTCTGCGACGAGGCCGACGCCATAGCTGAAGTTCAGCGTGTAGGTGTTGCTAACCGCGTTGCCGCGGCTATCGACGACCGAGAAATGCGTGGTGTTGCTGCCCTCGCGCGGCGAGGTCGCGGTGGCAACGAGTTCCCTGGCCGGCGTGGCGCGATCGGTGGAGATGCCTGCCCGCAGCTTCGCGGCATAGTCCTTCGCAGTGAGGGTCTCGATCGGTGCGTTGACGAAGGCCGGATCGCCGAGATAGCGCGCGCGGTCCGCATAGGCGCGCTTCATGGCTTCGATGAGAAGATGCAGCGAGGCCGGCGAACCTTGCTTCAGCTCCGCAAGCTGAAAGCCTTCGAGAATGTTGAGCGTCTCCACCAGCACCACGCCGCCGGACGAGGGTAGCGGCATCGAGACGATGTCGTAGCCGCGATAGGTGCCGCGCACCGGCGAACGGATCACGGCTTGATAGGCTTTCAGATCGGCCGACGTCATGATGCCGCCGGCGTCGGATATGGCCTTGGCGAGCTTGTCCGCGACCGGACCTTCATAGAAGCCGCGCGGGCCTTGCGCGGCCACGCTCGCCAGCGTGTCGGCGAGATCGCTCTGCACCAGCTTGTCGCCTTCGCCGAGCGGAGTGCCATCGGGCTTCGCGAAGATTTTTGCCGAGGACGGCCAGCGTGCCAGCCGCGGGTACCAGCCCGGCAGGGTATCGGCGATGTCGTCGCTGACGACAAAGCCGTCGCGCGCGAGTGCGATCGCAGGCTGGAGCAGTTGCGCCAGCGTGAACTGGCCCGAGCCGTATTTCTCCAGCGCCAGCGCAAGTCCTGCGACCGTACCGGGCACACCGATGCCAAGCGCGGAATCACGCGACTTCGCGGCATCCGGCTTGCCCTCGGGCCCGAGGAAGATCTGCGTCGTGGTTGCCGCTGGCGCGGTCTCGCGGTAGTCGATCGCGATGTCCTCGTTGCGCTCAGTGGAATGGATCACCATGAAGCCGCCGCCGCCGATATTGCCGGCGCGCGGATAGGTCACCGCCATCGCAAAGCCGGTTGCGACCGCGGCGTCGATCGCATTGCCGCCGCGCCGCAGGATCTCGGCGCCGACTTGCGCCGATATCTTCTCCTGCGCCACCACCATGCCGTGCTCGGCCGGAACGGCGTGCACCGTGTCGAGCGCGGGCGGAAAATAAGCCCGTCGCGCATCCTGTGCGGTCGCAGATGCAAGACCAAACGCCAGAGTGGCGATGAATGCGAAAAATGTCCGCCGTGTCGACAATGACGACATCATCAAATTTCCGCCGTGGCTTCGGGCCAATTCACACGCGTCGCTATAATGCTATACGGTTTGCGCCACGAGAGGCAAAACTGTTTGTGAAGAGGACTGCATGATGACGACGATTGTCTCGGATGTGCGCGCGGGCGGCGCTGAACGGACTTACCCGCCGCGCGCGGCCGTCGTCAGTTGGATCTTCTTCGATTGGGCCGCGCAGCCCTATTTCACGCTAATCACCACCTTCGTGTTCGCGCCCTATTTCGCCACCAGCATCGCGCCAGATCCGGCCACCGGACAATCGCTGTGGGGTTTTGCGATGGCAGCTGCGGGTCTGGCGATCGCACTGATGTCGCCGGTGTTAGGGGCCATCGCGGATGCCTCGGGCCGTCGAAAGCCGTGGATCGCCGCGTTCGGCGCGCTCCTGGTGGTGGCGTCCTGCGCGCTGTGGATCGGCAAGCCCGGCGATCAGGCCATCATTCCGCCACTGCTCACCGCGGTTGCGCTCGCAAGCGTCGGTGCAGAGTTCGCTACTGTCTTCAACAATGCAATGATGCCAACCCTGGTGCCGCCTGAGCGCATCGGCCGCCTCTCCGGCACCGGCTGGGCCACCGGTTATATCGGCGGCATCGTCAGCCTCATCATCGTGCTCGGCTTCCTCGCCGCCAATCCCGAAACCGGCCGCACGCTGCTGGGCTTCACGCCGCTGTTCGGGCTCGATCCCGCCACTCACCAGGGCGATCGCGCCGCGGGGCCGTTGACCGGGCTGTGGTTCATCATCTTCGTCACGCCGATGTTCCTGCTCACGCCGGATTACCCGGCGCGCCGCCCGGTGCGTGCGGCTCTGCGCGCGGGCCTCTCCGAGCTGAAGCAATCGTTGAAGAGTTTGCCAGAGCAGAAGTCGCTCGCGGCGTTTCTGCTCGCCAACATGATCTATACTGACGGTCTGGTGTCGCTGTTTGCCTTTGGCGGCATCTATGCCGCGGGCACCTTCGGCTGGCACACGATCCAGATCGGCACGTTCGGAATCATCCTCGCCATCGCCGGCACCTTTGGTGCATGGTTCGGCGGCAAGCTCGACGATTTCCTGGGACCGAAGCGCGTCATCGCGGGCAGCATGCTGATCCTGCTGCTCTCGGTGGCAGCGATTCTCCTCGTCGACAAGGATAGTGTCCTGTTCGTCAAGGTCGCGCCGCCCGAGCCGGGCGCCGCGCTGTTCTCGAGCGCTGCCGAGCGCGCCTACCTGATCCTGGGCTGCCTGATCGGTGCCGCCGGCGGCCCGCTCCAGGCCGCCTCCCGTACGCTCCTGATCCGTCTCGCGCCGAAAGATCGCATCGCGCAGTATTTCGGCCTGTTCGCGCTGACCGGAAAGGTGACGTCCTTCATCGGGCCGCTCCTGATCGGCGTGATCACTGCGGCAACTGCGAGCCAGAAGGCCGGCATGGCCGTGCTGGTGGTGTTCTTCGTCGCAGGGCTCGCGCTGCTGATGCGGGTGCGGGAATCCTAACTTCCGGCGTCGTCCCGGCCATCGCCGGGACGACCCGCTGAGAGTTTAGTGCACCGAAATTTTAGTGCCTGAAGTGCCGCGTCCCCGTGAACACCATCGCGATGCCGTGCTCGTCGGCGGCCTTGATTACTTCGTCGTCGCGCATGGAGCCGCCGGGCTGCACCACGGCGGTGGCGCCGGCCTCGATGCAGGCGAGCATGCCGTCGGCGAACGGGAAGAAGGCGTCGGAGGCCACGACCGAGCCTTTGGTGAGCGGCTCGGCGAGCTTGAGTTCGTTCGCTGCGTCCTGCGCCTTGCGCGCCGCGATCCGCGCTGAATCGACCCGGCTCATCTGGCCCGCGCCGATGCCGACGGTGGCGAGATCCTTGGCGTAGATGATGGTGTTGGACTTGACGTGTTTTGCCACACGGAACGCGAATTTCAGGTCGCGCATTTCGGCGTCGGTCGGCGCGCGCTTGGTCATGACCTTGAATGTCATGTCATCGACCACGGCGTTGTCGCGGCTCTGCACGAGGAGGCCGCCGGCGACCGTCTTGGCGGTCAGGCCCGGCGCGCGCGAGTCGGGCAGGCTGCCGGCGAGCAGCAGGCGCAGATTCTTGCGTGCGCCGATGATGGCGATCGCTTCCTCGCTCGCATCGGGCGCGATGATCACCTCGGTGAAGATTTTTGTGATCTCGCGCGCGGTGTCGGCATCGAGCGCGCGGTTCATTGCGATGATGCCGCCGAAGGCCGAGGTGGAATCGCAGGCCAGTGCTTTGCGATAGGCGCTGACGAGGTCGGAGCCTTCCGCAACGCCGCAAGGATTGGCATGCTTGACGATGACGCAGGCCGCGGTGCGCTTGGCGTCGAACTCACCGATGCATTCATAGGCCGCATCAGTGTCGTTGATGTTGTTGTAGGAGAGCTCCTTGCCCTGCAACTGCCGCGCGGTCGAGACGCCCGGCCGCTTGTCCGGCGTCGCATAGAACGCCGCGGTCTGGTGCGGGTTCTCGCCATAGCGCAGCGACTGGATCAGCCTGCCGCCGAAGGCGCGGAAGTCGGGCGCGTCGATCTCGAGCTGCCGGTTGAACCAGTTCGAGATCGCGGCGTCATAGGCAGCGGTACGGGCATAGGCCTTCGCGGCGAGCCGCCGGCGCAGCTTCAGCGTGGTCGCGCCCTTGTTGGCGGCGAGCTCGTCGAGCACGGTCTGATAATCCTGCGCCTCGACCACGACGGCGACGTCGTCATGGTTCTTCGCTGCGGCTCGGATCATCGCGGGGCCGCCGATGTCGATGTTCTCGATGCAATCTTCGAAGCCCGCGCCTTTGTCGACGGTTGCTTCGAACGGATAGAGATTGACGACCAGAAGGTCGATCGGCGCGATGCCATGCGCCTTCATCGCGTCCGCATGTTCCTTGTTGTCGCGGATCGCGAGCAGGCCGCCATGCACCTTCGGATGCAGCGTCTTGACGCGGCCATCCATCATCTCGGGAAAGCCGGTCAGCTCGGAGACGTCTTTCACCTTCAGCCCGGCCGCAGCGATCGCCTTGGCGGTGCCGCCGGTCGAAACCAGTTCGACGCCATGCGCGGCAAGCGCCTTTGCGAATTCGATCAGGCCGGTTTTATCGGAAACGGAAAGCAGGGCGCGGGTGATGCGGCGGGGATGGTCGGTCATGAGCAAGATCCTCTGTCTTAAGGAGTGTCTATGCCCAGGCGCGCGGCAGATATGTCCCGCGCTTCCCGATGGTGCTCCATCCAAGGTCGCCAGTCGCGCGAGGGCTCGATAGCAGTTTTCGACGCCTTTCACAACGATCAGATGGGGCCGAATCGCGGGTGTTTACAGCGGAAGTTCCGGCTCGCGCCGGGCGTTGCGGCGGGCATTGGTGACCGCCGGCGAGGCGCTCGAGCGCACAAAGCTCCAGCGGAGCGAGGGCGCCTGCCGCGCATCCTGCCGGATCACGATCTGCGCGGTGCGGCGGGGGCCGTCATTGCCGGCCAGGAACACGCTGTCCTCGAGTTCGACCTTGTCGTCGAGCGCCTCGAAGGTCCAGACGTCGCGGTTGGGCAGCACCAGCATGACGCCGCGGGCGTCCGACAGCCGGCTCGCTTTCACCGCCGGATGCAGGTGGAAACGCAGCGCGAAATCGGCATCGGCACCCTTGAGGCGCGCGCCTTGCGGCGGCGACAGCGTGTCCTCGCCGTCGATCCGTCCGCCGTCATTGGCGATCATCAGCGCCCGGCGATGGATCACGCCGAACTTAGCGAGATAGCCGTCATGCGAGGTCGTCAGCAGTGTGCCGTCCTGCACGACCTCGCGATAACTTTCGACCTCGGCCGGCCCGTTGGTGACGGGCGCGCCGTGCAACAGCCGCTTCATCGCCGACATCTCGACGAACTGACAGGACGAGGTGTCGTGATAGGTCAGCGTCGAATGCGCCGCCGTGCCGCGTGCGAACGGTCGCCAATTGTCGCGGCCCGTGGTCGGCATGCCGCAATTGGTGACGATGCGGCTGATGCCCGAGGACAATTCGAACGACAGGCAGCCGGCATGGGCGTCATGGCTCACGCCGGCCGGCGGCGGCGGGCCGGTGTCGATGATCAGCGTGGTCTGGCCGGCATCGAGGCGCTGGAAGCCGGTGTGCGGCATGTTCGCCATCGGCGTGCCATGTGTGTCGTCATAGGCGAGCAGCGTGGCGAGCAGGTCCGAGGACGTCGCGCTCATGCCGTTGAACAGCGCGAAATTGCCGTCGCCGTGCCGGAAGAAGCGCAGCATCGGCATCATGCGGTCGATCGCATTGAGCAGCGCCGGCGGCGGCGCGATGTTGCGCGCAGCAAAGGTCTGCCGCAGCGGCAACAGGTCGATCAGCAGTTCGATCAGCGCGCCGGGATTGCGGGAGATGTGCCCGCCGTCGGGGAGAATCTGCCGCTGCAATTCGTCGGAGAGCTTTTTCGACGCGCTGCGGATATGACGCGCCTGGTTGGCGAGGCAGAGCGTCGTGTAGCACAGCGCGATCAGCACCTGGAGCTTCGGCACCCCGTCGGGAATGTTGACCATGGTGAAGCGCAGGAAGCGGATCTCGCGCGCCAGCGCGCGCAGATAGCGGCGGTAGAATTTGTTGTCGGTGTCGTTGAGCACCAGCGGCGCCTGTGACAACAGCGAGATCACGCGCCGGGCCAGCACGTCGGCGCGGCGCGCGACGGGACGGCGCTTGTTGGCGGGGTTGGAGATCCAGTCCTCGACCAGCGCGCGCGCATTCGCCCGCGTCAGCGCGGTGTCGGCGGCACGCAAATGCCGCAGCCAGCCGAAGCCGAGCAGCGCAACCTCCCAATCCTCCGAGGGCGGATCGAGATCGAAGATCGAGCGGCCGTGGCAGTTGACGATCTTGCCGGCGAAGACGAAGCGCCCGGCATAGATCTCGGCGGCGCGTGTCGCATCCGCCGTACGCAAATCATGTGGCGCGATGATCAGCCGGTCGGTACGGCCCGGCCAGACCCGCGACAGCGCAACGGAACCGCCGCTCGCGCGCGCGAGCATGTTCCGCGCGAAGCGGTTCATCACCAGCGTCGAGATACGTCTGCGATGAGCGACTGACACGCCTTGCCTTGAAGGGGGAGAGGATTCCGACGAATCCTTATTAATCCCAAAATCGGTCGGCTGACACCACCTTGAAAGGCTCCGAATCAGCGCCGCGGCAGCAAAAACCGGTGCAAAATCAGGATTTAACGAGTCGGGCCGCGAAAAACCCGTCGAGCCCGCCGAGCTTCGGGTCAGCATGCGGCAGGTGACTCGGCAAGGTACGCAGGTCGCCGTCGGCGGTGATGATCTCGTTGAGGCCGGAGACCTCGGCAGCCTCGATCGGCACGCGGCGAAGCGCAGGCTCCGCGGCGAGCAGCGCGGCGATGGCCTGCTCGCCCTCTTCGGGTTCCAGCGAACAGGTGCAGTAGACCAGCGTCCCGCCGGGCTTGAGCAGCGAGACCGATTTTTGCAGCAGCCGCTGCTGGAGCGCGGTCATCGTGGCGATGTCGGCTTCCTGCCGCAGCCAGGACACGTCGGGGTGGCGGCGGATCGTCCCGGTCGAGGTGCAGGGCGCGTCGATCAGGATACCGTCGAAGCCATCCGCCGGACCCGCCCACTCCACGGCGTCAGCGACCACAGTCTCGGCCTGGAGCGACAGCCGTGTCAGATTCTCGCGCAGGCGCGCCACCCGGGCGGGCGAGCGGTCGATCGCCGTGACCCGCGCGCCGGCCTGGGCCAGTTGCGCGGTCTTGCCGCCGGGCGCGGCGCAGAGATCGGCAATGGACTTGCCGGCGATGTCGCCGAACAACCGGGCTGGCAATGCGGCAGCGGCGTCCTGCACCCACCATTGCCCTTCGGCGAAGCCGGGCAGCATGGTCACCGCGCCGTGCAGCATCGTGCGCACCGATCCGGTCGGCAGCACTTCGCCGTGCAGCCGGCTCGCCCATTGCGTGGCGTCGGACTTCACGGTGAGATCGAGCGAAGGTTCGTGGCCGAGCGCAAGCGCCATGTCCCGTGCGACTGTCTCGCCGTAATGCGCGCTCCAGCGCGCCAGCAGCCAGGGCGGCAGGTCCAGCGATTGGGCGGTGACTTCCTCCACCAGCGCCTTGCCCTCGCGCGCGCAGCGGCGCAGCACGGCGTTGACGAGGCCGGCATAGCGCGCGGCACGCCGGTCGGACTGCACGAGGCGGACGGAGAGATCGACGGCGGCGTGATCGGGCACGTCCATCCAGAGGATCTGGGCGGCGCCGATCAGCAGCGCGCTCTGCGCGCGCGGCGCATCGGATGGAATGCCCTTGTCGAGCAGGCGCGACAGCACATGGCCGAGCGTGCCGAGCCGGCGCAGGATGGTCGCGACGAGGCGCCGCATCAGCGCGCGGTCGCGGTCGGCGAGCGTCTTCAGTCCGGGATGGGCACCGGCGCCGTCGAGCTGGTCGTCAAGCGTGCGGTGCTTGTGTAGGACGCCGTCGACGATGTCGGCAGCGATCCGCCGCGCCGTGAGACCAGGCACTTCGGACGGAGGGGCAAAACGTTGAGATGGCATGCGGAAGCAAGGTTCTGAGCGAGCGGCAGTCCCGCCGATATGGGCGCATGCCTTAAGTACGGTAGCTGTGGCATGCGAATATGCCAAATGTAAGAATGGCCCCTGGCGTTTTCAGCCCTTCGCCGCCATTTCAGCAATGCGTTATTGGACGTCGCGCGACTTTTGATCCTGCGCTAGGAAACCAGGCGATGAGTGACCAGCCCACCGTTCCCGATCGCAAGCCGCTGTCGCCTGCCGCGCAGCGCGCGCTGGCCGAAGCCGAGGCGCGCCGGCAGGCTGCGGCGGCGCATGCCGAGGCCGCACCGAAGGAATTGCAGGGGCCCAAGGGGCCCGAGCCCACGCGCTACGGTGACTGGGAGCGCAAGGGCATCGCATCGGACTTTTGACGCTCTCTTGCCGGCCCGGCCGACTCAGCCATAGCGTGCGCGGATGTCGCGCTTCGACCCCAGCCATCCATATCGGTCTTCGTACAACGGCTCGCCGTTCGGCCGCCGCTTCTCGGGGCTGTTGCCGTGGATGTTCGTGGTCGGTGTCGTGGTGGCGATCGTGCTCACCTTCAGGCACGGGACGAACTGGCCCGTCCCGCATGCGACCGATGGTCAATCGCGCGATGCCCAGATCATCCTCGAGCAGGCCGGCAATTCTGACATTCACCAGCCGGTCGACGTCATCCGCACCATCGACGGCGATACCTTTCTCGCTCGCGTGCATCAGCGCGACGGCCGCGACCTCGTCGCGCGCGTGCGCCTGCGCGGTATCGATGCGCCCGAGATGAAAGCGTCCTGCCAGGACGAATTGAACAAGGCCGAAGCGGCCACCGACGCGCTGCGCAACCTGCTCGGCCAGGGCGGCGTCACGATCTACAATCTCGGCTCCGAAAAATACGGGCGCGTCCTCGCCGACGTCGCGACCAAGCGCACCGCCAACGTTTCGGCCATGCTGCTCGCGGGCGGTTACGCGCGCAGCTACAATGGCGGCCATCGCGATGGCTGGTGCGCACGCGGCTGGCGCTTCTGGTAACAAAGAAGCCGCGTCGAATGACGCGGCTTTTGCTGTCTTGCTTTGATCTCTTCGATCAGCGCGTCACGACCACCGTCGTGCCGACAGAGACGCGGCTGTAGAGATCGGTGATGTCGTCGTTGAGCATGCGGATGCAGCCATAGGAGACGAAACCGCCGACCGAGCCCGGCACGTTGGTGCCGTGGATGGCATATTCACCGCCGGCCAGCGTCATCGCGGCGACACCCATCGGGTTGCGCGGCGAGCCGCCCGGAATGACGTCCGGCATGTTCGGCTTGTCGTGCCTTACCTCGGCGGGCGGCGACCAGGCCGGGTTGCGGTACTTGCCATCGATGCGGGTGGTGCCGGCCCACTGCTTGCCTGACTTGCCGACGCCGACTGGGTAGCGCACGGCGTGGCCGTCATCGAGAATGAGATAGAGCCGCCGCTCGTTGGTTTTGACCACGATGGTGCCCGGCGAATAGTCAGCCAGGTGCGTTCCCACCACTTCCGGCCGCGCCTGCGCTGCCGTCGACATCAAGACACCTGCCCCGATGGTGGTGGCGGCCAGCGCCACAGCAATCCTCATCGACATCTGTGCTTCCCCTCGCCCCTGACGGGTCGTCAAAATCTACGCAAAACCCGGCAATCGCCGGCTAGCCCGGAGATTCTTAACCGCACCTGTTAACCGGATGGTTTCCACGCGCGGCCGCCGAGGGCCAGCCAGCAGGGGAAGAAAGGAAATGTTCGAAACAAAGTAAATGACTTGAAAACAACACCTGGCGGGAAAGATGCGGCCGTGCCGGCACGCGCCCTGACAAGTGCGTGAGGATGTGAACGGCGGTCATTCGGGGCGCGACAGCGCGACGGGATGCAGGTGGTTTCGCGTCCCGGACGCGGCGCGGCACGCAAGTGACGCGACACAGAGCCGGGACCCATCTCGCCAGGGTTGATGACGTTGGAATGGGCTCCGGCTCGGCAGCCGCACCGCTGAAGAAGCGCTGCGCTGCGTCCGGGGCACGAGAGCCCTCTTAAGCCGACTTCCGGTTCTGCCGGTTCTTGACGAGGTCGTCGACCACGGCGGGATCGGCCAATGTCGAGGTGTCGCCCAGGCTGCCCGGCTCGTCCTCGGCGATCTTGCGCAGGATGCGGCGCATGATCTTGCCGGAGCGGGTCTTGGGCAGACCGGGCGCGAACTGAATCTGGTCGGGCGAGGCGATCGGGCCGATCTCCTTGCGCACCCAGGTGACGAGCTCCTTGCGCAGATCCTCTGTCGGCTCAACGCCGGCCATCAGGGTGACATAGGCGTAGATGCCCTGGCCCTTGATGTCGTGCGGGAAACCGACCACGGCGGCTTCCGACACCTTCTCATGCGCCACCAGCGCGCTTTCGACTTCCGCGGTGCCCATGCGGTGGCCGGAGACGTTGATGACGTCGTCGACGCGGCCGGTGATCCAGTAATAGCCATCGGCATCGCGCCGGCAGCCGTCGCCGGTGAAGTACTTGCCTTTGTAGGTCGAGAAATAGGTCTGCTCGAAACGGGCGTGGTCGCCATAGACCGTGCGCATCTGGCCCGGCCAGGAGCGCGTCAGGCACAGATTGCCCGATGTCTCGCCGTCCAGCACCTTGCCGTCGGCATCGACGATCTCGGGCACCACGCCGAAGAACGGCTGCGTCGCCGAGCCCGGCTTGAGTTTTGTGGCGCCCGGCAGCGGCGTGATCAGGATGCCGCCGGTCTCGGTCTGCCACCAGGTGTCGACGATCGGGCAGCGGTCGTCGCCGATGACGCGGTGATACCACTCCCAGGCTTCGGGATTGATGGGCTCGCCGACCGAGCCGAGCAGGCGCAGCGAAGCGCGCGAGGCCCTCTTCACCGGCTCATCGCCGGCCTGCATCAGCGCGCGGATCGCGGTCGGCGCGGTGTAGAAGATGTTGACCTTGTGCTTGTCGATGACGTTCCAGAACCTGGAATTATCCGGATAGTTCGGCACGCCCTCGAACATCAGCGTGGTTGCGCCGTTCGCCAGCGGCCCATAGAGAATGTAGCTGTGGCCGGTGACCCAGCCGACGTCGGCGGTGCACCAGTAGATATCGCCGTCGTGATAGTCGAAGACGTATTGATGCGTCATCGCGGCGAACACGAGATATCCGGCTGACGTGTGCAGCACGCCCTTGGGCTGGCCGGTCGAACCCGACGTATAGAGGATGAACAGCGGGTCCTCGGCGTGCATGTGCTCGGCCGGGCATTCCGTCGTCACCATCGCGGCTGCGTCGTGATACCAGAGGTCGCGGGTCGGGTTCATGTCGATCTTGCCGCCGGTGCGCTTGACCACGACGACCCAGTCGACGCCGTCGGCCTTGGCGAGCGCTGCGTCGACATTGGCCTTCAGCGGCACCCTCTTGCCGCCGCGCAGGCCTTCGTCCGCGGTGATGATCACCTTGGATTGGCAGTCGTTGATGCGCTGGGCGAGGCTGTCCGGCGAGAAGCCTGCGAACACCACCGAGTGGATCGCGCCGATCCGCGCGCAGGCCAGCATCGCATAGGCCGCTTCCGGAATCATCGGCAGGTAGATGGTGACGCGGTCGCCCTTCTTGACGTTGCGGGTGCGCAGGATGTTGGCCATCCGGCAGACCTCGTCGTGCAGCTCCTTGTAGGTGATGTGTTTTGACTGCGAAGGATCGTCGCCTTCCCAGATGATCGCGGTCTGGTGGGCGCGCTTGTGCAGATGCCGGTCGATGCAGTTATGGGCGACGTTGAGGACGCCGTCCTCGAACCATTTGATCGAGATGTTGCCCGGCGCGAATGAGGTGTTCTCGATTCTAGTCGGCGCCTTCATCCAGTCGAGGCGCTTGGCCTGCTCGGACCAGAAAGCGTTCGGGTCCGAGATCGAGCGAGCGTACATGTCCTTGTACTTGGCCTGGTCGACCCAGGCGCGCTTGGCCCAATCTGCGGGGACGTCGTAGATCTTCTCGGACATGTTTCCCTCCACCTACGGCAAGCCGACTTGTTCGTTGAACTGATTATGCGTCGGGCTAACCGGGCCCGACAAGGAGCACAAGCTGGACCTTCGGTGATCGGCCGGCCATGCGGCGGATCAAGGTGCGCGGGCCGGCTGTCGCAAATCTGAAACAGGCC
The DNA here is from genome assembly GCF_040548375.1 of Bradyrhizobium sp. F1.4.3. Taxonomy (NCBI): domain Bacteria; kingdom Pseudomonadati; phylum Pseudomonadota; class Alphaproteobacteria; order Hyphomicrobiales; family Nitrobacteraceae; genus Bradyrhizobium; species Bradyrhizobium sp. F1.4.3. The sequence goes on from NZ_JBEPRN010000003.1 coordinate 439,147, forward strand.
GAGCGATGGCTTTCGGCTCTTTACCCAAATCTCCGGAACAGGCCCGTGCAGAGCCCCATGCACCGGTCGAAGGTATTCAGGAACCGCTCTTCACTGATTCGGGACTCGCAATACGGTTCGGAACACCCTAAATGGCCAACCCGGGTCCAAAGAGACCCCTTGGAACAAACAGCAGAACAATTGCATTGAGCGACAACAGGCGGGCTAAGGCATAAGGCTATGATGGATCAGCAGAATCTCGGGACGATACGGCCCGCTTCAGCCGATCCTGCCGCTATCGCACTGGCCAAAGCCCTCGGACAATGGCCGAAATCGGCCGCTTCGGGGCGTCCCAGCCCGAAAAAGGTCTTCGATACCGCGCCTGCGGCGACGGTCGAAGCGCTCGCCAGGGGGCTGGGCCTGCGGCTCGGCGACCAGAACGAGCTGACCATCCGGCGCATCAAGCGCGGCAAGGGCTACTCCTTCGTCCGTCCCAACGGCGCACACATCCGCGACGCCCGCACCATCCGCCGGCTGCATGCCATGGCGGTGCCGCCTGCCTATCGCGAGGTGCGCTACTCGGCCGATCCGAGCACGCATCTCCAGGCGGTGGGACGCGATGCCGCGGGCCGGCTGCAATATCGCTATCACGCCGATTGGGAGAAGGTTCGCGAGCACCGCAAGGCGCATCGCCTCGAAAAGCTCGTCGGTGCGCTGCCAAAGATCCGGCGCAAGGTCTCGACGTTCCTGTCGGGCGACGAGCCGACGCGCGAATTCGCGCTCTCGGCGGTGATCGAGCTGATTGCGCGCACCGCGATCCGTCCGGGCAACGAATCCTATGCCCGCCTCAACGGGACCCGCGGCGCCACCACGATGCTGAAGTCCAACGTGACGCTGGAAGACGATTGCTTCGTGCTGACCTTCAAGGCGAAGGGTGGCAAGGCGGTGCGGAAGGAATGCGACGCGGCCAAGCTGGCGCGCGCCATCGGTATCCTGCGCGGCGTCCCCGGCAAGCGCATGTTCCAGTATCGCGATGCCTACGGCATCGTGCGCGCGGTCAACACCACGCAGGTGAACGCATTCTTGCGCGAAATCGCCGGCATCAAGATTTCGCTGAAGGATTTCCGCACGCTGATGGCCTCGGCCGTCGTGGTGGAATCGCTATCGCGGATCACTCCGGCGACCAGCCAGCGCGGCCGCAAGAAGCAGGTGCTCGCCGCGATCCGTGCCGCGGCTGACCAGCTCTCCAATACGCCGGCGATCTGCCGAAAGAGCTACGTCCACGACACCATCGTCACCGCCTTCGAGGACGGCATCCTCGAACGCTTTGCTGCGACCATGAAGGGCCAGCGCTCGCAGGCCAGGCGCGAGCAGCTTCTGGCGCAGGTGGTGGCGACGGCGGCGGTGTAACGACTTCAGCTGCGGCTACATCTTGCCCTGCGGCCTGCGCGGATCCGGCCCGGGATCGCGTCCCGCGGCCGCCATCGTCAGCCGTCCCAGATAATGCACCCAGCCCTTGTCGTGGCTGGCGACCTGCTCCGCGTTCGGCAGGCCGCTATGGGTCATGCGCAGCAAGGTGCCGCCGTCCTGCTCGATCAGGTCGATCTCGATCAAGCTCGACCCCGGCGGGACTTCCTTGCCTTCGTCCCAGCCGAAGCTGTAGGCGAGGCGGTGGACCGGAACGACCTCACGGAATGTTCCCCGGACCGTGTTGCCGCTCGCCCCGACACCCTTGACGAGATAGAGGCCGCCCGCCTGCGGTTCGGTGGCGACCTCGGTCCCCATCCAGCTCACGATCTTGTCAGGATCTGTCAGGAAGGCGAAAACGGTGGCGCGCGGCGCCGCAATATGCGTCTCGCGTCGCAGGATGAACGGGTCGGTCATCGGCGATTATCCCTGGGCTGAGTTTAGGAGATGGCGGCGCACCGGACCCTCGTCAAGGATAGGCCGTGACAAAGAGGGCGCGCCAAAGCCATGATCGCGCCATGCCGTTGTCCTCAACGCTTGCCTGGCTGGTCGATGCCGCCGCGGAGACCGCGGGCGCCGACCGGCTGCTTGCGGAACTCGGCGCGCATCTGGTCGCAGACGGATTGCCGCTGGCGGGCGGCGCCCTGACGCTTGACGTTCCGCATCCACTCATCGCCCGGCGGACCTGGCTCTGGCGCGCCGAGGGCGAGGAGGTCATTGAAGCCCTGGGCTTTGCGCCGGGCGCGGCTGCGTTTGCGTCCGGGGCGCGCGACGATGCTGGCCGCCGCTGGCTGAGCGGGATCGCGGCCGGGACGGTGCGCCAAGACGTGATCGGGCCCGCCGAGGGCGGACCGTCGCTCGGATGGATCGGGCCGCGTCCGTTCACCCCTGGCGAGATCGAGCAACTGCGTCAAGCCGCGCGCTTTGCCGCCACTCCGCTGGCCCTGCTTGCCGTGCGCGCCACGCTAGCGGCGGCGCTCGAAGCCTATCTCGGCCGGCGCAGCGCCGCGCGGGTGCTGGCGGCGCCGTTGCGCCGCGACCTCGGCGAAACCATTCAGGCGGCGCTGCTCTATGCCGATCTGCGCGACTTCACGGCGCTGTCGGAAAATAATCCGCCCGCCGCGGTCATCGCGGCGCTCGATGCCTGGTTCGATCGTATCGCCGGCGCGGTTCACGCATTTGGCGGCGAGGTCTTGAAATTCATCGGCGATGGCGTGCTGGCGATCTTTCCGGTCGCAGGCGCCTCGCCGCGCGGTGCGTGCGACGCTGCCTTACGCGCGGTGACTGCGGCGCGCGCCGGCATGATGCATCTGGATGACGAGCGGCGCGGGCAGGCGTTGCCGCCGCTGTCATTCGGTGCTGCGCTTCATCTCGGCGAAATGCTGTGGGGCAATATCGGCGCCGCCAATCGGCTGGACTTCACGGCGATCGGCCCTGCCGTCAATCTGGTGAGCCGGCTCGAAGGATTGTGCAAGCCGCTCGGCAGAACCGTGCTGGTCTCGGGCGTGCTCGCCGCCGAGACGGATATGATGTTCGACGCGCTCGGACCGCATTCTCTGCGTGGAATTGCCTCGCCATGCGAAGTCTTTGCGCTGCCGGAGGCGTGAACACCGGCGCCAGCGAGACGACTACATCCCGCCCATCTTGCAGACGAGCTTCCACTCCTCCGCCGTCACGGGCTGCACCGATAGGCGCGAATATTTCACTAGCGCCATGTCCGCCAATCTCTTCTCGGCCTTGGCCGCGGCCATCGTCACCGGCGTCTTCAGGGGCTTGTCCGCCTTGATGTCGACGCAGACGAACTTGCCGGTCTTGTCGGTCGGATCGGGGTAGGCTTCCTTGATGATCTCGGCGATACCGACGATCTCCTTGCCCTCGTTGGAATGATAGAAGAAGGCCTTGTCGCCCTTCTTCATGTTCACGAGGTTCTGGCGCGCGGTGAAATTGCGCACGCCGGTCCAGGCCTCGCCTTTGGCGCCCTTGGCCACCTGTTGGTCCCAGGACCACACCGATGGTTCGGATTTCACCAGCCAGTAGTTCATCGCAACTCACCCCTTCCTGGATACGCCATCCACGTGCCGTGATGTCTAGGGCACGCGGATGCCCGCGACAAGCGCGGGCATCCGATATCCATCGCAGTACTCATTCCTTCAGATACCGATCGAAGAATCTTGCGATATCCGTGAAAGCTTCCTTCGTCTCCGGCGCATTGACGTTGAACTGGTACTGCGCGTGAGACTGGCCTTCATAGACGTTGAGATCGGCAATCACGTCGGCGCGGCGCAATTTGCGATGGGTGCGAACTGTATTGCTGAGGAACAAATCGCGCGTGCCCGATGTCAGGATGGTTGGCGGGAAGCCTTTGAAGTCGCCGTAGATCGGCGAGATGTAGGGATTCTTCAGGTCCGTCCCGTTGGCGTAGAGCTTTGCGGCGCGGCCGAGCCAGCCGTCCCAGGTCACGAGCACGTTGTCGACCCACTCATTGCTGGCGTAGGTGTCGCCGATCTTGTCGATATCGGACCATGGCGTGCCCGGTGCGATCGCCGCCGGCTTCGGCAGCTTCTCGTCCTTCGCGCGCAGCACCATCGCAAGCGTCATGGCGCCCCCCGTCGAGGTGCCGAAGATCGCCATCCTGCGTGCGTCGTGCGTCTTCACGGTCTCCTTCCAGACCGCCATCGCATCGTCCATCGCGGCGGGGTAGGGGAAATCGGGCGGCATGCGGTAGTCGACCGAGATCACCTTGAAGCCGCCAAAACCCGCCATCATGATTGCTTCAGGCAAAGCGGCTTCTCCGGGCCCGAACACGTAGCCACCGCCATGGACATGGACCAGAAGGCGTCGCCGGTTCTCGGGCGGGGTCTTGCTTGGCGTGACGATGAAGCAATGCACGCCCGCGATCTTCGTCTCCTCGACCTTGACGCCGAGCTTCTCCTTCATCGCCGGAATGCCCGCGATCGACAGCTTGGCGCGGCGATCGATCAGCTCCTTCCATTCCGCAGGGGACTTGGGGTCGGCATTGAAATGCGGCGGATAGGACGCGCCGATTACGGCCTGCATATCTGAGCTGACGTCATTGGCGGGACTGGCCATCGACTTGACGGGTGCGACCCGCTTGCCGTTCTCGGCGTTGGCGGCCGCCTCGTTTTTAGCGAGCTCGTCATATGATGCGGCGGCCTGGGCATGGGCCGCGGCAGGTAGTGTGGCGGCGAGGGCGATGATTCCGATCGAAAAGATGGCGTGATGCGGTTTGCGCATGCGCGGTTCCTTCGGGATCCGTTTCTTGATTATTGGACCGGGATCCTGCGGTTCGCCGCTACGCTAGACCAGCGTGCAAAGGTCGTGAAGTGCCGCCTATGGCACAACGGCCACCGTTATTCCTCAGCCTTGAACGGCCGTGTCAGGAGCCCTTCGATCGCGGCCTCAATCGTCAACCTGTTGTCGAGGATGGCAGCGACCGCTTGCGAGACCGGCATGTCGACGTTCCGTGCGGCCGCGAGCTCGACCAGCACCGGCGCAGTGAATGCGCCTTCCGCAAGCTTGCCCGCCGGCGCTGCCTCCCCACGACCGAGCGCAACGCCGAGCGCGAAATTACGCGATTGCGCGGTCGAACAGCTCAGGAGCAGGTCACCAAGGCCGGAGAGACCCGAGAGCGTTTCCGTGCGCGCGCCGCAGGCGCGGCCGAACCGTGCCAGCTCGCTGAAGCCGCGCGTGGTCAGCGCGGCGAGCGCTGAGGCACCGAGGTTGCGGCCAACCACGATACCGGCGGCGATCGCCAGCACGTTCTTGGCTGCGCCGCCGATCTCGACGCCGCGGACATCGGTGGAGTGATAGGGGCGGAATGTCGGCGAGCCCAGCGCCTGCACCAGGCTGCTTGCCAGCGCCTCGTCCTTCGCCGCCAGCGTCACCGCGGTCGGCAAGCCGCGCGCAACGTCGTCGGCAAAGCTCGGGCCCGACAGGATCGCAGGCTGCGCGTGGGGCGCGGCCTCGGCGATCACGTCGGTCATGAATTTACGGGTGCCGTGCTCGATGCCCTTAGCGCAGGCGACGACCGGCGTCGGCTTTACAATGTGCGAGGCCAGCATGTTGACCGCGCCGCGCAGATGCTGCGCGGGCGTTGCGATCAGCAGCATCTCCGCGCGCGACGCCAGGGCGAGATCGCTCGTCACCACGATCTCCGGCGCCAAGCGCACGCCGGGCAGCCGCGGATTGACGCGGGTCGATGCGATCCGCGTCGCGTGCTCGGCGTTGCGCGCCCACAGCGTCACGTTCCGCCCGGCGCGCGCCGCCACAGTCGCCAGCGCCGTGCCCCAGGCACCGGCGCCGATCACCGCTACGGACTGCAATGCAGTCATCGTCAAAACCCCGCGCGGGTGTTGCGGTAGCCCACAGGCGCCGTCGCATCGGCATCGAGCAGCCAGCGCGCGCGGGGCTGGGCTTCCATCGTATCCGTCATGCCGAGCGCGAGGCGTTCGGCGCCGGCCCATGCGATCATCGCTCCGTTGTCGGTGCAGAGCGACGGTGGCGGCATGATCAGTTGCGTCTGTGCCTGCTTGGCAACGTCATACAGGGCGCCGCGGATCGCCTGATTGGCGGCGACGCCGCCGGCCGCCACCAGAGCACGCGGCGCGCCAAACTGCTCGCGGAAAAGCTTGAGGCCTACGCTCAGCCGATCGGCCGTCGAGTCCAGCACGGCGGCCTGGAAACTCGCGCAGAGATCGTTGATGTCCTGCGGCGTGATCTCCGTGATCCGGCTGGCTTCGTTGCGCACCGCCGTCTTCAATCCCGACAGCGAGAAATTGGCATCGGGCCGTCCCTGCATCGGCCGCGGGAAGGCAAACCGCGTGGCGTCGCCTCTCTTCGCCGCGAGCTCCACCTGCGGGCCGCCGGGATAGGGCAGGCCCAGCATCTTCGCGACCTTGTCGAAGGCCTCGCCGATCGCGTCGTCGACGGTGGTGCCGAGCCGCACATACTGGCCGACGCCGGTAACCGCGACGATTTGGGTGTGGCCGCCGGAGGCGAGGAACAGGCAATAGGGAAATTCGAGCTGGTCGGTCAGCCGCGGCGTCAGCGCATGCGCTTCGAGATGGTTCACCGCGACCAGCGGCGTGTCATGCACCATCGCGATCGCCTTCGCGGTGGTAAGCCCGACGATGACGCCGCCGATCAGGCCCGGCCCCGCAGCGGCCGCGACGCCGTCGAGCTGGGCGTAGTCGATGCCGGCCTCGTGCATGGCGCGGTCGATGATGCCGTCGAGCAGGTCGACATGGGCTCGCGCGGCGATCTCGGGTACGACGCCGCCGAAACGGGCATGTTCCTCGACCTGGGACCGCACGATATTGGACAGGATCTTGCCGCTGCCGTCAGGCGCGCGCTCGATCACGGCCGCGGCGGTCTCGTCGCAGGTGGTTTCGATGCCCAGTACCAGCATTGGCGAATTGTTATCCAATTTGCGCCCTTGCGCTCATCCACAAAGCCGAGTTCTGGTACGTCCGGTAGCATTCCGGGGTCGCCTTGCGCAATTGCCGCGCGCAGGTCGTCCTCGTGAAAGCGTCGCCGCTGTGCGGCCCTGGGAACACAAGCGATGACCATTCTTGTCACACGGCCGCATCCCGACAATGAGGCGACGGCGGAAGGGTTGCGCGCAAGGGGTCATGTGGTGCTGTTGGCGCCGCTGCTCAAGTTCGAGCCGGTCGCCTTTCATGACGAAAGCGAGGCCAGCTACGGCGCCATCATCGTCACATCGGCCAATGCGATTCGCGCCGTCGCGCCGCTGTTGCCGGACCTCGATCTGTTGAAGCTGCCGCTGTTTGCGGTCGGCGAGCATACTGCGACTGCCGCCCGCGACGCCGGCTTTGCCGAGGTGATTGTCGCCGGCGGCGATGCCGCGGCCTTGCGCGACAAGGTGATGCAGGGCGCGCGCGCCAAGCGCGTGAAGAAGAAAAGCACGCTGCTCTATCTTGCGGGTGCGGACCTGTCCCGCGACCTCGGTGGCGAGCTCGGTGCGCAAGGATTCAACGTGGTGACGCAGACGACCTATCGCATGGCGCCGGTGAAGCACCTGCCCCGCGAGGTCTGCGAGGGTTTTGCCGCCCATGGCATTCAAGCGGTGCTGCATTACTCCCGGCGCAGTGCGCGGGCCTTTCTGGAGGCGGCGCGAGATGAAGGCGTCGAGATTTCGGCACTGGCGATCCCGCAATGCTGCCTGTCTGAGACGGTTGCTGGCGTGCTGCGCGAAGCCGGTGCCGCGCAGGTCGCGGTTGCCGCCACGCCGGACGAAAATGCCCTATTTGAGACCTTGGAGCGTGCTTTGCGGACCCGTTTGGCGTAAGAGGACGGGCCGAATCCGACGAGATCGGGTCGGTCCAAGGGATCTGCGCCAAGGGATCTGCGCAAGGTACGCAAGTGTGAGGAACCGTCACGATGGCCGACGACAAGCCTGAAGACGCAGGATTGGCTCCCGAGTCCGGCCGTGCCAAGCGCACCCCGCCCACCATCGACCTCGATGCGACCGAAGTCTCCACCCAGCCGCAGGACTTGGCGGGCGAGCCGGAGGCTCAGCCGACGCCCGAGCAGGCAAAGTCCGAGCAGGCCAGCGTCGAGGAAGCCAAGATCGAGGAGGCCAGGATCGCAGAGGCTCAGGCTGAGCCGCAGCGCGCCGAGGCGCGGGCCGCCGTTGCGTCCGCACCGGTGTCGCCCTGGGTCATTGCGCCGTTCTCCGGCGCTGTCGCAGCGGCAGTCGTGATCGCAGTCGGCTGGATGCTGGGCTGGCCCGCGGTGCAGGCGCCGCCGGCCGCGCCGCAGGTGACGAGTGCGACGATCGATGCGCTGAGCGGACGCGTTGCCGCGGTCGAAGCCAGGGCGGCCAAGCCCGCGGCCGATCCGGCGATTGTCGCGCGGCTCGACGCGCTGGAAAAATCCGTGGGTACCTTGCGCAGCGATATCGCCAATCTGCGCACGCAGTCCGACAAGACCGCGAGCGCATTGAATGATGCGAAATCAGCGCCGCGCGATGCGGCGGCCTCGTCCGATCTCTCTGCCCTCAACGACCGCATCTCCCAACTCGAGCGCGCCAGCACGAATGCGCGCGCCGAACTCGCGCAGCAGGGCGAGAAGATCGCAGATGCAAAGGTGATGGACGACAGGCCGTTGCGTTATATGGTTGTCGCCTCCCTGCTCGACGTTGCCGTTCGCCATAACGATCCCTATCAGGCGCAGCTTTCCGCGGCTCGGGCGCTTGCGGCCAAGCCCGATATGCTGAAGCCGCTTGATCTGTTCGCGTCCGCGGGCATCCCGACGCCGGTCGCGTTGAGCCGCGAGCTTCTCAACATCGTGCCGAAGCTGTCGCCGCCGGCGGAAGCCCCGAGCAGCGGCGCCGGCATCGTCGAACGGCTCCAGGCGGGCGCGTCAAAACTCGTCCGCATCGAGCGCACCGACGGGATCGGCAACGATCGCGGCGCCATCGTCGCGCGGGTTACGTCGGCGGCGCTACGCAACGATTTCGTCGAGGCGCGGCGCGAGCTGAAGACGCTGCCCGAGGCCGATCGCGCGCCGGCACAGGCCTGGCTCGACAAGGCCGATGCCCGCGATGCCGCGCTGGCCGCGTCCCGGAAATTCGCCGATGATGCGATGGCGGATCTCGCCAAGCCTGCTCAATAAGATTCGCGCAACAATCTGCGCGTATAGGGATCGCCATGCTTCGCATCGTGCTCTTTCTCGTTCTGATCGCGCTCGCGGCGGCCGGCGCGGCCTGGGTTGCCGACCAGCCCGGCGATTTCGTCCTGACTTGGGGCGTCTTCCGCGCCACAACCACGTTTCCCAGGTTCGTGCTTGGGCTCGGCCTTTTTGCGGCGGTGGTCGTGTTGGCCTGGAGCATTTTGACGACGATCTGGCGCACGCCGGGGCGGATGCGCCGCCGCCGTCACGAAAAGCGCCACGCGCGCGGTCGCCACGCCATCACCCACGGCCTGCTCGCGATCGGCCATGGCGATACCGCGCTTGCCCGCCGTCACGCCGAAGCGGCGCGGCGGTATGCGCCGAACGATCCGCTCGCGCTGCTGCTGCACGCGCAGTCGGCGCAGCTCGAAGGCAATCGCGACGAAGCGCAGCGCGCCTTCCGCGCCATGGCCGAGCGTGAGGACACGCGGTTGCTTGGCCTGCGCGGTCTCTTCATCGAGGCGCAGCGGGCCGACGATGCGGTTGGCGCCGTGATGATCGCCGAGGAAGCGATCAAGCTGTCGCCGTCCTCGACCTGGGCCTCGCACGCGGTGCTCGGCTTCCGCTGCGCGCGCGGCGACTGGAGCGGCGCGGTCGCAATTCTCGATTCGAATTTGTCCGCGGGCCTGATCGACAAGGCGGCCTACCGCCGGCAGCGCGGCGTGCTGCTGACGGCGCGCGCGCTGGAATTGGAGACCATGGACCGCGACGTCGCGCGTGAGAGCGTGATGGAGGCTATCAAGCTCGCGCCGGCGCTGGTGCCTGCCGCCGTGCTCGCCGCGAAATTCGAGAGCGAGGCGCATCAGGTGCGCCGCGCCATGAAGTTGGTCGAGGCTGCCTGGCTCGCCAATCCGCATCCCGATCTTGCGGACGCCTATGCGCATGTGAAGCTCGGCGATGCCGCGCGGCAGCGCTTGCAGCGGGTCGAGACGCTCGCAGCCAAGGTCTCTGCCGACAAGCCCGGCTACGTTGAAGGCCAGCTCGCGATCGCGCGCGCCGCGATCGATGCCTCGGAATTCGCCCGCGCGCGCGAGGTGCTCGCGCCTTACGTCAATGATCCGACCCAGCGCGTGGCGCTGCTGATGGCCGAGATCGAGCGCACCGAGCATGGCGACGGCGGCCGTGCCCGTGCCTGGACCTTGCGCGCGGTGCGCGCCCGGCACGATCCGGCCTGGACCGCGGACGGTTATGTCAGCGATCGCTGGCGCCCGGTCTCCCCGGTCACCGGCCGCCTCGACGCCTTCCAGTGGCAGACGCCGGTCGCGAGCCTGCCCTCGGACAGGGGCACCACGATCGAGTCCTCCGCCTTCGAGGAAGCCATGTTGGCGGCCCCGCCGCCGAAGCGGGTGACGGTGGTCTCCGAGAGTCCGGTGGAACCGAGCGTGGCGGCGCCGACGCCGGCCGCACAGGACAACGCACCCCCGGCGGCCAAGGACGAGCTGGCGGTCACGCCCGATGAGGCGGTCAAACCGGCCCCGGAGCCGGCCGAATCATCGCTACCTGCGGCAACACCGGTGTTCCGGACCCGCGCCGACCTCGGCAAGCCCGCACCTGCCCCGATTCCTGCCCCGATCCCCGCCGTCATCCCGATCGTCCGCGCCCCTGATGATCCCGGCATCGATGAGGACGGTCCAAGCGATGAATTTACGGAACAAATCGGCACGCCCAGAGACCAAGCAAAGGCCCAGGCCAGCGGCTGGCGCGGATTCTGGTCGCGCTGGGGCGCGTGAGGCACATTTCAGACCCGGCTTGTCCTTGCCAATTCGGGCCATGCCCGATATCAGGAGCGCGCGTATCGGGGCCCGGCTTCGCCGGTCCCGCCAGGGTCCGCCGCAATAGCTCAGCTGGTAGAGCACGTCATTCGTAATGACGGGGTCGGGGGTTCGAGTCCCTCTTGCGGCACCAGCGCCTTGATTCATCCGATCATCATCATCCGACATTTGGCCTGCGCTTTTCTGCTTGCGACTGGTCCCGCCACGGCAGGGCGCGTGATCTCCATCACATAACGCGGGACGCGTCTCCCCTAGTGTCCCGGTCACGCAAACACGGGGAGATTTCACATGCGCAAGATCATTCTGGTTGCCGCCATGGTCCTGGCTTCCGCATCTGCCTTTGCAGGCGACCGCAGCCTGTCGCTCGCCACGGTCAACGAGCAGGCCTCCGCTCCGCAGACGACGACGGCAACGACCAATGCGACGACGCAGCTGAGCGAAGCAGCGCCAGCCACCGACGCTCCGAAATATGTCGATCGTCCGCCGGCGGTTTCGACTACGGCGCCGGCTGCGGCGACCGCGACGACATCCGCGCCCACTGCTACCCAGCCTGGACCGAAGACCAGTGCGAAGGCGGACAAGCCGAAGCACAAGCGCACCTGGACCGAAGGCCGCATCATCAGCGAGCTGCACCGCCACGGCGTCTACTGGTAAGCGGCGGCATGAAGCTCCCAAAATGGAAATGGCCGGGCTCAGCCCGGCCATCATGCTTGTCGAACCGAAGTGCTTAACGCTGCGAGACCGTCTGTACCACGCTCGAGACCGGGCGCGCGTTCGTCGCACCGGACGTCGGCACTTTCAGCTCCTTGAGCAACGCCTCGTCATACTCAGGCAGCGACTCGAACGTCGTCTTGGCCTTGATCTGCACGACCTTGTAGCCACCGGCTTTGAGACGCGCGAGTAGCGTCGGCAGCGCTTCGCCGGTCCGCTTCTGGAAATCGTGCATCAGGATGATGCCCTTGCCGAGCTTGTCGAGCTTGGTCATCACGTTGCTGATGATCTTGTCCGGCGTGCTCTCCTTGCGGAAATCGAAGGAGTCGAGGTCAGTTGAGAAAATTCCGACGCTGCGGCTGCCGAGATAGCTCACGAGCGCCGGATTCTGCTGAAGCTGCGGGAAGCGGAAGAACGGCGACGGATTGGTGCCGAGCGCCCATTTCACCGCACTGAAGCCCTTCTCAATCTCGTCCTTGGCCTGCTGCTCCGTCATCTTCTTGCCGTTGAGATTGACGTGCGACCAGGTGTGCGTGCCTACAGTGTGGCCCTGGGCCAGAACCTGGCGCAGGATCTCCGGATGCCAGGTGGCGTGCTTGCCGACCGAGAAGAACAGGCCCTTGGTGCATTCATCGGCCAATGCCTTCAGCACGGCCGGCGTGTTGTGCGGCCAGGGACTGTCGTCGAAGGTCAGCACGACCTCCTTGTCGGCGAGGAAATCAAACTGCTTGAATTGCTCGAAGCCGAAACCCGGACCGCCGGTCGTGTCGATCTCGACCACGCGCGACACGCCCAGTGCATTCGGATTGGTGCAGCTCGTCGTTTGCTGAGCCGGTGCCGGTGCGGGTGCGGGCGTAGGCGCCGCAGCCAGGGCGGCAGGCTTGCCCGCGATTGCCCCGGTGGTCTCGACGTCATCCTTGGCGGCAAGCTTGGCCGGCGCCGGCAAAGGATCGGCGGCACGGGCGGCTGTTGTCTTGGGGGCGCCCTGGTCGGCGCGCGAGGAATAGAAGAACCAACCCCCGGCGATCACGACCGCCGCAACTACACTGGCCAGCATCAGGCCCAACGCATTACGCATCGCTACTCTTTCCAAATACGCAACCAAACCAGCGGAATTTCCCGCGCGACGAGCCATTAATGCGAAGGAACAGTTAACGTGACACCAACACGACAGCGGTTGCGGAGGAATTTCAGGCAGGTGCGCCAAAGTGACCGGTGTCACAGTTGCGATGCGGCACGTGACCGTCATCACAGTAGAAACTGTTTTGCTGGAGCATCGTAGTTCCCATCAACAACGGGCCCCGCTCCGGCGGCGCCAATGGGAGCTTCAAATGACCAAGTCGTTCTCCGCTAAAATCCGCGACACCGGCCTGGCGCTGGGCTTTGCCGCCATCGTCTCGATCGTCTCGACGACCTCGAGCTTCGCTTTCTCGGCCGAAGCGCAGCAGCAGTGCACCGGCGATGCCTTCCGCCTGTGCTCGTCGGAGATCCCCAACATCCCGAAGATCACGGCGTGCATGATGAAGCATCGTACGGATCTGAGCGCCGGCTGCCGCGCGGTGATGGACAAGGACCTCGCAAAAGGCGCGTCACGCAAGGTCGCTGACGCCCAGGACGGTCAGTAAGAGCGCGCAACTCAGCGATCGTTGCGTCGGTTAGCTCCCCACGCGATGTGCCCCGGCATCAAGCCGGGGCCACGCGGCGGCGGGATGCAGCCTATTAATAAAGCCGTTGCGGCTCCGGGATCACCGCACTAGCTTCGCCCGCACATCTGCCGGGTAAGAGGCATTACGCGATGACCAGATTTCTTTTCATGATTCCATTGATCCTGTGCGCGTCGGGCGCCTCCGCGCAGCAGCCCGGCCATGACGCGTGCGCGCGTGACGTCACACGCTTCTGCCGTCCGGTGATGAACAATGGCGATCAGGCCGTGCTTGCCTGCCTGAAAGAGCATCGCGCGCGGCTGAGCAAGGCCTGCGACAAGGTGCTGACGGAACACGGGCAGTGACAGTCATTCCGGGGCGCGCCGTTAGGCGCGAGCTACGATGCGCAATTGCGCATCAGAGAATCCATTTCTCCAAGCATATGCCGCTCGATGGATTCCGAGTTCGCGCTTCGCGCGCCCCGGAATGACGAGGCCTAAGTGCTGCTTCCCGCCGCGGTCGCGACCACCGGCAGCACCTCGGCACTGGCGCGATCCGGCGTCTCTTCCTTCCAGCGCACCGATCCGAACGGGCGCTCCAGCATCCGGCGGATCCGCACCGGATCGGGGCCGATATGGAAATCGATCGCTTGCTGATGCAGCGCGCGTTCGGACTGGGTCGAACGGTTGCGCTGACGCAGGTAATCGAACCAGGTCGGGCAGTGATAGCGCTCGGTCCACAATTCCGGATCGGCGATGTCGCGCGCGATCGACCAGCCATAGGCGCCGTTGCGCTGCCTGGAGAGCTGTACGTCCTGCATCACATTGTGGAATGGTCGCGCGTTTTCCTGCGACACCCGGTATTCGATCTCCACCACCAAAGGTCCGCTGCGTCCGGTCAGCGACAGCTTCACTTCCGGGTCGGCCAGCACGTCGGCGTCCTCGTTGCGGGCGCCGACGCGCGGCATCGCCAGCCAGATTCCGAGCAGCGGCGAGATCAGCATCAGGCCGGCCGCCGTCAGCAGGGCGACCTCGACGCCGGCATAATCGGTGAGATGACCCCAGCCCCAGGCGCCGATCGCGATGCCGCCGGAAATCGAGGCCTGGAATGCCGCGAGCGAGCGGCCCGCGACCCAGCGCGGCGCCGAGAGCTGCACGCCGATGTTGAACAGCGCGACGGAGGCCATCCAGACCGCACCGGCCAGCACCAGCGCGGCCGCGGTCAGCACCGGTTCGTTGCTCACGGCAAGGGCGGCCATCGCGAATGCCATCGAGATGGTGCAGGCGCGGATCGCGGCCTCGCCGCTCATGCGCTTGCGCAATTCATGGATATTGAGCGCGCCCACGACAGCACCCATACCGAAGGCGCCCAGCATGATGCCGTAGGTCTGCGCGCCGCCGTGCAGGAGGTCGCGCGCGACCAGCGGCATCAGCGCCATCACGGCACCGCCGCACAGGCCCATCACCAGCGTGCGCAACAGCACGATCTTGATCGGCGGCGAGTTGGTGATGTAGCGGAAGCCTGAAACCATGGCGCGGTTGAGCTTTTCCCGCGGCAGCCGCGAGGGCTCGGTGCTGCGCCGCCACAGCAGCAGCACCACCAGCAGCGGCAGATAGAGGATCGCGTTGCAGGCAAAGGCGGCGACCGCGCCGGCAGAGGCGACGATGACGCCGCCGATCGCGGGGCCAAAACTGCGTGCGATGTTGTAGCTGATGCCGTTGAGCGCCACCGCCGATGGCAGCGAATCCGGCGGCACCTGCTCGCTGACCGAGGATTGCCAGGCAGGCCCGAACAGCGCGTTGCCGCTGCCGACGATGAAGCAGAAGGCCAGCAGCGTTTCAGGGCTGATGAGCTTGAAACCGGCCAGGATCGTCAGCGCGGTCGCGCCGGTCAGCGCGATGCAGAGCGAGACCAGGGTCACGATACGGCGGTCATACATGTCGGCGATGGCGCCGGCCGGCATCGAGATCAGCATGATCGGCAGCATCAATGCGGTCTGCACCAGCGCCACCTTATCGGCGGAGGCCGCCATCTGCGTCATCGCCCAGGCCGCGCCCACGCCCTGGATCAGGAGGCCGAGATTGGAGAGCAGGCTGGCGAGCCAGATGCGCCGGAATACGGTGTATCGCAGCGGTGCCGTGATGCCGTCGGCGGAACGTCTCTGACGGTTCGTCTGCTCGGTCATATCCCCTTCCAAGTCGTCTGGCAGAAATGGTTTCAATGATTCCGGCGTCGTCAGTGATGCCCGCGAAAGTCCTTCGCTGTCCAGTGGTTAGGCCGCTATAAGCGGTGCAAAGACATGGTTTTGCCGGGGAGGACCTTATGAAGCTGTCACGACGGACAATCCTGCAAGGTGCAGGTAGCTTGCCTTTCGCTGTTGCGAGCTTCCAGATGGATGCGCTGGCGCAATCTCCGTCCGCGGCCAAGAGCACGGACAAGACCTCCGAGGTGCCGCCGATCCTGTTCGTCCATGGCAATGGCGACTACGATGCGGTCTGGATGACGACCATGTGGCGGATGGAATCCAACGGCATCGCGCGCGACCGCATGATGGCGATCAATTTCACCAATCCCACCGCGCGCGACGACGACACGGTCGAGCAGGCCAACCGTTCTTCGACCGAGGACCAGCGCCGTGAGCTTGCCGCCGCTATCACCGAGCTGAAGCGCCGCACCGGCGCGGCACGCGTGGCGCTGGTCGGCAGCTCGCGCGGTGGCTACACGATCCGCAACGTCATCAAGAACGGCGGCGCTGATGATGTCAGCCGTGCCGTTCTGTGTGGCACCCCCAATCACGGCGTGTTCGCGTTCGATGCCCTGCTCGGCAGCGAGTTCAACGGACGTGGCGCGTTCTTGCGCGGCTTGAACGAGGGCGAGAGCGAGGTGACGCCGGGCACGGCCTTCCTCACCTTGCGCAGCGACGGCATGGACAAATATGCGCAAGCCGACGGCCGCTTCATGGGCAAGCCAGGCGTGCCGACCGGCGTCACTGCCGAGGGGCCGGAGCTAAAGGGCGCCACCAATCTCGTGCTCGGCGCGCTCGACCATCGTGAGACGGCATTTCATCCGCGCGCCTTCCGCGAGATTTACAAATTCATCGCCGGCTGCGAGCCCGCGCGTATCGCGATCGTGCCGGAGCGGAGTGTCCGGCTCAGCGGATTGGTCACGGGCACGCCGGGCGGTGTGCCGACCAATCGTCCGGTGGCCGGGGCGAAGGTGGAGGTGTTTCGTGTCGATCGCGAAAGCGGGGAGCGCAAAGGCAAGGCCGTGCACCGCTCGACGACGGCGGCCGATGGCCGCTGGGGACCGGTCGAGGTCGATCCCGCCTGGCCGCTCGAATTCGTGCTGACCTCGCCGGACGCACCGACGACGCATTTCTACCGCTCGCCCTTCCCGCGCTCCTCGAACGTCGTGCATTTGCGTGCCGCGCGCCCGTTCGGACCGGCCGACAAGGACGCCGGCGCGGTCGTGCTGATGTCGCGCCCGCGCGGCTATTTCGGCCTGCCGCGCGACATCGTTGTGCTCGACGGCAAGGAGCCCGCCGACGTTAAGCCGGGTGTCCCCACGGATTCGGCAGCAACCCTGCGCTTTCCGGCCGGCGAGGTCGGGCGTAACGTCGTGGCCGAGTTCAATGAAGAACGAATTGTGGCACGCGCCTGGCCTGCCCCCGAGAACAGGATTGCGGTTGCCGAACTGACTTATTAGCTGTTGAGCGGCGCAAGTCTGCTAAATGCCTGCGGGAGAGAGCCATGAACATCGCCAGCGCGCGTCGGCCCATCGTCCCTCCGACCCCGCCGCGCGCCCCGGACGATATGTCGTTCTTCGGCCGGCTTGCCGTGATCAGGCAGAACATGATCGCAACCTGGGGGCAGCGCGCCTATGAGGAAGATGTCATCCAGGGCCGCCTCTTGCTGCACAGGAGCTTCATCCTGAACCGTCCGGACGCGATCCGGCATATCCTGCTCAACAATTACGAGAACTACACGCGCACGCCGGCGGGCATCCGCATGCTGCGCCCCGTGCTCGGCGAGGGTCTCCTGATTGCCGAAGGCCACGCCTGGACGTTTCAGCGCCGTACATTGGCGCCCGCCTTCACGCCGCGTGCCACCGCAAACCTCGTCCCGCATATGACGGCGGTGCTCGACGAGACCATCGCAAAGCTCGATGCGCAAACGGGCGAGGCCGTCGATCTGCGCGAGATGATGCAGCGCATGACGCTCGAGATCGCCGGGCGCACGATGTTTTCGTTCGGGATGGACCGGCATGGCCCGACCTTGCGCAACTTCGTCATGGAATATGGCGAGCGACTCGGCCGGCCCTACTTCCTCGACATGGTGTTGCCGGTGTCCTGGCCGACCCCGATGGACCGTGCCCGCGCTCGCTTCCGCAAGCGCTGGACTGAATTTGTCGCGATGCTGATCGCCGAGCGGCGTGCGGCGGGCAAGAAGGACGGCGCGCCGCCGCGCGATCTCTTCGATCTCATGGACGAGGCGCGCGATCCTGAAACGGGCAAGGGCTTTTCCGACGCGCAGCTCGTCGACGAGGTCGCGACCATGATTCTCGCGGGTCACGAGACCACGGCAACCGCGCTGTTCTGGGCGCTCTATCTGCTCGCGCTCGATCCGGACAGCCAGGAGGAGGTTGCCTCCGAGACCCGCGGCGAACATCTCGACAGCATTGCCGACATCGATCGCCAGAAACTCACCCGTGCGGTGGTCGAGGAGACCATGCGGCTTTATCCGCCTGCCTTCCTGATCGCGCGGGCCGCGCGCGACAAGGACAATGCGGCCGGCGTTGCAATCGGCAAGGGTGACATCATCATGATCGCGCCGTGGCTTCTGCACCGGCACGAGAAGTTGTGGGATCAGCCGAACGCATTCATTCCCAAGCGCTTCCTGTCGATGGACGCGCCGGATCGCTTCGCCTATCTGCCGTTCGGCGCCGGCCCGCGCGTCTGCATCGGCGCGCCGTTCGCGCAAGCCGAATCGGTGCTGGCGCTGGCCCGGCTGATCGGGGCGTTCCGCGTCGAGCTCGTCGACACCAATCCGGTCATCCCCTACGGCGTCGTCACGACCCAGCCGGATCACTCACCCATGTTCCGCATCACGCGTCGGTGACAGGCATTCGTCTGGCCAATGGCGTGATCCACCCTAGATAGAGTTACGCCATGAGCGACATCCAGGCCCAGTTGTCCGTGCTGAAGCAGACCGCCGATCCGAAGGTGGTAGATGCGATTCAACACCTCATTGATCATGGTCAGGATCACGAGCTCAACCGCGTCAACGTTCTCGACTTCTCCAGACAGTACAATCTCGACGAAGAGCGGGCGATCTCGGGTTTCCTGCATTCGGCGCGGCTCGGGCTGTTCGATCTCGGCTGGAACGTGCTGTGCCCGGGATGTGGCGGCGTGCTTGGCGCGCATTCGACCCTGAAGGCGCTCAAGCCGGACGATTATCACTGCGCGCTTTGCGCCTGCGGCTACAAGGCCTCCGTCGACGACCAGGTCGAGGTCTCCTTCACCGTGAATCCGCGCGTGCGACGGATCGCGGCGCACGATCCCGATACGCTTCCGGTGTGGGAATATTTCAAGCAGGTGTTCTGGAGCTCCGGCGTCGACTTCGACAAGGAGTCCTTTGCGACGCTGTCCAACGAGGTGACGCTGGATACGCTCGAGCTGCCGGCTGGCGAGAAAGCGACCATGTCGCTGCAACTGCCGAACGACTTCATCATCATCTTCGAGCCGGTGACGCACGCCGCCCAGTTCATCGACGTGCAGGGCGAGCCGACCAAGGACCGTCAGCAGCTCGCCATCATGTACAACAAGGTGCAGGCTCCGACGGGGACGACGACCATGCGGCCGGGCCCGCTGCGACTGTCGCTGGAGAACCAGGCCGGCGTGCGCGTGCTGCCGTCGGTGTTCATCGCAGCCGAGGCGCTCCATCATCTGATCGGCAGGCGCAAGCCGTTCCTCACCGCCAAGCGGATGCTGTCGAACCAGACCTTTCGCGATGTCTTCAAGGCGGACAATCTCAGTCTCGACCAGCGGCTCCAGATCACCTCGCTGACCTTCCTGTTCACCGATCTCAAGGGCTCGACCGCGCTCTATGAGCGCGTCGGCGATCTCGCCGCCTTCGATCTCGTGCGCGCGCATTTTCATGCGCTGCTCGAAATCATCTCGTCCGAAAAGGGCGCCGTGGTGAAGACGATCGGCGATGCCGTGATGGCGACCTTCGTTCGTCCCGAGCACGCGATCGTTGCGGGCCTGCGGATGCGCGCGGCAATGGACGAGCTCAACAGGCAGCGCGGCACCGCCGACCTCATCGTCAAGATCGGCATCCATGAAGGCCCGTGCCTTGCAGTGATGCTCAACGAGCGCCAGGATTATTTCGGCCAGACCGTCAACATCGCGGCGCGCGTGCAGAGCCTGTCGACCGCGCAGGAGATCCACATCACCGGCCCGGTGCTGGATGCGCCGGCCGTGGCGGAAGTGCTGAAGCAGCGCGAGATCAGGCCGATCCAGAAACAGGCCGCGCTCCGCGGCATCGCCGACAAGATGGTGGTGTACGAGATACCGTGAGTGGCTTCCTCCATTGTCGTCCTGGCGAAAGCCAGGACCCATTACCCCAGGGAAGAGTTTGGCGAAGACTGATCGTTCGGTACTTCGACTGCGCGCAATCGATAGATTCCGCGGTATGGGTCCTGGCCTTCGCCAGGACGACATCAGTGGAGATTGCCGAAACGTAATGCAGCGCGCGGAACTGACGCACGTTGCGCTGGTTGAGTTTCCCACTCATATAATGGCTTGTAGCGGCCGCTTCCCGCGGCTTCATCGATTTCGGTAGGGACTTCATGCTGGACGGCCTGCGCCAATTCATCGCTGAAATTGTTGCCCCTCATGCCGGGGATCGCGCCTTCGGCGACAGCGATTATCGGCTGGCGGCAACCGCACTGCTGGTCCACGTGATCTCGCTTGATGGCCAGCCGACTCAGGCCGAGCAGCGCAAGCTGCACAGCCTGATCGAAAGCCATTTCGGTTTGGATCGCGGTGCCGCGGACCGTCTGATCGCCGACGCGACCCAGGTCGAAGGCGAGGCCGTCGATCTCTACCATTTCACCAGCGTCATCATGCGCTCGCTTGACGAAGAGGGCCGCAAGCGCATCGTCCAGATGATGTGGGAGCTGGTCTATGCCGACGGCCAGGTCACCGAGTTCGAGGACAACGTCGTCTGGCGCGCCTCCGACCTGCTCGGGATCGCCCAGCGCGACCGGATCGACCTCAAGCATGCGGTTGCGGACCGCGCCGGCGGTCAGGTGAAGGACGGCGCCGTCAGCGGCTGATCCATCCCGATACGGCGCATTGCCGGTTGTATTGACCACATGACGAAACTTTAATGTAACCCCAAGCGCCAGGGTTACGGATTCCTCTGTAAATCCGCGGTTTTTCCCGCTCTCCCTGTTGCCCGCTCAGGCGGCCATGCTGCCAGCGCCGCTTGCTTGTCGCGCGCGGCCTATGCTCTCGTTCCAACCATTGCGGGGCCAAAATACTTCAATTCAAGAGACTTCGATCGTGACTGAGCGGGTAACGTTGATCACCGGTGCCTCGGCGGGCATAGGCACGGAGCTGGCGCGTGTGTTCGCCGCGAATGGACACCGTCTCGCGCTGACAGCGCGGCGGGCGGACCGGCTGGAGGCGCTCGCGAACGAGCTCGCCGCCAAGGGCGGCAAGAAGCCGATCGTGATCGCGTGCGATCTGCAAGAACCCGACGCCGGCGAGAAGATCGCGGCAGCGCTCGCGGCCGAAGACGTCGAGCTCGATCATCTCGTCAACAATGCCGGCTTTGGCGTATTCGGCGATGCAATCGAGCGCGACCGCGTCGAGCAGGTCGGCATCGTCGATGTCAACGTCCGGGCTTTGACGGATCTGTCGCTGCGCTTCGCCGATCAACTCATCAGGAACAAGGGCGGCCTTCTCAATGTCGGATCGATCGCGGGCTTTCTGCCCGGCCCCGGCATGGCCGTCTACTACGCCTCCAAGGCCTATGTGATCTCTTTCACCGAAGCGTTGCGGGCGGAGCTCGCGCCGCACGGCGTTCGCGTCACCGTACTTTGCCCGGGTCCGGTGCCCACCGAATTCCAGGCGCGCGCCGGCGTTGGGTCCGGACATGATACCGCCGTTCTCAATGTTCCTGCCGCCGATGTTGCACGGGAGGCCTATCGTGGCCTGATGGCAAACAAACGGGCAGTGCTGCCTGGTCTGGGCATCAAGATTCTGCCGTTCGCGCTGCGTTTCTTCCCGCGTGACTTCATCCTGTCAGCCACAAGTCGGTTCCAGAGGCAGAGGCACTAGGAAACCCCGAAGCGCCCGCACTGGCCCGGAGTTTGCTTTCCATATCGAGAAGCTTGTGTGCGCGAACTCACACGATGTTAACCATCGCTTAGCTATGCTGTCGGTCTGAGCCGATAGCATTTGGAAAGGCAATGTCGTTCCGGACGGACAGGTTTGGTGGCGCGGAGGTAGTGCCCTTCCCAACGAGAAGGGCCCTTGGCGCATCTGCTGCCCGTCCTGAACACCGGCTGCCGGTTCTCATCGTCCTGCATCAGGAATCCTCGACGCCCGGCCGCGTCGGCAACGCGCTTCGTGCGCTCGGCCATCCTCTCGACATCCGCCGTCCCCGCTTCGGCGATCCCCTGCCCGAGACGCTCGTGCAGCATGCCGGCGCCGTGGTCTTCGGCGGTCCGATGAGTGCCAACGATCCCGACGACTACGTCCGCCGCGAGATCGGCTGGATCGAGATTCCGCTCCGCGAACAGCGGCCGTTCCTCGGCATCTGCCTCGGTGCGCAGATGCTCGCGATGCAGCTCGGTGCCCGCGTCGCGCCGCACGCCGACGCCCTGACCCAGATCGGCTACTACCCGATCCGCCCGACGGCGGCCGGACACGCGCTCTGCTCGGCCTGGCCGGCGCAGGTCTATCACTGGCATCGCGAGGGATTCGAGCTGCCTGTCGGCGCCGAGCTGCTCGCCGAGGGCGACGATTTTCCGATCCAGGCATTTAGCGCCGGCAATGCCTTCGGCTTGCAGTTCCATCCCGACGTGACCTACGCGATGATGCATTGCTGGACCACGCGCGGCTATGACGGCCTCTCTGCACCGGGCGCGCGCGAACGGCATCATCATTTCGCGGACCGTGCCGTCTACGATTTCGCGGAGCGCGCCTGGCTCGATCATTTCATCGACGGATGGCTGACGCGCCGGCCGATGCTGGCGCAAGCCGCCGAGTGATCGCGCGGCCCGCGCACGGAACCCTTGCCTCATCCCTGAATATGCTAGGCTCGCTCCCAATGAGCGCGCGCGAAGGCGTGCCGGGAAACACAGGGAGAGCGCCGTGGCCTACGAACACATTCTCCATGAGGTGAGCGACAGGATCGCGACCATCACGCTCAATCGTCCCGACCGCATGAATGCGTGGACGCCGATCATGGAGCGCGACGTGCGCCATGCGATGGAAGCGTCAAGCGCCGACGACAATGTCCGCGTCATCGTGCTCACCGGCGCGGGCCGCGCCTTCTGCGCCGGCGCCGACATGGATGCGCTGAAAGGGCTCGATCCCAACGACGTCAGGCGCGCCTCGAACCTGCCGCCCTTCGACATGAATCGCCGGCCGGACTGGCAGACGCGCTACGGCTTCTATCCGTCGATCGGCAAGCCGGTCATTGCCATGCTCAACGGCGCGACCGCCGGCATCGGCCTCGTGCATGCGCTTTATTGCGACCTGCGCTTCGCCGCAGACAACACGGTGTTCACGACAGCCTTCGCGCGGCGCGGCCTGATTGCCGAGCACGGCATCAGCTGGATGCTGCCGCGCATCGTCGGCCACGCCAATGCGATGGATTTGCTGCTCTCGGCGCGGCGCGTTTCGAGCGACGAGGCGTTGCGGATCGGACTGGTCAACCGGCTCTGCCCGCCGGAGAAGCTGCGCGAGGAGACCTATGCCTATGCGCGTGACCTCGCCGATTTCGTCTCGCCGAGTGCGATGGCCGGGATCAAGCGGCAGCTCTACGAGGTGCCGTTCCAGACGCTGGCCGAGGCCACGATCGAGGCCAATCGCGAGATGCTGGTCGCGCTCAATGGCAGCGATTTCCGGGAGGGTGTGGCGAGCTTCATGGAGAAGCGGCCGCCAAGGTTTACAGGGAGGTAGGCCTTGTAGAAGGGGTTCGCCGTCGCCCTGCGGGCTATGGCGGGACAGCCTTCGCTCCCTTCGCTACGAAAGAGCTCGGCTGGCTTGCCTAGCCGTAGCTCGCGAAGCGAGCGAAGGCTGGTGGAGCCAGGCGGGATCGAACCGCCGACCTCGTCATTGCGAACGACGCGCTCTCCCAGCTGAGCTATGGCCCCGTTTGCTGGCCGCTCTGGTCAATGCGGCCGACAACCGGGCGCCATTTAAGTCCCCGCCAAGGTCAAGTCAAGGACGGGTGTAACCAGGTTTTAGCCATCCCGGCGCCGACTTCTCTTGTTTGGGCCGGGGGGAACCGATATCTAGCCATGACCATCCCACGACACAGGCCCAGAGAGTGTTTCGCTGATGCGCCCGATAGTCTTCATTCTGATCCAGATTATCAATCTGTACATTTATCTGCTGATCGCATCGGCAATTCTGTCCTGGTTGATCGCGTTCAATGTTGTGAATACCCGCAACCAGTTCGTCGGAGCGGTCGCGGAGTTTCTCTATCGGATTACCGAACCGGTCCTCGGCCCGATTCGGCGGAGGCTGCCCAGCATGGGCGGGCTCGACATGTCTCCGATCGTCGCGTTCTTCGTGCTTTGGTTGATCCAGCTCTATCTCGCCGAGTACGTTTATCCGAACGTGCCCTAGGTCGATGGAACCGTGATGGAGCCGCAGTGGAGCCCTGATGGTCCCTTGGCGCATCTCCACCACGGGCGTCAGCATCGCGTTGCGGGTGACGCCGCGTGGCGGCCGCGATGATTTCGACGGGATCGAGCAGCTCTCCGATGGCCGCAGCGTGTTGAAGGTGCGCGTGCGTGCCGTTGCCGATGGCGGCGAGGCCAATCGCGCGGTTCTCGCGCTGCTGGCGAAATCGCTCGGTGTGCCCAAGGCGAGCGTCACGCTCCTGTCCGGGGCGACGTCGCGGCTGAAGCAGATCGCGGTCGAGGGCGATCCGGCACGGCTTGCCGAAGCGTTGCGTCAGCTCGCCTCGGCCAAATCGACAGGCATGAGGAACTGACATGACGGCCAAGATCATCGATGGAAAAGTCATTGCCGCGGAACTTCGCGGCCGCGTCGCCGACGAGGTCGCCCGCGTCAAGCGCGAGCACAATCTGGTGCCGGGGCTCGCGGTGGTCCTGGTCGGCAACGATCCCGCGAGCGAGGTCTATGTCCGCTCCAAACACACCCAGACCCAGGCCGCCGGCATGGCCTCGTTCGAGCACAAACTGCCCGCCGACGTCTCGCAAGGAGATCTGCTCGCGCTCGCCGCAAGACTCAACCGCGATCCCGCCGTGCACGGCATTCTGGTGCAACTGCCGCTGCCCAAGGGCCTCAACACCGAGGCCGTGATCAATGCCATCGATCCCGCCAAGGATGTCGACGGGCTGCATCCCAACAATGCCGGCCGGCTCGCCGGCGGGTTCGAGGCGCTGTCGCCCTGCACGCCGCTCGGCTGCGTCATCCTGACCAAGAGCGTGCATGCCTCACTCGAAGGCATGAACGCCATCGTCATCGGCCGCTCCAATCTGGTCGGCCGTCCGCTGGTGCAGTTGCTCTTGAACGAGAACGCGACGGTGACGATCGCGCATTCGCGCTCGCGCGATCTGCCCGGGCTCGTGAAGCGCGCCGACCTCGTCTATGCCGCCGTCGGTAGACCTGAGATGGTGCGCGGCGATTGGCTGAAGCCGGGCGCGACCGTGATCGACGTCGGCATCAACCGGATCCCGAAGGAGGACGGCAAGACCCGTCTCGTCGGCGACGTTGCCTACCAGGAAGCGCTTGCGGTTGCCGGCGCGGTGACGCCGGTGCCGGGCGGCGTCGGCCAGATGACGGTCGCCTGCCTGCTCGTGAACACGCTGCGCGCCGCTTGCGCGATCGCAGGGCTGCCGAAGCCAGCGGTGTAGTTGAACTCTCGTGCCCCGGACGCAGCGCAGCGTGAAACGATGCGCTGCAGAGCCGGCGCCCAGTACAAGTGGCGCCATGGGTCCCGGCTCTGCGGCGCACCACTTCGTGCTGCGCCGCGTCCGGGACACAAGTCTTTTACGCTTTCTTTTTCTTCTCGCGCTCGATGCCCTCGAGGATCAGCTTCTGTGCCTCTTCCGGGCCGCCCCAGCGCAAAATCTTCACCCACTTGCCCTTCTCGAGATCCTTGTAGTGCTCGAAGAAGTGCTGAATCTGCTGGAGCGTGATGTCCGGCAGGTCGCTGTAGGACTTCACCTTGTCGTAGCGCTGCGTCAGCTTCGACGACGGCACCGCCAGAATCTTCTCGTCGCCGCCGGCTTCGTCTTCCATCATCAGCACGCCGACCGGACGCACGCTCATGACGGCGCCGGGGATGATGGCGCGGGTGTTGACGATCAGTACGTCGCAGGGGTCGCCGTCATCGGACAGCGTGTGCGGGATGAAGCCGTAATTGCCGGGATAGCGCATCGGCGTGTAGAGGAAGCGGTCGACCACCAGCGTGCCGGCTTCCTTGTCCATCTCGTATTTGATCGGTTCGCCGCCGACGGGGACTTCGATGATGACGTTGACGTCGTGTGGTACGTTTTTCCCGATCGAGACCGCATCGATACGCATTCAAGGCTCCGTTGTTGCCGAGGTTAAATCGCGCCCGGCAGCGATTTTCGCACTGTCATACGCGGGCTTGGCCCGCCTATCCATCGCGTTTTTGTGAAATAATGAATCCCGCGATCACCGGCCCAAAAGGCAACGGTATCGACGGATACGGAAACGCTGCCGGTTAAGGTTTCAGCAGCTCAATTGGTCCAGGCGAAGGCAACCTTGTCGAGCGACTTCGGCCCGAATCGCTCCGAGGAGCGTGCCACCATGCGGCCGCCCAACGCCCGGTAGAATTCGGTCGCCGGATCGTTGTCCGACAGCGCCCACACCACCATGCTCTTCAGATTGCTTTGCATGAGGTCGCGGCGGGCGGCGGCGAACAGGCGGCGGCCGAAGCCGAGGCCCTGGAATTCTGGACGCAAATAGAGCTCGTAGATCTCGCCGTCGAAGTGCAGGCTGCGGGCGCGGTTACGGCCGTAATTGGCGTAGCCCGCGATCTTGTCGCCGAACACCAGCACGCTGACGCGGCTGCCCTTGCGGATCGCGCTGTCCCACCATTGCGGGCCACGGCGGTTGATCAGCTTCTCCAGCTCGGCACCGGGAATGATGCCCTGATAGGCCGAACGCCAGGCTTCGTCATGAGTCGACGCCACCGCAGTTGCGTCTGCAGCTTTGGCCGGCCGGACCTCGATCAGGGTTGTGCTCATGGACGCGATCAAACCAAGTCGCCGCGCCGGCGGCAAGACCTATCGTTAATTATCGGTTAACCTGTGGACTTTCTGCATCAGTATTTTCACCATATTGTACCGAAAGAGGACAAGGCGCTGCCTCGAACGGCAAGGGCCTGCCATGTGTCGGTGCAAAACTGCCGCGCCGTAACCAATGAACGGCGATGGCAACGCAGAAAGTCCGCCCAGGACGATTCGTTCCTACTAGTCTGGCCTGCGCCATTCGTATTCGCCTCCGGCAATTCATGCGGCTCCTCAACACCCTTGTCCTTCTGCCTCTGCTGCCTCTGCTGCCTCTGCTGTCCCTGCTGACTGCGCCGTCTCTGTGCGCTCAGGTCACGTTTGGGGCATCGAGAGAGGAAGCCGAGCCGTTCCGTCGGCAAGAATGGCGTGTGCCGTCACCGGATACCGACATTGCCGCGCATGCGCTGTTGTTTCGCCCAGCCGGCACAGGTCCGTTTCGGCTTGCGGTGATCGCGCACGCCTCGACGCAGAATGTGTTGCGTCGCGCGCAAATGCCGCAGCCGGAATACCGCGCGCTCACAGCGTTTCTCGTCGCGCGCGGCTTCGCCGTGCTGGTGCCGGAACGGCTCGGCCACGGTGCGACCGGCGGTCGGTATGTTGAGGACCAGGGCGGCTGCGACGAGGCGGATTACGTGCATTCCGGCCGCGCAACCGCGGAGGAAATTTCGCGCGCGCTGGACTATTTGCTCAAGCAGGATTTTGTCCGCAAGGACGCCGTCGTCCTGCTCGGCCATTCCGCCGGTGGCTGGGGCGCGCTGGCCCTGGCGAACGCCGATCCGAAAGCGATCTCCACGGTCATCGCGTTCGCGCCGGGGCGCGGCGGCCATGCCAACGATGAACCGAACCGGGTCTGTGCTCCCCATGCGCTGGTCGCGGCGGCTGCCGAGTTCGGTAAGGCGGCGCGCATCCCTGTCACATGGCTCGTTGCGGCGAATGACAGCTATTTCGCTCCGGCATTCTCGCGAGGTTTGGCGGATGCGTTTCGCGGCGGCGGCGGCAAGGTTGATTTTCGCACCCTGCCCGCGGTCGGCAGTGAGGGTCACTGGATGATCGAGACCGAAGCCGGCGTCAAAGCCGCAAGCGGCGAGCTCGATCGCGCGCTGAAGCCGGTGGCGGCGAAGAAACCATGACGCTGTATTTCCTGGTCGCGCCGCTGATACTGGATAATCGCTGATGCAAAATTGGCCCGACGACGACGTGATCCTGTTCGACGGCGTCTGCATCTTCTGCTCGCGCT
The DNA here is from genome assembly GCF_040548375.1 of Bradyrhizobium sp. F1.4.3. NCBI lineage: Bacteria > Pseudomonadati > Pseudomonadota > Alphaproteobacteria > Hyphomicrobiales > Nitrobacteraceae > Bradyrhizobium > Bradyrhizobium sp. F1.4.3. The sequence continues at coordinate 467,202 of NZ_JBEPRN010000003.1, forward strand.
GGGTGCGCTTCGTCGCGAAGCGCGACACGGCGAGGCGGTTTCGTTTTACGCCGATCCAGTCGGACTACGGGGCGCGGCTTGCGAAGGCGTTCGGCATCGATCCGGATGATCCCGATACCAATGCCGTGGTTCACGGTGGTGAAGTGTTCCTGAAGTCAGACGCTGCGCTGACGGTGCTGTCGCAACTCCCGGGATGGGGTTGGGCGCGGATGTTGTTCGCCGTGCCGAAGCCGCTGCGGAATGTGGTGTACAGCCTGATCGCGCGCAACCGCTATCGCATTTTTGGGAAATACGATGCGTGCTTTGTGCCTGACGAAGATTTGCGGGCAAGGGTGATTGAATGACCTGTCATCGCGAGTGCAGTCGTGAATCGAAATGTTTCCAAAAATTCGATGTCGTCCCGGCGAAGGCCGGGACGCATAACCACAAGGCGAAGTTTGGCGAAGACTGTTGGTTCGGGAGTCAGCGCGCGGTACCAACACGGAGGTTTATCGATAGATCACGCGGTATGGGTCCCGGCCTTCGCCGGGACGACATTGGGGCGTGGCGCCGTAACGACAGCGTCTAGTCAGCGCGTCCCGATCGCCGCCAGCACTTCCTTCGCAGCCCGCTCCCCGCTGTCCCTCGCCCCATGCGCCGTCGTGAAGAAATTGGGCGACGTCGCCTCGCCCGCAAAGAACAATCGCTCGTCGACCGGTTCCGCCAGCGCTGCACGATCACCGGCGTGGCCGGGCAGCGCGTGCGAATAGGAACCTCTCGCGAAGGGATCGTGGGCCCAGCGCGACTCGCACAGCGGCTTCAGCTTGCGGCGGATGTCGTTGCCGAGAAAGCCCGCGATCTCGTCGATGCCCTGCGCGGCAATGGCGCCCTCGCCGGCGTCTTCCAGCTCTCTTGCAAAGCTGCCGCCGAAAAAGCCTTCGATGCAGGGCTGGCCGAACGGGCGGATGTGGTAGGTGCCCATGTCGGTACGCATGGTGGCGCCGCGCAGGTTTCCTTCCTTCGGGAAGGCTTCCGCATCGTCGAGCGCCAGCGTCACCTTGTCGTCGACGCCGAGTGGCAGGCCGGCCGCGGCATCGATCTTCGTGGGCAGGGCCGGTGAAAAACGGATCGCCTCGTCGGTGATCAGATTGGTCGGCACGGTGACGATCACCTTGTCGGCGATCAGCGTGCCCTGCGATGTTTCGAGGCGGATGCGCTTTCCGGAATGATCGATCAGCGTGACGTTGCAGCTCAGCGCCACCGGACAGTTTGCGCCATAGGCCGCGATCAGCGCGCCATAGCCGAGGCGGATGCGCCAGTTGGCATTGGTGTCCTCATAGACGTCCCAGTCGAGCGTCGACATGTCCTTCAATTCGCAGCCATTAATGTAGGTCGAGATCGCGTCGATCATGGGGTTCCAGCGATTGCCGGGTTCCAGACTTTGGCTCGCAGGCTCGTCCGTGTCTTTTTGGGCGGCTTCCCAAAGGCGTTCATAGAACGCGTCCATTGCGCGCATGAAATCGTCGCGCTGGCTTTGCGGAAATGCATTGCCGAAGGCGCGATCGCGCCAGGGCGGCAGGTCCGTGTTGACCTCGAAATCGAGCTGGTTGGCGATCGTGACGAAGGAGTTTTTGTCCGCCGAGTGCAGCCAGCCGCAGCCGACGTCGAAGGTCACCTCCGGCGAGGCCTGCACGGTCCAGGCGCGTCCGCCGAGCCGATTCCGCGCCTCCAGCACGATCACGGAGAGGCCGGAGCCGTGCAGCGCATGCGCTGCGCCGAGGCCGGCGGCGCCGGCGCCGATGATCGCGACATCGACGGAGGAGGGCAGGGAACTCATGAGCGGGCTCTAGCACGTTCGTAATGAGCGCTAAAGCCGGACAGATATGCAGCTCCCGTGTCCCGGACGCGCTGCAGCGCCCATAGCGCGTCGAAGACGCGCGTGAACGCGTTTATGGCGCTGCTGCGCAGAGCCGGACCCACGGCGGGGAATATGCGCGGCGAAAGTACTGGGCCCCAGCTCAGCAGCCGCATCACTCCGTGCTGCGCTGCGTCCGGGGCACGAGAGCGTGGCCTTACGCCACGGCTTCCTTGGACTTTTCCGCGCGCTTGCGCTCGTTCGGGTCGAGGTGCTTCTTGCGCAGCCGGATCGACTTCGGCGTGACCTCGACGAGCTCGTCGTCCTCGATATAGGCGAGCGCCTTTTCCAAGGTCATGCGGATCGGCGGGGTCAGGCGCACCGCTTCGTCTTTCGACGTGGTGCGGATGTTGGTGAGCTGCTTGCCCTTGAGCACGTTGATCTCAAGATCGTTGTCGCGCGTGTGCTCGCCGACGATCATGCCCTTATAGACCTTCCAGCCCGGCTCGATCATCATCGGGCCGCGGTCTTCCAGCTTGAACATGGCATAGGCCACCGCGTCGCCCTGGTCGTTGGAGATCAGCACGCCGTTGCGGCGGCCCTGGATCTCGCCCTTGTACGGCGCATAGCCGTGGAACAGGCGGTTCATGATCGCGGTGCCGCGGGTGTCGGTGAGCAGCTCGCCCTGATATCCGATCAGGCCGCGGGTCGGCGCGTAGAACACCAGGCGCAGGCGGTTGCCGCCGGACGGCTTCATCTCGACCAGCTCGGACTTGCGCTCGCTCATCTTCTGCACGACGACGCCGGAATGCTCCTCGTCGACGTCGATGACGACCTCCTCGATCGGCTCCATGGTGGCGCCGGTGGCCTCGTCCTTCTGGAGCACGACGCGCGGACGCGACACCGAGAGCTCAAAGCCCTCGCGGCGCATGGTCTCGATCAGGATCGCGAGCTGCAATTCGCCGCGGCCCGAGACTTCCATCGCGTCCTTGTCCGACGCTTCGACGACGCGCAGCGCGACATTGCCTTCCGCTTCGCGCAGCAGGCGGTCGCGGATCATGCGGCTCGTCACCTTGTCGCCTTCGGTGCCGGCGAGCGGCGAGTTGTTGACGATGAAGGACATCGACACGGTCGGCGGATCGATCGGCTGCGCCGGCAGCGGCACCTCGACGGTCGGATCGCAGAAGGTGTCGGCGACAGTGCCCTTGGTCAGGCCGGCGATGGCGACGATGTCGCCGGCTTCGGCTTCCTCCAGCGGCGTGCGCTCGAGGCCGCGGAACGCCAGGATTTTCGTGATGCGGCCCGTCTCGATCATCTTGCCGTCGGCGTTCAGCACCTTGACCTGCTGGTTCGGCTTGACCACGCCGGACGAGATGCGGCCGGTGATGATGCGGCCGAGATAGGGGTTGGCTTCGAGGATGGTGCCGATCATCCGGAACGGACCTTCTTCGACCGTCGGGGGCGCGACATGGCGCAGGATCAGGTCGAACAGTGGCTCCATGCCCTTGTCCTTCGGACCTTCCGGGCTCTCGGCCATCCAGCCCTGCTTGGCCGACCCGTACAGGATCGGGAAGTCGAGCTGCTCCTCGCTGGCGTCGAGCGCCGCGAACAGGTCGAACACCTCGTTGATGACTTCGGTCGGGCGCGCGTCGGGACGGTCGACCTTGTTGATGACGACGATCGGCTTCAGGCCGACCTTGAGCGCCTTGGAGACCACGAATTTGGTCTGCGGCAGCGGGCCTTCGGCGGCGTCCACCAGCACCAGCGCGCCGTCCACCATGTTGAGGATGCGCTCGACCTCACCGCCGAAATCGGCGTGGCCGGGGGTGTCGACGATGTTGACGCGGGTGTCCTTCCACTGCACCGAGGCCGCCTTGGCCAGAATGGTGATGCCGCGCTCACGCTCCAGATCGTTGGAGTCCATGGCGCGATCGGTCACCTTCTGGTTCTCGCGGAACGTGCCGGATTGCTGGAGGAGTTTGTCGACCAGGGTCGTCTTGCCGTGGTCGACGTGGGCGATGATGGCGACGTTACGGAGGTTCATGAGTGAGCTTCTTTGCGGTCGGACAATGGGTTAAGCGCGATCTCGCCGGTCAAGCCGGGACCTCTTCACGGATAACGCTGGAAACGTGGAAAACGGGGCCTATTACGCCCAAAAAGGAAGCCCGGCCAGATCGACCGGGCACCCTGCGCGTTTGCAGCGCAATATAGGCAGAAAACGCCAAAAAACAATGCGTTCTTTCGGGATTGGTTGACTGAATTTTGTCCGGGAATTCCCGGGGCTTAGGACCGGTTCGGGGCCTAATTGCGGGCCATGGCCCGCAAATGACCGTCCGATCAGCTCCGGGCCGAGCTGCGATTCGCCTCCTCGGTCGGGTAGACCCCGCGCAGCACCTCCTCGAAATGCATCTTCACGGCATCGTTGCACAGACAGGCGCGCAGGCGCAGGCCGTCGCGGTTGCGGACCAGGATCGAGCCGCGCCGCGTGTCGAGCACACCTTCCGCCTTGAACGACTGCAGCACGCGGCTCGCATAGCTGCGGCCGACGCCGAGCAATGTCGCGAGCTGCTCATGCGTCAGCGGCACGCTGCTCTCGTCGCCGGTCCGTTCCATCGCCGCCAGAATCCATTTTGCCGTGCGCTGCTCGATCGAGTGGATGGCGTTGCATGCGGTTGACTGGAAGATCTGCGCCAGCATGCAATCGGCGTAACGGGCAAAAACATTGCGCAGCGACGGCGAGCGCAGCTTGGCCGCTTCCAGCTTGGCGACGCGAATGCGCGCAAACGGCCCGCCGAACTTCACGCAGATTCGGGTATAGGCCGGCAAAAATCCCTCGCTGACGATGCCGCCCACCGCGCCTTCGCGGCCGACCAGAATGGTCTCGACGTCGCGGCCGTCTTCATTGGGGACGAGAAACGTTGCCAGCGAGGGACCGCAGGGAAAGTGCACGACCTGGACATCGTCGCCGGGACTGTAGAGCAGCTCGTTGGCCGCAGCGTCGTCAACGCTGACCTGCGGCGCGAGCAGCGCATAGTCCGCCGGGTTCAGGCGCCGCAGGAGGTTGTTGGTCGGCCGGGTGCTAACCTCGGCTGCCTCGCCGGTGCGTGCGTCCATCGTGAACTCCCATCCTCCTCCCCCATTAGCGAGCTTCGTCCATGCCCTGTGTCCACAAGTGGACAGACTGGAAAACGGCGATGTGGTGGGTTTCGTTCCGGGAACCCCCGATGTGCTGGGCGCAGGCATCGCGTCGCGGCAGTCCTGGTCCGAGAAACCTCATGCTTCAAGATTCGATTATGGCACCCGCTCTTTCCGATGGTTCCGACTGTCCTGCCGATGTCCTGATCGTCGAGGACGATCCGATCATCGCGATCGATTTCGAGGATCGCCTGCTCGGATTTGGCGTGAAGAGCGTGCGCACCGTGGGTTCGGTGGCGCAGGCGCTGGAGGCGATCGCGAAGCGCCCGCCCGATTTCGCGCTGCTGGACGTCGAGCTGATCCGCGAGAAAAGCTTTGCGATCGCCGACCGCCTCGCGACCTTCAGGATTCCCTTCGTGTTCGTCACCGGTTACGGCGCCGAGACGAGCATTCCCGCGCAATTCGGCGCGCGGCCACGGCTGCAAAAGCCATGCTCCAGCGACGCGCTGGAGGCAGCGTTACGGACGCGCGGCACCTGACGGCGCGCCGGCCTCAGCTTCAGGCGGATTTCGGATCGAGTGTGGTCGACCACAACGCGACATCGGCGCGGTCGCGCAAGGTCACCGTCATCTGGCCGGAGGCGCCGTCGATCTTGACGTGACCGAAGAACTGCATGCCGGCCGACGGCGGCAGGTTCTGGTTGTCTTTCCCCGGCGCCTTGATGAAGCGCACGTCAGGTCCAAAGGTGTTGTCGAGCTCGTTCGGACCGAAAGTGCCGGCGTGCAGCGGGCCCGAGACGAATTCCCAGAACGGCTCGAAGTCCTGAAATTGGGCCTTGTTCGGATCGTAATAATGCGCGGCGGCGTAGTGCACGTCCGCTGTCAGCCACACCGTGTTTGCGATCGGCGCCATCTTGATGAAGCGCAAGAGATCGGCGATCTCGAATTCGCGGCCGCGCACCGGGCCGTTGCCCTGCGCGAAAGCCTCCGAGCCGCCCTTCGGCGTGTCGGGCACGACCAGGCTCAGCGGCATGTCGGAGGCGATCACCTTCCAGGTCGCGCGCGAATTGAGCAGGCCGCGCTTGAGCCAGGCGATCTGGTCGGGGCCAAGGAAGTAGCTGGCCGGGCCGTATTCCGTATCGAGGTTTGCGCCGTTCGGGCCGCGATAGCTGCGCTCGTCGAGCACGAACACGTCGAGATGCGGGCCGTAGGAGATCTGGCGATAGACGCGGCCCGGCTCGACGATGCTTTCGCGCATCGGATACATCTCGTGGAACGCGCGTCCTGCGCGGGCCGCAAGCAGCGTGATGTCGCGTACCTTGTAGGTCGCCGGCAGATCCTTCGACAGCGACCAGTTGTTGGTCACCTCATGGTCGTCCCACTGCACGAAGATCGGCACCTCGGCATTGAACGCGCGAACGTTGTCGTCGGTGAAATTATATTTGTGCGCGGCGCGGTATTCGTCGAGCGTCTCGGCGACCTTCGCCTTCTCGGGAATGGTGACGTTCTTCCAGATCTTGCCGTCGGCGAGCTTCACCTCGGATGCAATCGTACCGTCGGCATAGATGGTATCGCCGGAGTGCAGCAGGAAATCCGGACGATGCTTGCGCATGGTCGAGAAGGTGAACATGCCGCCGTCGTCGGGATTGATGCCCCAGCCCTGTCCTGCAACGTCGCCGCCCCAGACAAAGCTGACGTCGCGGCGATCGGCCGGGGCAGTGCGGAAGCGGCCGACCACGGGCTCGCCCTCGACCGCGGTATGCGAGAGATCGCGGAAGCGGACGCGGTAGAAGATGTCCTGGCCGCCCGGCAGGTTCTCCAGCAGCATTTTTGCGGTGAAGTCACTCTCGGGCAGCGCCGCGATCGGCGGCAGCGCGCGGGCGTCCTTGAACGATTCCGTCGTCGCGACCTCGACCAGCATCTGGGACGGACGGTCGGCGCGCGCCCAGACCACGCCGCCATCGACGGTGACGTCGCCGGACTGCACGCCGTGGGTGACCGCAGGGCGGTCGGCCGCGCGTGAAAGGTGAGGCATCGCGATCGCGCCGAGCGCACCGGCGCTGGTGGAGAGGAAACGGCGGCGGGAGAATTTGAGTTTCATGGCGATGCTCTCGATATCGCGCGGCGCGACCGCCGAGGCGGCCGTCGCCAGGATGAAGTCCGACGCTATATTGAGACAATGTGACGCAGCGATAACGCGCCCAAGCGTTTAGTCCAACTGAGCCGCAACTTCAGCCCTCATCCTGAGAGCTTGTGACGCTTTTGCTCGTTCGGAGCGGAGTGGGGCTGCTTGTCGCGGTAAATGGCGGGTCTGAGTTCGTCGATGAGCTCTCGTTTATGCGCTGCGGAGGCGGTTGTCTTGCAGGATGTTGTTGGTGAGGGCGTACCAGAGCACGACGGCGCGGACCTTTTCGATCCCGCGCACGGTCAATTGCCGTAGGTTCCAGTTGCGCCAGCGGGCATGGATGCACTCGCATATCGAACGAGGCTTGTACCGGGCCTTGCCCTCTTCGCTCGCCATCCGCGCACGCCAAGCCAGTACTCCCGCGCCGTCGCCGCGTCGCGGCAGGTAGGGGTCGGT
>NZ_JBEPRN010000004.1:0-472206 GCF_040548375.1 Bradyrhizobium sp. F1.4.3
GAGAGCTCATCGACGAACTCAGACCCGCCATTTACCGCGACAAGCAGCCCCACTCCGCTCCGAACGAGCAAAAGCGTCACAAGCTCTCAGGATGACGCTGTACCCGTAGCCGTCGTCCTGAGGTGCCGGAGCGTAGCGAAGGCCTCGAAGGGTGGCGGCGTGCCGAAGATCTAGAGAGCGAGGCAAGAAGAAATGACAAACCCCTCCCTCCCCCCAGACCGCATTCCCGTCATCGTCGGCGTCGGCGAGATCATCGACCGCCCGAAGGAGATCGCCGAGGGCCTCGAGCCGCTCGATCTGCTGGAACAGGCGCTGCGGCGCGCGGAGGCGGATGCCGGCGCAAAACTGCTCGGCGAGGTGCAGTCGCTCGACGTCGTCAATTTCCTGAGCTGGCGCTACCGGGATCCGGAGAAGCTGCTGGCGCAGCGCCTCGGCATCACGCCTTCGCATTGCTATTACGGTCCGGTCGGCGGCGAGAGCCCGATCCGCTATATCCACGAGGCTGCCAAACGCATCGCACGCGGCGAATGCACGGTAGCCGCGGTCTGTGGCGCCGAAGCGCAGTCGAGCGCGACCAAGGCCGAGCGTGCCGGCACAAAGCTACCATGGACACCGTTCGCCCATGATGTCGAGGAACCGAAGCGCGGCGCGGCGTTCCAGAAGCCGCTGGCGGTGAAGCTCGGCGTGTTTCGCCCCGTCACCGTCTATCCCTTCTACGAGGCGGCTTCATCCGCCCATTGGGGCCAGACGCCACGCGAGGCGATGGCGGAGTCGGGGACGCTGTGGTCGCGCTATTCCGAGGCTGCCGCGCAAAATCCAAACGCCTGGCTGAAGCGGCGCTATACTGCGGACGAGATCACCACGCCGACCGCGGATAACCGTCTCATCGCGTGGCCTTATAACAAACTGATGGTTGCCAATCCCAGCGTCAACATGGGCGGCGCGCTGCTGCTCACCAGCCTTGCCAAAGCGCGCGCGGCCGGCATTGCGGAGGACAGACTGGTTTATCCGCTCGGCGGCGCCTCGGCGGAGGAGCCGCGCGACTATCTGCTGCGCGATCAGTTCCATGAGAGCCATCCGCAGAACGCGGTGCTCAAGGCGGCGATGGATCTGGCTGGCGGCGACGGCAAAAAGTTCGACGCGATCGAGCTCTACAGCTGCTTCCCCTGCGTGCCCAAGATGGCGCGGCGAACACTGGGCTTAGGCGCCGACGTCCAGCCCACCGTGACCGGCGGCCTCACCTTCTTCGGCGCGCCGCTCAACACCTACATGACGCACGCGGCCTGCGCGATGGTGCAGCGCCTGCGCGACGGCGCCGAGCTCGGCCTGCTCTATGGCCAGGGCGGCTTCGTCACCAAGCATCACGCGCTGGTGGTCTCGAAGACGCCGCCGCGCGCGGCGCTGGCGCAGGAGACGAGCGTGCAAACGGTGGCCGACAGCAACAAGCGTGCGGTGCCGGAGTTCGTCACGGAGCCGAACGGCAAGGGCAAGGTCGAGAGTTTTACGGTGCTCTATGGCCGCGGCGGCGATGTCGAGCACGGGGTCGTCATGCTGCGCACGGCGGATGACCGGCGCACGCTGGCGCGAATTCCGGCTGATGACAGCGCGACGTTGGCGCATTTGCTGAATATGGATCGCACACCGGTCGGCTCGCTCGGCGAGGTCGCGATCGCCGCAGACGGCGTGCCGGAGTGGCGGGTGGGGTAGCCCTCGTGTCCCGGACGCGGTGCGGCGCGAAATGCCGCTCCGCAGAGCCGGGACCCAGATGGCGGCGCGGTACACCGCGGCGAGAATAGACCCCGGCTCAGCAGCGCACCACTTCGTGCTGCGCTGCGTCCGGGGCACGAGATTACCCTTAGCCCTTCGGCACCTGCGGTTCGGACGCGGTCGCGGGCTTGCCCTTGGCGCCAGGGCCGACGACTCGCACCGGATCGCCATTGGACAGGCCATCCGGCGGCGCGGTGATGATGCGGTCGTCCGGGACGATGCCGGAGGCGAGTTCAATCTCCCTGCCGAGATCGCGCGCGATCGTCACGGTCTTGAACTGCACCTTGTCGTCGGGACCGACGGTCGCGACGCGCAGGCCGCTGCCGTTGAAGATCAGGGCACTGGCAGGAATGCTCAGCGGCGCCGTGTCGCGCTGGAGGTTCAACTTCACACTGGCGTAGCCGCCGGGCATCAACTCGCCATTGGAATTGTCGAGGCCGAGCTGCATGCGCGTCGTGCCCGACGCCACGTCGACGGCCTGCGAGGACGCCTCCACCGTCGCCTGGAACGTCCGGTTCGGGTATTCCGGCATCACCATGGTGGCCTTGGCGCCGATCTTGATCGCCGGCACGTAGTTCTGGGGCACGTTGACGTAGACCCGCAGCTTGGTGATGTCGGAGACCACGAACATCGCCGGGCCCGAGCCGCCGCCGGCGTTGATCAGCGCGCCAACATCGGTGTCGCGCGCGGTGACCACGCCGTCGAACGGCACGGTGATCTTCTTGTAGCCGGCCAGCGCCTCCAGGCGTTCGACGTTGGCCTGCCCCGAGTGGACGGCCGCGTTCTTGTTGGAGAGGTCGGCAGTGCGCTCGTCGATCTCCTGCGCGGAGACGAAATTGGAGGCGACCAGCGTCTTGCGCCGGTTCAGCGTTGCCTCCGACAGCCTCGCGCTGGCCTGCTGGCTGGCGAGGTCGGCGCGGGCCTGGAGCAGCTGCTGATCGAGGTCGGGCGCCTCGATCTCGGCGATCACCTGCCCGGCCTTGACCCGGGCGCCGATGTCGGCGCTCCAGCTCTTCAGATAGCCCGAGACACGGGCGAAGATCGGGGCACGGTAATAGGCTTCGAGGCGACCCGGCAGGTCGATGGTGGAGTTGAGAGCCTTGGCATTGGGCTGGCTCACCGCGACGCTCGGAACGGCCTGATCGTCGGTCCATTCCTTCAGCCTGGAGCCCTGGTCCTCGCGAGCCCGGATGCCGGTGCCGACCACGAGGCCTGCCGCAATCAGCGCCACCACGCCGAAAATGCCCAGTTTCCGGCGCGAGACCGGTGAGCTTGGTTCAGTGGGCGACATGCGGAGTCTCCAAGGGGGCGGCGGCTTTGGCGCCTTGTTTCTTGTGTACCATACTGAACACCACGGGAACAAATATCAGCGTGGCGAACGTTGCAAAGATCAGGCCGCCGATCACGGCGCGGCCAAGCGGCGCGTTCTGCTCGCCGCCCTCGCCGAGCCCCAGGGCCATCGGCGCCATGCCGATGATCATGGCGAGCGCGGTCATCAGCACCGGGCGGAACCGGACGAAGCCGGCCTCCAGCGCCGCCGCGACGGGGTCGCCGAGCTCCTCATAGCGTTCTCGGGCGAACGAGATCACGAGCACGCTGTTGGCGGTGGCGACGCCCATGCACATGATGGCGCCGGTAAGCGCGGGCACCGACAGCGTGGTCTGGGTCGTGAACAGCATCCAGACGATGCCGGCGAGGGCTGCCGGCAGCGCCGTGATGATCACGAACGGATCGGACCAGGACTGGAAGTTGACGACGATCAGGAGGTAGATCAGGACAATAGCGCCGAGCAGTCCAAACAGGAGCCCGCTGAAGGCGCTGTTCATGGTCTGCACCTGGCCGAGCAGCACCACGGAGGAGCCCTTCGGGACCTCGTTGGCGGTGTCGGCGATAACCTGCCGGATATCATTGGACACCGCGCCGAGATCGCGGCCCGACGTCGTCGCGAAAATCTGCACCAGCGTCTGGATGTCGTATTGTGACACCACCGCACTCGACGTCGAGCGCTTGATGTCGGCGATGCCGCCGAGGATCGGCGACTGCGAATTGCCGGTCGCCGTGATCGGCAGCGTCTGGAGCGCGCTGAGCGAATCGATCTGGTATTGCGGCGTCTGCATCACGATGGAGTAGGACACGCCGTTGTCCGGGTTGAGATAGTAGGTCGGCGCGACCTGAGAGGAGCCCGCGAGATTGACCACGAGGCTGTTGGTGACGTCGCGCTCGGTCAGGCCGACATATTGCGCGCGGGTGCGGTCGACGTCGATGTTGAAGGTCGGATTGTTCGGCGACTGCTGGATGCGCGCGTCGGCGACACCCGGAATTCGGCGGACCTTGGCGAGCAGCTTGTTGGCGTAAGCAAAGTTGGCCTCGGCATTGGCGCCACGGACCTGGAGGTCGATCGGCGCCGGCGCGCCGAAGTTCAAAATCTGGCTGACGATGTCGGCCGGCAGGAAAGCGAAGCTGACGCCGGGAAACAGACGCGGCAGCTGCTCGCGCAGCACGCGCACATGTTCCTCGGTCGGCTTGTGGCCTTCCTTGAGCTTGATCTGGATGTCGCCGTCCTGTGGGCCGATCACGCCGGTGTTGTTGTAGGTCATGTTGATGCCGGAGATCGGCATGCCGATGTTGTCGGTCAGCGTGTCGATCTCGCCGGGGATCAGCTTGCGGATAGCCTTCTGCACGTCGGCGAGCTGGTTCGCGGTCTCCTCGACACGGGTGCCGACCTGGGTGCGGACATGCATCAGAATGTTGCCGGCATCGACCGCAGGGAAGAAGTTGCGGCCGAGGAACGGCACCAGCGCAAAGGACGCTCCGACCACGCAAAGGAAGCCAGCGACGAACACCATACGGTGCCCAAGCGCGAGCCCCAGCAGATTGTGGTACCCGCCGCGAATGCGTTCGAACCGCTTCTCGAAACCACGCTGGAACCAGACAAGCGGATTGCGCGACTTCGGCGGCTCGCCCTCATGATGGACGTGCGCCTGCAAGAGGTAATTCGCCATCGTCGGCACCAGCGTGCGCGACAGGATGAACGACCACATCATGGCGAACATCACGGCTTCGGCCATCGGCACGAACAGGAAGCGCGCGACGCCGGTGAGGAAGAACATCGGCACGAACACGATGCAGATGCAGAGCAGCGAGACGAAGGCCGGCGTCACGATCTGGTTGGCGCCGTCGAGGATCGACTGCTCGACCGGCTTGCCCTGCTCGAGATGGTAGTTGATATTCTCGATGGTCACGGTGGCGTCGTCGACGAGGATGCCGACCGCGAGCGCGAGACCGCCGAGCGTCATGATGTTGAGCGTCTCGCCGATCGCCGACAGCATGATGATGGCGCCGAGCACCGACAGCGGGATCGAGACCGCGATGATCACGGTCGAGCGCCAGCTGCCGAGGAACAGCAGGATCATGACGCTGGTGAGCAGCGCCGCGATCACGCCCTCGAAGGCGACGCCTTGAATCGCGCCGCGGACGAACACCGACTGGTCGCCGATGAAGCCGATCTTGAGCGCATCCGGCATCTGGTCCTTGACGTCGATCACCTTCTGCTTGATGCCGGCGATGATGTCGAGCGTCGAGGTCGCGCCCGCCTTCAACACCATCATCAGCACCGAGCGATTGCCGTCGACATGGACGATGTTGGTCTGCGGCGGATTGCCGTCGCGCACGGTCGCGACATCGCGCACATAGACCATCGCGCCGTTGACGGTCTTGATCGGCAGATTGCCGAGCTCGTCGATCTTGAGCGGCGAGTTGTTGAGCTGGATATTGTACTCGAAGGTGCCGATCTTCTGGGTGCCGACCGGCGTGATCAGGTTTTGCGCGGCGAGCGCGTTGGCGACATCCTGGCCGGACAGGCCGCGGGCCTGGAGCGCGGTCGGATCGAGGTCGATCTGGACCTGGCGCTGCTTGCCGCCGAACGGATACGGGATCGCCGCGCCGGGGACGGTGACGAGCGGCGTGCGGAGCTGATTGATGCCGATGTCGGCGAGGTTCTGCTCGGTGAGGCCGTCGCCCGACAGCGCCACCTGAATGATCGGCACGGTCGAGGCGGAGTAGTTCAGGATCAAGGGCGGCGTCGCGCCGGGCGGCAGTTGCTTCAACAGCGTCTGCGAGATCGCGGTAACCTGGGCATTTGCGGTGCGGATGTCGACGGTCGGCTGGAAGAAGATCTTGACGATGCCGAAGCCGTTATAGGAGTTGGCAGTGATGTGCTCGATGTCGTTGACCGTGGTCGTCAGCGAGCGCTGGAACGGCGTGGTGATGCGGCCGGACATCTGGTCCGGCGGCAGGCCAGTGTACTGCCAGACCACGCCGATCACGGGGATACGGATCTCCGGAAAGATGTCGGTCGGCGTCCGCAGCGCTGCGAGCGGTCCGATGATCAGGAGCAGGAGTGCGAGCACGACAAACGTGTAGGGCCGGCTCAGGGCAATACGGACCAGAGCAATCATTCGTCAGGCAATTCCAAATCAGGGGACAGGGAACACGCCCCCGCGGGTTCCTCGGCTGATTTACCCGAACGCCAGCGCAATGGCCAACGACAGCATGTCACGCGCGGTCAATTCCCTGCTATCGCCCGGCGAAATCGCATTCCAGATATGCAGCCAGCGTCCGAGTGGTTACAGAAGCAGCTTTCACCCACGTAAAAAAGCGGCACCCGGAGGCGCCGCTTTCAGAACTGCCATCGTCTCCCGGCTTACGCCGCGCGGACATTGGTCAGGAATTTGCCGACCTCGGTCTTGAGTCGGGTGCTGTCGTTGGACAGCATCTGCGCGGCCGACAGCACCTGCGAGGAGGCCGTGCCGGTCTCGGTCGCGCCGCGCTGCACGTCGGTGATGTTGGAGGAGACCTGCTGGGTGCCCTGGGCCGCCTGCTGGACGTTGCGGGCGATCTCCTGGGTCGCGGCCCCCTGCTCTTCCACCGCGGCCGCGATGGCCGAGGAGATTTCCGACAGGCGCTCGATGGTCGAGGAGATTTCCTTGATAGCGCCGACCGAGTCGTTGGTCGCCGCCTGGATGCCGGAGATCTGCTGGCCGATCTCGCCGGTCGCCTTGGCGGTCTGCTCGGCGAGCGCCTTCACCTCGGAGGCGACCACCGCAAAACCGCGGCCGGCTTCACCGGCGCGCGCCGCCTCGATGGTGGCGTTGAGCGCCAGCAGGTTGGTCTGGCCGGCGATGGTGTTGATCAGCTCGACGACGTCGCCGATGCGCGAAGCCGCCTTGGAGAGTTCGCTGACGCGCTCGGTGGTGGCACGGGCCTGGCCGACGGCGTCGCCCGCCATCCGCGCCGATTCCTGCACCTGACGGCTGATCTCGCCGACCGACGAGGCCATCTCCTCGGTGGCCGAAGCAACCGACTGCACGTTGGTGGAGGCTTCTTCGGAGGCGGCGGCAACCGTGGTCGCCATGCGCTGCGAGCGGTCGGCGGTCGAAGTCAGCGTCGAGGCGGAGGCTTCGAGCTGGGTCGAGGCCGACGACACGGTCTGGACGATCTCGCCGATCATCGTTTCGAATTCGCGGGTGATGTTGTCGACGCGGCGGCCACGCTCGATCTTGGCTTCGGCGTCGGCCGCGGCGGCTTCGTCCGCCGCCTTCTTGGCGACCAGCGCCTCCTTGAAGACCTGGAGCACATCGGCCATGGCGCCGATCTCGGTCTTCTCGCCGCGATGCGGGACTTCGGCGGTCAGGTCGCCCTTGCCCAGCGCCTGCATCGGTTCGACGATCGAGTTGATGCCGCTGGAGACGTCGTGAACGAGGTAGAAGCTGACACCAATGCCGGCGATCACGGCGGCGCCGAGGATCATCGCGACGATCATGAAGGCATAGTAATAGGTGTCGGATGCGTCCGCGGAGGCCTGATCGCCGCCCTTGGTGTTGAGCTCGATATCCTTGGCCAAGATCGCATCGGCCTCAAGCCCGATCTTGTTGACCGTCTTGGTGTTCAGCTCGTGCGCCTCGTGCGGGATCTTGCCGGCCTCCTGGCGCGACAGTGCCATGACTTCCTGGGTACCTTTCTTGTAGTCCTCCCAGGTCTTGGACCACTGGCTGTAGAGAGCACGTTCCTCGGGCGAGGTAATCATCGTCTCATAGCTCTTGCGGAACTTGGTGTTGGCCTCGACCACGGTCGCGAGGGTCTTCTCCGCCGCGAGCTTCTCCTCCAGCGTTTCTGCCAGCATGTGCTCGCGAATGACGTTCCGGTAGGTGATGACGCCGGCGCGCAGATCGCCGATCACGCGCACGCTGGGCATCCAGTTCGCGGTGATATCGACGGTGTTGGCGTTGATGGCCCGCATCTTCATGACGGCGAGCAGGCCCATACCACTCATCGCGACCAGCAGGAACGCCACGACGCTGATGATCTTGGCGCGAATGGAAATCTTAGCGAACATGGCGGGTCTCTTTGCGTTGGCGCGGTCGCGCGTCCTAAATCGTGGTCAAATCAAAAGGAGCGGCGCCGATATCCAACAACAAAGCGACTGAGCAATTGTTAACTACGACTCCGTACGAGTACGGAACCTTAAAGTAGTGAAGGAGGGACTAAGAATGCCCTGCGCTCAGCGCATGAGCCCAAGCGCATCCGAGAAAAACTCGGGCCCGCCGAAATTTCCGGACTTCAGCGCGAGCAGCATGGCGCCCCCTTGGTGGCCCACAGCGCGTAGCACCGGCACGCCCGCGGCGATCTCCGCACCGACGAGGAATCCAGGAATCTTCAGCCGATCAACGACCGCGCCGGAGGTCTCGCCGCCGGCGACGACCAATCGCCGCACGCCTGATCTCACAAGGTTTTCGGCGATGTCGGCCATGGTCTGCTCGATGGCATGCCCCGCCGCGTCGCGGCCGTGGCGCGCCTGGAGCGCGGCGACCTGATCCGGTGTCGCGCTCGACGCGATCAGCACCGGACCTTCGGCCAATCGCGGCCTCGCCCAGTCCAGCGCACGCTGCGCCTCGCCGGCTCCCGTAAGAATACGGTCCGGATCGAGATGAAGCACCGGCATGACACTTTCAGCGCTGGCGATCTGCTTGAGCGTCGCCTGCGAGCAGCTTCCGGCGAGGCAGGCCGCCGGTCCGCCGACGGCGGCACCGGTCTCGCCGCTCACCGCGGTTGATTTGACCTTGCCGGTCGACACCAGGGCGCGCGCTAGCCCGAGGCCGATGCCGGAAGCGCCGACCGACAGCTGATGGTTGGCAGCGACAAGGCCGATGGTCTCGAGGTCACGATCGAACACGGCGTCGATGATTGCAGCTCCAATGCCCTGGCCCGATAATTCGGCAAGTCGCGCCCGCACGGCATCCGCCCCACGCGTCACGGTCGCGAGGTCGACGAGACCGATTTGCGTCTTGCTCTGGCGCGCCAGCACGCGCACCAGGTTGGAATCGCGCATCGGGTTGAGCGGATGATCCTTCAGCGGGCTCTCGTTCAGCGGCACAGCGCCGACGAACAGATTGCCCTGGTAAACGGTGCGGCCGGTTTCGGGAAAAGCCGGCGTCACCAGCACGACGGCCTCACCGCAATCGGCGCGCAGCGCATCCATCACCGGGCCGATATTGCCGGCGTCAGTAGAATCGAAGGTCGAGCAGATCTTGAACAGCACGTGGCTCGCACCGCGGCCGCGCAGCCATTTCTCCGCCGCGCTGGAGCGCGACACGGCAAGGCCCGCCTCGATCGAGCGGCTCTTGAGCGACACCACGACGGCATCGACCTCGGGCAGCGCGAGATCATCCGCAGGCACGCCGATGGTCTGCACGGTGCGCAGACCCGCGCGCGTCAGCGTGTTGGCGAGATCGGAGGCGCCGGTGTAGTCGTCGGCGATGCAGCCTAATGCCAGCGTCACGGCTTCACCCCCGCGTAAGGCTTGAACCAAGCGAGGCCATCGGTGGTCTTGCCGCGCGGATTGTATTCGCAGCCGACGAATCCGGGATAGCCGAGCCGGTCGAGCTCGGCGAACAGGAACGGATAGTTCAGCTCCTCGCTATCAGGCTCGTTGCGCGAAGGGATGCTGGCGATCTGGACGTGGCCGATGATCGGCATCATTTCGCGCAGCCGCATCGTGACGTCACCATGGATGATCTGGCAGTGATAGATGTCGAACTGGAGTTTCAGGTTCGGAAGCCGCAATTCCTGGATCAGATCGCGCGCGAAGCCGAAATCGTTGAGGAAGTAGCCGGGCACGTTGCGTGCATTGATTGGCTCGAGCACGATGTCGATACCGTGCGGCGCGAAGAACTCCGCCGCCCACGCCACCGACTTGTAGAACGCTTCGATCGCGACGCGCTCGCCGCGGTTGGCGATGCCCGCCATCAGGTGCAGACGCTTGACGCCGGTCGCCTTGGCATAGGGCAGCGCGGTCTCGAGGCTCGCCTTGAGATCGGAGAAGCGCGCCGGCAGCGCTGCAAAGCCTTTCTCGCCGGCATTCCAGTCGCCCGGCGGCAGGTTGAACAGCGCCTGAATCAGGCCGTTGCGATTGAGGCGCTCGCCGACCGCCTCGGCCGGATGCTCGTAGGGAAAGAGGAATTCGACGGCGGTGAAGCCCGCTTGCGCAGCGGCGTCGAAGCGGTCGAGGAATGGTACCTCGGTGAACATCATCGAGAGATTGGCGGCAAAACGGGGCATTGAAAATCCTCTTGGCTCTACTTGTCGCCGGGAAGTTTGACGCCGGTGACCTGCGCATACATCCGCGCCACCGACGCATCATCATCGCGGCCCATGCCGGCGGCGGCGGTCATCAGAAACATCTGGAGGGCTGCGGCAGAGACCGGCACCGGGAATCGGGCGCTGCGCGCCATGTCCTGGATGATTCCGAGATCCTTGACAAAAATCTCGACCGCGCTGCGCGGCGTGTAGTCGCCGTCGAGCACATGCGGCATGCGGTTCTCGAACATCCAGGAATTGCCGGCGGAGGCCGTGATCACCTCATAGACCTTGCGGATGTCGAGCCCCTGCTTGGCGGCGAACGCCATCGCTTCCGATGCGGCCGCGATGTGCACACCAGCGAGCAACTGGTTGATCATCTTGAAGGCGGCGCCCTGCCCTGCGGCATCGCCGAGCTCGTAAAGCTTTGCGGCCATGGCATCGAGCGCCGGCCGCGCTTTTGTAAAGGCAGCCGCACTGCCGGACGCAAGGATGGTCAATTCGCCTTGGGCGGCGCGCTGCGCGCCACCGGAGATCGGCGCGTCCAGATAATGCCGGCCGGTTGCCTCCAGCTGCTTGGCGAGGCGGCGCGCCACGTCGGGATCCATGGTGGCGGAGGAGATGAAGACGCTGTCCTTCGGCATGGTCTCGGCTACGCCATCCTTACCGAACAGGATGGCTTCGGTCTGCGCCGCATTGACGACGACGCTGACGACGATGTCCGCGCCCTTGGCCGCCTCGGCCGGCGTCTTGGCGCCCGCGCCGCCATCCTTCACGAAGCGCGCCACGGCATCAGCCGAAACGTCGCAGCCGGTGACGGTGTGGCCGGCGCGCTTCAGCGAGGTCGCCATGCCAAAGCCCATCGAGCCGAGCCCGATGACGGCGATGCGCTGATTCTGTGACGTGGAGGCGGACATGCGGCTGACCCTTGCGAACGTTTCCCGGACGGCCGGCTTTTACGGCGGCTCTCGTCTCGAATAACACGGCTTGGCCGCGCTGCCAAAGCGTGAGACAAGCAAGCATGACGGCCATGAGTGAGACACGGCTTCGCGAGGAGATCTGCCGCTTCGGACGGTCGCTGTTCGAGCGCGGGCTGACACCTGGCTCCTCCGGCAATATCAGCGTCAAGATGCACGATGGCGGATGGCTGGTGACGCCGACCAACGCCTCGCTCGGCTTCCTCGATCCGGCACGGCTGTCGCGGTTGGATGAGAAGGGCCGGCTGATCTCGGGCGATGCCCCGACCAAGGAAGTTCCGCTGCACACCGCGCTTTATGAAACGCGCTGGACCGCACGCGCAATCGTGCATCTGCATTCGACCCATTCGGTCGCGCTCTCGATGCTGCCCGAGATCGACCCGCGCGCCGCGCTGCCGCCGATGACGGCCTATTACCTGATGAAATGCGGCGCCACCGCGCTCGTGCCCTATTACCGTCCCGGTGATCCCGCGGTCGCGGATGCCATCAAGGGGCTCGCGGGGAAATATTCATCCGTGCTGCTCGCCAATCACGGCCCGGTGGTTGCTGGCGATACGCTGGAAGCGGCCGTGTTCGCGACGGAGGAACTCGAAGAAACGGCGAAGCTGTATCTGCTGCTGCGGGGGATGAACCCGCGCTATCTGTCGCCGGAACAAGTGACGGATCTGGTGAAGGTGTTCGGGGTTACGCTGCCGGAACATGGGCACTAATTCATGGAGGACGTTCATGGCGAGATTCGCAGGCTTCGCTTTCATCGTTCTGCTGGTATGGGGTCTGGGGGAATCGACCGCACAGACGCAAGAGACTGTGCAGGCCACCTTGGCGGCACAGATCCGCACGCAAGGCTTCGCTTGCGACAAGGCACTCAAGGCTGTGAAGGACGCCAAGCGCTCGAAGCCGGATCACGAGGTATGGGTCCTCACATGCAGCAACGCCACCTACCGGGTAAGCCGCGTGCCAGACTTGGCGGCGAAGGTCGAGGTCATTCGATAGCGCCTGTCGGACCTCTTCCCTCCTGCCGTCCGCGTGCCGGAGCGACCTGGACTGCAATCGGAGCGTTCAGAGCCCCAGATACGCCTTCCGCACATCTGGATTGCCTCTGATCTCTGCGGACGGGCCCTGCATGAGGACGCGGCCGGTTTGCAGGATGTAGGCGCGGTCGGCGATCTCCAGGCACTCGGCCATGCGCTGCTCGACGATCAGCACGGTCATGCCGGCGTCGCGGATGCGCTTCACCGCCTGGAAGATTTCGTCGACCAGCTTTGGCATGATACCCTGCGAAGGCTCGTCCAGCATCAGCAGACGTGGGCGCGTCATCAGCGCGCGGCCGATCGCGAGCATCTGCTGCTCGCCGCCGGAGAGCGTTTCGGCGCGCTGCTCCAGGCGTTCGGACAGGCGCGGAAACAGCGTGAAGACGAGATCGAGCGGCTCTTCGCGGTTCGCTTCGCCGCGATAAAGATAGCTGCCGAGGCGCAGATTGTCGCGCACCGACAGACGCGGAAACAGGCGGCGGTTCTCCGGCACATAGGCGATGCCGGTGGCGGTGATGTGATGCTGCGCCATGCCGTCGAGACGCTTGCCGTCGAACGTCACGGTGCCCGAGCGCGGCCGCTCGGCGCCGGCGATCGATTTCAGCAGCGTCGACTTGCCCGCGCCATTGGCACCGGCCACGCAGACAATCTCGCCTTTGGCGACTTCAATGCTGATCGCGGAGATCGCGACCAGACCCTGATAGGCGGTCGTGACTTCACGCACCGACAGCATGACGATCTCCCAGATATGCGCTGATCACCTTGGGATCGCGGACGACCTCAGTGGGCCTGCCCTCGACCAGCACCTTGCCGAGGTCGAGCACGATGGCGCGGTCGACGAGCGGCATCACGATCTCCATGACATGCTCGACCATCAAAACAGTGATGCCGGCATCGCGCACCTTGCGCACCAGCGCCACACCGGTCTGCGCCTCGGTCGGTGTCAGCCCGGTGAGGACTTCGTCGAGCAGCAGCAGTTTCGGTTCGGTCGCGAGCGCACGGGCGACTTCGAGGCGGCGCTTCTCGGCCGGCACGAGGTCGCTTGCGAGCACATCGGCGCGCGCGGCAAGGCCGGTGAACTCCAGCACTTCATGCGCCTTCCGGCGCGCCTCGCGCATCACGGTGTTGCGCACGAGCGCACCAACGATGACGTTGTCGATGACCGTCATGGTCTCAAAGCTCTTGACGACCTGGAAGGTGCGCCCGACGCCACGCTGGCAGCGCTCGGCCGCCGGCATTTTTGTCACATCCACGCCGTCGAACCAGATCGAGCCTTGGGTCGGCGGCAACACGCCGGCGATGAGATTGAACAGCGTCGACTTGCCGGCGCCGTTGGGGCCGATCAGGCCGACGATCTCGCCACGGCCGACCGAGATCGAGACGTCGCTGTTGGCGACGAGGCCGCCGAAACGCTGCCAGACGCCGCGGGTTTCAAGGAGCGCGGTCATCGTGTGGCTCCTTTCGCTTTTGAGCGGGAGAACAGGCTCACCAGACCGCGCGGCAGTGCCAGCGAGATCGCCACGATCAGCGCGCCATAGACGATGAGGTCCACGCCGCGGCCGGAGCCGCCGATATAGGAGCGTGTCAGCTCCGTCATCGGGATCAGGATAGCCGCCCCTAACACGGGACCCCAGAGAGTGCCGATGCCGCCAAGCACGGCCGGCAGCGCCATCAACAGCGAGAACTGGAATCCCATCACGCTTTCAGGATCGATATAGGCGAGAAACTGCGCATAGAAGCCGCCGCCGACGGCCACGAGGAAAGCGGAGACGGCAGCGGCGCCCATCTTGGAGTTGAACACTACGACGCCGAGGCTCTCGGCGGCGTCCGGATTGTCCTTCACCGCGCGCCACCAGAAGCCCCATTTGGAGTCTTCCAGCCACCAGGTGACGAACCAGGCGAGGCAGCACAGCACCAGCGCGAAATAGAAGTACGGCAGCTTGCTGCGCAGGAACTGGAATTTCAACCAGCTGTCGCCACGCACCGGAATGGTAATTCCCATCGCAGCGCCCGCCCAATCCCAATTCTGGAACAGCAGCAGCCCGATCTCGGCGATGACGATGGTCGCAATCACGAAGTAATGGCCGCGCAGGCGGAAGAAGGGATAGCCGAGCCCCATTGCGATCAAGGCCGCAATCACGCCTCCGCCGAGCATGCCGAACCAGGGCAGCACGCCGAACTTGGTGAAGAGCAGTTCGGTGGCGTAGGCGCCGATGCCGAAATAGAGCGCGTGGCCCAGCGAGATCTGCCCGCAATAGCCGGAGAGGATGTTCCAGCTCTGCGACAGCGCCGCGTACAACAAGGTCAGGATCAGGATGTTCTGGACGTAGACGTCCTTCACCACCAGAGGTGCCAGTGCGGCGAGCGCGGCCAGCACCGCGGCGATGATGAGGTCGCGGCGACGCCGCGCGGCAAAATGCTGGTCCATCACATCTGCCCGAACAGGCCGCGCGGCCGAATGAAGACGACGAGGAGGTAAACGGCATAGATGCCGACCGATTTCAGCGACGGCGGCAGCACCAGCGCGGTGCCGGCTTCGACCAGGCCGACGATGATGCCACCGGCGAACGCGCCGAACACGCTGCCGAAGCCGCCGAGCGCCACCGTGACATAGGCGATCAGCGCAAAGGACGCGCCGACGTCGGGATAGATGTAGAAGAAGCTCGCCATGATCGCGCCGGCAAGGCCGACCAGTGCGGCGCCGAGGCCCCAGCCGAGCGCGAACACGCGGTTCTTGTCGATGCCGACCAGCGCCACCGCGCCGGGGTCTTCGCGGGTGGCCTCCAGCGCGCGACCGAAATCGGTGCGGTGGATGAACAAATAGAGCCCGGCGAAGGCCAGGATCGAGACCAGCGCGCCGACGAGTTGCGGTTCTGGCAGGAAGATCCCTGCCACCGACACTGTCTTGCCACCGAGCCAGGAATGCGGAACGCTGCGATAGTCCGGCGTGAAGAAGAATTGCGCGAGACCGCGCATCACGATCGCGAGGCCGAAGGTCGAGAAGATCTGCACCATGCCGGCATTGGCCTTGGCGCGCATCGCAAAGCGCACAATCAACAGATAGACCACCGCTCCGAAAACGAAGAGTGCCGCGGCGACCAATGGCGCGGACAGCAAGGGGTCGATCGCGAAAAACGTGAACAGGAAAAAGGACACGTACATCGCGATCATCAGGAACTCGCCATGGGCGAAGTTCACGACGTCCATCAGGCCGAAGATCAGCGCGAGGCCGACGGCGATCAGTCCGTAGAGCAGGCCCATGAGCAGGCCGCTCGCGAGACTTTGGATAATGGCTTGGGCTGTCACCGGTGCTCTGCTCCTGCGTTACTCCGATGTCGTCATGGCGAAAGCCAGGACCCATAACCACGAATCCATCGAGAGGATGAACGGCAGCCAATCATCGCAGAAACGCCTGCCTGTGGTAATGGGTCCCGGATCTGCGCTCCGCTCTGGACAACGCTAACGCGTTGCCAAGAGCTGCGCTTGTCCGGGACGACGTTGGGAGATATCGCGCCGCTTACTTCATCGGCCAGATCGCCTCGGCGATCGCGGCCTGCGGCGGGAAGATGGTGACGAACTTGCCGCCGACATATTGCAAGAGCACCGGGTCGGCGTCGTTGTTCTGGCCCATCTCGTCGAACTTGACGCGCTTCCAGGGCATGATGGTCTGCTCGCCCGGGATGTCGGTCGCGACCAGCGCATCGCGGATCTTCTCGCCGTCGGCCGACTTGGCGCGGTTGATGGCGTCGGCGAGGATGATCAGGCCCATGAACTGGCGCGAGGTGAGATCGTTGAAATCCTTGCCCGACTTCGCCTTGAACATCTCGTTGATCTTGCCAACCATCGGGCGCTTCTGCGCGAGGTCGAGCGAGAAGGTGCCGCGCGAGATCACGCCTTCGAGCTTGTCGCCGACGGCGTCGTAGAGCGCCTTCTCGGAGAAGCCGGCGTCCTGGGCCACGATCGCGTTCGGCTTGTAGCCGAGCTCGCCCATGGTCTTGACCAGGAGGATGCCATCGGTGGTGTAGCTCGAGGGCATCAGCACGTCCGCATTCGCGGTCTTGAGCTGCTGCACTTCGGCCGACAGCGACGGCGAGTTGGCGCGGTACTTGATGTCGGAGACGATCTTGTAGCCGCGCTCGCCGGCGATCTTGGCCTGGGCGTTGCCGGAATCGGTGCCGAAGATGGTATCTTCGTGGAACAGCGACAGCGTCTCGATCTTGGTGCCCTTCTTCTTCAAGGCATCGAAGAAGTCGAACATCGCGGCCGAGTACATCTCGTCATGCGGCGCCGCGCGGAAGTAATATTTCAGGCCGCGGCGATGCAGGCTCGGCGAGGAGTTGTCGGCGGAGACGAACGGGATCTGGTAGCGCTCGCAGATCTGGCTGACGGTGACGGCGACCGCGCTCTGGTAGGTGCCTATGATGGCGGAAACCTTCTCCTGCGTGATCAGACGCTCGGCTTCGGCGCGGCCCTTCTGCGGATCGGCCTGGTGGTCGGCGAAAACGAGGCGCACCTTGGCGCCGCCGAGGCCCGGCAGGCCCTCGCCCTTCGCCAGCGGCAGGTCGAAATCGGTGTCCTTGTTGATGACTTCGAGCGCGGTCTCATAGGCCTTCTGCGCATCGACGCCCTGCTGGGCACTGCCGCCGGAGAACGGATAGATGACACCGATCACGACTTCCGAGGTCTGGGCGCGCGCCGCCAGCGGCACCAGCGCAGCAGTGGCGGTGGCACCGAGCAACACGTCGCGGCGAGAGATCGTCATGGCAAAGTCCTCTTACTGAATTTCGGCTGATCGAATGAAGCGATTGATGGATGCGGTAAAGCCCGAAGAAGCAGCAAACGCTGCCTACTAAATCACGGCCATGGTCTTGTTCTTCAGATCCGTCACCAGCATCAGGCCGGGCGAATGCGTGATCGCAAACGGCAGCTTGGCGGCGTTGATCACCGATTGCGGCGTCACGCCGCAGGCCCAGAACACCGGGATCTCGTCATCGGCGACAGGCACGGGGTCGCCGTAATCGGGCTTGGCGATGTCCTTGATGCCGATCAAATGCGGATGGCCGAGATGCACGGGCGCGCCGTGCACGGCGGGATAGCGCGAGGTGATCTGCACCGCGCGGATCGCATCGGCCGGCTTGAACGGACGCATCGACACCACCATGGGACCGGCGAACGGACCGGCCTCGCCGCAGGCGATGTTGGTGCGGTACATCGGCACCCGCACGTTCTGCTCGATGTGGCGGATCGGCATGCCCTCGTCGAGCAAGGCCTCTTCAAAGGAGAAGGAGCAGCCGAGCACGAAGGTCACGAGATCGTCGCGCCAGTATTTGCTCACGTCGGTCGGCTCGTCGACGACTTCGCCGTCGCGCCAGACGCGGTAGCGCGGCACGTCGGTGCGGATATCGAGATCGGCGCCGAGCGCTGGGATGTGCGGGCTGCCGACATCGGACATGCCGATGATCGGGCACGGTTTCGGATTGAGCTGGCAGAAACGGTGAAAAGCGCTGGCATATTCCGCCGGCAGGATCGCCAGATTGCCCTGGACGAAGCCGGGCGCGACACCCGCGGTGGAACCGACCTGGCCGCCGCGATATGCGAGCCGCGCCTGACGGCTCGGGAGGGTGTCGGGTGTTTCAGTTTGCTGCGCTGCCACAAAAACAGTCATGTGATCGACCTGCCTATAAACTCGACAAAGACAAGCCAACACCAAGCATGATATAAAGTCTAATCTTCCTTTCTAATCAAGATCGATAAATTTTATTTATCGGACTGGAAAATCCTTCCAATGTTAGACTTTAGATCGATCGAGACATTCCTCTGGGTTGTGAAGCTCGGCAGCTTCCGCGGCGCCGCAGCACGGCTCAATACGACCCAGCCCGCGATCTCCCAGCGCATCGCGCAACTCGAGCGCGAGATGGGTGTGAAGCTGCTCAATCGCGACCATCGCGTCGCTTCGCCGACGCCGAGCGGCCGGCAGATGATGGTCTATGCGGAGAAGCTGATCGGCCTGCGCGCGGCGATGATAGCGGAGATCGGCGATCGCTCCGCCATGCGCGGCGTGATGCGGCTCGGCGTCGCCGAGACCATCGTGCACACTTGGCTGCCGCGGCTGGTGAAGAGCATGAACGAGGTCTACCCGAACCTGTCGCTGGAGATCGAGGTCGACATCACGCCGAACCTCACCGCGCGCCTGCTTGCGCAGGAGATCGAACTTGCCTTCGTCGTCGGTCCGCTGTCGGCCTCCGGCGTGCACAACCGCGTCCTCGCCGACTATCCGATCGGCTTTCTCGCCAGCCCTTCGCTCGGCCTCGGCAACGGCCCGGTGACCCGGGCAGAGCTTGCGCGGTTTCCGATCATCACCTTCCCACGCAAGACCAGGCCCTACGAGGTTGTGCGCGAAGTGTTCGACCGGCCCGAGCTGCCGCCGATCCGGCTGCACGCCTCCGCTTCGCTGGCAACCGTCATCCACATGGCGGTCGAGGGCCTCGGCATCGCCGTGATCCCCGACGCCATCGTTGAGAACGAACTCGCTGACGGGCGGCTGCAACTGCTCGACACCGATCTCGAAATCGCGCCGCTGACGTTCACCGCGAGCTGGCTCGCCTCGCCCGATGTCGTTGCGGTGGAGCGCGTCGCCGAGCTTGCATGTCAGATTGCGCAGAGCAGCCTCGCGGTTGACGCGCCCGCGCTGGCGCGTCATTGAAACAGGCGCCGGATAATCGAGAGACCGACCGCATGAGCCGAGCCGCCACCAACCTGCAAATCGATTCCGCCCGCCTCTGGGGCTCCATCCACGAGACCGCGCAATTCGGCGCGACCGCCAAGGGCGGTGTGCGGCGGCTGACGCTGAGCAGCGAAGACAAGCAGGTGCGCGACTGGTTCCGCAAGGCATGTGAGGACGCCGGCCTCGAGGTGCACACGGACGCACTTGGTTCTCAGTTCGGCCTGCGCAAGGGACGCGACATGTCGAAGCCGCCCGTCGGTATCGGCTCGCATCTCGACACCCAACCGACCGGCGGCAAGTATGACGGCATTTTGGGAACGCTCGGCGCGCTCGAAGTGATCCGCACGCTGAACGACGCCGGCATCGAGACCGAAGCACCGATCTGCGTCGTCAACTGGACCAACGAGGAAGGCTCGCGCTTCGCACCCGCGATGATGGCGTCGGCGGCTTACGTCGGCGACTTCACCACCGACGACATCCTCTCGCGCAAGGACGTCGAGGGCACGACCGTCGGCCAGGCGCTCGACGGCATCGGCTATCGCGGCGACAAGCCGGTCGGCTTCCAGAAGCTCGGCTGTTTCGTCGAATTGCACATCGAGCAGGGCCCGATCCTCGAAGCGGAAGGCAAGACTATCGGCGTGGTCGATTCCGGCCAGGGCGTGCTCTGGTACGACGGCAAGATCTCCGGCTTCGAGAGCCATGCCGGATCGACACCGATGCCGCTGCGGCGCGATGCATTGGCGACGCTTTCCGAGATCGTGCTGGCGATGGAGGCGATTGCCAGGAAACACGGGCCGAAGGCGGTCGGCACCATCGGCGAAGCCGTGATTGCAAACCCCTCACGCAACGTCATCCCCGGTGAGATCGCTTTCACCATGGACTGCCGCAGCGCCGACGGCGCGATCATGGATGCGCTCGATCGCGATCTGCGCGCAGCTATTGCCGAAATCGCCGCACGTCGCAAGGTCGAGGTGAAGATCGATCTCGTCTGGCGCAAGCCGCCGACCCATTTCGATCCCAAGCTCATCGCAGCAGTCGAGAATGCAGCGACGACGCTCGGTTATTCCTCTCGCCGCATCACCTCCGGCGCAGGCCACGACGCCTGCAACCTCAACACAATCATGCCGGCGGCAATGGTGTTCGTGCCCTGCAAGGACGGTATCAGCCACAACGAGCTGGAGGATGCCACGCAGCCTGACTGCGCCGCGGGCACCAACGTGCTGATGCACACCGTGCTGGCGATCGCCGGCGTCGCGTCCTGATCGGAGAGAACGATGCGCGGAGTTTTCGTCGACGCCAACGAAGCGCTCGCCGTGATCATGGAGCGGCTGGAGCAGCCCGGCGATCCCAAGGTGCGGATCCACCGCGATCCCGACATCAAGCCCGAGCAGTATCCTGATATCCTCGACGGCGCCGAGATCGCGATCGTCGACCACACCGCGCTGCCGACCGAGGTCGCGAAGAAATGCGCGGGCCTCAAGCACGTCGTGTTTCTCGGCACCGGCGCACGCAGCTACATGAATCCGGAAGAGCTCGCCGAGCTCGGCATCTCCGTGCATCTGATCAAGGGCTACGGTGACACAGCCGTGGCGGAATCCGCGATCGCACTGATGTGGGCTTCGGCCCGTGTCATCGCAATGATGGATCGCGAGATGCGCGGCGGGAACTGGCTGCGCGAGGACGGCATGCAGCTCACCGGCAAGACGCTCGGCCTGATCGGCTTCGGTGGCATCGCCGCGGAAGTCGCACGCATTGCGTCCGGCAGCGGCATGAAGGTGATCGCCTGGAACCGTTCGCCGAAGAGTTTTCCGGGCGTCGAGTTCACCGACCTCGACACAGTTCTGGCAAGAAGCGACGTGGTGTCGCTGCATCTGCTACTCAATGACGTGACCCGCGGCATGATCACGCGTGAGAAGATCGCGAAGATGAAGCCCGGCGTGATCCTCATCAACACCGCCCGCGCCGCAGTCGTCGACGAGCAAGCGATGATCGACGCGCTGAAGTCGGGCCATATCCGTCATGCCGGCCTCGACGTCTTCAACATCGAGCCCCTGCCCGGCGATCATCCACTGACGAAACTGCCGAACGTGACGCTGTCGGCACATTCCGCCTTCCGCACGCCGGAGGCCAGCGAGAACCTGATCCATGCGGCGTGGGAGCACTGCCGCAGAATTGTGAAAGGATAAGAGCAACGCCAATGGCCGACTATCGCAATATCAAGGCTGAGCCGCTCACCAACGTCGTCCGTGCAATCGTCAAGGCGGGCGGGTCTTCGGACCGCGAGGCCGAGCTCGTATCCACCAACCTCGTCGAGGCCAATCTCAAGGGACACGACTCGCACGGCGTCGGCATGATCCCGCGCTATGTCCAGAGCGTCACCACGGGCGGCCTCGCCGTGAACCAGCACGTCAAGATCGTTCTCGACACGGGTCCGCTTCTCACCCTCGACGGCCTCACCGGCTACGGCCAGGTGATCGGCCATGAAGCGATGGAGCTGGCGGCAGAGCGCGCCAAGCGCAACGGCGTGTGTCTGGTCGGCCTTTCCAACGCGCACCACATCGGCCGCATCGGCCACTGGGCCGAGCAGTGTATCGACCACGGGCTGGTATCGATCCACTTCGTCAACGTGATCTCGCGCCCGATCGTGGCGCCCTGGGGCGGCAGCGATGCGCGCCACGGCACCAACCCGTTCTGCGTCGGCATCCCGCGCGCGGGCAAGGAGCCGATCGTGCTCGACTTCGCCACCAGCAGGATCGCGCAGGGTAAGACCCGCGTCGCCCACAACAAGGGCGTCGAACTCGAGCCCGGCACCATTATCGACAATGAAGGCAAACCCACGGTCAATCCGCGCTACGCCGTGATCCCGCCGCACGGCGCCATCCTGCCGTTCGGCGAGCACAAGGGTTCGGGGCTCGCGCTGGTGTGCGAAATCCTCGGCGGCGCGCTCTCCGGCGGGCAGGTGGTCAAGGGCCCGTCCGACGGCAAGCACAACGTCCTCAACGGCATGCTCTCGATCATCATCGACCCGAGCAAACTTGGCACCGGCGAAAACCTGGCGCGCGAAGTCGAGAGCTTCGTCGCCTGGCACACCGGCTCGCCGCCCGCCCCCGGCGTCGACAAGGTGAGGATCGCCGGCGAGCCCGAGCGCGAGACGAAGAAGAAGCGGTTGGCTGAGGGTATCCCGGTCGATCCGACCACCTGGCAGGAGATTTTGGACGCCGGGAAGAAGTTCGGGCTGGACCAGGCGGCGATCGAGAAGATCGCGGGGTAGCGGAGGCGAAGCAATCGCAATCGGTGTCGTCCCGGCGAAGGCCGGGACCCATAACCACAAAACGTGGTTTGGCGAAGAGTCGTAGTTGCGAGCTTCGCGCCACAACTACGCCCTGGGGCTTATGGGTCCCGGCCTTCGCCGGGACGACCCCGTGGTTGGTAGCGTGCCTCAATCCACCATATCTGCAACCGCCTTGCCGCAGGCCGTGGTGTCGGCATTGCCGCCGAGGTCCCTGGTGCGGAGCGTGCGCTCTGCCAGAGTGCGCTCGATCGCATCGACGATCGACTTGCCCGCTTGCTTCTCGCCGAGATGCTCTAACATCATCGCACCCGACCAGATTGCGCCGATCGGATTGGCGATGCCTTGACCGGCGATATCAGGCGCCGAGCCGTGCACCGGTTCGAACACTGACGGGAAATTGCCCTCGGGATTGATGTTGCCGGACGGCGCGATGCCGATCGTACCGGTGCAGGCGGGGCCGAGGTCGGAGAGGATGTCACCGAACAGATTGGAGCCGACCACGACGTCGAACCAGTCCGGATGCAGCACGAAGTTCGCGGTCAGGATGTCGATGTGGTACTTGTCCCACTTCACGCCCGGAAACGTCTTGGCCATCGCCTCCACACGCTCGTCCCAATAGGGCATGGTGATGGAGATGCCGTTGGACTTGGTCGCCGAGGTCAAGTGCTTCTTCGGTCGCGACTGCGCGAGTTCGAAGGCGAATTTCAGGATGCGGTCGACACCGGTGCGGGTCATCACCGTCTGCTGGGTGACGAACTCGCGCTCCGTGTCCGGGAACATGCGGCCGCCGACGGAGGAATACTCGCCCTCGGTGTTCTCGCGCACCACCCAGAAATCGATATCGCCTGGCTTGCGGTTCGCCAGCGGCGACGGCACGCCGGGCATCAACCGCACCGGACGCAAATTCACATATTGATCGAACTCGCGGCGGAATTTGATCAGCGAACCCCACAGCGAGACGTGGTCCGGAATCTTGGCGGGCCAGCCGACCGCGCCGAAATAGATCGCATCGTGCTTGCCGATCTTCTCCTTCCAGTCATCCGGCATCATCTGCCCGTGCTTCTCGTAATAGTCCCAGGACGAGAAGTCGAAATGATCGAAATGCAGGGAAACGCCGTGCTTCTTGGCCGCCGCCTCCAGCACGCGCAGGCCCTGCGGCATCACTTCCTTGCCGATGCCGTCGCCGGGGATCACCGCGATCCGGTATTGCTTCTTGCTCATCGAGAACGTCCTTGGTTGGTCTGGCAGCCGCCGCTTTTTTGACCGCACTGCAATGGACCAAAGTCAGCGGCAGTGCAACGCTGCACTGCAATGTTGACCGTGGCGCGGCCGACCGCCTACTGATTTCATCTTGTTCCCACCGAGCGAGTAACCGCATGGATCTGCATCTGCGTGGCAAGCGCGTCCTGATCACGGGCGC
This sequence comes from Bradyrhizobium sp. F1.4.3, assembly GCF_040548375.1. Classification (NCBI taxonomy): domain Bacteria; kingdom Pseudomonadati; phylum Pseudomonadota; class Alphaproteobacteria; order Hyphomicrobiales; family Nitrobacteraceae; genus Bradyrhizobium; species Bradyrhizobium sp. F1.4.3. The sequence continues at coordinate 23,846 of NZ_JBEPRN010000004.1, forward strand.
GTCCAAGGGCATCGGCGCAGCCGCGGCCGAAGCGTTTGCCGAAGAGGGCTGTCATCTCCTGCTCGCCGCCCGCAGCGGCGATCAGCTCAAGGCGTTGGCCGACCGCGTGCGCTCTGCGCATCAGATCGATGCCGCGACGAGCGTCGTCGATTTGCGCAAGGCCGAGGACATCGCGCGGCTTGCGAAAGAGGCCGCCGACATCGACGTGCTCGTCAACAATGCCGGCGACATCCCGGGCGGCTCCATCGACAAGATCGACGAAGCGACCTGGCGCCACGCTTGGGAGTTGAAAGTGTTCGGCTATATCAACCTCACGCGTATGATCTACGCGCAGATGAAGACAAAGGGCGGCGGCGTCATCGTCAACGACATCGGCGCGGCCGGCGAGAAATTCGACGCCAGCTACATCTGCGGCAGCGCCGGCAATGCGGCGCTGATGGCTTTCACCCGCGCGCTCGGGGGCAAGAGCCTCGCCGACAACATCCGGGTGGTCGGCATCAACCCCGGCCCGGTCGGCACTGACCGCCACGTCACCCTGCTCAAGACGCGAGCCAAGCACCAGTTCGGCGACGAGAGTCGCTACAAGGAATTCCAGAAGGGCCTGCCACTCGGCAGACCTGCGCATGCGCGCGAGATCGGCGACCTGATGGCATTCCTGGCATCGGATCGCGCCGGCTATACATCCGGGGTCATCTACACGGTTGATGGCGGCATCAGCGCGGGTTGGGGTTAAGTTCTTCCGTCATTGCGAGCGCAGCGAAGCCATCCAGGAATGCCCCGCAGTGACAGACTGGATTGCCTCGCTGCGCTCGCAATGACGACAGATAAGCACAGGAGTAAAATAGTTGTCTCAAGACCTGATCCGCCAAACCGCCTGCGCCGTCGTCGACAAACTGCGGTCCGGCGATGTCTCGCCACTCGAGCTTCTGGATGTGCTGGAGAAGCGCATCAGCGAGGTTGACGGCAAGGTCAACGCGCTGCCGACGCTGTGCTTCGATCGCGCGCGGGATAGCGCCAAGGCATTGATGCAGAAGCCGGCCGGCGCGCGCGGGCTGCTCGCGGGCCTGCCGGTGCCGATCAAGGATCTCTCCAATGTCGCCGGGGTGCTGAATACGCAAGGTTCACCGATCTTCAAGGACTACGTCCCGGAACAGTCCGACCTGATGGTCGAGAACCTCGAGGCCAACGGCGCCGTCGTCTACGCAAAATCCAACACGCCGGAATTCGGTGCCGGCGCCAATACGTTCAACGAGGTGTTCGGCGCCACGCTCAATCCCTGGGACATGGCCAAGTCAGCGGCCGGCTCCTCCGGCGGCGCGGCGGTGGCGCTTGCCACCGGCATGGCATGGCTCGCGCAAGGCTCCGACATGGGCGGCTCGCTTCGCAGTCCTGCAAGCTTCTGCGGTGTGGTCGGCATGCGGCCAAGCATCGGCCGGGTCGCGAACACGCCCAAGGTCGCCATCGATCGCAATCTCGGCGTGCAGGGCCCGATGGCACGCAATGTCGAGGACCTTGCGCTGCTGCTGGACGCCATGAGCGGCGACTATGCAGCCGATCCACTGTCGCTTCCGGCGCCATCGACCGCGTTCCTGTCGGCGGCACGATCGGGCAAGAAGCCGAAGCGCATCGCCTACTCTCCGGATCTCGGCATCACACCCGTCGACCCCGAAGTCAAGTCGATCACACGCAAGGCGGCGGAACGCTTTGCCGAAGCCGGTGCGATCGTGGAAGAAGCGCATCCGGATTGGCGCGAAGCGCATGAATGTTTTCACGTGCTGCGCGCGCTCGACTTCGCGATGAGCAAGGCAACCCTGCTGCGCACCAGGCGCGACCTGCTGAAGCCAGAGGTGATCTGGAACATCGAGGAAGGCCTCAAGCTCACCGTCGAACGGATCGAGCGCGCTGAGGCACAGCGCGTCGGGATGACCGCGCGCGCGGTCGAGTTCTTCAAGACCTACGATCTGCTGCTGGTGCCCACCACAATCGTGCCGCCCTTCCCGATCGAGCACCGCTATGTCGCCGAATGCGCCGGCAAGCGGTTCGACAACTATGTCGAATGGCTCGGCATCGTCTATGCCATCACGCTCGCGTGCTGCCCTGCGCTGTCGCTACCCTGCGGCTTCACAGCATCGGGCCTGCCGGTCGGTGTGCAGGTGGTCGGCGCACCCCGCGCGGACGCACAGGTGATCGCGGGAGCGAAGGTGCTGGAGGATATTCTGGGCCTGCGCGGGACCACGCCGATCGATCCGCGGGTGAAGAAGTAACATCTCTCGTGCCCCGGACGCGGCGCAGCGCTAACGCGCTGGGCCTTGTCCGGGACACGAACTGCCTACCTCCCGCTCGTTGCCTCCAGGCTGCGACTATAACGCGACATCGCGAAACAGAACGCGAAATAGATCGCGGCGACAAAGATGTAGACCTCGACCGAAAACTGCTGCCAGCCGGGATCGATGATCGCTGTCTTGGCCGTCGTCAGCAGATCGAAGATGCCGATGATCAGCACGAGGCTGGTGTCCTTGAAAAACGCGATGAAGGTGTTGACCAGCGGCGGGATGACGTGGCGGATCGCCTGCGGCAGGACGATCAGCCGGTGCTTGCGCCAATAGGATAGCCCGAGCGCATCAGCGGCTTCATATTGCCCGCGCGGCACGGCCTGGAGCCCGCCACGGATGACTTCGGCAAGATAGGCACCCGCAAAAAGGATGATAGCAATCTGCGCACGCAGGAGCTTGTCGATGTTGAATCCAGCAGGCATGAACAGCGGGAACATCACGCTTGCCATGAACAACAGGCTGACCAGCGGCACGCCGCGGATCAGCTCGACATAGAGCACCGAGAGCGAGCGGATCGCCGGCAGCTTCGAGCGCCGGCCGAGCGCGACGAGGATGCCGAGCGGGAAGCCAAACGCCAACCCGAACGTCGCGAGGATCAGCGTCACCGGCAATCCGCCCCAACGGTCCTGCGAGACGAAGGAGAGGCCGAGCACGCCGCCCCACATCAACACGCTGATCAACGCCAGCGCGCCGATCCAGAGATAGGCCAACTCGCGCCGCCACAAGGCGCGGCGGGTGGAAAGATAGAACAGCGCAATGAACAGCACGACCGACAACGCCGGCCGCCACTGCTCGTCGAAGGGATAGGTGCCGAACAGGATGAAGCGGTATTTTTCCGGAATGATCGCCCAGCAGGCGCCGACGCCGCGCGCGGCGCGGCAGGCGCTCGAGTCATTTGCCGGCGTCAGCCACACTGCGTTGGCAATGCCCCATTGCACGAAGCTGATCACGCCTTTCGCGAGTACGGCCAGCAGCACCAGCGAGATGATTCCGTTCGGGATCGACGAGAACAGGTTGGTGCGCAGCCAGCGCAGTATCGGGTTTCCCATTTGCGGGCGGCGGGCGGCGCGCGGCGCGTCCGGCATGTCGGTGATCGCCGTCATGCTCAGCGCTCCACCAGCGCGATGCGCGCATTGTACCAGTTCATGAAGAAGCTGATGCCGAGGCTGATGGTCAGGAACACGGCCATGATCAGCGCGATCGCCTCGATCGCCTGCCCAGTCTGGTTCAGCGTGGTGTTGGCAATCGAGACCACGTCCTGGTAGCCGATTGCCACCGCGAGCGAGGAGTTCTTGGTCAGGTTGAGATACTGGCTGGTCATGGGCGGTACGATGACGCGGAGCGCCTGCGGCAAAATGATCTGGCGCAGCATGAAGCTGCGACGCAGGCCGAGCGCATTGGCGGCGTCCCACTGGCCGCGCGGCACCGACTGGATGCCGCTGCGCACGATCTCGGCGATAAAGGCCGAGGTGTAGGTCACGAGCGCGAGCAGCAGTGCAAAATACTCAGGCGAGAGCGTGAGCCCGCCGATGTAGTTGAAGCCGCGCAACTCGGGCCATTCAATCGTCCAGGACACGCCGAGCAACACCGACACCGCCGCCGGCAGCACGACAATGACGCCGAGCGCAAAGGGCCATGCTGGCCGCGGCTTGCCATCGCGCATCTGCTGCGCAATCAGCCATCGCTGAATGAGATAGAACGCGGCCAAGCCCAGCACGACCGCGCCAAACACCCGAAGCTGTGGCAGCCCGATCGGGACCGCCGGTAAAATCAATCCGCGATTGGAGAGGAACACGCCCTCGACCGGCCGCCACGCCGCGCGCGCGGCCGGCAGCGCCTGCATCAGCACATACCAGAACAGGAGCTGAAGCAGCAGCGGGATGTCGCGCAAGACTTCGACGTAGACGGCGGCGAACCGGGATAGCAGCCAATTGGCCGATAGCCGCGAGATCCCGATCAGCGTGCCCAGAATGGTCGCAAGCACGATGCCGATCACCGCGACGCGAAGAGTGTTGGCGACACCGACCACGAAGGCCCAGAGGTAGGTGTTCTTCGGATTGTAGGAGAGCAGACTGTCGGCGATGGGCATGCCGGCCTCGCGGCCGAGGAAGGCGAAGCCGGTGGTGATGCGGCGGGCCGAGAGATTGGTGACGGTGTTGGTCCAGAGGAAGGCGATGACGGCGACCGCGATCCCGACGACCACGATTTGCCAGAACAGGCCCTTCAACTCATTGGGTCCTAGCGCGGCGAAGAAACGGCGGCGCGGCGGCGGCCTGGGATCATCGGTGGTCACAGCACAAAAATCCTTCTTGAAAACAGCGATTTCCGGCGGCTCACGTCAACTGTTGCACCAAACTCTAATTCGTGCAACAAATGTTTCATGGCCGAGCCCGCGAAATCCTCGCCGCTGAGCGAACTGCGCATCGCATTGCCATCGCTTCCGATGCGGTTGCAGGAGGTCGGACGTTTCGTCGCAGCGAATGATTACGATGCCACCACCCGTTCAATGCGCGATCTCGCGGCGGAAGCCGGCGCCGATCCCGCCGCATTCACGCGGCTCGCAAAGGCCATCGGCTATTCCGGCTGGGATGAATTACGCGCGGCACTGACCGAGGCGCGACGGCCGTCGCAAATCTCGCCGTTCTCCGGCCGCGCCAAAAGCCGCAGCCATGGCCCGCACGCCGATGTCGCACTGGTCACCGACAAGCTCGCGGCCGAGGCTGCCGGCCTTCCGCGCATCTCCGCACACGCGATCACGGAAGCGGCCCGCGCACTGCATGACGCCAGGCGGATCTGGATCACCGGTTATCGGAGCTGCCGCAGCGTCGCGGAGCTGCTGAACTACGAACTACGGCTATTCCGTCCCGAACAGGTGCAGATCGTCGGTACGTCCGGCCCTGACGATCTCGACCTCGGCGCCTTCCGGCCCGGCGAAGCGGTCATCGTCATCGGGTTCTTGCCTTATACACATGCGAGCGTCCGCGTCGCACAAGCTGCCTACCGTGCCGGGGCGACGCTGATCGCGATCGCCGATAGCCTCTCGGCACCGATGGCCGAAGGCGCCGACCACGTGCTGCTGTTCGAAGCGGCCTCCTCGCCTGGCTTCTTCCCGAGTCTCACTGGCGCCATTGCGATTGCGCAGTCGCTGGCCGCGGTGACCTTCTCGCTCGGCGGCACGGCCGCGAAGAAGCGTCTCGAAAATACAGAGGCGCGGCTCGCTGCAGCCTCGACCTACGTCCCAGAGAAAGGTTGACCCATGGCCGCTCGCACCAGCCGCGTGCTGCATCGTTCGTTGCGCGAGACGCCGCCCAAGGCGATCGGCGGCGAAGGCGTCTATCTCTTCGCCGAGGACGGACGGCGCATCATCGATGCCTCCGGCGGCGCGGCGGTCTCCTGCCTCGGCCACCAGCATCCGCGCGTGATCGCGGCGATGGCGAAGCAGGCCTCGGCACTGGCCTATGCCCACACCGCCTTCTTCTCGTCCGAGCCGGCCGAGGCGCTGGCCGAGACGCTGGTGGGCCACGAGCCCGGCGGCCTCGCTTATGCCTATTTCGTCAGCGGCGGGTCGGAAGCGATCGAGGCCAGCATCAAGCTCGCGCGGCAATATTTCATCGAGCGCGGCGAGCCGCAGCGGCAGCATTTCATCGCGCGGCGACAGAGCTATCACGGCAACACGCTCGGCGCCCTCGCCGCCGGTGGCAATGCCTGGCGTCGCGCGCCCTATGCGCCGCTGCTGTCGGCTGCCTTCAGCCACGTGACGCCGGCCTTTGCCTATCACGAGAAGCACGACGGTGAATCGGATACTCAGTTCGTGGCGCGGCTCGCCGCGGAGCTCGAGGCCGAGTTCCAGCGGCTTGGTCCGAACACCGTCGCTGCATTTCTCGCCGAGCCCGTTGTCGGCGCCACTGCGGGTGCCGTGACCGCGCCGGACGGCTACTTCAAGGCGGTCCGCGAGATCTGCGACCGGCATGGCGCGCTGCTGATCCTCGACGAGGTCATGAGTGGCATGGGCCGCACCGGCACCACCCATGCCTGGGAGCAGGAGGGCGTCGCGCCCGACATCCAGGCCATCGCAAAAGGTCTCGGCGGCGGCTACCAGCCGATCGGAGCGATGCTCGCGAGCGGCAAGATCATCGACACGATCCGAGCTGGCTCGGGCGCATTCCAGCACGGCCATACTTACCTGGCGCATCCCCTCGCCTGCGCGGCCGCGCTCGCGGTGCAGGATGTGATCCGCGAGGACGGCCTGCTCGACCGGGTGAAGAAGCGTGGCAAGCAGCTTGAGCAGCGCCTGATCGAGCGCTTCGGCAATCACCGCCATGTCGGCGATATCAGGGGCCGCGGGCTATTCTGGGCGATCGAGCTCGTCGCCGATCGCGCCAGCCGCACCTCGTTCGATCCGGCGCTCAAGCTCAACCAGAAGATCAAGGCGGAGGCCTTCGCCAATGGGCTGGGCTGCTATCCGGGCGGCGGCACCGTGGACGGCGTCCGCGGCGACCATGTGCTACTGGCGCCGCCCTATATCACTTCGGCCGACGAAATCGACCTGATCGTCGACAAGCTCGGCACGGCCGTCGACGACGTGTTGCGTAGTGTCAATCACTGAGGGGAGAGTATTATGATGAGGAAAGTGGTTATTGCGGCAGGTGTGCTCGCGGCTTCGACGGTTATCGCGTCGGCGGCGACGCTCGACACGGTGAAGAGCCGCGGCACGCTGGTGTGCGGCGTCAGCGCGGGCTTTGCAGGTTTCTCCGCGCCGGACTCGCAAGGCAATTACAAGGGCCTCGACGTCGACTATTGCCGCGCGCTCGCGGCCGGCGTCCTCGGCGACCCCAACAAGGTGCGTTACGTCTCGCTGACGGCGCAGAACCGTTTCACCGCGCTGCAATCGGGCGAGATCGACGTGCTCTACCGCAACTCGACGCAGACCTATTTGCGCGGCGTGACGCTGGGCCTGCGGCAAGGCCCGATCAACTTCTACGACGGCCAGGGCTTTGTCGTGAAGAAGGACCTCGGCGTGAAGGAGCTCAAGGATCTCAAGGGCGCCACCGTCTGCGTCGCGCAAGGTACTACGCACGAGGTCACGCTCGGCGATTACGGTCGCGCCAACGGCATCGACTGGAAGCCGCTGGTGTTTGATCGCGTCGACACCATGTACCAGACCTTCTTCGGCGGCCGCTGCGATGCCATGACCCAGGACGCTTCCGCACTCGCGGGCGCCGTGACCACCGCGGCACCGAACCCTGCCGATTACGTCGTGCTGCCGCAGACCATCAGCAAGGAGCCGCTCGGCCCCTTCACCCGCAACGGCGACGAAGTCTGGAGCGACATCATCACCTGGCTGCATTACGGCCTGATCGAGGCAGAGGAGCTCGGCGTCACGCAGGGCAACGTGGATGAGATGGCGAAGTCGCAGACGCCTGCGATCCAGCGCCTGCTCGGCGCCTCCGGCGATCTCGGCTCGCGGCTCGGGCTCGACAACAAATGGCTGGTCACGGCGATCAAGGCCACCGGCAATTACGGCGAGATCTACGAGCGCAATGTCGGCAAGGCGAGCCCGCTCAAGCTCGAACGCGGCCTCAACGGCCTCTGGAGCAAGGGTGGCTTGATGTACGCCATTCCGTTCAAGTAAACACGCGTGTCCCGAACGCGCTGCAGCGTGTAACGCTGCTGCGCAGAGCCGGGACCCAGCGGCCACGATGGGCCCCGGCTCTGCAGCGCCACACTACGCATTGCGCTGCGTCCGGGGCACGAGATTCTTTTCCAGGTAGTCACGTTCAATGACGACACCCCCTCGCATCGCCCTGATCCACGCCCTCAAGCATTCCATCGCTCCGATCGAGGCGGCGTTCGCAACGGCCTGGCCCGAGGTACGGCTGATGAACCTGCTCGATGACAGCCTGTCGGCGGATCTGGCGTGCGACGGCGCGCTCACCGATGCCATGACCGAGCGCTTCCTCGCGCTCGGCGATTACGCGGTCGCGACGGGCGCGGACGCGATCCTGTTCACCTGCTCGGCCTTCGGCCCCTGCATCGAGGCGGTCGCAGCGGCGCATGCGCCGATGCCGGTGCTCAAGCCGAACGAAGCCATGATCGAGCAGGCGGTGACGATGGGCAAGCGGGTCGGCCTGCTCTCGACCTTCCCGCCGACGCTGGTCTCGATGCCGCCGGAGTTTCCCGCCTCGGTCCAGATCGTGCCGAGACTTGCCGAGGGCGCGCTGGCTGCACTCGACCGCGGCGACCGTACCGAACACGATCGGCTGATTGTGGAAGCATCAAAGGACCTGCGCGATTGCGATGTCATAGCGCTCGCGCAGTTCAGCATCGCGGCCACGGCGCCGCTGGTTGCGGAGGCCACCGGCCGCCCTGTCGTCACGACGCCGGACAGCGCCGTGCAAAAGCTGATGAAGCTGCACGCGGCAAAGACTTAAGCGCCGGCCTTCTCCTTGCGGCGCGCGTCCTTGATCGCGGTCGCGAGCGCCGTCTTCGTCTCGTTGACGAAATCCTCGACCAGCTCCTCGCGCGTGGCATGCGCGGCCTCGCCGGTGAACAGGCCCTGCTCGGCCAGCGTCACCACGCCGTGTAGCGCCGCCCAGATCTTGAGCGCGTGCCGCTCGCGCAAGTAGCCGACCGCCGGCGCCTCCAGAGCTTCAATAACCAGCACAAACGTCTCGCGCGTGGCCTCGTGCAGCTCGCTGCCCTTGGCCGCGCAGGACACGGTGCGCGATGCGAACATCAGCCGGTAGATCCCATTGCGGCGAAGACCGAATTCCAGCGTCGCCTGAGCCAGCCGCGACAGTTTTGATTGTTTCGACGACTTCGCCATCGCCTCGCGCAGGATCGCGCTGAGCTGCCGGAACGCCTCCGCCGTCACCGCCGCGAGCAGCGCTTCCCGGTCAGCGAAATGCCGGTACGGCGCCGGCTGCGAGACGCCGAGCTGTTTTGCCAGCGCCTTGATGCTGATCGCCTCCGCCCCGCCCTGCTCGGCCTCGCGCAGCGCGGCCTTGATCAAGGCGTCGCGGAGATCGCCATGGTGGTAGGTATTGGGCGGCTTACGGGCAAGTTGTGAACGCATGTTGCGCCGAGCCTATAAGTTTGCGCTTGACAGGGGAAGCCTGTCGCGAATGTAATAGGATATAACTTAAAGCTTGGCAACCAACGCCGCCGATAGAAACTGACATGAGGAACGCGAGCCGTCCTTCGGACCGCTCGCATACGACCGAGGAAGCCGCAATGACAGAGCGACTGAGAGTTCACGTCGATCCCGACAAATGCCAGGGCCATGCACGTTGCAGGGCGCTCGCACCGGAGCTGTTCGAACTCGACGAGTACGGCAACGCCCACGAAGCGGGGGACGGAACTGTCCCGCCGGGACTCGAAGACAAGGCCTGGCTTGCAAAATCCAATTGTCCGGAAATCGCAATCGATGTGATCGAAGAGTAGCGCGGCTTCTGCCCGTTTGCGTGCCTTCAGCGAACACGAGCTCCAAGGGATTCCGAGATGTCCGACGTCAGCCAACCTGCCGCCCATCCGCCCGTGACCGACTGGGTCAACGATTTCGACCACACCGACCCGCAATGGACGGAAGACCCCTTCCCGATCTGGGAGGAACTACGCGCCGCAAGCCCCGTCGTGCGCACCGAACGCTTCCTCGGCTGCTACATGCCGACGACCTATGAGGCGGTGCGGGAGATCGCCAACGACACCGAGCATTTTTCGTCGCGCCGCATCATCGTCCGCGACGCGCGGCCCGAGGTAACCCAGAACGCCGCCCCGCCGATCACCTCCGATCCGCCCGTGCACAAGCCGGCCAAGCAATTGCTACTGCCGCCGTTCACGCCGGACGCTATGAAGAAGCTCGAGCCGCGCGTCCGCGCCATCTGCAACGAATTGATCGACGGCTTCATCGCCGAAGCCGGGGTCGATGCGGCGGCGCGTTACACCAAGCACATCCCGGTGCGCGCGATCGCCCACATGCTCGGCATTCCCGAGAGCGATAGCGACCTCTTCATCAACTGGATCCACATGATCCTTGAGCTCGGCATCAAGGACGAGACCATGCTGCTCCAGGCCGTGCACGAGATGAGCGACTATTTCAGGGCTCATATCGAGGAGCGCAGGAAGAAGCCGACCGACGATCTCATCTCCTATCTGATGAATGCCAAGGGCAAAGACGGCCAGCCGCTGGAGGAAGCCCACGTGCTGGGCTCGCTGCGCCTGCTCCTGATTGCCGGCATCGACACCACCTGGAGCGCGATCGGCTCCTCGCTCTGGCACCTCGCCCGGACGCCGGCCGACCGCGAGCGCCTGACCGCCGAGCCCGCGCTGATCCCGACCGCCGTGGAGGAGCTGCTGCGCGCCTATTCGCCGGTGACGATGGCGCGCGAGGTGGTCAAGGAAACCACGATCTCGGGCTGCCCGGTCAAGGCTGGCAACATGGTGCTGCTCTCCTTCCCAGCCGCCAACCGGGATCCAAAAATGTTTCCGGACGCTGACAAGGTCGTGATCGACCGGCGGGAGAACCGCCATGCCGCCTTTGGCCTTGGCATCCATCGCTGCGTCGGTTCCAATCTGGCGCGGATGGAGATGCAGGTCGCGCTGGAGGAATGGCTGAAGCGGATTCCGGACTTCCGGCTCGACCCGGCAGGCACCGTGACCTGGTCGCAGGGCACGGTGAGAGGCCCCCGCCAGTTGCCATTTTTGCTCGGAAAGGCGATGTAGGCTCCCAGACATTGGATTTCTGGGAGGCCGGACGTGACAGAGCAAGCAATCAAACCGGCCTCCGAGCATTTTGACGTCGCCGACGCCGAGCGGCGGATCAAGGCGATCTTCATCGGCTCGATCGGCAATCTCGTCGAATGGTATGATTTCTACGCCTATACAGCGTTCGCGCTCTATTTCGCTCCCGCCTTCTTCCCAGGCAGTGATCCCGTCGTCCAGCAATTGAACGTCGCCGTTGTGTTCGCGGCGACCTTCCTGATGCGGCCGCTGGGCGGCTGGTTGTTCGGCTACATCGCCGACAATTTCGGCCGCCGCATCTCGCTGACGCTGTCGGTCGTCTTCATGTGCTTCGGTTCACTGATCATCGCGCTCACGCCGACCTATGCCACGATCGGTTTTGCCGCCCCGGTGATTCTCGCGCTCGCCCGCGTCATCGAAGGCCTGAGCCTCGGCGGTGAATATGGCGCCAGCGCCACCTACCTCAGCGAGGTCGCCGACCCCAAGCACCGCGGCTTCTATTCGAGCTTTCAGTACGTCACGCTGATCGGCGGCCAGCTCACCGCGATCATCGTGCTCTTGCTCCTGCAAAAGGTATTCCTCACGCCCGAGGAGCTGAAAGCCTGGGGTTGGCGGATTCCCTTCGTGATCGGCGCGATGCTCGCGATCTTCGCCGCGGTGATGCGGCGCGGCCTGCACGAGACCGAAGCGTTCGAGGAAGCCAAGAAACTGGCGAAGCCGACCGGCTCGATCGCCAATTTGCTGAAATATCCGCGCGAGCTGTTGCTGGTGGTCGGCCTGACCGCGGGCGGCACCGCGGCGTTCTACACCTTCACCACCTACATGCAGACTTTCGTCAAACTCTCGGTCGGGCTGACCGAGGACCAGACTACTTTCGTGATCTTCGGCACGCTGATCTTCGCGACCATCCTGCAGCCGATCTATGGCGCGATCTCCGACAAGATCGGTCGCAAGCCGCTGCTGATCTTCTTTGGCGTCGCCGGCACGCTCGCGACCGTGCCGCTGCTGATGACGCTGAAGGAGACCAAGTCGCCATTCACAGCGTTCATCCTGATCTGCTGTGCCTGGCTGTTCGTCGCAGGCTACACCTCGATCAACGCGGTGGTCAAAGCCGAGCTGTTTCCGACCAATGTCCGCGCCCTCGGCGTAGGCCTGCCCTATGCCATCACAGTCTCGGTCTTCGGCGGCACGGCGCCGGCGATCGCGCTCTATTTCAAGAGCATCGGACATGAGGAATGGTTCTACTACTATCTCAGCGGCGTCATCTGCCTGTCGCTGATCATCTATTCTACCATGCGCGACACCAAACATGCCTCCGCGATGCATCGCCACGAGTAGCTCATGGCCGACGAGCCGCCATCCGACAGCAAGCTGACGCGCGCCAAGGAGAAGTGGGCGCGCGAGGGCCGCTTCCTGACGGGCAGGACTATCCGCCCGGAAGACCAGCGGCTGCCGCCCGGCCAGCATCTCACCAAGGACTGGCCCGTGCTCGATCTTGGGGTCGTGCCGCCGGTTTCGCGTGAGCGCTGGCGGCTCGACGTCTACGGCGCAATCAAGAACTCCGTGTTCTGGACGTATGCGGAGTTTGCTGCTCAAAGGCAGACGCAGTTCACTTCAGACATCCACTGCGTCACCACCTGGTCGCGCTACGACAACCAGTGGGAAGGGCTAGCGACGCGCGAACTGCTCGCGGCCTGCCAGCCGCGCGAGGATGCGCACTTCGTGGCGCTGCACTGCTATGACGGCTACACCACCAACCTCGCACTGGAAGACTTTGCCGCCGAGGACGCGCTGCTCACCCATAGCTGGTCGGGCGAACCGCTGTCGGACGAGCATGGCGGCCCGGTGCGGCTGGTCGTGCCGCATCTCTATTTCTGGAAGAGCGCCAAATGGCTCCAGGCCATCGAATTCGTGACCGAGGACGCACCGGGCTTCTGGGAAGTCCGCGGCTACCATAACCGCGGCGATCCCTGGGCCGAGCAGCGCTATTCAGGCGACTAGGATTCAACAAGAACGAGGGGAAGCCCATGCCGACGGAACGCTTTCAATTCACCGGCGAAGGCAACCATCAGCTTGCAGCCGCGCTGGAGCTGCCGGACGGTGAGCCCGTGGCCTTCGCGCTGTTCGCGCACTGCTTCACCTGCGGCAAGGACACGCTGGCGGCCAAACGCATCTCGGTTGCGCTTGCTGCCAAAGGCATTGCAGTGCTGCGCTTCGACTTCACCGGTCTCGGCTCAAGCGAAGGCGATTTCGCCAATTCGACGTTTTCCTCCAACGTCGCCGATCTCGTGCACGCGGCCGACCATCTGCGCGCGACCCGCAAGGCGCCGTCGATCCTGATCGGCCACAGCCTCGGCGGCGCCGCGATCCTCGCGGCGGCAGGAAGGATTCCCGAGGCGAAAGCGGTCGCGACCATCGCGGCCCCGTCCGATCCCGCCCACGTCACCGGCCTGTTCAAGGAGCATGTCGACGCGATCCGCGCGCAGGGCGAAGTCGAGGTTTCACTTGCTGGCCGTCCGTTCCGGATCAAACGCGAATTCCTCGACGACATCGTCGAGCACGAACTGATGAAGGACGTCACCGGCCTGCACAAGGCGCTGCTGGTGATGCATTCGCCGGTCGACGACACCGTCGGCATCGACAACGCAACGAAGATCTTCGTTGCGGCAAAGCATTCCAAGAGCTTCGTCTCGCTCGACCATGCCGATCATCTCCTGACCAAGCCGGCCGACGCGCTCTACGCCGCCGACGTGATCGCGACTTGGGCAAACCGCTACGTCGAAGTCGCCAAACCCGCGACGGCGGCAGACTCGTCCGAAGCGCCGCGTCTGGTCGTGGTGCAGGAAACCCGCAAGAGCAAGTTCAACCAGATCATTTCGGTCGGGCCACATCGTCTGGTGGCGGACGAACCGGTTGCCGCCGGCGGCGAGGATGCCGGCCCGGGCCCCTATGATTTCCTGCTCGCCGGTCTCGGAGCCTGCACCTCCATGACCATGCGCCTGTATGCCGACCGCAAGTCCCTGCCGCTTGATCGTGTCACGGTCACGCTGAAGCATTCCAAGATCTACGCCAAGGACTGCGAGGAGTGCGAAACGCGCGACGGCATGCTCGACCAGATCGAGCGCGACATTGCGATCGACGGCGCGCTCGATGCCGAGCAACGCAAGAAGCTGATGGAGATCGCCGACAAATGTCCGGTGCACCGCACACTCACCTCGGAGATCCGCATTGTGACCAGGGCTGTGAGCTAGCGCGATCGCGCTAGAAACACGACGCCATCGTCCGCACGGCCGCGCTGATTTCGTTCTCGCGCCAGGCCGCAAAGCCGAGCAGCAGGCCGTGATCGCGCGGCCGGCCGAGCGCGAGGCTGGACAAGGGGCGAGTCTCAACTCCTGCTGCCACCAGCCGCTTTACCGCCGCTTGATCTGCGGTCCCACGCTTGAGGCGGGCGACGAGCTGAATGCCGCCCGAGGGCACCTCAACGGACAGCACGTCGCCGAGATGGCGCTTCAGTCCCTCCACAAGGTGATCGCGACGCGCATGATAGAGCCGGCGCATCCGCCGGACATGCGCGAGAAAATGGCCGTCCGTGATGAACTCGGCCAGCGCTTCCTGGATATGGCTGGCGGCAATCAGCCCGACGTGCCGTTGTGCGATCTCCAAAGTGCTGACCAGCGCCGGCGGCGCGACGAGATAGCCGAGCCGGATATCCGACGTCATCGCCTTCGAGAACGTGCCGACATAGAACACGCGGCCATGGGCATCGAGCCCCTGCAAGGCCGGCACCGGCCGGCTATCGTAGTGGAATTCACCGTCGTAATCGTCTTCCACGATCCAGGTCTTGCCCGGCCTGCTGGCACCGAGAAACTCGGTGCGGCGGGCGAGCGACATCAACCGTCCCGTCGGGTGCTGATGCGTCGGCGTCATGAAGATCAGCGTTGGCGTTGCCATTTTCGGCATCCCCTGCATGCCCTGCTCGTCCAGCCTCACGCCGGTCACACGCGCACCGGACGCTCGAAAGGCAGCCGCGGCGCCGGGATAGCCGGGATCCTCGACCCAGACATCGTCGCCCGGCGCGATGACGGCAGCCGCAATCAAGGTCAGCGCCGCCTGCGCGCTCGGCAGGATCATGATCTGGTCAGCCGTGGCGCGGACCCCTCTGCTGGTCGCGAGATAATGCGCGAGCGCCTCGCGCAGCCGCGGCCGGTTGACCGGGCCGAGCTCGCGTTTGGCCGCAAGCACGGCGCTGCGGCGCAGGCAGCGTGCCCAGACCTCGTTCGGAAACTCCCTGAAATCACCATGCCCCGGACGCAGGGGACGCAGCGGGGCCAGATAGGACATCGGCCAGTCGGTCTGCTGGAGCTTCGACGCCCACGGAGAGAGCCGCGGCCTCGGCGAACGCACACGCGATGTGGCAGCGCCTGCTGCTTCGATCCGCTCGCCGCCATCGACCGTCACAACTGGGCGCCGCCCGCGCGACGCTGCCAGATATCCCTCCGCGGCGAGCTGCTCGAACGCATAGGTGACGGTGTTGCGGGAGACGTTGAGATCGCTCGCAAGCCGGCGGCTCGATGGCAAGGCGTGGCCTTTACCGATACGGCCGCTTGCGATCAGGCTCCTCAGCTGGCTCGTCAACTGCGCCACCAGCCCTTCCTCCCCGGCCCGCTTCAGCCCAATCAGTCCGGCAATCATCTCTTCTGAAACTGGCACCTTATTCCTTCTCAGTCTGGCACTTTTTAAGGTGCCAATTGAGATGCTATGCCCCGGGCCAGACTGCTTCAAGGACCTTGCGATGAATTCTCCCCTGTCACCCCGCACCGCCGTCAGCCTCTTCCTCATCGTCGTGCTGGCCTGGGGCGTGAACTGGTCGGTGACGAAGCAGCTGGTGCAATTCGTTCCGCCGCTGTGGACCGCGGCAATCCGCAGCTGGATCGCGCTAACTGGATTGTTCGTGATCCTCGGACTGAGCAACAATCTGGTCATTCCGGAGCGACGCGACATCCCCGTGGTCCTCAGTGTCGCCTTGCTGCACATGACGCTGTTCTCGACGCTGGTCGCGGCCGGCCTGCGTTTTCTGCCCGCCAGCAAGGGCATCGTGCTGGGTTATACGACGCCGCTCTGGGTCGCCCTCGCGGCGCCACTGCTGGGCAAGGATACACTGACCACGCCCAAAGTCGCCGGCGCATTGCTTGGACTAGCGGGCCTTGCCGTGATCCTGAATCCGGCATCGATCGACTGGACCAACGTCAACGTCCTGCTTGGCGCCGGCATGGTGATCCTGGCCGCGATCTGCTGGGCCGCGAACATCATCTACATCCGTGCACATCGCTGGATCGCCTCGCCACTCCAGCTTTTGATCTGGCAGGTGCTGGTCGCGACGATCGTGCTGTCGATCGCCGCAACGATCACAGACGGTCTGCCGCACGTGGAATGGTCGTGGAAGCCGGTGCAGCTGTTCCTGTATTCGGGCCTGATCGGAACGGCGCTGGCCTATTGGGCGATGTCGATGGTGAACAAGAGCATCTCGGCCCTGACGACGTCGCTCGGCACCACCGCGACGCCACTCGTCGGCATAGCCAGTGCTGCGATCCTGCTGGGCGAACCGATCGACATCAGTCTTGCCATCGCGGCAGCGCTGATCGTCGCCGGCATCGGCCTTGCGACTCTAGGCGACCGACTGCTGCGGGATCAGGCCATCGCGAGGGGCTGAACCCGCAGCGCACCGCGCAGGCCCGCCGTCGTGCCGAGCAGGATTCCGGCAACCGCAATGAACGAGCCCACCGCGAGCGTCGACATGCCGGTGAGCCCCTGCCCAATCGAGCAGCCGAATGCCATCACGCCGCCGATCCCCATCAGCGTGGCGCCGCCGGCCGAGCGGAGCATGTGGCGTGGCGAGGAATAGCCTTCGAGCTGAAAGCGGCCCGTGGCGAGCGCGGTGACTAGACTGCCGGCGAAGACGCCGGCGACCGTCGCGATGCCGAAGTTGAGCGTCAGGCCGGTCGAGAGCATGGCGTATTGCAGGGCGTCCGCGATCGGCGCGATGAAGGTAAGCGACGTCACCGGAACCGGGCTGAAGTCGTCAGCGCCGAGATAACCGGTGGCGAACCAGCCGCCGGCGGCGAGGAGGCCGATGATGATGCCGGCCGCGATCTGGCCCGGCGAGCGGCGGAACGCCGGATGCGCGAAAGCAAAGAAGATCAGCGCAACGACGATCGCGACGGAAGCCAGCACGCGCGAGACGGCTTCGCCGAGACCGACGGTCGCCAGCAGCGACGGGAACGAATTGGCGCTGACCGTAGCTTGCGAGACTTGAACCAGCGCAATGCGCGCGGGTGCAATCAGGCCCTTGAGTGTCATCTGCGCGGCAATCGCGAGCACGATCACGACGACGAAGGAGCGGAGATTGCCGCGGCCGAGCAACACCAGAGCGCGCGAGCCGCAGCCATTCGACAGCACCATGCCGTAGCCGAACAGGAGGCCGCCGAGGAACAGCACCGGCGCCGAAAACGTCGGTTGCAGGTAGATCGACTTGCCGAGGTCGACCGCGCCGCTGCCGGCGAGAAACTGGCTAGCCGCAATCGCAACCGCGATCGCCAGCGCATAGGTCCGCACCAGCCGGCCGTCGCCCTTCGCCAGAAAGCCGCGCATGCTGCTCATCAGGCAGAAGCCGCTGAGCAGGCCGACAGCGCCGTAGACGAGCCCGATGGCGAGGCCGGCGAGGATGACGAGTTGAGCGGACGACTCCATGGTTACGGCTTCAGGATCACGCGATCGCGCGAGGAGCCAGCGACGGCCGCATAAGCTTCCTTGGCGCGCTCCAGCGGATAGATCGCATTGGCCTTGATCGGGAACGGCTTCAGGTGGCCGCTCGCAAAACCGGGCCCGAGGTCGCGCAGCACCGCGCCCGTTGCGGCGGACGGCAGGCCGAGCGTGTCGATGCCGACATAGGTGTGCTGCCCCCGGTAGAATTCGAGGATGTTGAATTGCACGATGCGGTCGATCGCGGCGATCAGGATCTGGCGACCGCGAAGTGCCAGCGATTTGTGTGCTGCCTGAAAATAGGGATCGCCGACGGTGTTGAAGACGATGTCGGCACCCTTGCCGCCGTTCACTTCGCGCACGCGCGCGGCGACATCGGTGGCGGAGGAGTCAATCACCTCGACGGGCGCGTTGCTGTGGCCTTCATAAGCCTCGGCCTTGCGCACCACGCCGATGACGCGCGCACCCTGCCAGGTCGCAATCTGCACCGCGGCCTGGCCGACCTTGCCGTTGACGCCGAATACCAGAACGGTGTCACCGCTCTTCGGCAGGCCGGCGCGGCGAAAACCTTCCATGGCGGTGACGAAGGGAACGCCGATGCCGGCGGCCTCCGCCCAGGATACGCTCTTCGGCTTGTCGACGACAGCATCGGCCTCGACGACAAGATGGGTGGCATGGGTGCCGTCGCGGCGGATGCCGAGATCACCGGAGGAGCCGAACACCTTGCGGCCGATCGTGCCGGCCGGCCCGCCGATCACCACACCGGCGTAGTCGCGGCCGGGCGTCCGTGGGAAGACTGCATAGGGCATCAGCCCGGTCGCTGCCTTGACGTCCGACGGGTTGACAGCCGCGGCCTTCACTTCGATCAGGAGATCGTTTGCACCGCACGTGAGCGTATGACGCTCGAGGCGAGGTGCAATCGCGGCGGCGTTCTCGGCCTTGGCATTGAGGCGAACGCAGCGCGCTTCGACGGTTTTGGGATCGGCTGATGACATCGAAAGACCCACGATTTCTCGCGGGCCTTGTCGCCCTTACGGATGGTCAAGTCAATCCTTCGGCCGCTTGTCGTAAAGCCGCTTGGCCTTGCCGAGCGAGCGCTCCAGCGTGGCCGGGGCGACCACCCGCACATTGGAGCTGATGCCGATCGTGTTCTTGATGTGGGTCGATATCCGGTCCGCATGGTCCAAGAGACCCCGGCCGTCCCAGCTTTCGGGGCGCGCCTCTGCGATGATGGTCAGTTCGTCCATACGGCCTTCACGGGTCAGCTCCAGGACGAAGTGGCCGCCACACCAGTCGGTCGCGAGCAGCACCTCTTCGATCTGGGTCGGAAACAGATTGACGCCGCGCAGGATGATCATGTCGTCCGAACGCCCCGTCACCTTCTCCATGCGCCGCATGCCCGGCCGCGCCGTGCCCGGCAACAGCCGCGTCAGGTCGCGGGTGCGATAGCGGACGATCGGGAAGGCTTCCTTGGTCAACGAGGTGAAGACCAGCTCACCCTTCTCGCCGTCCGGCAGCACCGCACCGGTCTCGGGATCGATCACCTCGGGATAAAAGTGATCCTCCCAGATATGGAGACCATCCTTGGTCTCGATGCATTCCTGCGCGACGCCGGGCCCGATCACCTCGGAGAGGCCATAGATGTCGGTCGCGTCCATGTCGAAGGCGTCCTCGATCTCGCCGCGCATCGCGTTGGTCCAGGGCTCGGCGCCGAAAATGCCGACCTTGAGCGAGCATTGGCGCGGGTCGAGTTTCTGGCGCTTGAACTCGTCCAGGATCGCCAGCATGTAGCTCGGCGTGACCGTGATGATGTCGGGACGAAAATCGTTGATGAGCTGCACCTGCCGCTCGGTCATGCCGCCCGAGATCGGGACCACCGTGCAGCCGAGTTTTTCGGCGCCGTAGTGAACGCCGAGGCCGCCGGTGAAGAGGCCATAACCATAGGCGTTGTGGATGATCATGCCGGTGCGGCCGCCGGCGGCGCGGATCGAGCGCGCCATCACCTCCGACCAGGTGTCGATATCGCGCTGGGTGTAGCCCACGACGATCGGTTTGCCCGTCGTGCCAGACGAGGCGTGTACGCGCACCAATTTTTCACGCGGCACGGCAAACATGTTGAACGGATAATTGTCACGCAAATCCGTCTTCACCGTGAACGGAAACTTTGCCAGATCGGACAGCTCGTGAAAGTCGGACGGATGCACGCCGGCCTTGTCGAAGGCCTTGCGGTAATGCGCGACGTTGTCGTAGGCGTGCTTCAGCGACCAGGCGAGACGTTGCGTCTGGAGTGCCCTGATCTCGTCGCGCGATGCGCGCTCATGCGCATCCATCTCGGCCCTATAGGTGTGGCCGCCTTCCTTCAGCTTCGTCGAAGCCATTCTCGTTTCCCCACATCATTGGTTTGTTCTTTTGCTTATTGACCTCGCTCTGGCAGCCACGTGCCGGGAATGACACGCGAATGCCCGCGGAATTCGGCGATGACGGCGGCACCGGCGGTGACGCGAACGTCGTAGATGCCGGAGCGGCCGCCGCGCGCGACCTCGCGCGCGGCTGCAACGAGGCGGTCGCCGAGCTTGCCGGGCTTGATGAAGGTGATCTGGCCCAGCGCCGCAACCACACGGTCATTGTGCGAGTTGCACGCGAACGCGAAGGCGGAATCCGCAAGCGTGAAGATGAAGCCGCCATGGGCAATGCGCTGGCCATTGACCATGTCCGGCCGCACTGTCATCGCCAGCGTCGCAAAGCCCGGGCCGATCTCGACGATTTCCATGCCGAGGCCTTTGCTGGCGTCGTCCTCCGCCCACATCGCATCGGCACAGGCGCGGGCCACGTCTTCGGGCGACAATGCTGTCTTGAGATTCACGCGCCTCTCCCGGCCGAATGTTTGGACGCAATGTTCTGCTGGTTGGTCAAGACTGTCAAACGTGGTCGTAATCGACCACGACCCGCTCGGACGACGGCTTGGCCTGGCAGGTCAGGACAAAACCGGCCTTCAGCTCCCAGGGCTCCAGCGAATAGTTGATGTCCATCGGCGCCTCGCCTTCCACCAATTTTGCGCGGCAGGTTGAGCACATGCCCCCCTTGCAGGCAAAAGGCAGATCGACGCCAGCGCGCAGCGCAGCATCGAGGATCGCCTCGTCCTCGGCGACCGGCACGTCGCGGCGCTTGCCGTCGATAATCAGCGAGGCGATCGCCTTCGGGCGCGCATCGGGAGCAACAATCTTCTTCGGGCGCGGCTTGCCGCCGAATTCGGAGACGAAACGCTCGACATGGATGCGCTCGCCGGCGATGCCGAGATCGCGGCAGGTCGCCTCGATCTCCTCGCTCATGCCAAGGGGACCGCAAACGAAAACATGGTCGACGCTCGCGGCCGGCACCAGCGAGCGCAGCAGCACCTTTACTTTCTCGCCTTCGAGCCGGCCGTGCAGGATCGGGATGTCCTGTTCCTCGCCCGAGATGACGTGGAAGATCGAGAGACGGTCGATGAAGCGATCCTTGAGCTCCTCGAGCGCTTCGAGGAACATGATGTTGTCGGTCGCGCGGTTGCCGTAGAACAGGAAGAAGCGGCTCTGCGGCTCGCGCGCCAGCACGCCCTTCACGATCGACAGGATCGGCGTGATGCCGGAGCCGGCGGCGAAGCCGACATGGATGCTTCCGGTCTCGGCCGGCGGGATCACGCCGAAGCGGCCCGTCGGCGTCATCACGTCGAGCTCATCGCCGCATTTCAAGTCGTCGGCCGCCCAGCTCGAAAACGCGCCGCCATCGACCTTCTTCACGGCGATGCGGATCTCGCCATCGTCGGGACCGGAGCAGATGGAATAGGAGCGGCGCACCTCCTCGCCATCCAGCATCGTGCGGAGCGTGAGGTACTGGCCGGGGCTGAACGCATAGTCGTCGGCGAGTTCGCGCGGGATCGCGAAGGTCAGCGATACCGCATCCGACGACTCGCGGCGGAGATCGTTGACAGCCAGGCGATGGAAGCGTGGTGCGGCTGCTGACATGCTCAATGACACTTGAAATAGTCGAAGGGTTCGCGGCAGGACTTGCAGCGCCACAGCGCCTTGCAGGAGGTCGAGCCGAATTCGGACAGCAGTTCGGTTTGCTCCGAACCGCACTGCGGGCAGACAACCGCCTGCTCGCCGAACAGCGCACGGCGCGAATTGGAGGCCTGCGGCGGCGCTATGCCATAGGTGCGCAGCTTGCTGCGCCCCTCCTCGCTCATCCAGTCCGTCGTCCAGGCCGGCGATAGCACGGTGCGGACCTTGGGACTGCGGAAACCGGCGCGCTCCAGCGCGAGCTCGATTTCGAGCGCGATCATGTTCATCGCCGGGCAGCCCGAATAGGTCGGGGTGATCGCGACCTCGACATGACCGCCATTGAGAGAAATGTCGCGCAGCACACCGAGATCGGCGATGGTCAGCACCGGAATTTCGGGATCGACCACACTCGCCGCGGCATCCCAGGCGCGGCGGCGCAACTCGGTATCGCTGTCGAGCACCGTCACCATGTCAGCCCCGGAAAGGTGCGCTGCATCGATTGCAGCTCGCTGAGGAGATGGCCAAGATGCTCGCTGTGCCGGCCCACGCGGCCGCCCTGCTGCATCCAATCGTTTTGCGGCAGTTTGAGCGTGGCTTCGTTGACGATATCGGAAAGCGTCGTCAGCCAGCAACCGCGCAAGATACCCGGATCGACGACGATACCGGCATGGATCAGGGCGCGCTCGCTGTCGTCGACGGCAAACATCTCACCAGTGAAAGCCCAGAGGTGGTCAATCGCGGCTTGCGCGCGGGCGTGGCTCTCTTCGGTGCCGTCGCCGAGCCGTATGATCCATTCCGAGGTATGCCGCAGGTGATAGGCGCTCTCCTTCTCGGATTTGGCGGCAATGGCGGCAAGCGTCGGATCGCGCGAGGCCATCATCGCGCGCCAGTAGAGGTCGGCGAACGCGGAGTAGAAGAACTGCCGTACCAGGGTCTGGGCGAAGTCGCTATTGGGCTGCTCGACCAGCAGCAGGTTGCGGTACTGCCTTACGTCACGCAGATACGCGAGCTTGTCCTCGTCGTTGTCCCTGCCCTCGACCTTGGCTGCGTAAGAGTAGAGTTCGCGCGCCTGGCCGATGAGGTCGAGCGCGATGTTGGAGAGCGCCATGTCCTCTTCCATCATCGGCGCATGCCCGCACCATTCCGACAGCCGGTGGCCGAGGATCAGTGCATCGTCGGCGCGGCGTAGCGCGTAAAGCACCAGCGGCGTTTCGGAGACTTCGATGTTGGCGACGGGCATCACATGTGCCCCACTTCGTCAGGCACCTCGTAGAACGTCGGATGCCGGTAGATCTTCGATTCCGCCGGCTCGAACATCATGCCCTTCTCGGCCGGATCGCTGGCGGTGATCGCGGTCGACGGCACCACCCAGATCGAAAGGCCCTCGCCGCGGCGGGTGTAGATGTCGCGCGCGGCCTGCAAGGCCATGGTGGCGTCGCTGGCATGCAGCGAGCCGACATGCTTGTGCGCGAGCCCGTTGCGACTGCGAATGAAGACCTCCCACAGCGGCGTGTTCGGCGTGGCCATTGTGATCTCCCTATTCGGCAGCTTGTGCGGTCTGGCGATGCGCGCGCTTTGCGGCATAAGCGGCTGCGGCCTCGCGCACCCAGGCGCCGTCCTCATGCGCCTTGCGGCGCGCGGCGATGCGATCGCGGTTGCACGGGCCGTTGCCCGCGAGCACCTGCTTGAATTCGGTCCAGTCGATCTCGCTGTAGCGCCAGTGCCCGTCGGCATCCTGCCTCATGCCGGGATCGGGGATGGTCAGCCCGAGATATTGCGTCTGCGGCACGGTCGCATCGACGAACTTCTGGCGCAGCTCGTCATTGGAGAAGCGCTTGATCTTCCACTTGGTCGAGACGTCGCTGTGCTGGCTGGTGGCATCGGGCGGTCCGAACATCATCAGCACCGGCCACCACCAGCGGTTCAGCGCATCCTGCGCCATCGCCTTCTGCTCGTCCGAGCCGCGGCACAGCGTCAGCATGATCTCGTAACCCTGGCGCTGGTGGAACGACTCCTCCTTGCAGACGCGGATCATCGCGCGCGCATAGGGGCCATAGGAGCAGCGGCATAGCGGGATCTGGTTCATGATCGCGGCGCCGTCGACCAGCCAGCCGATGGTGCCGATGTCGGCCCAGGTCAGCGTCGGATAGTTGAAGATGGATGAGTATTTGGCTTTTCCGGCGAGCATGGCGTCGACTAGCTCTTCGCGCGAGGTGCCGAGCGTCTCGGCGGCAGCGTAGAGATAAAGCCCGTGGCCGCACTCGTCCTGAACCTTGGCAAGCAGCGCGGCCTTGCGACGCAGCGACGGCGCGCGCGTAATCCAGTTGCCTTCGGGCAGCATGCCGACGATTTCGGAGTGGGCGTGCTGGGAGATCTGGCGGGTCAGTGTCTTGCGATAGCCGGCCGGCATCCAATCGTTCGGCTCGATGCGCTCTTCGGCATCGATGCGGGCCTGGAATCGCGCGGCCTTTGCTGCATCCTCAAGACCGCGGTCGTCGGCCTCGGCTGTATTGAGCGCCTGGGTATACATGCGCATCCTCCCAATTCGTTGGGAGGCAATATATGACAAAAATTAGTTCATGCAAGATTTTTATGTAACATAAAAATCAGGCCGCGAACCTCCGTTCCAGCAGCTTTCGCGCCGGGGGCAAAGGCCCCTTCTTATTGGTTCCGTAGCCATCAAGCCATTGTTCCGACGGGAGGAGCAGCGCGCGATAGATTTCGCCGCAGAGCTCGCGGGCGGCCCTGCCCGGCCAGTCGGCCGGCAGCAGGCTCTCGGGCAGTAGCGGATCGCGCAGAACGACCCGGCGATAATAGTGGATCAGGAGGATGCGCGCGGTGAAGGCATCAGCCTCGGAGAGAGACGCGCCGCGCGCGATGGCGGCGCGCAGCGGCTCGAACATCTTCATGAACTTGAGATAGGCGTCCGCAGTGCGGTCCAGCGGCCAACTCGCGCTGAGCAGGCGGCGCCCGCTGTCGTCCTCGGCCGAGACTTCGAGGCGAATGGCGCCCGCAGCTTCCTCCGGGATCGGCACGCCCGACGGCGCGACCCACACGCCCGGCAGCGGACTGCCGAAGCCGGCGTTGCGCAGCGCCTCACGCGAGGCGTCGCGGTCCTCACCATTGCCGATCAGGAGCAGCTCGAAGCGTCCGGTCCAGTCGGATTGTGGCGGATCGTAAATGTGGCGCGTGGCAGCTTCAAACGTCTGCCGGCCCTTTTCGGCGAGCCGATAGAAACTGTTGCGGCCGACCTTTTCGCGCGTGAGCCAGCCATCGGCCGCGAGCCGCGACATTGCGGTGCGCACCACGCCGCTGTCGATGTCGAGGCCCGCGAAGAATTCCAGCAGCGTGCCGAGCCACACCGAGCCCCCGCGCGGCACGATGGCGTCGCCGAACACCGTGATGACGATGGAGCCGGTGCGCGACGGCTCGCGCTTAAGCTGGTCGATGATGCGGGAGAGCGGATGCGCCATGCGGGAGGCATAGCGCGTTTGGTGCAGGCACGACAATGGACGGGTGCAACGCTCTTGCTTCTCCCTCGCCCCGTTCTTACGGGGAGAGGGTTGGGGTGAGGGGCTGCTTCCTCAGAAACGGTGGGAGTTGGACTCGCGGAGAGTCCCCCTCACCCGGATCGCATCTCCGATGCGATCCGACCTCTCCCCGCAAGCGGAGCGAGGTGAAGAAGAGCACTACCGATGCGGGTCGGGATAGACCAGGCTGCGCCAGCCGCTGCGATCAAACGGCTGCCACTCGCCTTCCGTCTGCGCGAGACGGTCGGCCACAGCATAGACCGCGGCGGGGTGATGCCCCATGCCGCAATGGCTGCTCTCCACCTCGATGCTCTCGGTCTCGGCGCCGGTCTTTTCCATGCAGCCCTGCCAGGCGCAGACGCCATCGGTGCGGCTGAAGATCGCCGTGGTCGGCATCGGCGGCGGAACGGCGAGCTCGCCGCCGAAGCGCGGATCGACCTGATCGGCACGCTGTCCGCTGGCCCATTCATAGATACGCCAGGCATTGGTCGATTTGGGATCGCCGGCAAAGGGGCTGCCGAGCGTGATTACCTGACGCACCCGCTCGGGCATCATCTTGGCGAGCTGGCGCGCGTAGAGGCCACCGAGGCTCCAGCCCACAAGACTGATCTTGCGGCCATGGGTGTCGTTGAGCTCCTGGACCAGATCGACCATCGCATGCTGCACGCCCGAACGCAGGCCGTAATTGCGGCCCTGGCGCCAGCCGCTCACCGCATAGCCCTTGGACGTCAGGAACGCGCGCAGCGGACGCGTGGACGCGTCGGAGGCCACCAAGCCCGGCAGCACGAGAACCGGATGTCCGTCGCCGCGCGGCGCGAGGCTCAGAAGCGGCAGCGCGCCGAGGAATGCGCCGAGCTCATGAATCGCGCGCCCCTCCAGAAACATCAGGGTACGGGACGGCGGGCGCAGGGTCTGGGCGGTGGCGGTCATCAATGTTTCCTTTGGAAGGAGACCGGCCGCGATGCCGGCTGGGGCGATGAATTCCAATACGCCGGCTTCTTGAACGTTCCGCAGCGCAACATGAATCAGCTAGGTGGCCGGTTCCCGACATTCAAGCGGGACAGGCGCGGGGCCACAATAGGCTGGGCGTTAATGCTCAGGGGCGTGACGCAAAAGTCACAGCAATCGCAGCAGGAATTCTACGGAGTAGAGCGTGAGACCGGCGAGCCCGCCGATCAGCGAGCCGTTGAAGCGGATGTATTGCAGATCGCGGCCGATGTTGATTTCAATCAGCGAAATCAGCTGCGCCATATTCCACGATTTCACCTGGTCGGAGATGAAGGTGGAGACGCCGCTCTTCTGGTCGGCGACGAAGCTGCGGAGCACCGTCACCAACCCCTTGTTGATCTCGCCGCGCAGCTCGGCGTCGCCAGCGAGCGCTTCACCGGCGGCAACGAACATGCCCGCGAGATGATGCTGCAACACCTGCGTCTCGCCGGTCGCGCTGCGCTCGATGAAGGCCCGCGTGTTGGCCCAGACGGTGCGCGCGAGATCGGCAAGCTCGGGGCGCGCCAGGAGATCGCGCTTCAAGCCGTCGATGCGACCTATATAGGCCTGGTCAGTGCCGAGCCGGTCGACGAAGGTCAGCACCATGCGGTCGAACTCGCCGCGGAATGGATGCTTGGGATCGCTGCGCACCTCGTCGAAGAAGGCGGTGGCGGACGCCACGATCTTGTTCACCAGGAACTTGTCGGCGCGATACAGCCTGAGCAGGGTCGGCAATTCCGCGCGCACCTTCTCGCGGATCATCGCCATCGTCTCCTTCTGATTCAGCGTGTCGTGCATCACGCGCAGGAGATCGTCGAACAGGATCTGGTGCCGCCGCTCCGCGACGAAGCCGCGCAGCGTGCCGGCGACGAGCGGCGCGAGGTCGATCGCCTGGAGCTGCGAGGACATGCGGCGGATGATGAAGGTCATCAGGCCGGAGCTTTCCGTCGCCGAGAACGCCTCCGGAAGCAGGCGGAGCGCGAAGCGCGCCAGATCGTCGCTGCGCTTGCGGTCGCGCAGCCAGTCGGCGACGAAGGAGCCGAAGTCGATCTCGTTCAGCTTGGCTTCGACCGGCCCGGCCTCGAGGAAATGCACCTGGATGAACTCGCCGAGCTTGTCGGCGATGCGGGCCTGATTGCTCTGGATGATCGCGGTGTGCGGGATCGGAAGGCCAAGCGGCCGCTTGAACAGAGCGACCACCGCATACCAGTCGGCGAGCCCGCCGATGGTCGCGGCTTCCGCGAAAGCAGCGATGAAGCCGAAGGCGGGATGCACGGGCAAAAGCCATTTCGCGACGACAAACAGCGCGAGCGTCGAAGCCAGCACCAGCGTCGCCAATGCTTTCACGCGGCGCAATTCGGCCGCGCGTTCGGCATCACCAGGAGAGTCAAAGGAGAAAGTAGCGGATGGAGCCATGACTGCATCACAGTACTCGTCATTGCGAGCGAAGCGAAGCAATCCAGAATCTCTCCGCAGACGCAGACTGGATTGCTTCGCTTCGCTCGCAACGACGGCAGCGCAAAAAACAAAGGCCCGCCGAAGCGGGCCTCAAAATTCAGTTTCTCGTCTCGAGCGCCGGTTCAGGCGGTCTTGGTGTAGACCTTGGCGAAGTTGTCCTGAGCGGACTTCGCACCATTGGCGGCGAGCTTGCCGAGATAGTCGGTGGTCGCCTTGGCACGCGAGACGAAGGTTTCGCCGCTGGCGCGGAGCAGGCCAGACTGGATCTCGACGGCTTCGCTGAACGACTTGGCGGACGCGAGCTTGTCGATGCCGGAGAAGAACGCCTCGGCGTCCTCATAGATCGCCTGCTGGATGTTGCGGCTGATCTTGCCGGCCTCGGCGACGGATTCGGTCACCGCGTTCTCGACGGCGGCGGTCACCCGCTCGGAGCCGGCGAAAGCTTCGGCAGCGCGGTCCTTAGCGGTATTGGCGGTCTTCTTGACGAACTCGCGGGCAGCCTCAGGAACTTCCAGGTTCTGGATGTTCTTGAACGCGTCCTTGAAGCCCTCGAAAGCGGTGTTGGTTTCGGTGGTCATTGGGTCTCTCCATCCTCATTGGGTTGAGCTATGGGCTCACCCCGTCCATTTGTGGCCCGGGGCACGGCTTCTATCGCATAGTTAATTGTGCGATGCAACATTCATATTGCACTGCGATATCACGAAACCGTGAACAGCCTTAATGGGAGGCAATCTGGTGCCTCCCTAGCCGCCCGGGTTTTTAGTGCTGGACAGCGCCCGGCAGCCCATAGGCCTCCATCTGGGCCTGGACCTGCGCGATGTTGTGCCCGAGCGCGACAATGTCGTGGGTCTTGCCATCGACGTCCCGGACATGGTCCCGCAGCAGCGCCTCTGCCTTGAAGCCAAGGCTCTCGAACAGGGCGATCGCCGCCTGCTGGTCGACCGTCATCTGGACGGAGAGCTTTTCCAAACCGGCCCCGAGCGCGAGCGCGAAAGTCTCCTGAGACAGTGCTTTTCCCACCCCCTTTCCGCGGACGTCGGGCGAAACCACCATCCTGATCTCGCCGACATGGGGCGACCAGGAATGCGGATCGCGCACCAGCGTGCCGCAGCCGACGACCTTGCCGTCCATGACCACGAGCAGGCTCGTGATCGCGCCGCGCTCGATCTCCTTGACCCAGGCGGACAGCACCTTGGGCTCGCTGATGTTGCGCGGCAGGAACAACAGGTCATGGGTCGGCAGGCCCTTGCCGAAGGCGAGCACCGCGGCTTCGTCCGCTGGCGACATCAGCCGGATCTCGATGTCGCCGGCCTCGGTCTTGACGTGACGCGGATAGGCACGCTGCTCATTCATGTCGATCTCTTTCCCAGCCAGGTATCCAGTTTCGGCCACAGCCGCTTCACTGCATTGGCGCCGGCGACCAGCGAAACGTGACCGCCCTTGAGCATCACCTCTTCCTTGTCGCCAGACCCGATCTTGGTGATCAGATGCTTTGCGGCGTCATACGGCACGATGTGATCATGCTCGGCTACCGCATGCAGGAATGGCACCTTGATGTTCTCCAGCTTTGCCGCACGGCCGCCGACCGACATGGTGTCGTTGAACAGCTTGTTGTCCCACATCAGATCCTTGGTGATGGTGCGGAAATATTCGCCCGCGAGCGGCAGCGTGTCGGTCGCCCAGCGATCGAACATCCGGTAAGACTTCACGAACTCGTCGTTCCAGATGTTCTCCCAGAGCTGAATCTGGCTCACCGTGCGCGAGGCAGGGCGCAGCATCTCGAAGGACGACAGGATCATCTCCGGCGGCACGTTGCCGATACTGTCGACGAGGCGGTCGACGTCGAAATAGCGGCGGTCGGAGAAGTTGGAGAACAGCTTCATCTCGCGGAAATCGATCGGCGTGGTGAAGCAGATCAGATTCTTCATCGGCCCGTCCGGGAAGATCGAGCCGTAGAGCAGCGATAGCACACCGCCGAAACAATAACCGATGACAGAGACGTCCTGCTCGCCGGAATCGGCTTGCACCCGGCGGACGCAATCGGGGATGAAGTCGAGGACATAGTCCTCCATCCGCAAACTCTTCTCCTCCGGCCGCGGCGCGCTCCAGTCGAGCATGTAGACGTCGTAGCCACGCTTGAGCAGGAACTCGATGAAGCTCTGCCCGGGCACGAGATCGAGGATGTAGCCGCGATTGGTGGTCGCCATCACGACCAGGACCGGCACGCGATAGATCTCTTCCGACATCGGCCGGTAGTGATAGAGGCTCATCGTGCCGCGCGAATGCAGCACGTCCTTCGGCGTCGAGCCGAGCGTGGGACCCGAGGTGGAGAAATATTCGACGCCCTTGATGCTGCGCTGGATTGCGCGCTGCACCTCGGACTGGATGCGCTCCGGGATCCCTGCGAAATCAAGTCCCGTCGGCGCGTTCATTTCGGCTCTCCGCCCTCGGAGGGTGGACGTCTTGTGCGCGGCGGTCGCGATGCCGCGTCGACCTGCGATCCGCCGGAAGCGGCCGACATCTGGCTCAGCATCGACTTGATTTCGCCAATCTGGCCTTCCATGGCTTGCAGCCGTTCAGCGATCCCGGTCATCTGCTCGCGGCTCGGCAGGTTCATGGAAACCAGGTATTTCTCCATGAGATCGCCGAACTGTCTCTGCGCACCCGCAGCAACGCCACCGGCGCGGTTCACGGCCTGCGAGAATTCGGGTGTCTCCATCGCCTTGGTGGCGAAGGAGTTGAAACCCTTCTCCATCTCGCCAACCATTTTCTGCCACAAGGCGACCGGATCGGTGATCTTGTCGGTCATCAGCGTCCTCCCAATGTGGAGGGCTTGGGCCCTTCTTGTCCCGCCATACCACACCGTTGCGAGGTGCCGGTCAACCGGCAAGCCACGGGTGCGGTCTCGCGCACGCCGCTTCTTCGCGACAGGAAACCATGCGATACAGCATCGATCAAAAACTCGAGGGAACGCGCCCGTGAACGCCTCCGCGCATCAGCCGCCCCAGACCGTCCACGCCAACGGCATCGACATCTGCTACGAGATCTTTGGCACCGACAACGCCGAGCCGCTGCTGTTGATCATGGGGCTCGGCGCGCAGATGATCCATTGGGACGACGCCTTCTGCGAGCAGCTCGCCGGACGCGGTTTTCGCGTGATCCGCTTCGACAATCGCGACATCGGCAAGTCCAGCTATTTGACCGGCGGCAAACGGCTGACGCCGCTCGAGCTGCTGAAGCTGCGCTTCCTCAGGATCCCAGTTGCCGCAACCTACAAGCTGATCGACATGGCCAGGGATACGGTCGGCCTGATGGATGCGCTCGGCATCAAATCCGCGCATCTGGTCGGCGCCTCCATGGGCGGCATGATCGCGCAGGAGGTGACGCTGTCATTTCCCGAGCGCGTGCGCTCGCTCACCTCGATTATGTCGACCACAGGCAATCCGCGCGTACCGCCGCCGACGCGGGAAGCCTCCGCGATGCTGATGGCACCGCCGCCGCGCAGCAAAGAGGAATTCATTGTCCGCTACGGCCAGACCTGGAAGGTGTTACGCGCCGGATCGTTTCCGGAGGAAGAGGCGCTCGACCCTGATCGTGCCGAGCGCGTGTTCGCACGCGGCCTCAATCCGGCCGGCGTCGGCCGGCAACTCCGCGCCGTCCTTGCCTCCGGCAGCCGAAAGGAACGGCTGCATGATGTGAAGACACCGACGCTGGTGATCCACGGAACGGTCGATCCGCTCGTGCGGCCAGAGGGCGGCAAGGACACGGCGGCCTCCGTTCCAGGCGCAAAGTTGCTGATGATCGATGGCATGGGCCACGCGCTGCCGATGCGCTTCTGGCCCGAGATCATCGATGCCATCGACAACCATGCGCATGGTGCGGCGGCGAAGGCGGCCTAGCCCTTCCGCGCGATCCAAATCACATGACGCGCGCCACCGCCCCTGCCGGTGGCGCGGACAGCGACTTCATTGACGTCAAAGCCGGCGCTCCCAAGGCGCTTGGTAAAAGCGGGGTTGGGTCCCGACGACCAGACGGCGAGCACTCCACCCGGCCGCAACGCCGTCTTTGCGGCTTTCAACCCGCTCGCATTGTAGAGCGCGTCGTTGCCCTTCCGGGTTAGTCCCTCAGGCCCGTTGTCGACGTCGAGGAGAATGGCGTCAAAGGCCGATCGCTGCGCTCGGATGATTTCGCCAACATCGGTTTCCCGGATGCTCACCCGGGGATCATCGAGACTGTCACCGAAAACCTGCGCCATCGGGCCTCGCGCCCAGGTCACCACCGCCGGCACGAGCTCCGACACCACAATCTTCGCCCTGCTCGTGAGCACGGCAAGCGCCGCGCGCAGCGTAAAGCCCATGCCAAGGCCACCGATGAGAACGACGGGCTTTGTGACCGCCTCGACCTGCTTCGCCGCGAGCGTCGCGAGCGCGGCTTCCGAACCCGACAGGCGGTTGTTCATCAGCTCGTTGGTGCCGAGCTTGATGGAGAACTCCTTGCCGCGCCGCATCAGGCGGAGCTCTTCGTCGGAGTCGGGGATTTTGGCGGTATCGATTTTTTCCCAGGGAATCATGGGAGAGCTTTAGCACGATCGGGCCAGCAGGCTATCCTCCAGCCCAGACATCCAGCACATAGCGGTTCTTCGCACCGAGCTCCTCGATCCAGCGCGCGCCTGCGGCGGTATCGCTGCCGCTCTTCTCGCGATGGATCGCGACCAGCGCGGCCTTGACGTCGGGCTCCATCTTGCCGCCGTCGCCGCAGACATAGATGATCGCGCCCTGCTCGATCAGGGGCCAGACCTTGTCCTTCTGCGCGGCCAAGAGATGCTGCACATAGGTCTTCGGTTCATCAGCGCGCGAGAACGCGGTGAAGAGCTCGGTGATGCCGCTTGCCGCCAGCGCTTTCAGCTCGTCGGCATAGAGAAAATCCTGGTCAGGATGGCGGCAGCCGAAGAACAACATCGAGGGACCAAGGGCGGCCCCCTTCGCCTTGCGCGCGGCACGCTCCTGGAGGAAGCCGCGGAACGGCGCCAGTCCCGTGCCCGGACCGATCATAACGATCGGCACGGACGAATCGTCCGGCAGCCGAAAACCAGCCTTGGTCTCGCGCACGGTCGCGTAGACCGTATCGCCCGCACGGCGATCGCTGAGATAGTTGGAGCAGATACCCTTGTAGAGACCGCGGCCGGATGCTGCCGGCCCGCCGACCACACCGACGGTGACGCTACAGCGTGCCGGATCGATCAACGGCGAGGACGAGATCGAGTAATAGCGCGGCGCGAGCAGCGAGAGCATTTCCAGATAGGAGTGGAACGGCAGCTCGCAGGCCGGATATTCGGAGAGCAGATCGAATACCGACTTGCGCTGGGTCAGAATCTCCGCACGGTAACGTTCCCCCGCCTCCGCGTCGTCGCCGACGAAAGCCACGAGCTTCGGCTTGGTCACTGGGCAACGTGTATGCTCCGACATGATCTGGATCTGCTTGCGCGTCGCGACCTGCTGTAGCTCGACGAAATCCGTCAGGAGCTGGCCGACCGAGATGCTATCGCCGACCGGCAATTGCGCGCGGCGCCCCTCGGCGACCTGCAGCCTGATCTGGTCGGCCGACAGGAAGCCGAAGCGACGTGCGACGGCGTCGACGAGCGCCAAATCGTTGCGCGGCACCACACTGAGATGGTCGCCGACGCGGTAGCTCACGCCGTGCGGCAACTGCACCTCGATGTGGCGCGTGGAACGCTCGGATGGATTTGGTCCGCTCTTGTTCTGGACCTCGTCGTTGACGAGTACCTTCATTGCGGCGGCACCACCGAGCGCCGCGATCGCATTGACCGCACCCGGCGCCACTGGCTCTACCTTGTAGAGCGGCTGATCGTCGGCACTGCGGCTGAAGTCCGAAGTCAGACCCCATTCCTTCATGGCCGCAGGTGCTGCGGCTGCGAACCAAATTTCGAACTGGCCGTCGAGATCGCTCCTCGCATCGCCCTCGCCGCGCGTATAGAGACTGCGCGCGCCACGGGCTGCGAGCTGTTCGTCGATGAACCGGGGCACGGACTGATAGGTCGCGGCCCAGTCGCTGTTACCGCAGCCGAACACGGCATGGCGCACCTTCGACAGAGCATCCTTCGACACGTCGCCATGGAGCCATTTGACGAATTCGGTGGCGTTGTCCGGCGGCGCGCCATTGTAGGAGGCGCAGAAGATCAACACGCCTCCCTCTTCCGGTAGCTTGCCGGCATAATCGTCGAGCGGCGCCAGCTTGGTGGCAAAGCCGTTGCCCTCGGCGAGATCGGCGACGCGGGTCGCGAGCTCTTCCGCCGTGCCGAGATTGGAACCGTAGAGCACCAGCAGGGGCGTGTTGTGTCCGGGCCGCGTGGTCGCGCGCGGCGCTGTGGTGCCCGCACGCGTTGCCGCCACCGCAGGCCCGGCATAGGCACCGCGCTCGCGATCGGCGCGCGGACGAACCTTGATCTTGAAGCCTTCCGGCTTCATCGTCAGCGTTTCTTTCAGATGCATCTGGTAGCGCTGATGGTCGATCAGCCTGAAGCGCTGGAGGATCATGCCGAGCGCGAGCGCCGCCTCGTGCATGGCGAAGCCGCGGCCGATACAGGCACGCTGGCCGTTGCCGAACGGCTTCCAGGCATTGACCGGCCGCTTGGCCTCGGCCTCGCGGCTGAAATTCTCAGGGTCAAAGGCATCCGGGTTCGGCCCCCAGACGCTGGGATCGCGATGCAGCGCCGTCACCAGGATCGTGGTGAAGGTGCCCTTCCTGAGCTTGTACTTGCCGCCACCGAGGGTCTCGTCCTTCAGCGGCGAGATGCCATAGGCCGGCGCCGGCGGCCACAGCCGCAGCGCCTCCTTCAGGATCTGGGTGATGTAGGTGAGCTGCGTCACCTGCTGATACGTTGGCTTGGCGTCGACATCAGAGCCGAAGACGCGGTCGACCTCATCATAAGCTTTCTTCAGAATGTCCGGATGCTTCAGCAGCGAATAGAGCGTGTAGGACAACAGGCCGCTGGTGGTCTCGTGGCCTGCGATCAAAAAGGTGTTGATCTGGTAGCGGATGTTGACGTCGTCGAGTTGCTCGCCGGTCGAGCGGTCGACCCCGGTCATCATCGCGGCGAGCATGTCCTTCTTGTCGTCGACGGCCTCCGCGCTCTTGCGACGCTCGGCTATGATCTCGTCGACCATCTTGTTCATGAAGTCGACGTCTTCGGCCAAGGTCTTGCGCCGCTTCTGCATCCAGAACTGCTCGAACGGCAGGCCGCGGGTCATCATGATGGTCTCGAGCGAGCGCACCAGCGACTCGACGAAGGGATGGTAGTCGCGCCGGTAGAACGAATTGAAGCGGTAATCAAAGCCACACAGGCCGATCGTGTCCAACGTCAACGCGGTCATGTCATGGACGACATCGATCTCATCGTCCGCGTTGAGCCGATCCCATTTCTTGACGAGCTGCTCGGCGATATCGACCATGCTCGGGTGATAGGACTGCATGGCGCGGTTGCCGAACGGCTGGAGCAGGATGTTGTGCGCCTTGTTCCAATTCGGCTCCCTGGTGTCGGCGGTGAACAGGCCGTCGCCGCCGACCGCGCGCACGCGCCGCAGCGCGCCGCGCACCGCCTTGTCGAAGCGTTTTTCATCGGAGAGCTCGTCGACGAGATCGTGGCCGGAAACGACGACGATCGGCGAGCCCATCATGTCGAGCCAGAAGATCGGGCCGAGCTCCTTGGCGAGCCGCGTCAGGTGCTGCACCGGGGCGGCCGAATCCAGCGACAGCATGTTGCCGACCACCGGCTTGGTCGGCGGATGCGGAATTGGGTCCAGTCGGTTCTTGGATGACATCAAACTACGCTTCCCGCTGCCTCAATCAGTCACCCCGTCATTGCAAGGAACCCTCGCAATGACGAACTAGCCAAACCGCCTTCTACGCCATTCGATCAGCTTGGCGCTGACCTCTTCCGGCTTCTCCTGCTGCGTCCAATGGCCGCTGTCGCGGACCAAGTACTTTTCCAAATCGGGAATG
Organism: Bradyrhizobium sp. F1.4.3; assembly: GCF_040548375.1. Classification (NCBI taxonomy): domain Bacteria; kingdom Pseudomonadati; phylum Pseudomonadota; class Alphaproteobacteria; order Hyphomicrobiales; family Nitrobacteraceae; genus Bradyrhizobium; species Bradyrhizobium sp. F1.4.3. The sequence continues at coordinate 59,708 of NZ_JBEPRN010000004.1, forward strand.
AATTTCTCCATGCCATCGGCGGACGACGGCGGCAGCACCGCGTCATTTTCGGCCATGATCATCAATGACGGCACGCGCACGGTGTGATCGAGCCCCTCGGAGCGCACCCAGTTGCGCGACATGTTGCGATACCAGTTGATGCCGCCGGTAAAGCCGGTCCTGGTGAAGGTATCGACGAACACCTTCTTTTCTTCCGCTGACAGGATCGGCGTGCGGGGATCGTGCTTCGCATCGTAGCCCGCAATCATCTGCGGGAAAGCCAGGTTCAGCCGCGGCGAGGCGCCGACACCGGCGACGACTTCCTCCGCCGGGGCATCGGCTGGCCGCGGCGCCGGCTTGCGCATGAACGCGTCAAAGGTCTGCTCGACGCGACTGCCAAAAATCCTGTCGGGCTCGCGCGCCGGATCCTGGAACTGCACGATATACATCTTGTCGCCAAAGCGCGCGCGCAGGAGCTCGATCGGATCGGCCCAGGCCCGGTTGGTATGGGGCGTGTTGATGCCGACCACACCGGCAACCCGGTCGATGTGCCGCAACGGCATCTGCCAGACGACGAAGCCACCCCAGTCGTGGCCGACGAAGATCGCCTTGTCGATCTCGAGATGATCCAGCAGCCCGACGAGATCGCCTGTCAGGTGCTCTATGTCATAAGCCTCGACCGGCTCGGGCCGGTCGGTCGCACCATAGCCGCGCTGGTCCGGCGCGATCACGCGGATGCCGGCCTCGCTCAGCGCCTTGAGCTGATGGCGCCAGGAGAAGGCAAGCTCGGGCCAGCCGTGACACAGCACCATCGGCGGTTTGTCGCTTTGCGGGCCCGCTTCGTAATAGCCCATGCGAATTCCGTTCGTCTGCACGAACTTGAGCGGCGGCATTTCAATCATCGAAGCCCTCCTACTCAGCGGCGCCCTTGACGTCGGTCGCCGGCGGCGCATAGGCCGCCTCCAACGCGGCAAATTCCTCCGGCAGCATGTCGCACATCACCTGCACATGCGGAATGATGTTGGCGCCGACGATGAAGCCGAAATCGAGCTGGTCGCGATAGCTCTGCACGGTGATGTTGAGCGCCTGTCCATGCGTCGAGATCGACACCGGGAAGATGTGCAGGAGCTCCGCACCGGCGGCGTACAGCGTCTGCCGCGGCCCCGGCACGTTGGAGACGGTGATGTTCGCAGCCGGCGGCAGCACGTCCGACAGGTCGGATCGGCTGTAGAGCAGCGCCATGATCTGGACGATGATCGGCGCACCCAGCATCGAGATGTTGGAAACCTGCGGCATCAGGGCACGCAGCGGATGCGACATCTCCTTGGATTTGGCTGACTGCGCGATGATGGCCTCGAGCCGCGCCTTGGGATCTGCGATGTTGGTCGCGATCGAACAGATCATGCCGAACACCTGGTTGTTGGCCTCGGTGTTGCCCTCCTCGCGCAGCGAGATCGGCACGGCAGCGGTCAGCGATTTCGCGGGCAGCGTACCGTATTGCTGAAGGTAGCGCCTGACCACGCCCGAGGCGAGCGCCAGCACGACGTCGTTGAGCTTGCCGCCGGCCTGCTTGGCCAGCGCCTTCGACCGCGACAACGAAATCGACACACCGGCAAAGCTGCGCTCGGACGAGATCGACTTGTTGAGCATGGTCGGCGGCGACATCATGCTGGCGAGGCTCTCGCGCGACTTCGGATCGGAAATCTTGCCGAGCACGTCGGAGACGCTCTTGACCATGGTCGGGATATTGCCGGCAAAGCGCACCGCGCTCTCGATCTGGTACATCGCATTGTCGAACAGGATCGAGCCGATGTCGCTCTTGCCAGTGCGCGGCAGTTGCAGGTTCTTCGCGGCCGCCGAGGCATCGAGCGGCTGGATGAAGAGCTGCTGATAGGAATCGAGCAGGTTCGCGGCGATATCGCGCGGCTCCTGTCCGGGCTTCGCACCGCCCGTCGGCGGGTCGACCTGCCGCGGGACCGGCGAGATGTCGTAGATCATATTGGTCAGGGCAGCACCGGCGCCGCCGTCGATGGCGGCATGGTGCATCTTGGAATAAAGCCCGACCTCGTTGTCCTTCATGCCCTCGAACACATAGAACTCCCAGAGCGGACGGGCGCGGTTCAGGAGCTTCGCATGCATCCAGCCGACGATGCGTTCGAGCGTGGCGCGATCGTGCGGCGCCGGCAGGCTGGCGTGGAAGATGTGGCGGTCGATATCGAACTGGTCGTCCTCGACCCAGGAGGGATGGTCGATGTCGAGCGGCGCTTTCTCCAGCCGCGCCTTCAGGATCGGCGCGATGTGCAGGCGCGAGACGATCATCGCCTTGAAGTCTTCGAAGAAGTCGCCCTTGTAGTCGTCGGGCAGGCGAAAGATCGCCATGCTGCCGACATGCATCGGCATTTCCGGCGTTTCCAGATAAAGAAACGACGCGTCCAGCGACGACAGCTTCTTACCGTCAGCCATGGTTCCCTCCCGCAAGATTTGACGGGCGCCTTGGTTGGCGCTTCTCGTCAGGCCGATATTGCCCGCTCGGGCGGGGCATATGCAATGGCAAACGGGCCTGCCCGGTCGAATGGCCGGAACTCCCCCTCCGGTTGCGCCAGGCGGTCGGCGACCGCCCACAGCGCGGCGGGGTTCACCCCGAGCCCGATATGGCTCGCCAGATGCACCTCGATGTTCTCGGCGCGGTCCGACGGTCGCAACAGGCAGGTCCGCCAGTTCACGACGCCATCGGTACGTGAATAGATCGAGCTCGCGGGCACAGGAAGATCGCCGGCGATCGCTTCGCGCAGCTCGGCAAAATCCTCGACACGCTCGCCTGACATCATCTCGTAAAGCGCCGTCGCGTTGGTCGCCCGCACATCGCTGGCAAAGGGGCTGCCGAGCGTGACGACGTAGCGGACCATCTCCGGCGCCTGAAGCGCGAGATCGCGGGCGTAGACGCCGCCGAGGCTCCATCCGACCAGGCTGACCTTGCGTCCGCTTGCGGCATGGATTTCGGCGAGGCGGGCGCGCAGGGCTGCCCGCGTTCGCGCCAGTCCGCCGAGATTGCGGCCCATCCGCCAGGCCTGCGCATCATAGCCGAGCTCGCTGAGATAGCGTCGCATCGGAGCCATCGACAGATCGCTGGCGAGAAAGCCCGGCAGCGCCAGCACCGGATGGCCGTCGCCTCTGGGCGCACGCATCAGGACCGGCGACAGCAGAAGGCTGGCGTTGAATTCGAACAGGCTGCGCGTCTCCGCGAGCAGAAGACCGAGGGCCGGCGGACGAAGCCGGCCTGACGCCTGCGCCCCGTCCGGCGGAATCGCCATCTACTTCTTCTTATCGCCGCTGCGCGTCCCGCCAAGACCGGCCATGGTCACGAACATGTCCTGAAATCGCTCTGCGATCTTGGGGTCGAAGGTGAACCAGCTCTGGATCAGCGATTCCGGCGAGACCTTGTCGATATTGCTCAAGACCTGCTGCTGCAGCTTTTCCATCACGGCAACCTGCATCGGCGAGACATCCGGCAATCCGAAGAACTGGCGGGCCTCAAGGGGGGTGCAGTCGATTTCGATGTTAACTTTCATGTCCCCTCCAGATGAGATTCGAGCAGCCTGGCACAGTATCGCCGCGACATGGCATGCGACGCAAGCGACCTGAGACAGGCGGCCGGGAGCCAGCTTCCGCAATCGGCAGATATGGTCAATCAAGTCGCTCCGCCACGAAGGCACCGGGATCGGCAAATCGCAGGCCGGGACGGCCGGACAGCAAGGCGCCGTCCGCCCTCATTCCGGGACTTCGCCGGTCGAAAGTCGAATGTCGCCCGCACGCCTCTTGCCCCTAAATTGTCGGTCAGCATTGCTGCACAGCGGTGCAACTTGGCGCGTTCCTTGCTGGAATGGCGCTTGCACGGGTCGAGAACTCTGGGCAACATGGATCGATCAGCCTCGCCGAACAATTAAAAATCACGGCGCGGCAGAGTGAAGAGGGTCAAGAATGTCAGTTGGACGAAGTCTGTTTGCGGCGGCGCTCGCCGGTATGCTTGCGTTGACAGTCTCGCCGGCGTCGAGCCAGACGCTGCGCTATGCCAACCAGGGCGAACTCAAGTCACTCGACCCCTATACGCTCAACGAGTCGACGACCCATGCGCATCTCGGCCATGTCTATGAGGGCCTGGTCACACGCGACAAGAACCTGAAGATCATCCCGGCGCTTGCCGAAAGCTGGGAGACGCCGGAGCCGACGCGCTGGCGTTTTCATCTGCGCAAGGGCGTGAAATTCCACAATGGCGACCCCTTCACCGCGGACGATGTCGTGTTCTCGGCCGACCGCGTGCGGGCATCAGGCTCCAACCTGCTGAGCAGAATTCCTGCCGACGCCAAGGTCGTCAAGATCGACGATTACACCGTCGATTTCATCCTGACCTCGCCCAATCCCATTCTGACGGCGCTGTGGGCGACCTGGTATATCATGGACAAGAAATGGGCAGAGGCGAACAATGCGGTGGCGCCGACGCCTGCAGCCGCCACGACCCCGAGCTACGCCTCTCTCCATGAAAACGGCACCGGCCCCTTCATGATCGAGAGCCATCAGCCGGGCGTGAAGACTGTCTTCAAGGCGTATCCCGGTTGGTGGCGGAAGCCGGAGCATAACCTGAAGGAGATCATCTTCACGCCGATCGCTTCCGACGCCACGCGTGTCGCGGCACTGCTGTCGGGCGAAGTCGACGTGATCGAGCCGGTTCCGGTCCAGGACATCCAGCGCGTCAATGCCAGCCCCAACGCCGTCGTGCTGACGGGACCTGAGCTCCGCACCATCTTCGTCGGCATGGATCAGTCGCGCGACGAGCTCTTGTACTCAAACATCAAGGGCAAAAACCCGTTCAAGGACATCCGCGTCCGCGAAGCCGTCTACAAGGCGATCGACGTCGACCTGATCAAGAACCGCGTCATGCGCGGCCTCTCCACGCCCTCGGCGCTGATGATCGCGCCGGAGCTCTATCCGCTGTCGAAGGACTTCACCCGGCCGAAGTTCGATCCCGACAGCGCGAAGAAGCTCTTGACGGAAGCCGGCTACCCTGACGGTTTCGAAGTGACGATGGACTGCCCGAACGATCGCTACGTCAACGACGCCGCGATCTGCCAGGCGATCGTCGGCATGCTCGCCCGCATCGGCATCAAGGTGAACCTGCTGGCGCAACCGAAAGCGCTGTACTTCGCCAAGGTGCTGAAGCCTGGCGGCTACAAGACCTCGCTGTTCATGCTGGGCTGGACCCCCGATACGCTGGACTCCCACAACGTGCTGCACGACATCATGGGCTGCCGCGACGACCCCAAGGATCCCAACCGCGGCGAAGCCAATCTCGCCGGCTATTGCAACAGGCAGTTCGACGAGCTCGCGGACAAGGTTCTCCAGGAACCTGATACGGCCAAGCGCGATCTCTTGATCAAGCAGGCCTGGGAAGTCTCGATCAAGGACTGGGCCTATGTCCCGCTGCATCAGCAGGCGCTCGCCTGGGGCGTGTCGAAGAAGGTGAAACTGACCCAGCGGGCGGACAACCAGGTCCTGCTCTACTGGGCGACCAAACAGGACGAGTAGGTGTCGACGAGTTGTGAAGTCCCGGAAGCCTCGGCTTCCGGGACTTGCCGTTTCAGGATTTGCCGTTTCGGGCTACGCAATGATGCGCACACCTGAAGAGATGTGAAAGGAAGAGATGCTCGCTTTCACACTGCGCCGGGCAATCCAGGCCGTCGGCGTCATGATCGCCGTCGGGATCATCGCGTTCTCGATGTTCCGCTTCGCCGGCGACCCCGTAAACCAGATGGTCGGGATGGATACTTCGGGCGCCGAACGCGCCGCGATCCGCAAGTCTCTAGGCCTCGACGATCCCGTGATCGTGCAGTTCGGCCGCTATGTCGGCAATGCCGCGCAGTTCAAGTTCGGCGTGTCCTACCAGTTCCGACTGCCCGTCACCAACCTGCTGATGGAGCGGATGCCGGCAACGCTGGAGCTCGCAATCTGCGCCACCATCTTCGCGATGGTCAGCGGCATCCTGATGGGGGTCTATTCGGCGCTGCGTCGCGACACCTGGCTGGCGCATGTATTCCAGGCCGTCTCGCTGATCGGCATCTCGCTGCCGACCTTCCTGATCGGCATTCTCTTGATCTACCTGTTCTCGGTGACGCTTGGCTGGCTGCCCTCCTTCGGCCGCGGCGACGTCGTGCATATCGGCTGGTGGACGACGGGGCTTCTGACGTTGTCAGGGTTGAAAGCGCTCATCATGCCCTCGATCACGCTCGGCCTGTTCCAGATGACGCTGATCATGCGCCTCGTCCGTGCGGAGATGTTGGAAGTGATGCGCACCGACTATATCCGTTTCGCCCGCGCCCGCGGGCTGACCACCCGCGCCATCCATTTCGGCCATGCGCTGCGCAACACGCTGGTTCCTGTGATCACTGTGGCGGGCTTGCAATTTGGCTCGGTAATTGCTTTCGCGATCATCACGGAAACCGTGTTCCAGTGGCCGGGCATGGGACTCCTGTTCGTGCAGGCCGTGCAGAATGTCGATATCCCGATCATGGCCGCCTATTTGATGATGGTGTCCCTGATCTTCGTCACCATCAATCTCGTGGTTGATATCCTCTATACCATCGTCGATCCGCGGCTGCGCTCGACGGTCAGCCGGGCGCACTGAGATGAGTGAGGCCGTCGTTCCCCACAAGGTCGAAGAGCGCGGCGCGCGCGCAGCCGCGCCGGGCTGGTTCAAGCGCGCGCTCGACAGCGACCTGTTTTATTCCTTCCGTCGCTCCAGGATCACCATGATCGCGGCGACGGTGACGTTGCTGTTCTTCCTGCTCGCGATCTTCGCATCGGTGCTGTCGGTCCAAAATCCCTTCGATCCGGCTCAGCTCCAGCTGATGAACTCGCGCATCTCGCCGCTGTGGACCGCCGACGGCCAGAGCCCGTTCCTGCTCGGCACCGACGAGCAGGGCCGCGACGTACTGTCCGCGATCCTCTACGGCATGCGCGTCTCGCTCATCGTCGGCGTGCTCGGCGTTGTCCTCTCCGGCGCTCTCGGCATCCTGCTGGGGCTGACGGCCGGCTATTTCGGCGGCGCCGTGGATGGCCTGATCATGCGCATCGCCGATGTGCAGCTCTCCTTTCCGGCGATCCTGATCGCGCTCCTGATCAACGGCATCGCCAAATCAGTCTTCGGCAACAAGCTCGACGAGATGAGCATGTTGGCGGTCCTCGTCTTCGCGATCGGCCTCAGCTTCTGGGTGCAATATGCCCGCACCGTGCGCGGCTCGGTGATGGTCGAGAAGAACAAGGACTATGTCGCTGCCGCACAGCTGATCGGCTTGCCTGCGCCGGTTATCATGCTGCGCCACGTGCTGCCGAACACGATGGGCCCGATCCTCGTGATCGCCACCATCAATCTCGCACTCGCCATCATCACCGAGGCGACGCTGTCCTTCCTTGGCTCCGGCATGCCCGAGACCATGCCGTCGCTTGGTACACTGATCCGCATCGGCAACAACTATCTGTTCGCCGGCGAATGGTGGATCGTCGCCTTCCCCGGGCTCGCACTCGCCGCACTGATCCTGTCGATCAACCTGCTCGGCGACTGGCTGCGCGACGCGCTCAATCCGAAGCTCCGATGAGTATGCTCCGCTCATGACCGAACCCGTTCTCTCCGTGCGCAATCTTCAGGTCGAGTTCGCCTCCCGCCGCGGCACGCTGCGCGCGATCGACGGCGTCTCCTTCGACATCGCCAAGGGCGAGGTGCTCGGCGTGGTCGGCGAATCCGGTGCCGGCAAGTCCGTCACCGGGCTATCTGTGATCGGCCTGATCGATCCACCCGGCCGCATCTCCGGCGGCGAGATCCGCCTGTCTGGCCTGCGCATCGACAATCTGCCGCTCGAAGAAATGCGCCGTATCCGCGGCAAGCGGATCGGCATGATCTTCCAGGATCCCCTCACCTCTCTCAATCCGCTGTACAAGATCGGCGACCAGATCGTGGAGACGATCAGGACGCACCTCAATCTCTCGGAACAAGCAGCGCGCCGCCGCGCCATTGACCTGCTTGCCGAAGTCGGTATTCCCGCCCCCGAAAAGCGCATCGACGGCTATCCCCACGAATTCTCCGGCGGCATGCGCCAGCGCGTCGTGATTGCGCTGGCGATCTGCGCCGAGCCGGAGCTGATCATCGCGGACGAGCCGACAACCGCGCTCGACGTCTCCGTACAGGCGCAGATCATCTCGCTGATCAAACGGCTCGGGCGCGACCACGGCACCGCCGTGATGCTCGTGACCCACGACATGGGTGTGATCGCCGAAACCTCCGACCGCGTCGCGGTGATGTACGCCGGCCGTGTCGCCGAGATCGGCCCGGTGCAGGACGTGGTCAGAAACCCGCTGCACCCTTATGCCAAGGGCTTGATGGGCGCGATCCCGACGCTCGCGGGCGACGACATGCGGCTGGTGCAGATCCCGGGCTCGATGCCGCGGCTGTCGGCGATCCCGCGCGGCTGCTCGTTCAATCCACGCTGCGCATCCGCCTTCGATCGCTGCCGGGTCGACCGGCCGGAGCCATTGCCTCGCGGGGCACAATCGGTTGCGTGCCATCTCTATGACAGCGTGCCGGCGGAGAGCGCGGCATGAGCGCCCCCTTCGTCGAGGCCAAGAATCTGCGTCGCGTCTTCGACGTCTCAAAACCCTGGCTCAACCGCGTGCTCGAGGGTGGGCATCTCGAACACCTCAAGGCGGTCGACGGTGTCACCTTCGACATCAGGAAGGGCGAAACCTTCGCGCTGGTCGGCGAGTCCGGCTCGGGCAAGACCACGGTCGCGCGGATGGTTGTCGGCCTGCTGCCGCCGAGCTCCGGCAACGTCTTGATCGACGGCATCTCGATGACCGATCCGCGGCAGGCCCAAGCGCGCCGCAAACTGCGCCGCCGCATCCAGATGATCTTTCAGGATCCCTATGCGAGCCTGAACCCGCGCTTCCGGGTCGATGCCATCATCTCCGAGCCGATCCGGGCCTTCGACCTGATCCAGGGCGAGCGCGACATCCAGGCCCGCATCGGCGAGCTCCTCAGCCTCGTCGGCCTGCACCCCGACGATCGGTTGAAATTCCCGCATGAGTTTTCCGGTGGCCAGCGCCAGCGCATCGCGATCGCTCGCGCGCTCGCCTCCGATGCCGAATTCATCGTCTGCGACGAGCCGACCTCGGCGCTCGACGTCTCCGTGCAGGCGCAGATCCTCAACCTGATGCGCGACCTCCAGGACAAGTTCGGCCTGACCTACATGTTCATCAGCCACAACCTCGCCGTGGTCCGCCACATGGCGAGCCGCGTCGGCGTGATGTATCTCGGCCGCATCGTCGAGATCGCGGAAGGCAAGGAATTGTTCGCCCGTCCGCGCATGCCCTACACCAAGATGCTACTCGGCGCGGTGCCTGATCTGGCCATGAGCGGCCGCCAGCGTATCCCGGTCAAGGGCGAGATCCCGAACCCGATCAACCCGCCCTCCGGCTGCGCCTTCAATCCGCGCTGTCCGCTGGCGTTCGATCTCTGCCGCAGGGAAGCCCCGGAACTGATCGCCGGCGTCGCCTGCCACGCGGTCAACACCGCGCCGGTACCGGCGTGACGCGCGCGTGCCATGCGGCCTGCGCATTGGCAGCGCGGCATCGCCTGTGATCAATTGCGCGCGCCACAACTAAGGTAGCGAAATCCCATGGCCAGCAACGTCAATCCCGATCCCTTCACGACGCGGCCCGAAATCGAGGGCACGTTCGGGGTCGTCGCCACCACGCACTGGATCGCGACCGCCGTCGGCATGGCCACGCTGGAAAAGGGCGGCAATGCCTTCGATGCCGGCGTCGCCACAGCCTTCACGCTTCAAGTGGTCGAGCCGCATCTGAACGGCCCCGGCGGCGACGTGCCGATCATTGTGCATGACGTCAAGCGCAGCCGCACCGAAGTGATCTGCGGCCAGGGCCCGGCCCCGGCGCGCGCCACCATCGCCCATTACAAGAGTGAAGGCCTCGACATGGTGCCCGGCACCGGCCTGCTCGCGGCCTGCGTCCCCGGCACCTTCGAATCCTGGATGATGCTGCTGCGCGACTACGGCACACTGCGACTGCGCGACGTGCTGGAGCCCGCGATCTCGTATGCCCGCGACGGCCATCCGCTGGTCGAGCGCGCCTGCGCCACGATCCAGACCGTCGAGCAATTGTTCCGCAAGCACTGGCCGACCTCGGCCGCGGTCTATCTGCCGAACGGCGAAGTGCCGCGACCCGGCACACTCTTCACGAACAAGACGCTGGCCGCGACCTACACCCGCATCCTCAGCGAGGCCGAGAGCGGCGGCGGTGGCCGCGACGCCGAGATCGAACGCGCGCGAAAAGCGTGGTCGCAAGGTTTCGTCGCGGAAGCCATCGACAAATTCTGCCGGACGCAAGAGGTAATGGACGTCAGCGGCTCGCCGCATCGCGGCGTGCTTTCGGCCGACGACATCGCCCGCTGGCAGCCGACGATCGAGGCGCCGCTCACCTACGACTATGGCCGCTATACCGTCTGCAAGGCCGGCGTCTGGAGTCAGGGCCCGGTAACGCTGCAACAGCTCGCGCTGTTGAAGGGCTTTGCGCTCGATGGTCTCGATCCGACCGGGCCGGAGTTCATCCATCTCCAGATCGAATGCGCCAAGCTCGCCTTCGCCGACCGCGAAAAGTTCTACGGCGATCCCAAGTTCAGCGAGATTCCGATCGCGACACTGCTGTCGGATGCCTATAACGACGAACGCCGCAAGCTCGTCGCCAACAACGCCTCGCTCGACTTCCGGCCCGGCTCAATCGAGGGCTTTGGCGGTGTGGTCAAGCTGCGCCGCGCCGAAGGACAGCGCGAGGCGGTCGGCGCACTCGGCGCCGGCGAGCCGACGGTCGGACGCTTCGGCGAGGTACGCGGCGACACTGTGCATTTCGACATCATCGACAAGGCCGGCAACATGGTGTCCTCGACGCCGTCAGGCGGCTGGCTGCAATCTTCACCCGTGATTCCGGAGATCGGCTTCTGCCTCGGCAGCCGCGCACAGATGTTCTGGCTGGAAGAAGACCATCCCGCGGCGCTGGCGCCGGGAAAACGGCCGCGCACCACGCTGTCGCCGACCATGGCGCTGCGTGACGGCGAGCCGTATCTGGCCTGGGGTTCGCCCGGCGGCGACCAGCAGGACCAGTGGATCACGCAGTTCTTCCTGCGGCACGTTCACTGCAATCTCAATCTCCAGGAAGCAATCGACGCGCCGGCCTGGCACTCCGAACATTTCCCGATCTCATTCTGGCCGCGCACCGCGCGCCCCGGCGTGCTCGTGGTCGAGAACCGCGTGCCAAAGGCGACGATCGAGAACCTTCGCGAGCGCGGACACATCGTGGAGGTCGGTCCCGGCTGGTCGGAAGGCCGCCTCACCGCCGCCTCGCGTGTCGGGGTGCGCCGCCGCGCCGCCGCTAACCCGCGCGGCATGCAGGGCTACGCCGCAGGGCGCTGAAGGCAGCATATGACCTGGTCGATCATCGCGCGAGATCCTGCCACCGGCCAGTTCGGCATCGCCGTTGCGACCCGCTTCTTCGCCGTCGGGGCACGCGTGCCTTACATCGCGGCCGGTCTCGGCGCGATCGCAACGCAAGCCTTCGTCAACCCCTATTACGGCATCGACGGCGTCAAGCTGCTGCGTGAAGGCCTGAACGCGCACGACGTGCTCGCCGCCCTGCTCGCAGCTGACGACGGCCGCAAAAGCCGCCAGATCCACATCATGGATGCCAGCGGCGCGATCGCGGCGCATACGGGCCGTGACTGCGTCGACTGGTGCGGCCACATCGCAGGCAGCGGTTTTTCCATCGCCGGCAACATGCTTGCAGGCGCCGACGTCCTCGACGAGACCGCGAAGACCTACATTGCCAACGACAGTCTGCCCTTCCCGCGCCGCCTGCTCGCTGCCATGCGCGCTGGCGAGGCCGCCGGTGGTGACAAGCGAGGCAAGCAGTCCGCAGCGCTCCTGATCCACAGCGAGGACGAATGGCCGGCACTGGACGTACGCGCCGACGATCATCCCGATCCGCTCGGCGAACTCGAACGTCTCGAGCAAATCAGCCACGAGCTCTGGGTGCATTTCCGCAACTCCATGCCGACTCGGCAGAACCCCGCCGGCAACACCGATCGCAGCGTCATTGACGCCAGCATCGCCGCGGCAAGCGCAAAACGATCATGAGCGCAAGCCCTCTCATCGAGATCAAAGACCTGCGCATCCGTTTCCATGGCGATGACGGCCGCGTCACCCATGCGGTCGACAGTGTCGATCTCAGCGTCGCCAATGGCGCCACGCTCGGCCTCGTCGGCGAATCCGGCTGCGGCAAGAGCGTGACGTCGCTGGCGATCATGGGGCTATTGCCGAAGCAAAGCACGGAAATCAGCGGAGCAATCCGCTTCGACGGTTTTGACCTGCTGAAGACATCGGACCAGACCTTGCGCGACCTGCGCGGCAACCGGCTCGCGATGATCTTTCAGGAGCCGATGACGTCGCTCAATCCGAGCCTCACCATCGGCGACCAGATCACCGAGACCATTTTGCGCCACCGCGGCGGCTCGCGGCGGAGCGCACGCGAGCGGGCGATCGAGCTGCTGCGTCGCGTCCACATCCCCTCGCCGGAGCGGCGGATCGACGAATATCCGCACAAGCTCTCGGGCGGCATGCGCCAGCGCGTGATGATCGCGATGGCGCTCGCCTGCGATCCGCGGCTCCTGATCGCGGACGAGCCAACGACCGCGCTCGACGTCACCCTGCAGGCGCAGATCCTGGAGCTGATGCGAGAGCTGAAGGCAGCGAGCGGTGCCGCGATCATCCTGATCACCCACGACCTCGGCGTAGTCGCCGAGGTCTGTGACGAGGTTGCGGTGATGTATGCCGGCGAGATCGTCGAGCGGGCGCCGGTGGACGAATTGTTCTCAACACCGCAGCATCCCTATACGGTCGGCCTGCTCGGCTCGATCCCGCGGCTCGACCATCGCGCCGAACAGCTCGCGACGATCGAGGGCATGGTCCCGAACATGGCGCAGCCGCCGGCGGGCTGCCGCTTCGCCGCCCGCTGCCCGTTCGTGCTGGATGCCTGCACCAAGGCGCCGCCGCCGCTGGTCGAAGTCGGCGCCGGGCACCTCTCGCGCTGCATCCGCGCACCGCTCGAACTGCTGGTGTCGTGATGGTGCTGCTCGAGGTCGAGGGCCTGGTCAAGCATTTCGTCGCCGAGCGCTCGCTGTTCGGCCGAGCACTGGCGCATGTCAAAGCGGTCGATGGCGTATCGTTTTCGCTGGAGGCGGGCAAGACGCTGGCGCTGGTCGGCGAATCCGGCTGCGGAAAATCCACCGTCAGTCGCCTGGTGCTGCGGCTGATCGAGCCGGATGCGGGCACGTTGCGCTTTGGCGGCCGCGATCTGCTTTCACTTGACGCCAACGCGCTGCGCGCCTTCCGCCGCGAGGCGCAGATCATCTTTCAGGATCCCTATGCCTCGCTCAATCCGCGCATGACCGTCGGCCAGATCCTGACCGAGCCGCTGGCGCTGCACAATCTCGTGCCGCCTGCCCGGCGGCGCGAACGTGTCGAAGAGATATTGCGGCTGGTTGGCTTGGAGCCGCGGCTGGCCCGGCGCTATCCGCACGAATTCTCCGGCGGCCAGCGCCAGCGCATCGCCATTGCCCGCGCGCTCGCGGTCGAACCGAAGCTGATCATCTGCGACGAGCCGGTGTCGGCGCTCGACGTCTCGATCCGCTCGCAGATCCTCAACCTCCTGCGCGAACTCCAGGACCGGCTCGGCCTCGCCTATATCTTCGTCTCGCACGATCTCGCCGTGGTCAAGCACATCGCCGACCATGTCGCGGTGATGAATCTCGGCCAGATCGTCGAGACCGCGGAGGCGGACGCGCTGTTCGCAGCCCCCCGACATCCTTATAGCCGGGCGCTCTTGTCTGCGATCCCCGTGCCTAAACCGCGGGCAAAAAGCAGCCGGATTGTGCTCCAGGGCGAGATCCCCAGTGCGCTCAATCCGCCAGCCGGATGCCGCTTTCACACCCGCTGCCCCTACGTCGTCGACCGCTGCCGCAGCGAAATGCCACAGCTCGTGCCGGATGGCACCGGACATGCAACGGCGTGCCATCGAACATCGGAACTGCCCTCGTCAGAGGCGATCGTCCCCATGGACGGCGGTTTCTCGCCGGCCCTTGAAAAATTGGTCGCCGCCTTCAGCGGCGGCCCGGAAGCAGCACGCGGTAGCGGGGTTAGTTCATTGGGGACGGACCCGGTCTAGCCGCAGAACAGAGGTTGAAAGCGATGAGTCTTGTGCGTTTGGCATTATTGGCGTCGGCATTGCTGACGTCGCTCGTGGGCACAGCCCAGGCCCAGACCACGCTTCGCATCGGCATCGCCGAGGACCCCGACATCCTCGATCCCAGCATCGGCCGTACCTATGTCGGCCGCATCGTATTCTCCGCCTTCTGCGACAAGCTGTTCGACATCGACGAGAAGCTCAATATCGTGCCGCAACTCGCGCTGTCCTACGAGACCTCGGCCGACGGCAAGGCGATGACGATCAAGCTGCGGCCCAACGTCAAATTCCATGACGGCGAGCCGCTGGACGCGGACGCCGCCAAATTCTCGATCGAGCGACACATGACGCTGCCGACGTCGTTCCGGAAGTCGGAGCTTGCGAGCGTGGACCATGTCGAGGTCGTCGATCCCCTGACCATCAAGCTGGTGCTGAAAACACCCTATTCGCCCCTGATTGCCCAGCTCACCGACCGCTCCGGCATGATGGTGTCGCCGAAGGCGGCCAAGGAGGCCGGCGACAAGTTCGGCCTGCATCCGGTTTGCGCGGGGCCCTACAAGTTCGTCGAGCGCGTCCAACAGGACCGCATGGTCTTCGAGAAATTCGCCGACTACTGGAACAAGGACAACATCCATATCGACCGCGTCGTGTTCCTGCCGATCGTCGACGCGACGGTGCGGCTCGCGAACCTCAAATCAGGCGGCCTCGATTTGATCGAACGCGTGCTCGCCACCGACATCAAGGACGTGCGCGCCGATTCCCGGCTCGTGCTGTCGACGGCGCCTGAGCTCGGCTATCTCGGCCTCACCGTCAACATCGGCAACGACAAGAACAAGGGACCGCTGAGCCAGTCGGCGAAAGTACGCCAAGCGCTTGACCTCTCCATCGATCGCGAAGCCCTCAATCAGGTCGTCTTCAACGGCGAGTTCACGCCGGGCAATCAATGGGTCAGCCCGACGCATCCCTATTACCAGAAGGCGTTCCCAGTCCGCGGCCGCGACATCGCCAAGGCGAAGGCGCTGTTGAAAGAAGCCGGCGTCACCTTGCCGGTGACTGTGGACTACATGATCCCCAAGGGCGCGGAGAATGAAGCTGTGGCCCAGGTCATCCAGTCGATGGCCGCGGAGGCGGGCTTCGACATCAAGATCCGCGCGGTCGAATTCGCGACGACCTTCAAGCAGGCCCAGGCCGGTGAATTCCAGATCTTCCAGATCAACTGGAGCGGCCGCATCGATCCCGACGGCAACTCCTACATCTTCATGCGCAGCAAGGCGCCGCAGAACGACGGCGTGTACGCCAACCCGGACGCCGACAAGCTGATGGAAGACGGACGCACGACGGCCAACGTCGACGAGCGCAAGGCGATCTACGAAAAGCTGACCAAGATCCTGCTCGACGATCTGCCGATCATCTACATCTATCATCGCACGCTCCTGATCGCGCACACGACCAAGCTCGAGGGCTACAAGCAGATGCCCGACGGGCTGGTGCGCGTGGTCGGGCTGAAGTTCAAATGATCGCGGCCGCGCCCGGGACGCGAGCCGCGCCATGCTGAACTTCCTTGCCCACCGCATCGCGCAGATCATACCGACATTGTTCTTCGTGTCGGTGCTGATCTTCTCGCTCCAGCAACTGCTGCCGGGTGATCCCGCACTGGTGATGGCCGGCGAGGAGCGCGACCCCGCCGTGATCGAGCAAATCCGCCAGCAGTATAAGCTCGATCGACCGATTCCCGTGCAATACGCCTATTGGCTCAAGGGCGTCCTGACCGGCAATTTCGGCGAGTCACTGCGCAACAAGATGCCGGTGCGCGAGCTGATTGCACAGAAGCTGCCGGTCACGCTCCAGCTCGGTTCGATGGCGATCCTGATCGCGCTCCTGATCGGCATTCCTGCCGGCATCGTCTCCGCGGTGAAGAAGGGCACGGCCTGGGACTATGGCGCCAATTTGTTCGCACTATGGGGCCTCTCCACGCCGAATTTCTGGCTTGGCATTCTCTTGATCTTCCTGTTCTCGATCGAGCTCGGCTGGCTGCCGGCCTCCGGCTATGTGCCGCTCACCGAAAACTGGCGCATGAGCCTTGGCGCGACCATCATGCCCGCCTTCGTGCTCGGCAACGCGATTTCCGCGGTCCTGATGCGGCACACCCGCAGCGCCATGCTGCAAGTGCTGGAAAGCGATTATGTCCGTACCGCGCGCGCCAAGGGCCTCTCTGAACGCTCGGTGATCCTCAAGCATGCCATGCGCAATGCGTTGACGCCCATCATCACCCTCGGCGCACTGGAACTCGGCACACTCCTGTCCGGCGCGGTGCTGACCGAGCAGATCTTCTCCATTCCCGGCTTCGGCAAGCTGATCGTGGACGCCGTGTTCAACCGCGACTACGCGGTCGTGCAGGGCGTGGTGCTGGTGACGGCCACGGTCTACATCACGCTGAACCTGGTCGCCGATGTCGCCTACATCCTCGTCAATCCGCGGCTGCGGGGGTAGGCGATGACCGACGCCGCGCTACCCGCCAGCCCCGTCACGCAAAGCTACGAGCTCGACAGCCCGGCACGCCGTGCGCGACGACGCTTGTTCAAGCGCAAGGCAGCAGTATTCGGGCTTGTCGTAATCACGGCGTTCATCCTCCTTGCGGTCCTCGCACCCGTGGTCGTGCCCTATGATCCGATCGCGACGAGCTGGAGCCTGGTGCGCAAACCGCCCACTGCGGCGCATTGGTTCGGTACCGACGATCTTGGCCGCGATATCCTCAGCCGCGTCATTTATGGCGCACGCGCGTCGCTGCTGGCGGGTCTCATCTCGGTTGCGATCGCGCTCGGCGTCGGCGTGCCGCTTGGCCTCGTCGCCGGCTATCGCGGCGGGTTCACCGACGCGCTGATCAGCCGGATCACCGATGCGATGCTGGCTTGCCCGTTCCTGATCCTGGCGATTGCGCTCGCCGCGTTCCTTGGTCCGAGCCTCGGCAACGCCATGATCGCGATCGGCATCTCGGCCACCCCGATCTTCATCCGGCTAACCCGCGGGCAAGTGCTGAGCGTCAAGGCCGAGGACTATGTCGAGGCGGCGCGCGCGCTCGGCAATCCCGGCTGGCGGATTGCGTTCTCGCACATCCTGCCGAACATCCTGCCTGCCCTGCTGGTGCAGGCGACGCTATCGATCGCCGCCGCCATCATCGCCGAGGCCGCGCTGTCGTTCCTCGGTCTCGGCCAGCAGCCACCGGCGCCGTCCTGGGGCAGCATGCTCAACGCAGCGCAACGCTTCCTGACCCAGGCGCCCTGGATGGCGATCTGGCCGGGGCTCGCGATCTTCCTCGTGGTGCTGTCGCTGAACCTGCTCGGCGACGGCCTGCGCGATGCGCTCGACCCGCGCCAGCGCTAGATGTTCCTCATGGTGAGGAGCGCGCTCTTCGCGCGCGTCTCGGACCATGAGGCCCCGCTCTCGCGGCCATCCTTCGAGACGCGGCCTCGCGGCCGCTCCTCAGGATGAGGACCTCAAATGACAGTCTCGCGCATCACGCGACGGCAATCCATCTCGTATTCGAGATCGACCACCGGCGGTCGCGCAAAGTGCCAGGTCAGGCCGGAGCGCAGCGCGCCGCGGCGGACCAGTTCATCGACAAGCGCGTGGTGGAAGTCGTGCACGGAATAGGCCTGCACGCCGGTGGTGTCCTTCCAGCCGAAGCCGAAAGCGGCCATCCGGTTCTCCATCTGGGACGTCGTCGTGAACCGCACCTTCTCGCGCAGGCCCTCCGGACTGAGGTCGCGGTAGCGCACGGTCCGCTCGACATAGGTGCCGCTGCCCTCGCGCGCTTCGGCACCGCCCGCGATCACGAAGCTCGGCGCCCTTGATCCCGTCGGGCGCGTGAAGGAGAATGCATAGAACGACGGCTCGGACGGCGGATCGATCTCGGGACAGACGTTGCTGCGCGCCACCGGATTGGTGATGCCGTCGAAGATGCCCCATTCCGACAGCGTCTTCACATAATGCAGGTTGAATGCGCGAAAGCCTTCTTCGCTGAAGGCCGCAGGCGAGCGCAGCTCGCAGGCGCAAAAGGCCGTGAGCGGACGCCCTGCTTCCTGGATGTACGTCGCAACGAGCGCAAATCCTTCGGCCAGCGGCACGAGCCGGTCGAACCTGACGCGCTCGATCTCATAGCCGTCATCGGCGGCCGCACCTGCCGAATACTGGAACACAGACGGAATGAAACGATAATTGCCGGCGGAGAATTCACGCGTCATGTCGAACTCCTATTCCAGTTGCATGCGAATGCCCTTGGCGCCGTTGAGCAGGCGCTTCAGATGAAAGCCGGCAAGGGGATCGTCGGCATGCATGCCGATCAGCGCGGCAAAGGCCGGCATGGCGGTGGCATCGCCGGCCTCCATCTTGGCAAAGGCCTCGGAATATTGCGCCGTCGCGGGCTCTTCGTATCTCGCCGGCGGCAACGGCTCGAACGCGCGCAATGCTTCACTGCGGCCACGCAGCAGCAGTTCCCCCACCGGACGGCCCTGAAAATTCTCAGCTCCTGCCGCGATGCTGGCACTGACACAGATGCGTGTGCCGAGGTGCTTGTTGGCGGCCTCCAGCCGCGCCGCGATGTTGATGCTGTCGCCGTAGGCGGTGTAGTCGAAAAAGCGATTGCCGCCGAAATTTCCGACCAGCGCCGGCCCGGCATGAGCGCCGATGCGGGTGGTGCCGAAACTCACGCCTCTCGCCTTCCAGCGCGCGCAGAAATCCTCCGCCCAGGCGTCGAGATCGTGGACGCAGGCCACCGCACGCGTCGCATAGTCCGGCTGGTCGCCGGGCGCGTTGAACAGAACCTGGATCGCGTCGCCGATGATCTTGGCAACGGTGCCTTCGTGCTCGAAGACGATCTCCGTCATGCCGCCGACATATTCGTTGAGGAGTTCGCCGAGTGTCTCGGGCGCAGCACTCTCGACCAGCGAGGTGAAGCCGCTGATGTCCGTAAAGATGGTGGCGACGTTGCGCCACTGCACCTCCATGCCGTTGCCCTCGACATCTGCCGCCAGGCGCTTGGCGATCTCCGGCGAGAAATAGCGCGACAATGAGGCGTGGGCGCGCTCGGCCTCCATCTGGCGGCGCCGCACCTCGCGCAGCATCTCGATGTGACGGATTGTCTTCTGGATCGTGGTTTCCAGATCGACGAAGTCGATCGGCTTGGTCAGGAAATCGAACGCCCCGCGATTCATGGCGGTACGGATGTTGCTCATGTCGCCATAGGCCGAAACGATGATGGTCGACTTCTTGTCCTCGGCCTCCTGGAGCTTCTGCAACAGCGACAGCCCGTCCATCCGAGGCATGTTGATGTCGGCGACCACGAGGTCGACATGCGGATGCCGCTCGAGCGATTCCAGCGCGTCGAGGCCGTCGCGCGCGAATATGATGTTCACCAGTCCGTCGCGGATCTGCCGGCGGAATTTTTGCAGGATCAGTGCTTCCAGATCGGGCTCGTCGTCGACGAAGAGGATGGTCGGGGTCATGCCGCCTGCTCGAGCCTGGTATCGATCTCCTGGCGCAATTGCGCAAAGTCGATCGGCTTGGTGAGGAGCCCCGTGGCGCCGCGCTCGATCGCCGTCCTGCGCGTCTCGGCGTCGCCATAGGCCGTGATCATGATGACGGGAACGTGCGGATAATCGGCGCGCACCTTGGGCAGCATGTCGAGCCCGCTCATGCCGGGCATGTTGATGTCTGACAGAATCAGGATCAGCGAGGGATCGTGAACCTCGGCCGCGCGCCTGAGCGCATCGGGCGCGGACGGCGCAAACTCCATCTGGAAGCGGCCGGCGCGCAAATCGCGCCGGAACTGCTGCCGGAACAGCGCCTCGACGTCGGGCTCGTCATCGACGACCAGGATATAAACGTTCACGTCCTGCCTCCGGAGGTGTCCCCTGCTGCCATCGTGCGCGGCAGCGTGATGATGAATTCGGTGAATACACCGGGCTCGGTGTTCACGTCGATCGTGCCGCCGTGCTGTTTCACGACGATGTCATGGCTCATGGACAGGCCAAGCCCGGTCCCCTCGCCGGCCGGCTTGGTGGTGAAGAAGGGATTGAACATTTTCTCCTTCACCTCGGGCGGAATACCCGTGCCGTTGTCGCGGATCCGGATCTCGACCCTGCTGCCGAGATTTTTGGTCGCCGCGCTCAAGATCGGCTCAAAGCCGGCGCCGGCGCTCTCCTTGCGTTTGGTCGCTGCATAAAAGCCATTCGAGATCAGGTTGAGGAAGACGCGCGCAATCTCTTGCGGATAGACATCAATCATGCCGGCGGCCGGATCGAGGTCGCGCTTGAGCGTGACATTGAAGCCAGGCCTTTCGGCGCGCGCGCCGTGATAGGCCAGACTAAGGCTTTCCTCCACAACCGCGTTGATGTCGGCGGCGCGATGCTCGCCGGAGCCCTCACGCGAATGCAACAGCATGTTCCTGACAATGGAATCGGCGCGCTTGCCGTGCTGCACGACCTTCTCGAGATTGCCCTTCAGCATGCCGGTCAGTTCGTCGACATCCTCCTTGGTCTTGCCGCCGAGCTGCGCCGATTGCAGAACCTCATTGAGCTCGTCGATCAGCTCGGTCGAGACCGACGAGAAATTGTTGACGAAGTTGAGCGGGTTCTTGATCTCGTGGGCGATGCCGGCCGTGAGCTGGCCGAGCGAGGCAAGCTTCTCGGTCTGGACCAGGCGATCCTGCGCCGCGCGCAATTCATCGAGGGATTGCGAAAGCTCCTTCGTGCGCTTGCGCAATTCATCGAGCAGCCGCGCATTCTCGATTGCGATGACTGCCTGACTGGCGAAACTGGTCACCAGACCGATTTGCTTGTCGGTAAACAAGCGAACATCCTGCCGGAAAATTGCGATCACACCGATGAAGTCGCTTTCCCTGAGCATCGGCACAAGCAGGATGGTCCGGGCGCCGCCAAGATCAGCCAACTCCACGATCGGCGGAAAGCCCGCAAGGTAATCCGGCTCCCGCGTGACGTCCTCGACGTGAACCAACCGCCGCGTCGATGCGACCCGGCCCAACGGATCGGACGGAGGCGGGACGATGACCGGCACGCGTGCAAATGTTTCTGCAAAGGCAGGAGGCAGGTCCGATACCGACACACAACGGAAACCACCATTCTCGAACAGGAACAAATTGCCGAATTTGGCGTCGCAGATGAGGGTCGCCCGCTCGATGATGGTCTGGAATACCGGGTTCAGATCGCCCGGCGAACGGCTGATAACCTGAAGGACCTCGGAAGTCGCAGTCTGATGCAGCAACGACTCACTCAATTCGGCCGTCCGCTGCTCGACCTTGCTTTCGAGGTCGGCATATGATTCCTGCAAACGCGCGCCCATGTCGTTGAACTGGTCGGCGAGCCCTTCAAGCTCGTCACCGGTCTTGATCTCGATGCGCTGGGAAAAATCGCCGCCGCCGATCCGCTCCGCGCCGCTGCGCAGCGCCTGGATCGGCCCGACCATGCGGCGCGCGAGGAAAATCCCGGCGAGCACCGCGAAGATGGACGCCGCGAGCAGCACGATCGCGAGCCGCTGCAGCGAGGCGTAGAGCGAGGCATAGGCCTCCTCGACCGGCAGCTCGACGAACATGGTCCAGTGCAGCGGCTCGATCGGGGCCGACGCAGTCAGAACCTTCTGCCCCTGGATGTTGCGCGCCTCAGAAAGTGCATCGGGCATCGTGCCGCCGGCGGCCTGCGCCGCGCGCACCTGCGCGAGCCCCGACATGTCAGTGTTGCGCAACACCAGGCTGATGTCGGGATGCGCGATCAGGCGTCCTTCCGGGCCGACCACATAGGCGTGTCCGCCCTCGCCGACCTTGATCTGGGAGACGACGTCCCAGATCAGCTTGAGATTGACTTCCGCTATGCTGACGCCGGCATCCTTGCGCGCGCCGGCCAGCGCCAGCGTCATGTAGGGCTCCGACTCGCGGCGGAAGTAGACTGGACCGTAATAGACCTTGTGGGCGACGGCTTCGGTGAATTTCGGATCACCCGACAGGTCGATGCCGCTGTCGATTGCATCCATGGCCAGCCGCGAGACGCGCAGGCGTTCCTTGCCGGTCGAATCCACCTGGGCGAGCTCGGTGATCGCTGGCACCTGGCGCAGCAGCCGCAGCGCATCGAACCGGCGCTGCTCGATCGACCCGGGCGACCACGGCAGCTGCGTGGTCCATCCGAGCTGGCTCTCGATCTCCTTGACGAACTGGCTGATCTTGGCGGCCGCCGCCTCGGCCTGCTCGTGCTGGACCCGAATCAGCGAGGCCTTGTGCTCGCGATAATAGAAGAAGACCTCGAACAGGCCGTTAGCCAGCAGCGCAATGGCGACAACGGCCACGAACAGCGCGACATATTTGGTGAACAGCCGGGTCCTGATCCCCCGTCCCTCCTCGCCGGACACGACGCCGTCCGCGGCTGCGCTCGGCAGCGGCCTGGCTTGCGGGGTGTCGGGATGAAGGGAGATGCTCATTCCGCCAAATCTAGCAAGAAGGCCAGACGTTGTCTCTCACCGCAGCGCACAGGGCTACTCGATGACTTCGTCGGCGAGCGCCAGCAAGGTGGGCGGAATTTCAAGTCCGGTCGCCTTCGCCGTCTTGAGATTGAGCACCAGGGGATAGCGGGTCGGCAGCTCGAACGGCAGATCACCGGGGTTTGCCCCGTTGAAAATGCGGGCAACCAGTGCGGCCGCCCGCTCGAAGGATTCCGACGAGTCCGCTCCATAGGACATCAAACCGCCGGCCCGTGCGAACTCGTCAAATTCGTAGATCGCCGGCAGCTTTCGGGCGGCGGCGAACTCGAATACGCGCTCGCGGTTGAGAATGGTGAGCGCGTCCGCCACCATCAGGATGCCGTCGGGCAAATCGCCACTCATCGCCGAAAAGGCTTCCTCGAAATCATCGGGTTCGCGGACACCTAGCGCCTGCACGGTCAGTCCGAGCGCCTGGGCAGCCTTCGCGGACGCCTGATAGCGCGTCGTCATGCCGAGGTCGTCCTTGTTCCAGAGCATCGCGACCTTGGTCAGTTTCGGCGACATCTCCTTGAGTAGCGACAGCCGCTTGGCGCTGAGTGTCGCTGCGACGTCCGAAATCCCGGTGATCTTGCCGCCGGGATGCGCCAGGCTCTCGATCAGCTTGGTTTCGACGGGATCACCGATGCCGCTGGCCGCGACGGTTGGAATGCCGGCCGCCTTTGCGGCCATTGCCGTCGGGTAGCCAATGATCACGACGGCATCGACGTTCTTGGCCTTCAGCTCAGCGATCAGCGCGGGAAGCATCGCGACATCGCCCAGCGCGCCCCGCGCTTCAAAGGTCAGGTTCTGGCCAAGCTTGAAACCACGCTCTTCAAGCACCTTGGTCAGGATCTTGCCGCCCCGACTCCCCACCGTAACCGGCGCGATCGGCGTTAGCGTTCCGAGGCGATAGATACGGCCCTGTGTATCGGCCAACGCCGTGTTCGGCCGCGCCAGTGCAACCCCGCCAAGGACTGCCAGAAATTCCCGTCTCTTCATCAGACGACCTGCCTCGAGCGCACACTCCCGGCGCTACAGCCAGCATATCACGAGATATTACGCGACAAAAAGAAAGCGGCAACAGCGATGGCTGTTGCCGCTTCGCACGTAAATTGAGACTTGGTCAGGTCGGACGCAGCGCCTTGGAGCCGACGTCGAGGTCGGCAACCTCCTTGTTCCGCTCGGAATCGGCCGCCGCACGATGGTCGGTCGCCAGCACCACATAGACGGCTGGTAGCACAAAGAGCGTGAACAACGTGCCGATCGACATGCCGGCCACGACCACGAGGCCGATCGAGAAGCGGCTCGCGGCGCCCGCGCCGGACGCGGTCAGGAGCGGAATCAGGCCGGTGACCATCGCGGCCGTCGTCATCAGGATCGGACGCAAGCGGATGCGCGCGGACATTTCGATGGCCGAGCGACGGTCGAGCCGTTCATTGACCTGGAGCTCGTTGGCGAACTCCACCATCAGGATGCCGTGCTTGGTGATCAGCCCGACCAGCGTCAGCAGGCCGACCTGGGTGTAGATGTTCATGGTGGCCACGCCGAAGAACAGCGGGATCAGCGCGCCCACGATCGCCATCGGAACCGAGATCATGATCACCAGCGGGTCACGCAAGCTCTCGAACTGCGCCGCCAGCACCAGGAAGATGATGATCAGCGCGAAGCCGAAGGTGACTGCAAGCTGGTTGCCTTCCTGCACATACTGCCGGGAGTCCGCGAGATAGTCGTGGCTGAAGCCTTGCGGCAGCTTCTTGGCCTCGCCTTCGAGGAAGTCGACTGCCGCGCCGACGGTCACGCCGGGCATCGGCACGGCCGAGAACGTCGCCGAGTTCAGCTGATTGTAGTGCGTCAACGAATTCGGATCGGTCCTGGTCTGGATCGACACCACCGTCGACAGCGGAAGCTGCTGGCCGGTGTTGGTCGTGACATAGTAGCCGCCGAGCGATTCCGGCGAGAGCCGCTGACCGCGCGGCACCTGCGGGATCACCTGGTAGGAGCGGCCCTCGAGATTGAAGCGGTTGATGTAGTTGCCGCCCAAGAGCACCGCCAGCGCGCTGCCGAGGTTCTGCATGTTGACGCCGAGATCCTGGGCCTTGCTGCGGTCGATCTTCACCGTCACCGTCGGCTGATTGTAGGCAAGATCGCTGTCGGAAACGATGAACATGCCGCTCTTGCGCGCGGCGTCCTTCAGCTTCTCCATCTGCTCATAGACGGCCTGGAAGCCTGCGGTCGAATTGATCACCATCTGCACCGGCAGGCCACCCGGCCCGCCCGGCAGCGGCGGCAGATTGAACGCAAAAGCCTGCACGCCTTCGATCTTGGAGAGTTCGGCCTGGACCAGTGGCTTCAACTGGATCGACGACCGCTTGCGCTCATCCCACGACTTCAGCAGCATGCCGGCGATGCCGCCTTGCGGGCCGTTGATCCCGTTCAGCACGAAGCGCAGATCGGTCTCGGGGAATTTCTGGAATTCCTTGTCGAGCTTCTCGCCGTAGAAATCGACGTAGTCGATGTTGGCGTATTTCGGCGCCTTGGTGACCGCGAACACAATGCCCTGGTCTTCCTCAGGTGCCAATTCCTTCGACGTGTGCATATAGAGGAAGCCGACGAGGCCGAGGATCGTCACCGCGAACAGGCCGGTGATGGCCTTGTAGTCGAGCGAGCGGTCGAGCCTGCGGCCATACCAGCGGGTCACGGCGCCGAACACACGATTGACCAGCTTGGCGAAGCGGCCTTCTTCGGTGTTCTTGAGGAGCACCGAACACATCATCGGCGACAGCGTCAGCGCGATGATGCCTGATACGATCACCGAGCCGGCGAGCGTGAAGGCGAATTCGCGGAACAGCGAACCGGTGAGGCCGCCGAGGAAGCCGATCGGCGCGTACACGGCCGCGAGCGTGATGGTCATCGAGACCACGGGACCGACGATTTCGCGCGCGCCTTGCAGCGCCGCCTGCACCGGCGTCTTCCCCTCCTCCAGATGGCGATGGATATTCTCCACCACGACGATCGCGTCGTCGACGACAAGGCCAATTGCGAGCACCATCGCGAGCAGCGTCAGCAGGTTGAAGCTGAAGCCCAGCGCCAGCATCAAGGTGCAGACGCCGATCATCGACAGCGGGATGGTGACAACGGGAATGATCACCGAGCGGAGCGAGGCCAGGAACAGGAAGATCACCACGATCACGATGATCACGGCCTCGCCCAGCGTCTTCTCGACCTCGTCGATCGACGACTGAATGAATTTGGTCGAATCGTAGGCGACCTTCATCTTCATCGAAGGCGGCAAATTGCGCTCGAGTTCGGGGAACAACGCGCGCACGCCCTTCACCAGCGTCAGCGGGTTGCCTTGCGGCGTCGCGTTCACGCCGATGAAGATCGCGTGCTCGCCGTTGAAGGCCACGCTCGCATCCGTGCTTTGGGCTGCAAGCTCGACCGTCGCGATGTCCTCCATCCGCACGAAGCCGCCGTCCTTGGCCTTGATGATCATCTTCTTGAACTGCTCGACGTTACCGAGGTCGGTATTCGTCGAGATATTCGAGACGATCAAATAGCCCTTGGTCTGGCCCGCCGCGGACTGGAAGTTGTTCGCGGCAATCGCCGACGCGACGTCGGCCGGCGAGATGTTGCGGCCGGCCATCTTCACGGGATCAAGCCACAGCCGCATCGCAAAGGTCTGGCCGCCCAGGATGTCGGCCGAAGCCACGCCATCGACGGTCGAGAGCACCGGCTGCACCACGCGCGTCAGATAGTCGGAGATCGCCGAGCCCGACAGCTCCTCCGAGGAGAAGCCGAGATACATCACGGCCGTGGTCTGGCCGGTGGTCTTGGTGACGACCGGATCGTTGGATTCCTTCGGGATCAAATATTTGACCGAGTTCGTCTTGGCCAGCACCTCGGTGAGCGCCTGGTTCGGATCGAAATTCAGCTTGATGTAGACCTGGATCGTCGACGTGCCGAGCACGGAGGACGAGCTGATGTAGTCGACACCCTCGGCGGAAGCGACCGCCTGCTCGATCGGCGTGGTGATGAAGCCCTGGATCAGTTCCGCGGACGCGCCGGGATAGACGGTCGTGATGTTGATGACCGTGTTCGAAAGCTTCGGATATTGCCGGATCGGCAGCACCATCGCCGCGCGCAGACCGATCAGCAGGATCAGCAGGCTGACGACGACCGACAGAACCGGGCGTTTGATGAAAATATCGGTAAAGGCCATCGCGGCGATCTCGATTTCTATGTCTCAAGAGGCGTGATCCGGCCAAGCCGGATCACGCGAATGTATTGTCAGTAGCGCGGCGGATTCGCCGGGATCTGCGGGGCCGGATCGGGCGAAATCGACACTGCGGCGCCCGATTGCAGCTTGAGCTGGCCGACGGCGACGACCTTGTCGCCCGCCTTCACGCCCTTGATGATCTCGACGCGACCGCCGACCCGGCTACCGGTCTGCACAAAGGTTCGCACCGCGCTCAGGCTGGTCTTGCCGTCCTCTCCGTTCTTCTCGGTGATCACGAATACCGAGTCGCCGTACAAGGTGTAGTCGACTGCCGTCTCCGGCACGGTGGTGACGGCCGGCTTGTCCGGCAACACCACCGTGGTGGTCACGAACATGCCCGGCTTCAGGATCTTCTCCGGATTGGAGACGGTCGCCTGCACGCGGATGTTGCGGGTGTCAGACGCGATCTGAGGCTCGATCGTGGTGATCTTGGCGTCGAAGGTCCGACCTGGATAGGCATCGACCTTCAACCGGACCGGCTGACCAACCTTGAGGTTGCCCGAGTCCTTTTCCGTCACCGTGAAATTCGCCCACAGCTCAGACAGATCGGTCAGCGAGACGATGGCCGTGCCGGCGGTGAGATACTGGCCGACCTCGACCTTGCGGACGCCGAGATCGCCGGAGAACGGTGCGCGGACCAGCTTCTGCGAGATCAGCGCCTCGGTCTTGGCGATGCCCGCCAGCGCCTGGTCGTAGGCGGCCTGCGCGGAATCGACGGTCGACTGCGGACCGAACTGACGTGACGCCAACTGCTTGGCGCGGTCGAGCGAAAGCTGCCCGACGGTGGCCTGCGCCTTGAAGCTCGCGAGGTCACCCTGCTCCGGCGCGTCGAACAGCTGCACCAGCGGCATGCCGGCCTCGACATGCGCGCCGGGCTCGAACTTGATCTCGGTGACGCGGCCATTGACGTCGGCGGTGACGTCGACCTGATGCACGGCGGCAAGTCCGCCGACCGCGGTCAGCAGGTTCGGCACCACCTCCGACTTTGCCTCGGCCGCGCTCACGGAAACCGGCGGCGGCTTGTTGTTGGCGAAGAACTGCTTGATCATCTGGCCGCGGAAATAATTGAACCAGACCAGCCCGCCGACGAGCACGCCCAGCAGCGTGCCGACGATGATAAACCAGAGCACCGGCCGAACGGGACGCTTGGGAGCCTTGTTGTCGATCGGTTCGCCCGAAATCTTGTGTTCGGTGACGATGTTCATGTCATGCACTCTCTGCAATCGCCGTCTTGCCGGCACCCGGCGCCAAATCGCGGCCCAGATGCGAAGCAATTGCGGCGTCGTTAAGTCCGATGCCTCTCAGGAGAAACTCACAGAGCTGCCGCTCCAGGTCGTTCGCCTTGCCGTACACGAGACAGGGCACCGCCGGCAACCTGGTCAGCGCAGCCGTCATCACCGTATGATGCGCGAACCAGAACAGGTTGAGCGGCTCGCTGCCGCCCGGCCGCGCGTCGCCGGCGGCGACCGCACGTTCGAGCGAGGCGACGAAGACCGCCCCGATCAGCTTCTCGATCTTGGCATATAGCAGCCGGGCGAATTCGCCATCATCCAAATGGCTCGTGGCCATCAGTCGCAGGCGCTGCGCCTCCTCCTGGTCGGGGCCGTCGGCGATGCGGAGGAAGTGCTGGACCATGCCGCGGATCAGCTCGACCAGGGTGGCCGTCGAGGGCTCCCGCTCCAGAAGGTCCATCAGCGCCGGATCAGCTTCGCATTCATCGCTGAGAATTTCAGCGTACAGCGCCGCCTTGGAGGGGAAATGCTTGAACAGCAGCGCCTCGGAAATGGCAGCTGCGGCCGCCACGCTCTTGGTCGTGGTGCCGGTATAGCCGTGGCGGGCGAAGCAGCGTTTCGCGGCTCCGAGGATCAATTGACGCCTCAGGTCGCTCGTCATTCGCAATGAGCTCATGGTAGTGAGTAAGCACTCACCCACGCAAAAGTCAAGCAAAATGGTGCAACGCAACCTAAATGGGTGCGGATTCAGTGGAATTTTGCCATACGTCTTGCCCCCGGGGCGGACACAACCCTCGGGCGGGATTTGAGCCGGAACTGGGGTCAGATCGGCTGGAAGCCGAGATCGCCGCGAATGCGGTTGACGATGTAAGTGCCGTCCCGACTTGGCAAGATCCGTTCAACGCTGGCGCTGTCGATCTTCACATTGGCAAATCGCGGTCCCGCCGAGACGTCGTGGACGGCTTTGGCGAACGCTTCCACCTCGGCCATGGTCGAGATCGCCTGGCTGTCGGGGATGCCGCAGGCTTTGGCCACGCCAACGAGGTCGGCCGCCGCGGAGGTGTGACTGGTCTGGCCGCCGGTCTCGCCATAGGCCTCGTTGTCGAGCACGACGATCGAGAGGTTGGACGGCTTCTGCAGGCCGATGGTGGCAAGACTGCCCATCCCCATCAGCATTTCGCCATCGCCGGTGATGACCAGCACCGGCAACTTTGGCTGCGCCAGGGCGAGCCCGAGGCCAATCATTGCGGCGCCCCCCATGCCGCCCCACAGATAGAAGTTGCGCGCGTGGTCGCCGGCAGCGGTGATGTCATTGGTGGATGCGCCGAGGCCGCCGATCGCAACCACGTCCTTCCGATCAGCAAGCAGCGTCGAGACCACCCGGCGGCGGTCGAGGAGATTGGCCTTGCTCATTTGGTGAAAACCTTGGCGCCGATCAGGCGCTGCGATAACAGGACGGCGGTGGGCGTCAGCGCCTTATAGGCCTGAGCAGCGGCCGCTTCGAGCACAGCCGGCACCTCGGCTGCGTTCGAAGCCCGCAGCACCTTGATGCCGGAGAGCTCGAACACGCCCTGCGTGGTCGAGCCCATCGGCACCTGCCACGGATTGAACTCCCCCCACTCGCCGCGCATGGTCACGAGCGTCAGGAACGGAAAGCGCAGGATCGGGATCAGCGACAGCATGTTGATGCAATTGCCGACACCGCTCGATTGCATCAGCAAGACGCCGCGCTGTCCGCCGGTCCAGGCGCCAGCGAGAAGCGCCACGCCCTCCTCTTCCGTGGTCAAGGGAATACCACGCATCGTGGACGAGCCCAGCACGCGCTGGATCAGCCCGGCATGGCCGGCGTCGGGCACGTAAGGCACCTGCCGGACATCGAAGCGTTGCAATGTCGCGAAAATTTCGTCGGGCCAATTCGGGGCCGCGTCGGCAGCGTCAGCGCGGGCGTGCATTTTCCTGTCCGGTCGGCTAGCAAATCACGGCACGACTGTAGACGGTGATCGGCACCGCTCGATAGAGCGAAAACGACATATCGGTCTCAACCGGCGAGTATGGCGGCATGAACGCAGATGCGAAAGAACTGGCGGCCAATTTCGATCTGGAGAAGCTCACGCCGGAATTCTACGACAATCCCTACCCGACTTACCGTGCACTGCGGGAGAACGCGCCGGTCAAGCGCCTGCCGAACGGCACCGTGTTCCTGACCCGCTATGACGACCTCGTCACCACCTACAAGAACACGAAGTCGTTCAGCTCGGACAAGAAGCGCGAGTTCGCGCCGAAATATGGCGACACCCCGCTCTACGAGCACCACACTACTAGTCTCGTCTTCAACGATCCGCCGGCGCATACCCGCGTGCGGCGGCTGATCATGGGCGCGCTGTCACCGCGCGCAATCGCCGGCATGGAGGGCGACCTCATCAAGCTCGTCGACAGCCTGCTCGACGCCATCGCCGCCAAGGGCGATTGCGAGCTGATCGAGGATTTCGCCGCCTCCATTCCCATCGAAGTCATCGGCAATCTGATCGACGTTCCCCATGATGAACGCGCGCCACTGCGCGACTGGTCGCTGGCGATCCTGGGCGCGCTCGAGCCCGTGGTGTCGACCGAAGCTGCCGCGCGCGGCAATCAGGCCGTGAAGGACTTCCTCGCCTATCTCACGACGCTGGTCGCGCGCCGGCGCCAAAGGCCGGGCAATCCCGAGCGCGACGTGCTGACGCGCCTGATCCAAGGAGAAGGTAACGGCGAGGACAATGGCGAACGGCTCACCGAGAAGGAGCTGCTGCACAACTGCATCTTCCTGCTCAATGCCGGCCACGAGACCACCACCAATCTGATCGGTAACGGCCTCGTCGCACTCGACCGTCATCCGGACCAGAAGCAGCGGCTGATCGACAACCCCGACCTGATCAAGACCGCGGTGGAAGAAATGCTGCGCTATGAGAGCTCGAACCAGCTCGGCAACCGCATGACCACGGAAAAGGTCGAGCTCGGCGGCGTCATGCTCGACGCCGGCACGTCGATCACGCTGTGCATCGGGGCTGCGAACCGCGATCCCGCGCAGTTTCCCGATCCTGAACGTTTCGACATCGCGCGCACGCCGAACCGGCATCTCGCCTTCGCCACCGGCGCCCATCAATGTGCCGGCATGGCGCTGGCGCGGCTGGAAGGTGCCATCGCGATCTCACGCTTCCTGGCGCGCTTCCCGAACTATGCCGTGAGCGGCGGGCCCGTGCGCGGCGGACGAGTACGCTTCCGCGGCTTCCTGAGCGTGCCCTGCTCCATCGGCTGATGAGGACATCATGAACATCGATGAGATCCGCGAGCGCTGGGCCGATCCTCTCCTGACCGGATTGACCGCCTTGCTCATGATCATGATGTTCGTGGTCTCGCCGCTCCAGGCGCTGGGAATTTTCGCCTTTCAGGCCTCCGAGCTCGTGCTGGCGCTGCTGCTCGTCGTCGGCATCTTCGTGATCTCGGGGAGCCCGATCGCGGTCATGGCCATGCTGATCGCGCTCGGCATGATCACGGTCGGTGCGATCCTGCGGATAAGGTCGCCGTCCATCCTCGATCTCAATCTGTTCGCAGGCTCCTGGTTCATCGTCGGCACCACAATGGCATGGGCGGTGGCGCGCGCGACCTTTGCGCCGGGCCGCGTCACCTATCATCGCGTGATCGGTGCGGTGCTGCTGTATATGACGATCGCGGTGATCTTCTCGGCGCTCTACACCTTCATGGGATCGCTGGTGCCGAATGCGTTCGCCGGCATGAAGGTGGAGGACAGTCCGGCGCTGGCGAGCCAGGTGATCTATTTCAGCTTCGCGACGCTGACCACGACCGGCTATGGCGACGTCGCTCCCGTGCATCCGATCGTACGCAGCCTGTGCAACATCGAGGCGGTGTTCGGCCAACTCTATCCGGCGACGCTGCTGGCACGACTGGTCACGCTCGAGATCGCGCACCGCGATCAGGACTCCTGAAAAGCCCGGCCCAAACAAAAATGTCGAAAACAACCCCATGCACAGTAGGGGACGGGTTGGTCGAAAATGCCCGGTGGATGCGCAGAACCATTTGACACGCCGGGGCAAATCGGCAGCATCGCGCATGTCCGAAGCTGCCCCATGGGAGTGACGAAACATGAGCTCGTCGGTCATTGATTTCCTCGCAACGGAAGCGCGACTTGGCACCCACAATTACGAGCCGATCGGGGTCGTCCTGTCGCGCGGCGAAGGTGTCTGGGTCTGGGATACCGAAGGCAACCGTTATCTCGATTGCCTCTCCGCCTATTCCGCGGTCAGCCAGGGCCATTGCCATCCCAAGATCCTGGCGGCGATGGTGGAACAGGCACACAGGCTGACGCTCACCTCGCGCGCCTTCCACAACGACCAGCTCGCCCCGTTCTACGAAGAGATCGCGGCGCTGACCGGCTCCCACAAGGTGCTGCCGATGAACAGCGGCGCCGAGGCGGTCGAAAGCGCCATCAAGTCGGTGCGCAAATGGGGCTATGAGGTGAAAGGCGTGCCGGACGGCCAGGCCGAGATCATCGTCTGCGCCGACAATTTCCACGGACGCACGCTGGGCGTCGTCGGCTTTTCAACCGACCCTGAGACCCTCAAGCACTTTGGTCCGTTCGCGCCGGGCTTCAAGATCATCCCGTTCGGCGACGCCGCGGCGCTGGAAGAGGCGATCACGCCGAACACGGTCGCCTTTCTGGTCGAGCCGATCCAGGGCGAAGCCGGCGTCATCATTCCTCCAGCCGGCTATTTCACCAAGGTGCGGGAGCTCTGCACGGCCAACAATGTCATGCTGGTGCTCGACGAGATCCAGACCGGGCTCGGCCGCACCGGCAAGCTGCTCGCCGAACAGCACGAGGGCATCGAGGCTGACGTGACGCTGCTCGGCAAGGCCCTGTCCGGCGGCTTCTATCCGGTGTCGGCCGTGCTCTCGAACAACGACGTGCTCGGGACATTGAGACCCGGGCAGCATGGCTCGACCTTCGGCGGCAACCCGCTTGCCTGCGCGGTGGCGCGCGCGGCGATGCGCGTGCTGGTCGAGGAAGGCATGATCGAGAACGCTGGCACGCAGGGCGCGCGCTTTCTGCAAGGCTTGAAGGACATCCGTGCCAACACCATCCGCGAGGTGCGCGGGCGCGGCCTGATGCTGGCGGTCGAGCTGCATCCCGAGGCCGGCCGCGCACGCCGCTACTGCGAGGCGCTCCAGGGCAAGGGCATCCTCGCCAAGGACACCCATGAGCACACGATCCGCATCGCCCCGCCGCTGGTGATCACCAGCGACCAGGTCGACTGGGCGCTCGAGCAGTTCGCCACAACCCTGACGCAGGATTTCTCTTGAGGGGGCCTGCGTCGGAAGATCGCAGTGCGGGCCGCGGCCAACGGCGAACCAATCCGTCACCTGTGCGCTGAAGGTTGATCACTAGGCGCGTACTCATAAATCGAGCTTGTTTGGTGCAGGCTTGCCGGCGGTCGAGCGCGCAATCGCGCCCCACTCGGCCGGCCGTTCAGCTCGCAGGTTGCAAACACGCCGCCTCCATGATGAGGCCATACCAGCTGGAACGGCTATCGCGAGATGCCGGCATGGAGTAGAATTCATCGACAACGACGCCAGGCGCAAGTGCGCACACCATTGAGCTCCGTCACAGGTTGGCGGACGCCTCAAGCAGGAGGGGTGGCAGATGGCAGATGAAGTTGCTCGCGGACCGCGCGATTCAGCGGAGTGGCGTCCCAGCAAATATGCGCTCTGGAGCGAGCGCTGGGGCGACGCGGCCAACACACCGACCTCTATTTTGCTGCGTCATCCAACGGCTCCGTTTCTGGTTACCGTCCCCGCAATTGACGATTCCAATATGCAGCGCGTGGGAAATGAATACCTCGAAGCCGTGGCGAAAAACCGCGATATCGATCCGCCAATCGATCTGCCGCCAGTGTTCACAACCGACCCGAGGGACTTCATCAAGCGCGGTTCGGGCTTCATCCGGTGGCTGCCCCTTGGCTGGCCTCCTGTGCATCCGGACGGCGACGATGCCGGCAACCCGTTCGTATCGTTCCGAGTTGAGCGTAAGTCGCGCACGGGCGCTCTTGTCGATCAGACCGTGATTCTGGTGGCTTCCGAGTGGATTCCCGACAAGCTCAAACCGCCCGGCCATTTCCTGGGCTCCGGGTTCGGCATCCGCGTGGTTGCGCATGTGCGGCCGACAAACGGAGAATACGAAATACGCATCACTGGGATGACCGCGTCACTTCCATTCGGCCCTTACAGCACCGTCCGAGTATTCGATTTGGTGACGGCAGACAAGTTTGCGCCGATCTTCGAAACGGACACGATCGAGACGCAGATGTCCGAACAGCTTGGTTTGAAAAATCAATCCATCTCCATTCGAGGCGTCCGGCTCGCCACCGCGGACGAAAAACCGCGTGTGCAGTGGCAAGCCACGAGCAAGCCCGAGACGGAGGGCGGCCGAACCAGGGTTACGCCGTATTCGTTCGTGTTCTCGGGGACGCCGACAGAGGCTGGGGCTCTTGTCAGCAAGGTTGAGCTCGTCGCCGATGCGCTGACGCCTGGACACGCGTGGGTGTTTCCGCTTGATCCTGCATCGCAGGAGTCGCCAACCGGCCTTCACAAACGGCGCCCGACACGCACCGAAGAAGCACTCGATCACTATCGCGACGATGAGGAAATCACCGCGCATGAGGCGGATCCGTTGATTTACCCGGAACCGCCCTATCCAGAACCAGCCGGATTCATCGAAGATGTAAGGGTGGTGGTTTGCCCCGGATTTGTCCTTGCCGACGGTCCTCCCCCTCCCCATCCCTATCCCCCGCCCCCTTACCCCAACCCAGGAGATCCGAAGACGGTCGATCTGCCCGACACGTCCGCGCCTCTCGTTCGATCGAACGACTTCGCCGCAATCAGCGCCTACAACAATGTCAGGCAATTCTTCCAGCGGCTCGAGGCGTATAGAATTGATGCGGTTTCGTACTTTCGGATCGCCAGCCTGCCGCTCAAGGTCTTTTATCGCTCCGGGGTGCGGCCAGGACCGGGCAAGGACGGCCAGACCGTCAATGCGCGTGTTCTTCCGGAGGGCTGGCTGGTCGACTACGTCGGACCGACCAAGCTCAGCGATCGTCCGATCCTGCAACTGCATTTGGCGCTTGCCGACCTTTCGACCCGGGCGCGCAAGCCATGGGACGGACAAACACGCTCGCGGGCTGAGCCGCTTGGCATTGCGGCCGACGCGCGCTGGATCTGGCACGAGATCGGGCACGTGCTTCTAATGTGCTCGGTCGGTGAGCTGGAATTCCGTTTCGCCCACAGCGCCGGCGACGCGCTCGCGGCGATCGTCTCGGACCCGCAATCGCAACTGGCCGGAGATGCCAATTGGCGCGGCGCGACATTCCCGTGGGTGTTTACGCCGCGTCGCCACGACCGATGCGTGTCGCATGGATGGAGCTGGGGCGGCTCGTTGCACTATGCGATGTCCCAGGTGCCCGATTCAACGCAGCCCCGACGCAAGGGTTACTGGACCGAGCAGATTCTTTCGTCATCGCTGTTCCGGCTGTACCGCGCTATCGGCGGCGACACGAAGGCGGTGGGAACGCAAAACCAGCCTGACCAATTCGCCCGCGAGTCGGCTTCGCACTATTCCGTCTACCTCATCATGAGAGGGATTCAGATTCTGCCAACATCGACCACCGTGTTGGCCAACGAGCCGGATCAGCTCGTCTCGGCGCTGATCGACGCCGACATCGGCACCATTCCTTGGGACATCTCGTGGGATGTGACCTTTCCCCCGCCACCATACAGCACCAAAACGTTCTCGTTCCACAGAATTGGCGGCTGTGTGCACAAGGTCATTCGCTGGGCGTTCGAAGTCCAGGGCCTGTATGCCGCTGCCGGAACGGTCACCAACGCGCCAGGCCTTCCACCGCTGGTCGACGTCTACATCCTGGACCGGCGGCCACTTTCGGAAGTCTCGCCCTACGGCGCTATCGCGTATGGGCCGGGCAGCTACAATCCGGTCTCGCTCGATTGGGATCCCGACCAGTCCGGTTCAGATGCTCCGCCGTTGTGGCAGGCCGACCAAAGCGCGATCGTCGTGTCGGGCGGCAATATTTCCGTGAAGGTCGGAAACCGCGGCGGTCAACAGGCAACGAATGTTGAAGTCACCGTTTGGTGGCACGCATGGCCCAGTGGCAGTCCTCCGCCGAAATGGAATGATACTTCATCAGGGTCAACGCCGTGGACACAGTGCACCCCGTCACCAGGCCCCGGCCAAACCATTGACCCAGGTGTGCCGCCTGTTGAATTTGATTTCACGTTCAACCCACCGTCATCCGGCACCCGCTATCTGGTGCTGGCTATCGCAACCTGCGGGGACGATGCTGCCAACACTGATCCAACGACGTCGTTCCCGTGCAGCCGACTGCCCACGGCACTCATTGACCTCGTACCCAATGACAACAATCTCGGTCTCATCGTCGTTGGCGCCCCCTAGCGGCAGCCCGATGCTATGGCGTACGCTTCGTTGTTCAGGTCGGCCGGGCAAAGGGACAGGGCCCGGTCAGGGCCACTTGGTCGGCCACTCGGCGGTTGCGTGGGCGAGCACCGAGCGGAGCGTTGGACAATAGATGCGGCTCGGCGTGCTGTCGTGCAGCAACGCTCGCCAGATACCGGCTGCAATGTGACGACTTCCAGTTGAGTCGGAAGCGTAGTGAACGCCGAGACGTTCGCGGTTCTTGGCGATACGTTCGGCAAGCCAAAGCAGCGGCGATGTTAGTTCGCCCCGCCCCATCAACGGGTTTGCCAGAAGTAAGGCCGGCACAGGCGGCGGCGCACCCCCACCCGCGGGGGTCGTGTCAATCGGGGCGCCGTTGGCATCGCCAACTCCAAAGCTGTTGGCGGTCAAGCCGGCGGCCAGTACGAAATAGGTTGTGCCCACGATGATCGGCGCCGGCGGCGGGTTTCGCAGAAGTACGGCCGGCACAAGTGCCGGCGCACCCCCACCCGCAGGGGTCGTGTCAATCGGGGCGCCGCCGGGGGTGGCGGCAACTTCAAAGCTGTTGGCCTTCAAGTTGGCGGGTAGCACGTAATAGGTGGCAGGTGGTGATCCGATCGGCGCCGGCAGCACAGGCGCACCGGGACCAGGGATCTGCTGAAACTGGACCGGATCTCCGGCGCTCAGCCCGTGCGCATTCAACACGCTTAAGGTAACAACTGCGGGGTTGGCTTGCGAAATCGTCACCCTCAGCGCAGGAGGCACCTGCTGAAACTGGACCGGATCTCCGGCGCTCAGCCCGTGCGCGGTCAACGCACTCAAGGTGGCGACGGCGGGGTTGGCGAGCGAAATCGTCACGGCCGGATTGGGGTCGACTGCCTTTCCCGGCTTTCCATTGTATGGAGCGGCGAACATGCCATAGCGCTGGCGAAGTGCCGGTATTTCCAGGAGCAGAAGCGCGATGAAATGACCGATGAAGGAATGCCCGCTGGTAAACGACGGATGGGCGGGAGGACCGAACGGAGGCGCCAGGCCTGGGCATAACGTCGATGGGCGAACGCGACTGAACTGCTGCTTGTAATAAAAATATGCGACGTTACCGATGGCGTAGCCGCAGTTGATGAGCTCCATTGTCCACGGGCGCCGTGATTCACTCGTATCGATGAAGGCGGTAATGTAGCCGGCACTGCCATCTGCCTGCTCGATGATTTCGGCCATATAGCGATCGCGATCGTCCTGCATCAACATCTGCAGTTGTTCGATTTCGCCGAGGATCGATTTGAAGGCGTCGGCTTTCGCCGCGGTCCATGCGGCAGGCGAGGCGCCGGCGCCCGCGTTAGGATTTTCAGGATTTAAAAGGGGGTCGGGCTGCCACGCCAGATCGAGGTTCTCCAGCCAGTTCATCGCCAGCAGGCCAGCCCGACCGAATTGCCATTGATGGGGCTGGCCGCCGAATTCCCGCGCCGCCATGATTGACGGTCGAGAGGGATCGACGGCCTTCAGCCATTGAGTGAGATGACGGTCGTATGGAAGCGTCCAGAACCGCAATGCCGGGTCCCAATCATCGGTCGTCCATTCGAGGAACGCGTCCTGCCCGGTTGCATCGACCTGATAGGGATCTACGGTTTCCAGCCACGGATACGGCGGATTCCCAGCATCATCAGGAGTAAAGTCGAGTGCCCAGGATCGAAAGCCCAGGTCCGAGGGGGTTGCGTAAAAACTGCGCCCCGTGCCCGGCCCCGCATCGGCTCCCGCTCCTGCGCCCGCTCCAGCACCTGCGCCCGCTCCGGCACCTGCGCCCGCTCCGGCACCTGCGCCCGCTCCGGCACCTGCGCCCGCTCCGGCACCTGCGCCCGCTCCAGCACCTGCTCCAGCTCCCATGGCAAGCCTCCCTGATACTTGAAATTTATGTTTTGCTATTCGGGCAACCCCGCGGCGCGCAATCCCTTCGCGAAACGATCCAGATCATCCTTCCGCAGCGGATACCAGGAAACGAAAGTTGAGACTCTAAACGATGGTTCAATTTCGAGAAGCTGTCGAGCCGCCGATTCAGCTCCAGCTTCGTCACCCGAAAGTGCAAGCGCGGCGGCCAGAGTTCGTACACAGGGACGAAAAAGTAGATTTGCCCGCCGTGACCTGTTCAAGTAAACGATCGCTTCATCGTATCGCCCAGCGACGAATTCGGCAATTCCCGCCACGATCCAAAAATAGAAGTTCAAGGGATCAAAGGGATTAAGACGCCATACGTTCTGCAATCGCTCCAGCGCTTCGTCGGGCCGCCCCAAATAGGCGAGCGTCAAGGCGCTCAAACCCCATGCGAACGCCAAGTTCTCGTTGAGGGCCAGCGCCCGCCCAAAAAGCTCCATCGCTTCTCCCGGTGATTTTCCCATGAAAGAGAGGATGTGCCCGGCCACGGCCAGCGCAAACGGATCGTCGGGGTCGAGTTCGATGGCGCGCCGCGACACGATGAGGGCGCGCGCCCGATCGCCGTCGGGATC
Source organism: Bradyrhizobium sp. F1.4.3 (assembly GCF_040548375.1). Classification (NCBI taxonomy): domain Bacteria; kingdom Pseudomonadati; phylum Pseudomonadota; class Alphaproteobacteria; order Hyphomicrobiales; family Nitrobacteraceae; genus Bradyrhizobium; species Bradyrhizobium sp. F1.4.3. Next base: position 99,074 of record NZ_JBEPRN010000004.1, read on the forward strand.
CAGCGACCAACCTTCGCCAAACTGGAAGTTTAGCCACCACGCAAGGTAGGCATGGGCCTGAGCATAGGACGGATCGAGCACGATCGCCCGTTCCAGGAGTTGACCCGCCTCCCGGTGGCTTTCTTCGGTGAGCAGATACAGAAGCGACATCGCGCGGAGGACGCAGTGGAATGCATCCAAACTCTCGGTCGGGCGGTCAGCGACGCGAGCCGTCTCAACCGCACGGACGCGCGGCTCAATGGAGGACAGTATGCTTGAGGTAATACGATCCTGAAATTCAAACAGGTCGTCGGTAGATCCCTCGTACTTTTGGGCCCAGATCGAGACATTCCCCAAAATGTCGGTCAACTCCGTATTGATTCTCAGTCGCGTACCCTGGCGTTGCACGCTGCCGTCGAGCAGGTAACGAACATCGAGCTCACTGGCGATCTGTCGCAGGTCTTTTCCGCCGGCGCGATAACGAAGGGTAGAATTGCGCGCAATGACGTAAAGCGACCGGTTTCTGGAAAGGTCCGTAATGATGGAGTCTGTCATCCCCTCACCGTAATAGCTGTCGTCGTCGGTACCGCTAATCGTCCGGAACGGCAGCACGGCGAGCGTCGGCCTCGACGCCCATTGCAGGTATGGCTGCGCGATCTGGCGGTCTCCGTCTCCCTCGGTCCACTCGACGGAATAGACATGAACGGTTCGCATGATATTTTTCATCACAGGCGTGCCGAGGTGATGAAATTTCAGTGGCAATCGATTCATGACATAGTCGCGGACTGCCGCCGTGACGACTATTTGGCCGGGTTCCGCGGCCTGGTGGATACGAGACGCAACGTTGACGCCGTCCCCCTGCAATATTCCATCTTCGTCGATGATATCGTCGACGTTAATGGCGATGCGAAGATGCAGCGCGAATGGATCCTTGTCGCCGACGGTGCGCTCCTGAATCCGCTGAACGTCGGCAGCCCAACGCACCGCGTTCACGACGCTCGGAAATTCGACCAGCACGGCGTCGCCTGCGATCTCGGCGATCCGTCCGCCGTGGCGAGCCATGTGAGGTTCCATGATATCGGTCCGCAACGCTTTCCAGCGCATGACGGTATCGACGTCCCTCAGACCCAGCAGCCGGGAAAAGCCGGCGACATCGGCAAAGGCTATGGCAGCAAGCCGCCTCGTAATCATCGACGGTGCGATGGACGGCGCCTCTGTCGCTTGCTCGGCCTGATTCATGCGCACATTGTCATTTTAAAGGACCAAGTACCCGGACACCTCCCGAGCAGTGACGCGCGATCGTTGAACACTACAACATTTGGTTGACCCGCGCGACCATCATTGAGCAGATGGCTGGCGTCTCGTTGTCCGGCCAGTGTTTTGCAACCTGGAGCGCCGAACCACGAGGTGGTCCTCAAACCAGACTTGACGTCCGTCCCCCTCCCAAAAAAGCCGGCGTCCCCTATAGAAATGCCAACGTCCGCCTCGGGTCATTCGGGACCGGGTCGAGCCGGCAGCAAGTCCGACCATGTCCGTTCTGCCGCCGAAAGCGGGGATAAATTCAGAGCATCAGGGCCATGACAACCGCCGAGTTGGCCGAACCCGCCCTTGACGAGTTCTATGCCATGCCGAGCAGCGCCCCGAAGGCGCGCTTCGACACGCTGCAACAACTTGCAAGCCCGTGCTGCAACGCTCGTGGGACCTACACGACCGTCATGTGCCGCTCGATGCTGGTGCGCAGCACCTCGTCCATCGGCCTGCCCACCAGTCATTCGAGAAGATTTCGATCTCGGAATAGCCGGCGTAGCGCTGCGCCTCGACGGCGGCGCGCACGGATTTGATGTCGATGACGCCGTCGCCCATCATTCCGCGGCTGGCGGTCGAGCTGCATCCCGAGGCCGGCCGTGCACGCCGCTACTGCGAGGCGCTCCAGGGCAAGGGCATCCTCGCCAAGGACACCCATGAGCACACGATCCGCATCGCCCCGCCGCTGGTGATCACCAGCGACGAGGTCGACTGGGCGCTCGAGCGGTTCACCACGACGCTGACGCAGGATTTCTCTTGAGGCTGCCTGCGTCGGAAGATCGCAGTGCCGGCCGAGGCCAACAACGAACCATTCCGCCACCTGTGCGTTGAAAATTGTGGGCGATTACTGGCTGGGAGCTACGATCATGCTTCCGCGTGGCGTTTGCTTGACGGCTTTTTTGATTAGTGTCTCGATGCTGGCGGCGAGCGTCGGCGCGTCGGCCCAGAACCATGGAAGGGGTGGCCCACCCGGGCCGGCTGCACGGCCGGCAGCGCCACCTGCAATGGCCCGCCCTGCCGCGCCGCCAGCCATGGCGCGTCCCGCCGCGCCGGCGTTTCATCCGCCGGCCATGGCGCCGCACATCGCCGCACCGCCGCCGCATCCCGCCCCTCACTTCGCTGCACCGCCGCCGCGGGCTGCCCCGCACGTGGCGGCGCCGCGGCCTGAATTCCATCGGGCGCCGGCAGCGCCGCAACGTCCGGCCATGGCACCGCGGGCGACGCCGCATATCGCCGCCCCCTCGCGCCCAAGCGCACCGCCGGCCGTGAGCGATCGGCTGTCGCGACGGGAGCAGATCGATCAGCGCGCGCAACAGCATCAGCAGCAGATCCAGCAGCGCCAGCAGATGGTGCAGCAGCGGCAGCGCGACGTGCTGTCGCGCCAGACCACAGAGCGCCAGACCCGCATCGATCGCCTCCAGCAGCGCGTGCAGCAACTCCAGTCGCAGAAGCCGGAAGGTGTGCGCGCGCAGCGGGCGCAGGAACGCATGCTGCAATCGCAGAACCGCCTGCTACAGCGTGAGCAACGCGTGCAGCAAGGCGATCTGACACGCCAGCAAAGGCTGGGACAGGCTCCCGCTGCAACAGCCGCAGCGGCTGCCGCCGCGCAGGCCGCCGAGCGCGGGCGGTTTGCCGCGCGCTTCCGCGAGCAGGCTACTCCGCAAACCCAAGCGGCCCTTGTTGCCCGCCAGAGTGGCTGGGCGCCCCGGCAGGCCTGGCGGCACCGCCATCCCGCGGTGTTCGTGGCGTGGCTTGGGCCCGTGTTCTGGCCTTACGCCTACTCCGACATTTTTGACTACACATTCTGGTCCTATGCTTACGAGCCCGGCTATTGGGCGTACGCCTATGACGACTTCGTCGACACCGTGTTCTGGAGTGGTGACAGCCCCTACTCCGCCTATGCCAGCACCAACCCGTATGACTATCCGCAAGCCGGCGGCGGCTATCCCACGCGCCAGCGCGCCAGCGTGAGCCCGCAAACGCTCCAGCAATTGTGCGGTACACCGGACAAGGGCGTCACCGCGTGGCCGCTCGCCGATATCGCGCGGGCGGTGCGGCCGACGCCGGAGCAACGCGCGCTGCTCGACGAGCTGAAGACCGCGGCGGCAAGGGCCGCAGATGTCTTCAAGGACTCCTGCGCGGAGACTTATGCGTTGACACCGCCCGGCCGCTTGCGGGCGATGATGAACCGCGTCAGCGCGACGCTGGAGGCGGTCAAGATCGTGCGGCCGGCACTGGAGAATTTTTACAACTCGCTCAATGACGAGCAACAGGCCCGCTTCAACGCGCTCGGCCCCAATATCGGCGACCGCTCGCCGCAGCAGCAGGAAGCCAGTGCCCAGGAAGCCCGTGCCGACAGCTGCGGCGATCCGAAGTCCGGCTTGACCCAGTTACCGATCCAAAGGGTCGAGGCCGTGCTCCACCCCGCAGGCAAGCAGAAGGAGGCGCTCGACCGCCTCAGCGAAGCGACGGCCAAGGGCGTTGACGGCCTACAGGCGGCCTGTCCGAACGATGTACCGCTGACGCCGGTCGGACGGCTGGAGGCGATGCAGCACCGGCTCGAAGCCATGCTGACGGCCGCCAAGCTGGTCGAACCCGCCCTGGACGAGTTCTATGCCACGCTGAGCAGCGAGCAGAAGGCGCGCTTCAACACGCTGCAACAGGTCGCAAGCCCGTGAGGGCGTCGCTCGCATTCTCTCGTTGCAATTGCGCAGCGGCCGAACGACGTGGGCGCCGACGGCAGCAATAGGCGCCGCGCAGAATGACAGCCCGTTCGGCCTGCGCTGTACGCAGGCATGCAACAAGACCCGCGTCGGACGACGGGTTCCCACGTCGCAGGTGCATTCCATTTCAGGACTGAAATCTTAATTGTGAGCGGCCTACCCTGGATGGTGGTTAGCTTGCGATCAGACCGGGACGGACAATGTTTGATCCCGAAACTATTTTGGCCCGGCGCATTGGACTGCAAGACCGCCTTCGGGCGGTCTTTCCTTATCGCCGCAATGAAACGGGTCCGGGGCTGAACCACGCGGGCGCGTTCGGCAAAAGTCGCTAGCCTTGCCACGCCGATCACAACAATGGCCCCGACGATCGCTCGTCGGGGCCATTCAAGATCATCAGGCATGGGTACATCCGCCGTGCCTGCTGATCGTTGATGCCACTGATTACTGCATCCAATCTGGCGCAGACTGTGGCGAGGCTGCGGCATCGGGGTGATGACATTCTGCCTGAGAGCTGACGGCTGTCCACCTCTCGTTGGTGGTTCTCCAACCAGCTCGCGGAACCGCAGGAGTTGGCCGCTTCGGCGCCGTGTACGACGAGAGCGACCCAATGCGGTGAAGGGGCGAAGGTCCGAGATGGCCAATTCCGGAAATTAAAGTGGGTGGTTCAGATCGGCTCTACCTCTCCCGGCCGCCAAGTCTTGTTGAACCATGGTTCAAGCGGACCATAGAGACGCAGAAGTATATTCCAGCCCTTTCCCGGGATGGTCTGCGCCCAATTGCTTTCCTTGCCTGCCGGGGCGGTCGGCCCGAAATAAACATCTACGGAGCCATCGGCGTCTGTCACCAACCCCTTGGTCAAGCTTCCGACGGCTGGAGATTGTTGATCGGTCTGAAGCATCGAGCGTGTTTGGTTGTCGTACACCGTGAACGACCAGAAATCTTTGGCCGGAATGTTGGGCGGCATGCGAATGCGATACGTCTTGCTGCCATCGAGCGGGCTGCCCTTTGCGTCAACGAATGCACCGGCGTACTGCGAGCCTTCTCCCACCATTTTCATGGTCATCGCCGGTGTTACACCCGTTGCATAAAAGAAGAACATGGTTTTTGCGTCGAGGATGACGGCACCATTCTCCTCGAATTTATAGCTTCCCCCGACGAATGGCGTTACCCACGCACTGTTTGGGTAGAAATAGCCTTCCTTCATCCGGGTCCTGTAGGCCAATGTACGGGCTGTGGCGTCGCCAACAGCTGCGGCGTCCATCAGGATCTTCTGCATGCGCGCGTCGGGTGCAAACGGTTTGCCTTTCTCGATACCTATGGCGGCGAACAAGCCTAATGTGTCCGGGTCGATAGCATCGATTGGCTCATCCTGTATGACGCGATTGGTGTACTCGAATAAGGAGTAGTCGCCCGGTCCGATGGTGTTAAACGCCTTACCCGAGATGTTGACGAATTTCATCGGGGGCGGGTTGGCGGCCTGACTGAGCGAATACACTTTCAGGTTCTTCTTGACACTATCGACGCCCGGTTTCGGATCACCATCCTTCAAGAATGTTCTGAAGAACATCAGGTTTCCAAAGGTACGCGAACGCGCGACATGATATCCGTCGGGGATCGGGCCGGCGTAGCCTGGTGGCAGCAAGAGGTACTTTCCACCTTTTCCTTTGTCCGGCCCGGTGATGCCAATGTCGGTGACCCAGCGGAACCAGGCATCATCTATTGGGCCGAGCACCTCCGGCGGAATTTCCAGAACCAGCGGGCCACCCTTGGTATCTAGATAAAGCAAATTGTAGACGGTGGTCGTGTTCGCCGTGAGGAATAGTGACTTGGCGTCCAACAGTTGCTCTGTGATGAGGACGGTCTGATTGACGGGGCCGAACTCAGAGAAGCCCTTGAGAACGCCCGCAATCGAGACAGCGGGCAGTGCGGCTAGATACGCCTGCACGCCGCGTTGAAAATCGAGGTTGTCGTAGACCCTGGCGACGGTCGCATCATCGGGGAAGCCGTCAGTAAATTTGAGTGTCCCTATGCGGGTTTCCACTGTGTCCGGCGACGTGATCGACCGGGGGATGTCAGTCGTCATTTTCATCTTGTCTTGCGCGCTGGCAGGTAAAACCGCTGACACAACGAGCAAAGTGGCTGCTCCGAACTTCAACGCATCGCGACATTTCATGGCGAGCACTCCGCAACGTGGGAATTGATCTACGAAAACAGATTGTCCTCTAGAAACTTGCTGGCAGCATCAATCAGTAATTGTAGCGGAGCCGCAGAGCTCGCGCTATTGCAATTTCGGTCAGGTGGGTGACAGGAGCAAGACACAAGAGAATGTCCGGCATGGGTCACATTCGCGACCGGGTCGAGCCAGCAGCAAAGTCCGACCAAAGTCCGTTCTGCCGTCGAAAGCGGAAGTCAATTCAGAGGGGCCATGCAGACGGCCGCCAGGCTGGTCGAACCCGCCCTGGACGAGTTCTATGCCACGCTGAGCAGCAAGCAGGAGGCGCGCTTCAACACGCTGCAACAGGTCGCAAGCCCGTGAGAGCGGCGCTCGCGGGACCTACACCACCGTCCGGTGCCGCTCAATGCAGGTGCGCAGCACTTCGTCCATCGGCTTGCCCCACCAGTCGTTGGAGAAGATCTCGATCTCGGAGTAGCCGCCAAAACCCTGCGCCTCGACTGCGGCGCGCGACCGTTTGATGTCGATGACGCCGTCGCCCATCATGCCGCGGTCGTTGAGGATGTCCCTGGTCGGCACCAGCCAGTCGCAGACATGGAAGGCGAGCAAGCGGTCCTTGCCGGCGCGCGCGATCTGGCCCATCAGCTCCGGGTCCCACCAGATGTGATAGACGTCGAGCGCGACGCCGAGCATGCCGCTGCGGCCGGGGTCGAGCCGGTCGCAGATGTCGAGCGCCTGTTTCGTCGTGTTCACGCACGCCCTGTCGGCGGCATAGGCCGGATGCAGGGGCTCGATCGCCAGCGGCAGCTTTGCCTGTTTGGCGTAGTCGAGCATGTCGGCGAGAGCCTCCTCGACCTGTGTCCGCGCGCCGGCGATGTCCTTTGATACCTCGCTGCCCGGCCGTGAATATTGCGGCAGGCCACCGACGACGAGCACGATGCAGGGCGCGCCCAGCGCCTTGGCTTCGTCCACGCAGCGTCGGTTGTCGTCGCGCACTTCGCCTCTACGCGAAGCGTCGGAGGTGAACATGCCGCCGCGGCAATAGCCCGAGAGATCGAGCCCGGCATCATGCACCGCGCGCACGGCGCGGTCGAGCCCGACCGCCGCGACCTGGTCGCGCCAGGGATCGATGGCGCGGATGCCGTGCTTTGCGCAGGCATCGATGATCTCTACGAGGTCACCCTGCTTGCGGACCGTCGCTGTGTTCAGCGACAGCCAGCGATGATCGGACGAGAAATCACGCATCAGGAGTCGATCCCGTGCGAGGCCAGCACGGTCTTCATCCGCCGCGTCGCCAGCTCCGGATTGGCGAGCAGGCCGGCCTGATCGGCGAGCCGGAACAGCTCGGCCAGATGCAGCATCGAGCGTGCGCTCTCCTGGCCGCCGACCATGGTGAAATGATCCTGGTGGCCGTTGAGGTAAGCCATGAACACCACGCCTGTCTTGTAGAACCGCGTCGGCGCCTTGAAGATGTGGCGCGACAGCGGGACAGTCGGACCGAGCACGTCATGGAAGCCGGCGTCGTCGCCGGCAGCTAACCGCGACAGCGCGTAGGACGCCGCCGGCGCGATCGCATCAAAGATGCCGAGCAGCGCATGCGAAAAGCCCTGCTCGTCGCCGGCGATCAGCTCCGCATAATTAAAATCGTCGCCGGTGTACATCTTGATGCGCTTGTCCAGACGCCGGCGCATGTCGATCTCGCGCTGCTTGTCGAGCAGCGACACCTTGACGCCGTCGACCTTGGCGGCGTTGCCGTTGATGATGGCCACCGCAATGTCCATCGCCTTGTCGAGATCTTTCGTGCCCCAATATCCCGTCAAGGCCGGATCGAACATGTCGCCGAGCCAATGGATGATCACGGGCTGCGCGACCCCCGACAGCACGCGGTCGTAGACCTTGGCGTAGTCGTCGGCGTTGCGGCCGAGTTTCGCCAGCGCCCGCGACGCCATCAGGATGATGCGGCCGCCGACCTTCTCGACGGCCGAGATCTGCTCCTCATAGGCGCGGATGACGTCGTCGAGGCTCTTTGCGTCCTCCACGGCGAGATGGTCGGTGCCGGCGCCGGAGAACACCAGCGCGTTGCGCCGTTTGGCGGCTCCGACCGAACGGGTGATCAACTCGAGAGACGTCGGCCAGTCCAGCCCCATGCCGCGCTGGGCGGTGTCCATGGCTTCCGCAACGCCAAGGCCGAGGTCCCAGACGTGCTCGCGGAAGGCGATGGTCTTGTCCCAGTCGACGGCAGCCGAGAGCCAGGGATCGTTGTCGGCGAAGGGATCGACAACCGTGTGCACGGCCGAGAACGCGATGCGGTTCAGCGTGCCTTCTAGCCTTGCCGGAAACGTTCGCGACGCCGCGAGCCGGTAGGTCTCGATCGACCGATCGGCCTTCGGCAGCTTCAATGACAACGACGACATTGAAGGAACGGGCTTGGGCAGGACGGGCTTGTTCATGTCATCCCTCCTCAGACCTTGATCGGGGCGACGTCGATCCAGCGCCGCTCCTTCCAGCTCTTCAGCGCGCATTCGGCGAGTTGCACGCCCTTGACGCCCTCGAGCAGCGTGAACTTGTAGGGCGCATCGTCGTAGACGTGGCGGATGAACATCTCCCACTGTTCCTTGAAGCCGTTGTCGTAGGTGACGTTGTCCGGCAGCTTCTGCCAGTCGCCATAGAAATCGTGCTGCCGCCTCTCGTCGGGATTCCACACCGGCCGGGGCGTCGCCTGCCGCGCCTGGATCATGCAGTCGGTGAGCCCTGCGACCGCCGAACCGTGGGTGCCGTCGACCTGGAAGGTGACGAGGTCGTCGCGATAGACGCGCGTCACCCAGGACATGTTGATATGGGCGATGACGCCGCCCTCGAGCTGGAAGGTCGCGTAGGCGGAATCGTCCGCGGTCGCCTTGTACTTCTGGCCCTGCTCGTCATAGCGCTCGGGGATGTCGGTGTTGCCGATGCAAACCACGCTCTGGACATTGCCGAAGAGGCTGTCGAGCACGTAGCGCCAGTGGCAGACCATATCGAGGATGATGCCGCCGCCGTCCTCGTCGCGGTAGTTCCAGGACGGCCGCTGCGCCTCCTGCCAGCCACCTTCGAACACCCAATAGCCGAACTCGCCGCGCACCGAGAGGATGCGACCAAAGAAGCCGGAGTCGCGCAGGAAGGCGATCTTCTTCAGGCCCGGCAGGAACAGCTTGTCCTGCACGGTGCCATGCTTGACGCCCTTGGCGTTGGCGAGCTTGACGACTTCGAGCGCCTCCTCAAAATTCGTCGCGATCGGCTTCTCGCAATAAACGTGCTTGCCGGCATTGATGGCCTGGGTCAGCAAGCCCGGCCGCGCCTGCGTCGTCGCGGCGTCGAAGAACATGGCGTCGTTCTTGTCGGCGAGCGCTGCGTCGAGGTCGGTGGTCCAGCGCGTGATGTTGAAGCGCTTGGCAAGGCCCTCGACTTTTTCCGCGCTGCGGCCGACCAGGATCGGATCCGGCATCACGCGATCGCCGTTCTTCAGCCTGACGCCGCCCTGGTCGCGGATCGCGACGATCGAGCGAATCAGATGCTGGTTGAGCCCCATGCGGCCGGTGACGCCGTTCATGATGAGGCCGAGGCGTTGCGTGGTCATGCCGATTTCTCCCAGAGTGATTTTGGCTGTTCGAGCGGGGCCAGCGCCGACCAGTCCGGATGGACCGACGTCGCAAAGCCCGTTGCGTTCAGCGATCCCGTCACGAGATCGCCGCTGTGGATTTTGAGCCGGATGCCCTGCCCGGCGTCGGCGTAGAGATCGGGATGCGCATGGGCGAAGGCCTGGGCTTCAGCGGCGGGCGTCTCGCCGAAGCCATCGACGTAATGATGGCCGTTGCGCTCCGCATGGGTGATGCCGATGAGCGCACCCAGCGCGACGTCCTGCTGCACAGCGAGGCCAGCCTGGCAAGTCAGGTCCTCGCCGGTCACAAAGAACTTCTCTCCGCCTACGCTCCATTTTGCTGAGCGCGTCGCGTTGACGATGGACTTGTAGAGTCCCTTACACGATTTCGAGGAGATACCGCGATACCCAAGCGCCCGCGCCGCCGGGAATGCATCGTAGGAATCATCGGCCTCGTCGATGATGAAGCCGCGGGCTGCGAGCGAACCGAGCGGCGACTGCCGGGTGATGTCGCGCGGCATGGGTTGCTCGACATAGAGCAGGCGCGACGAAATCGGCCGCAATGCGGGATCGCGATCAAGCCGGTCGATCAGTGCTTGCAACGCGGCGAGATCGGCATATTGCTCGTTCGCGTCGAGAGTCACCTTGTACTCGTGCCCGAGCGTGTCGAGCTCCCTGCCGATGCGCTCCAGCCGCGCCGCGTCCGCCGCGGGATCGCCCGAGAGCTTCAGCTTGAAATAACGCGCGCCGGCATTCTCGAGCGCGTCGGCAACGCCGCCCTCGCCTTCAACGGTATCGTCGAGTCCGATGGTATGCCTGATAGCAACGCGCGCCAGCGGCTCTCGGCCTGCGAGAAATTGCGCGATGTCCGTCTCCTTCAGGTCGGGCGATAGCCGCGCATCGATGCCGGCGATATTCCCGGCCATCCCATCGAAGAAATTGGTCTCCGCGGCACGCAGCAGAGCATCGAGGACCGCCTTGTCGATCTCCGCCGGGCCATAAGCCGCAGCCAGCGCCGGAATGTTCTTTTTCGCACAGGTCGCGACCTGGGCACCGATGCACGACGCATGCAGATCGAACGCCGTCAGGAACCCGGTCCGCGCCAGATAAAGCCCGCGCGCGATCTCCAGCGCACGGCGCAACTCGTCGACCGTCTGCGCCGGAGACAGCTCCGGCCGCTTGTCGAACCATTTTGGCACCAGCAGCTCGGCGCTGGCGCCGACCGCAGTTCCCTCGACTTTGCTTTTGCCCTCGACTTCGATCTCGACCCGCACGAACAACTGCGGTGTCGCGTTGATCGTGATCGCGCCAAAGCGGAACGGCCGCGCGAACTGCACGGGTCGTTCGAAGAACGCGATATCTCGCAGCTTCAGGCGCGGCGCCATGGCGTTAGTCCAGCGATCCCTGTGAGAAGAAATGCTTGCGAATGCGCTGCACGAGCTCGGTGAAGACAGGATCGGCCATCACGTCGAGCGAGCGCGGGCGCGGCAACGGCACGTCGTAGATCGCGGCGACCGCGCCGGGCCGCTCGGTCATAACCAGCACGCGGTCGGCGAGGAACACGGCCTCTGGAATCGAATGCGTGATCAGCAGCACGGTCTTCCTGGTTTCGCGCTGGATCCGCATCAGCTCGACATTCATGCGCTCGCGCGTCAGCGCGTCCAGCGCGCCGAACGGCTCGTCCATCAGCATGATCTTGGGATCATGCACCAGCGCGCGGCAGATCGAGGCGCGCTGCTGCATGCCGCCGGAAAGCTGCCAAGGCAGCTTCTTCTCGAAGCCTTCGAGCCCGGTCAGCTTCAACAGCGCCTTGGCGCGGTCGAGATATTTTTGCCGCGGCAACCGCTTCATGTCGATCGGCAGCATCACGTTGGACAGGATGTTGCGCCACGGCAGCAGCAGCGCGTTCTGGAAGACGATGCCGACATTGCCGTGCGGCTTTGTCACCTTCTCCCCTTCGACCAGGATCTCGCCCGCCGTCGGCGGCAGCAATCCCGAGATCAGCTTGAGCAGCGTCGACTTGCCGCAGCCGCTTGGTCCGACCACGACGAAGAATTCGCCCTCGTTGATGTGGAAATCGAGCGGCCGCAGCGACGGCACGTCGCCGTCGCGCGTCCGGTAAGTCTTCGACACGCCGGACAGCTTGATGCCCGACGCGTCGCCAGCAGCCCGGTCGCTCACCAGTCTCAGATGCGCAGCCGGCTGCACGGTGTCGCTTGATATTGTCGCTGGTTTCACGAGCCGCTCTTCGGCAGATAATCGTTGGTATAGAACGCCTTCGGGTTCTCCTTGGCCTTGGCGTCGAGCCCGCCATATTCGACCATCAGGTTCACCGAGTCCGTCATGTTCTGGTCGGTGACCTGGAACGGCCGCTTGCTCTTGGTTTCCGGCGTCCGGTAGAGCGGAATGGTGAGCTCAAAGCCCTGCGTCAGCGTATCGATCTTGCCGCCCTTCGGATTGGCATCCAGGATCGACTGCGCCGCCGCCTTCGGCTCCTTCTCGGCGGCTTCGACCGCCTTCGTCGTCGCCGACATGAAGCGGCGGACGAGATCGGCATTGGCCTTTACATAGTCCGAGTTGGCGATGATGCCGGAGGAGACCATGTTGATGCCGTAGTCGGCGAACTTGATCGGGAACACGTCCTTGCCGGTGGCGTCCTTGATCTTCATCGACTGGTCCATGACGTAGCCGAGCAGAAGATCGGCCTGGCCGTTGATGACGGCGTTGAGCTTGGTCTGGCCGTCGCCGGCGACGGTCGTGAAGTCGCTCTCCTTCAGGCCGGTCTTCTTCAGGAACAGCGGCCAGATCTGGGTCATGGAATCGGCCGGCGTGATCGCCACCGTCTTGCCCTTGATGTCTTCGGGCTTCCTGATGTTCTTGTCGGCAAAACCCATGGCGGACATCGGGCTGGTCTGGAGCAGCACGCCGGTCGCGATCACGGGCGCGCCCTTGATCGCGGCGCGCATCATGGTGGGAACGTCGACATAGCCGAAATCGGCGGTCTTGGCGGCAACGGCCTGCGTGGTCGCCGCCGAGCCGCGGCCTTCCTGGATCTCGAGATCGATGCCCTCGGCCGCATAGATGCCCTTGGCCTTGCCGTAATAGAACGGCGCGTGCTCGCCATAGACGTACCAGTTCAGCATCAGCACGACCTTGTCGGCTGCCTGCGCCGGCATGGCCACGAACACCATCAGCGCCGCTGAGACAGCTCCTATCCACCGCTTCATCATCACTCTCCCTTGTCGTTATTGGCCGGCCGTTGGGTGGCCGTTCGTTGCTTAAGTTAAGAAGCGAAAATCACGTCCTCGCGCTGGCTGACATGCCAGGGAATGACCAGCTTCTCGATCCGGTCGACGATCCAGAACAGCACGACGCCGAGCAGCGCCAGGATCACGAGGGCTGCGAACATCGTCGGCAGGTCGAAGGTGCCGATCGAGCGCTGCATCACATAGCCGATGCCGGAATTGGAGCCGACGAACTCGCCGACGACGGCACCGACCACGGCAAGCGTCACCGAGACTTTGAGGCCGGAGAAAATCGCGGGCAGCGCATGCGGCAGGTTCACGGCACAAAACACCTGGAAGCGGCTGCCCTGCATGGCGCGGGCGAGATCGACCATATCGGGATCGACCGACTTGAAGCCCTGCACGGCCGAGACCACCACCGGGAAGAAGCCGAGCAGGAACGCCGAGATCACTTTTGGAATGATGCCGAAGCCGAACCAGACCACGAACAGCGGCGCAATCGCGATCTTCGGCACGGATTGGGAAAACACCAGCAGCGGATAGACGTAGCTCTCCACCGTCTTCGAGCCCGCGATCAGCATCGCCACGGGAATGCCGAACAGCGCGGAGAGCATAAAGCCGCAGACGGTCGCGTAGGTCGTCGGCCAGGACTGGCGCAGCAATTCCGGCCAGTCGGTCCACAGGACCGCGACGACGTCGGCCGGCGACGGGATCTGATAGGCGGGGATCCTGAACAGCCGGATCGCAAGATCCCAGGCCACGACGATGAAGACCAGGAACAAAAACGGCCGGATCCAGGCCGCATTCAGCATCTTGGACACCGCATTTTGCGGCTTCAACTCAGCCACGTCTCACTCCCGGTCGTCTTGTTCTTCGGGGAGAAATTAACCCGTTGGATAAATACTGTCTAGTGGTTTTCCCTGTGACGTTTTGGGCCTGTTCCACTCTCGTCATGCCTGGGCTTGTCCCGGGCATCCACGTGTTTGCCTCACGCGCGGATACGCGTGGATGGCCGGGACAAGCCCGGCCATGACGATTGCGGCATAAGTGGAAAGTTAAACTGTCTGCGCCACCGTGGCGCGCTTTTTCGGCGGCTTGGCGATATCGAATAGCGCAACCGACTGCCCCGTCAGCGCCGCCAGCACGAGGCCCGCCATGTGCGCCAGCCGCTCGTCCTTGGCGTCCTTGGCGAGCAAATCCCGGCCGAAGATCACGCTGAGCGTCGCCGAGTTCGAGAGATAGAAGAAGCTGAGCGCCGCGATCGAGATGTAGAGCTGCACCGGATCGACGGCGACCTGGAAGTCGCCGCTCTCGACGCCGCGCCGCACCACGGTGCGGATCATCTCGACGAAGGGCGAATGCATCGACTTGACCTTGGCCGAGCGCTTCAGGTGCTTTGCGCGCGCCAGGTTCTCGGTCTGGAGCAGCGACAGGAATTCCGGATTGCGCAGGAAATAGGTCCAGGTGAACTCGATCAAGCGCCTGATCGCCTCGGGCGGATCGAGATGTTCGAGATCGAGCCCGCGCTCTTCGCTGCGGATCTTGTCATAGGCGCCCTCGAGCACCGCGAGATAGAGCTCGTCCTTGTTGCCGACGTGATAATAGAGCATGCGCTTGTTGGCGCCGGCTTTCGCCGCGATGCGGTCGACGCGCGCGCCGGCGAGCCCGTGGGTCGAAAACTCCTGCTTGGCAGCCTCGAGGATGCGCAGCCGCATCCCCTCGGGGTCGCGCTGCCATTTCAGAGTTTGCTTTGCCTTAGCCAAACCGGTTGCTCGCTTTGTGCTCTCGATACTGCCTCTATCACGCGCGCGCGCGTTTGAGAACGAAGGATCTCGTGCCCCGGACGCAGCGCAGCGCCCTTCAGCGATGCGCCGCAGAGCCGGGACACGAGAGTGGGGCCTTCAATCCGCCGGCTTCGGCGAGCGCTGCAAGAGCACCGTCTGGATGCCGCAAGTGCCGTTCCGCACCGTCATGATCCGCGTGCCCGGCTTGCGACCGTTGCGCACCTCGGTCACGTCGAGGCCGGCGGCGATCAGGCGGGCGCGCGTGGCATCGATGTCGGCGACCCGCCAGCTCAGGCCCCAGAGACGGTCATGCTTGAGGTCGCCGCCCGCCACGGGACGGCGCACCACCTCGACGATGAGGTCGCCACAACGGAAGAACATCAGCTGGCCCCAATCCTGGTGCGAGCGGTCGAGCGCCAGATCGAGCCCAAGCCGCGCGCCATAGAGCGCCGCAGCGCGGTCGGAGTCCTCGGTCGTGATCACGACGTGGTCGAGTGCGTCGATCGGCGCGACGTCGGTCGCCGCCGAGAGCGGACGCTCCTCGGCAAGCTCCAGGAAGAACATGCGCATGCCGCGCGTGTGCTCGGTCGCGGCCCGCGTGCGCTTCCAGTGCAGGACAGCGCCGGTCGCGGCGTCGCCGCTCTCGACCTCGGCGACCGGATCCGGCTTCAAGGCCACCCGGTCCAGCCGCCGGTGCATCTTGCCCATGTCTGCGACACGAAAGCACAGGCTGGCGAGCACGCCCTCGCGGTCGTCGAGCAGCGCGCGCATCCGGTCCGCGGCCACGCTGAACCCGCTCGGCGCCATCAGCTCGATCGTCATGTTCGCAAGCGTGAACAGCACGCGGTCGGCGCCCTCGCCGGAATTCTGCCAGGCCGGCGCACGCCCGAGCAGCGTCTGATAGGCCGCCTTGGCCGCGCCGATGTCCTGAACCAGAGCGACGACGTGATCGAGGCCGGTGATCATATCTTCCCTCCCTTTTTATCGGCCTGGAACAACCGGCCGAAACACGGCATTTGTCCGGGCTTGGCATTGCCCAGTGATGGTCGTATTCCGGCCCAATGCTGACCTCAAGCGCCTATGGCCATGGCTTTGCGAATAATTTTGGCGTTTCTCCCGCGGAAGCGGTGCTAAGGTAAGCAGCCGGCCGGGACCACCCAGCGCATCACGGACAACCAATGCAGGCCCTCTTTATCGGACAGACCTATATCGACGTCGTCTTCATCACCGACCACATGCCGACCGGCGACGAGAAGCACGTGGCTTCGGACTACGCGGTGTCCTTCGGCGGCAACGCGGTCACGGCGGCATTCTGCTGCGCCAAGCTCGGCATCGTTCCCGATCTCATCGCGACCGCAGCCAACGACTGGTTAGGGCGCATGTTCATGGACATGTGCGCGAAATATGCGATCTCGCTGCATGGGCGGAAGGTGAACCAGTCGTCGCTGTCCTTCATCATGCCCAAGGACGGCAAGCGCGCCATCGTCCGCTGCCGCGACGACGATCACATCCATCCGTTCCCGATGCTCAATCTCGGCGGCTGCCGCGCGCTGCATATTGACGGCCATCAGCCCGATGCCGCGATCCACTATGCGAAAGTCTGCCGCGAGGCCGGCATTCTGACCTCGCTCGACGGCGGCGGCCTGCGCACCAACACGCATGAGCTGCTCGAATTCATCGACGTCGCGATCGTCGCCGAGCGCCTGTGCGAACAGATGGACCTGACGCCGGACAAGATGCTGGACTACCTCAAGAGCCGCGGCTGCAAGATCGGCGGCATCACCATGGGCGAAAAAGGCCTGCTCTGGTACAACGAGACCGGCACGGTCGAGACCATGCCGGCGATGCCGATTCCGCGCGAGCGCGTGATCGACACCAACGGCGCCGGCGACGTGTTCCACGGCGCCTATGTCTATTCCTACCTCGCGCACCCCGGCAAAAGCTGGCGCGAGCATTTCGACTTCGCGCGGGCTGCATCGACCTTCAAGATCCAGCGGCTTGGCAACGAGGCGGGACTTCCGACCCTTGTCGACATCGCCAAAGTCAGGCACGAGTTCGAGGTCAGGGTCTAGGATTTTTAAAGGCATATCATGGGGCGCGTCTTCGTCGCCGGCAGCATCAACATGGATGTGGTGGCAACCGCCGATCGCCACCCAAAAGTCGGCGAGACCGTCGCCGGCAAGCAGGTGCTGTATTTCCCGGGCGGCAAGGGCGCGAATCAGGCGGTCGCCTCCTCGCGGCTCGGCGCCAGGACCACGCTGATCGGCCGGCTGGGCCAGGATTCCTTTGGCGGCGAGCTGAGGGCCTTCCTCGGCGCTCAGGGCATCGATCTCGGCCATGTAACGGAGACAGCCGAGGCGCATACCGGCACCGCCATCATCACGGTGGCGGAGGCCGACAACACCATTGTCGTTATTCCCGGCACCAACGCGCTGGTCAGCGCCGATGACGTCGCGGCCGTTCCGCTGGCGAAGGGCGATGTGGCCGTCAGCCAGTTCGAGATCCCGCTGCCGACGATTGCCGCGTTCTTCCAGCGCGCTCGCGCTGCCGGCGCCGCGACCGTGCTCAATCCCGCGCCGGCGCAGAAAATGTCCAGCGAGCTGCTCGCGCTCGTCGACATCCTCGTGCTGAACGAGACCGAGCTTGGATTCCTCGCCGGCACCGAACTCACCGACAGCGATGAGGCATCGCGCATCATTGAAGTCGCGCGACGGCTTCAGGCGTGCGCGGACCAGACCATCTGCATCACGCTCGGCAAGCGCGGCGTGCTCGCGCTCGCCGGCCGTGACGAATTTTCGGTGCCAGGCCGCGTGGTGAAGGCGGTCGACACAACAGGCGCCGGCGATTGCTTCGTCGGCGCGCTCGCAGCGCAACTGGCCGATGGCGCGGCCTTGCGCGCAGCCCTCACCTTCGCCAACGCCGCTGCGTCGATCTCCGTGCAGCGTATGGGCGCTGGGCCGTCGATGCCGACGGCGGCGGAGGTGGCGGCTGTTCTTTAGAGCGTGGCGCTTCCTTCGCCTCTCCCCGCAAGAACGGGGAGAGGGAGAGAACCTCACGCCAACGCGCTCTTCAGGTCAAAACTTTCATCCGCGGCCTGCTCTGGCGTGATCGAGCGGTCCATGCCCTGCAATCTGCGACCGAACATATGATCGCCGGCACGGTTGATCGACTCGATGCCGAGCAGCTTGTCGCCCTTGTAGCAGAACGCCGAGAACGCCTTCTTGGCGGCATCGCCGCGCAGTACGACGCGGTCGTAGCCTGTGGTGAGGCCTGCGATCTGGAGCTTGTCGTCGCCCTGGTCGCTCCAGAACCAGGGATGACTGTCATAGACCTTCCTGTCGCCGGTCAGCCGCGCCGCCACGCACCGGGCGTGATCGGTCGCGTTCTGCACCGATTCCAGCCGCTGCGATCCGCCGAAGCGCGGGCTGGCGAACAGCGCGCAATCGCCGACCGCGGAAATGTTCGGGTCGGATGTCGAGAGATATTCATCGACGATGATGCCGGCGGCGACCGGCAGCCCCGCCTCCGCCGCGAGCTCGATGTTCGGCAGCACGCCGACGCCGACCACGACGAGGTCGGTGGGCAGATGCCGGCCGTCGCTTAAGGAGACGCCGGTAACCTTGCCGCCCTCGGCCTCGATGGAGGTCGCCTGCACCCCGAGGTGAATGCGGATACCGGCCTCGCGATGCCGCGCCTGAAAATACTCGGAGACCTCCGCCGTCACCGCGCGCGCCATCACGCGCGGAGCGAGTTCGAGCACGTCGACTTCAAGTCCCTTGATGCGCGCGGTCGCGGCGAATTCGAGACCGATGAAGCCGGCGCCGATCACCACCACCCGCGTCTTCGACGGCATGATCTTTCGCAGCGCCTCGCTCTCGTCGAGGATACGTAAGTATTTCACGTCGGGCAGATTGGCATTGGGCAGGTCGAGCAGGCGGTTGCGCGCGCCCGTTGCCAGCACAAGGTGGCCGTAGGCAAGCGTCTCCCCCGAGGCGAGCAGCACCTTGCGCTCCGAGCGGTCTATCGAGACGGCGCGGCCCGCGACCAGCTCGATTGTCTGGTCGTGGTAAAATTTCTCCGGCCGGAACATCAGGCTCTCCGGCCCGGCGGAACCCTTGATGTAGGCTTTCGACAGAGGCGGCCGCTGATACGGCAGATGCGCTTCGTCATTGATCAGGCAGATGCGCCCGGAAAAGCCCGCCTGGCGTAGGGATGCCGCGACCTGGTAGCCACCATGGCCGGCACCGATAATGATCACCGGACCGTCTGTCATTGGAACAGCCCGACTTTCTGGACACAGGTATACCCCACGTCGTCTCCTCTCTTGCTGATTTGGCTTGTCAGCCTCGTCGATTGAGGAGCCGGCGCTCGTGTCCGTCCCTAAACGATGGCGGCGCCATTTGAGCCTATCGTTCCGGCTTTCGCAAGAGCGGCCTACGGGGATTGTCACCCCTCATCTTCTGCGATTTAGTTGCAGCAATGACCTCCTGCCGGGGATTTCAAGATGCCAGCTCCCGTCTCCCAACCCGATGATCCCGCTCTGCTGCGGATCGACGGCGCGATCGCGACCATCACCCTCAACCGCCCCGCCGCGTTCAACTCGATCAACCTCGCGATTGCGCAAAAGCTCGAACAGCTCGCGGCCTATATCGAAGGCGCCGACGACATCAGGGTTTTGGTGGTCGAAGGCGAAGGCCGCGCCTTCTCCGCCGGCGGCGATTTGCAGACGATTGGTGCTGCGGCTGAGGCCAACACGGTGACGCCGGTGGTCGGCGAATTGTTGAAGCACTATCACGCCTTCATCGAGACCATCCGGCGCATGCCGAAGCTCTCACTGTCTAGCGTCCACGGCTCGGCCGCCGGCGCCGGCATGGGCCTCGCCTTCGTCACCGATCTCTGCATCGCTGCGGAAGACGCCAAATTCACGCCGGCCTATGCCAAGATCGGCGTCTCGCCGGATGGCGGCAGCACGGTCGGGATCGTCGGCACCGTCGGCTCCCGCCGCGCGCTGCAGATCTTCCTGTCGGAGGACAATTTTACCGCGCAGCAGGCCCATGAATGGGGCCTGGTCGCCAAGATCGTCCCCGCGACCGAGTTGAAGGCGGCGACGCGGCAGTTCGCCGAGCGTCTGGCGCAGAACGCGCCGGCCGCGATCGCCGGCACCAAGTCGCTGGTCTACCAGGCCGCCACCACGCCGGTGAAGCAGCAGCTCGACGCCGAGGAGCACAGGATCATCATGGCGATGAACACGGAGGAGTTTCGCGTCGCCGTGAAGAAGTTCACGAGCAAGGGGAAGTAGCCGCAAGCCTTCATTTCGGGCAGATGTAGCCCGTCCCCGCCGGCGACTTGAAGCAGCCGACCGATTCCGGCAGCACGTGCTGCGGCAGCCACAGCACCACGCTCGGGAAGTAGATCGCAAACGCGATCGTCGCGAAGAACACCACATAGATCGGCAGCGCCGCGCGCAGCGCCTTGGCAAAGCTGACGCCGACGAATTTCGACGCCATCAGCAGCACCAGTCCGTAAGGCGGCGTGATCAGGCCGAAGGCCAGCGTCGCGATCAGCACCACGCCCATGTGCACGCCGTTGATGTCGCCCGCTTCCGTGAGCGCATTAACCAGCGGCATGAAGATGATGATGGTCGGCACCGGCTCGATGAAGTCGCCGATCACGGTGAACAGCAGCACCATCAGCAGCATGATCAAATGCGGATCATTGCCGGCGATCGAGGTGATCACATCGGCGATGTAGCTTGCGCCGCGCAGATAAGCGAGCATCCAGCCGAACGCATTGGCGGCGCCGATCGTGATCAGCGGCAGCGAGAAGATCAGGCCGGCGAGGCAGAAATCGTACGGAATCCTCCTGATGTGCCCCCGATTGAGCGCGGGGATCACGACCACGATGATCCAGGCCACGGCAACCACACCCGCTTCCGTCGGCGTGAACCAGCCGGTCAGAATGCCGCCGAGCAGGATCACCGGGATCATCAGCGGCAAGGCCGCGTCACCTGCCGCGAACACCACCTGCCGCAGCGGCGCGCGCGGCTTGCGCAGGCCCGAGGGGCCGAAGAAATAGCAGTAGATCATCAGCCCGAAGCCGATCATGAGGCCAGGCACCACGCCCGCCATGAACAGCCCCGCGATCGAGACGTTGCCGACCGCGCCATAGACCACGGCGGTAATGCTCGGCGGCACCAGCGCCGCGATGGTCGAGGCGGAGGCGATGATGGCGGCGATGAAGGCGGGCTCATAGCCCTCCCGCTTCATCGGTCCGCCCAGCGCCCGGCTCATCACCGCGACGTCGGCTGTGGTCGAGCCCGACATTTCCGAGAAGAACATGCTGAAGACGACGACGACCTGCGACAGTCCGCCCCTGATATGACCGACCAGCGATACCGACAAGTTGGCGATCCGCACCACCACGTTAGCCGAGCTCATGAGCTCGCCGACCAGCAGGAAGAACGGGATCGCCAGCAGTGCCTCGGAATCGACCCCGTCAAAAATCTTCTGGATGATGGCGGCGAGCGAGACGTCGGAGAGGATCGCGCCGATGAAGACGCCGGCCATCAGCGAGAACGGCACGGGCACGCCGAGATAGCCGAAAGACAGGAAGCAGACCGACATCAACGCCAAAACGATGGGTGCGCTCACGGCTGCGCCCTCGTCTGCGCGTCAGCGACAACAGGCACGGCGTCCTCGTCCGGCGGCTCGGGATGGTCAAAGCCGTTGCGCAGGCCGTTGACGAGCTGTTCGATGGTGAACAGGCCGATCAGGACCCCCGACAGCGGAATGATCGCATAGAGCGAGGCGATCGGTGTGCCCGATGGCAGGCGAAAACTGCCGAAGCCGCGGAGGTAGTTCTGATAGCCGTACCAGATCAGGCAGAAGGCGACGCCGAGCACGATAAGGCGGATGATGATCTCGACGATGATCCGCGGGGTGCCATGCATCGCCTCCGAGATCGCGGTGAGATAGAGGTGGTCGTTGCGCCGTGTCGCAGCCGCAGTGCCAATGAAGATCGCATAGATGAACAGCGTCGAGGTGACTTCCTGGAGCCACAGCCAGGGATGGCCGATGGTGCGGGTGACGATGTCGGCGGTGACCGACAGCGAGAAGCCGAAGCACAGCACGCCGCACAGGATCATCAGCGCGAGCTCGAGCCAGTCGAGCCAGCGCCATTTGAGGTGACGCTGGCGTTGCAGGACGAGTTTGTCGGCGATGGCCATTGATTTCCCCGTCGTCCCGGCGAAGGCCGGGACCCATAACCCCGAAAGGGAGTTGTTGCGCGAGCTGGCGACTCCAAGTCTTCGCCAAACTCAATCCTGTGGTTATGGGTCCCGGCCTTCGCCGGGACGACGCGGAGAAACGCCTGCGCACGCGGACTAATTGATCGACCGGATCAGATCCTTGATCTTCTCGGCGTGCGGGCCGAGCTCCTTGGCGAGCTTGTCGAGATAGGGATCGGCGATCGCCGCAAAACTCTTCTTGTCGACGTTGTCGACGATCTTGACACCCATCTTCTTCAGCTTCTCGGCCGCGGTCCGCTCGAGGTCGAACGCCTTCTGCGGTTCCTTCGAGCTGATCTCGTTGGCCGCGGTCTGCACCCACCCCTTCTGCTCGGCCGACAGGCTCTGCCAGAGCTTGTCCGAGACGAACACCAGTGCGTTGTTGGCCTCGTGCTCGGTGATGTTCAGCACGGGCGCCACCTCGTAGTGCTTGTTGACGAGGTAGACATTGATGCTGTTCTCGGCGACGTCGACCACACCGGTTTGCAGCGAGGTGTAGACGCTGCCGAATGGCATGTGCACGGTCTGGGCGCCGTAGGCCGGGAACATGGTGTCCTCGGTCGCGGTCGCCTGCACGCGGATCTTCAGGCCCTTGATGTCGCCGACATTGTGGATCTCCTTCTTGGAGTACATGTGGCGCACGCCCTGCGAACCGGTCGCGATCACGTGAAGGCCCTGCGTGGTCTCGTCGATCATGGTCTTGAGGGCTTCGAATACGCGGGGATCAGCCAGCCCCTTGACCACGTGGTTCTCGTCACGGAACAGATAATGCAGCGACATCACGCCGGCCTGGGGCGAGATCGTCGCGGTGTTGGCCGAGGAGATGATCGCGAACTCGATGTCGCCGGCCTTCACGAGCTGGAGAACCTGTGGCTCCTGCCCGAGCTGCGCACCGGGATACTGATCGATGATCATGGTGCCCTTGCTCAATTCCTTGAGCTTGTCGGCAAACAGGTCGCCCGCGATCGAATAGCCGGTGTTGCGCGGCTGGTCATAGGCGAAGCGATAATGCTTCACCTCCTGTGCCGACGCGCCCGTGATGAAGAGAACAGCGGCCGTTGCCGCCAGCCCATGTAAAAATCTTGGCATGGATCGTGCAATCATCGTTTCCCCCTGTTTTTATCGCCCGCCGCTTGAGCGGTCTGAGCGTTCGCGCGGGTGTCGATCACCCCTTCTCGGTCTTCTTCCCAGTCCTCTGCATAAAATCGAAGTCGCAGCCCTCGTCGGCCTGCATGATGGTCTCGTTGAACAGCCAGGCATAGCCGCGTCGCGCTTCATCTGGTGCCGCGGCCGGCTTCAATGCGGCGCGCCGGCGCTCCAGCTCAGCCGCGTCGACCAGAAGCTCGATGCTGCGTTTTGCAACATCCAGCCGGATCATATCGCCGTTCTTCACCAGCGCGAGCGGACCGCCGACGGCGGATTCCGGCGTGATGTGCAGTACGATGGTGCCGAACGCCGTGCCGCTCATGCGCGCATCCGAAATGCGCACCATGTCCTTGGTGCCGCCGCGCGCGAGCTTTTTCGGGATCGGCAGGTAGCCCGCCTCCGGCATGCCCGGCGCGCCCTTCGGGCCGGCATTGCGCAACACCAGCACGTCATCGGAGTTCACGTCGAGATCGAGATCGTCGACCCGGAGCGTCATGTCCTCGACGGATTCGAACACCACCGCACGGCCCGTATGCTGCAACAGTTTGGCGCTCGCAGCCGATTGCTTGATGACGGCGCCGCGCGGCGCGAGATTGCCGTGCAGGACGGCGAGACCGCCCTCCTTCTTGATCGGATTGTCGCGCGGGCGGATCGCGTCCTGGCCGGGCACATCTTCCGCATTCGCGACGACGTCGCGCAGCGTCTGGCCCGTGATCGTCTTGGCATCGAGATCGACGAGATCGCCGAGCTGCGCCAGCAGTTTCGGCATACCGCCGGCGTGATGGAAATGCTCCATGTAATGCTCGCCGGACGGTTTTAGGTCGACCAGCACCGGCACCTCGCGGCCCAGTTGGTCGAAGGCGCCGAGATCGAGCCGGTGCGGCGAGCGATGCGCCATCGCCGTCAGATGGATCAGGCCGTTGGTCGAGCCACCGATCGATTGCAGCACGACCTGGGCATTCTTGAAAGAGGCCGGCGTCAGCAGCTCGCTCGGCTTCGGCCCCTTGGTCTTCGCCATCTCCGCCGCAACCCGGCCGCTCGCTTCCGCAAGCCGGAAGCGTTCGGCATGCGGCGCAGGAATCGTCGCGCTCATCGGGAGCGACAGGCCCATGGCTTCAATCATGCAGGCCATGGTCGAGGCCGTGCCCATCACCATGCAGGTGCCGACCGACGGCGCCAGGCGGCCGTTGACGGCCTCGATCTCGACATCGTCGATATCGCCGGCGCGATACTTGCCCCACAGCCTGCGGCAGTCGGTGCAGGCGCCGAGCACCTCGCCCTTGTGATGGCCGACAACCATGGGACCTACGGGAATGACCACGGTCGGCAGGTCGGCGCTGATCGCGGCCATCACCTGCGCAGGCAGTGTCTTGTCGCAGCCGCCGATCACGATCACCGAATCCATCGGCTGGGCCCGGATCATCTCCTCGGTATCCATCGCCATCAGATTGCGCAGATACATCGAGGTCGGATGCGCAAAGCTCTCTGCGATCGAGATGGTCGGAAACACGAACGGCATCGCACCCGACAGCATCACGCCGCGCTTCGCGGCCTCGATAATCTGCGGCACATTGCCGTGGCAGGGATTGTAGTCGCTGTAAGTGTTGGTGATACCGACGATCGGGCGCTCCAGCGCGTCGTCGGAATAGCCCATGGCCTTGATGAACGCCTTGCGCAGGAACAGCGAGAAGCCGGCATCGCCGTAGCTCGTCAGACCCTTGCGCAAGCCACTCGTCATCATGCCACTCCAATCACCTTGCCATTGTCGTACAGGCTGCCCCCTGATTGTCAATAACACAGGTGTTCGTGGAGGCTATTTCAACCCGCGGCCTCGCCCGCGGACACAAATTATTGACAATCCGAGCCACCCCTGCTCCACAGGAGGCACCGGCCCCAAGCCGGAGGCTGAGGGGATGCCCGACACTCACACCGCAGACGCTATGACGATCCGGCGCGACGATCCCGACGACGTCGTCGCGCGACTGGAGGAGGACATCATTTTCGGCCGCCTCGCGCCGGGCGCACGCCTGACCGAGGACGCGCTGATGTCGCGCTACGGCACCTCGCGGCACTTCGTGCGGCAGGCGCTGGTGGATGCCGAGCGCCGAGGCATCGTCCGCCGCGAGAAGAATGTCGGCGCCACCGTGCGGTTCTACTCGGCCGAGGAGGTCCGGCAGATCTACGAGGTCCGGGAGATGCTGACCCGGCAGGCCGCGCTGATGATTCCCCTGCCCGCACCACAAGACCTGATCGACGAATTGACGGCATTGCAGTTGCAGTATTGCGCGAAGGCAGATTTGCGGGATCTCCGCGGCATCCACGAGGCCAACGACGCCTTCCACGTCGCGCTGTTTGCGGCCTGCGGCAATCCCTATCTGGTGCGCTCGCTCCAGGATTATATGAACCTGACACTGCCGATGCGCGCCAAGAACCTCGCCGACCGCGAAGGGCTGGCGCAGTCGCGGCGCCAGCACGAGCTGATGATCGAGCTATTGAAGGGCCGCGACAGCTGGGCGCTGGCGCAGCTCTGCGTCGACCACATGCAGTTCAGCAAGTCGGATTATCTGGCGCGGATCGCGGGCGAAGAAGCTGAACGCCAGGGCGCGCACTCACAAATGTGAGACGTCCGCTTCGAGTGGTGAGGCAGGCTTACGCAGGCAACTCCGGCATTTCGCCTTTTGACCAAGGCGGCTGCTTGCAATTTAAAGACCAATCGGTCTATATATAAGCAATGCGCAACCAAACCCCAGTGCAGTTGCCCCGTGGCCGTCCCCGAGGTTTCGATACGGAAGCCGCTGTCGAACGCGCGATGGGCGTGTTCTGGTCGCGCGGCTATCACGCCACGGCGCTACCGGACCTTCTCCGTGCGACGAAGCTCTCGCGTGGCAGCCTTTACGCCGCTTTCGGTGACAAGCATTCGCTCTTCTTGCGTGCGCTTGATCGCTACGTTGCTGATGCCCTGACACGGATGGATATCGAACTCGCCCCCCGCAGAGAGGCGGTCGACGGCCTGCGGGCCTACCTTGCCGGCTACGTTGACCGCACGAGTGGTGCTAATGGTCGGCGCGGATGCCTGCTGGTGGCCACTGCCATGGAACTGGCTGGCCGTGATGCTGAAGTTGATCGTCGCATCGCCAGCTTTTTCAAAGTCATGGAGGCTAGGGTGGCTGATGCGCTTTCCCGTGCGAAGGCGGCGGGCAAGTTGGCCGATGGTGTTGAGCCTTCAAGCGCCGCCCGAATTCTCGTCTGTTTCCTTTGGGGGTTACGAGTGGTCGCCAAAACGGCACCGACAGGGATCACATCGCAAGCCACCGCTGACGCTCTTCTCGGCCGCTTCGTCAGGTAGACAACCCAAATTAGGAAAACAACTCTTGGACGCCTCCGCTGTTAGCGCGCCTATATCTAGACCGAATGGTCTTGAAAGGAAAGATGCCATGTCTGCCATCCAGATCGTCTGCGCGGTGGCCGTTCCCTTGCTCTGGGGTTATCAGTTCGTGGCCATCAAGGTGGGAGTTGCGGAGTTTCCGCCTCTCTTCTTCCTCGCACTGCGGTTCATGGCCATCGCGCTGCTGCTCGTTCCGTTCGTCAAAAAGCCCACGCGTCAACAGTTCGGCCCTATCGCAGCTATTTCGCTTTTCCTTGGTGGACTGAACTTCGGGCTCTTCTATGTTGGCCTTGGGCTCGGCTCGGGAAGCATGTCGGCCGTCGCATATCAACTCGCGCCGCCCTTCACCGTCCTGTTAGCCTGGCCGCTGCTCGCGGAGAGGCCCTCGCTCACCACGTCCGCCGGCGTGGTGCTTGCATTCGTCGGCGTGGTCGTGTTGGCAGCGGGGCCTGGCCTGTCGGCACACGCGCTTCCGCTACTGCTTGTGGTCGGGGCAGCCTTCGCATTCGCGGTGTCCAACGTCTTGACGAAGCGCTACGGCCCTTTTGAACCCCTGATGTTGATGGGGTGGTCGTCGCTGCTCACGGTGCCGCAGGTCATGTTGATGTCGTTGCTGCTTGAACACGGACAGCTGGCGAGCCTTGTCACGGCGGATGAACGTGGCTGGCTGGCCCTCGCCTACACAATCTTCATCGGAGGAATTGTCGGGTTTGGCCTTTGGTTCTGGCTGATCGGGCGTTGCTCCATGGGCCGCGTCGCACCCTTCGGTCTGCTGCTTCCGGTGTTCGCCTTGGTTTCGAGCGTGTTGTTCCTTGGCGACCGCATGACCCCAAAGTTGATCGTTGGTGGGCTGCTCGCGATCTCCGGCGTCGCCATGACACAGTTAAGACCGAGCGTTCGACCAATCTGAACCTGGAAGTCGCGTCGTGGCGACTTCGTGGTGCCGCGGCGAAACAGGCATCAAAAATCTTTGTCAAGCCATCGAAATAAAGCAGAGCCGGAGTAAATAGGGACCGGCGTCCGGCGGTACACCGCACGTCCCCACCTTTCTCCCGCCCGAATGAAATGACATGACCGAACAAACCCTGACGGAGCCGATCGACCAGCGGCAACAGCTATCGCGCGGCTTTTCGCGCTACCAGGCCATCCTCGTTGCGCTGCTGGCGCTGGTCCAGTTCACGATCATCATCGATTTCATGATCATGTCGCCGCTCGGCGCCATCATCATGCCGGCGCTCGATATCTCGGCTGCACAGTTCGGGGTGGCCGTCTCGGCCTACGCATTCAGCGCGGGAATTTCCGGCATCCTGGCGGCCGGCTTTGCCGATCGGTTCGATCGCAAGTGGCTGCTCTTGTTTTTTTATGTCGGCTTTACCCTTGGAACGGCGCTTTGCGCGATCGCCCCCAACTATCATGTGCTGCTGCTCGGGCGAATTGTGACCGGCTTGTTCGGCGGTGTGATCGGCTCCGTTGTGCTCGCCATCGTTGCCGACCTCTTTACGCTGCAATTGCGCGGCCGCGTCATGGGCTTCGTGCAGACCGCCTTCGCTGCAAGCCAGGTGCTTGGCATCCCGGCTGGTCTCCTTCTCTCCAACCATTGGAGCTGGCACGTCGCGTTCGGCGCATTGGTCGGCCTGTCGGTCATCGGTATGGCCGCCGTGCAGTTCCTGATGAAACCGGTGAACGGCCATCTGTTGCTGAAGCAGGATAGAAATCCGTTCCAGCATCTGATCGCAACGGTCGCACAGCCGCGCTATTGGATGGCATTTTCGGTGACGACGCTGCTGGCGACCGGCGGCTACATGCTGATGCCGTTCGGCAGCGCCTACACCGTGCACAACCTCGGCATCGATATCGTGCATCTGCCGACGATCTATCTCGTCTCCGGCCTGTTCAGCATTTTCATCGGGCCGCTGGTAGGACGCGCGAGCGATGCCTTCGGCAAATTCCCCACCTTTGCCTTCGGCAGCGCCATGTCCATCGTCATGGTGCTGATCTACACGCATCTCGGTCAGGTGAGCCTGACGGTCGCGATCCTGGTCAACGTCCTGATGTTCGTCGGCATCTTTTCACGCATGATCCCGTCGCAAGCGTTGATTTCCGCAATCCCGGAGCCGGCGCAGCGCGGCTCCTTCAGCGCGGTCGGCGCCTCCCTGCAACAATTCTCCGGCGGCCTCGGCTCCGTGCTCGCCGCCGCGCTGATCGCACAAGATGCCGACGGTTCGCTCCGGCATTTCGACCGGCTGGGATACGTCGTTGTTACAACGGCGGTGATTTCCCTGATCGTGATGTATTTTGTGCAGAGGCCGATCGCGGCCCAGGCTGGCAAACGCGTTGTTTAAGGCGTCGGTTCCGACGCCTGGATGGTCGCATCACCAAGGATCAGCAGTGCCAATGGCGCCACGGGACCGACAGCTGCAGCCATCCAAAGCCATCTGTTGAACGACCTGTTGCGCTCGCGCGCCATGGCCCCCGCAAGCGGTATCGATCCAATCGAAACGACGACAAAAAGCCACCACATCATGGCCGTCTCCGATGCTCTTGGTTCATCCTAGCACGGACGCGCCTCGTGTTGCTGCCCTCCGTAAAAAGTGAAGCCGCCTCATCCACATCGTCATATCGGACAATGAACTCGAACGGACATCGCGCTGAGCATTGCTAACGGTTAGCCCCTCTGCTTCCGGAATGAATTCTTCACGACAATCTTGTCGCCGCGAAATCTAAACAGGTCGCATCCGGCGACTTCAATGCGGGCACCACTCTTCGCAGTGCCAGAGAAAATCCACTCGGAAGCGCCGCGGTCGCCGCTGACGAAATGACGGGC
The DNA here is from genome assembly GCF_040548375.1 of Bradyrhizobium sp. F1.4.3. Taxonomy (NCBI): domain Bacteria; kingdom Pseudomonadati; phylum Pseudomonadota; class Alphaproteobacteria; order Hyphomicrobiales; family Nitrobacteraceae; genus Bradyrhizobium; species Bradyrhizobium sp. F1.4.3. Next base: position 128,557 of record NZ_JBEPRN010000004.1, read on the forward strand.
GCCGGTCCAGCGAGCGTCGGGATAAATCTGCCAAGCGCGCTGAAAGCCATGGCGAACATCTTTGTAGCCGTGAAACGAGGTACCGACCACATCCGGACCCGCATTGGCCTCGAATACGCAATCCTCGGTCATGAAGGACATCAGCGCGTCGATGTCGTGCCTATTCCATGCATCGGCGAAGGCTTGCAGGATTTGTTCGGTCATCATAGCCATGGACGTAACCAGAAAGCTCAAATAGGTCAGGCTGCAGCGCGCGTCAGCGTCGCCAGTGCAAGCTGGTCGTAGAGGAAGTCGGCAATCAGGTCTTCCAGCGCCGCCGCATGGCCATTGGCGCCGGCGGCCACCGCGCTGCGCAGATAGAAGTGATTGGCGTCGGGAACGCGGACGAACAAGTTGTCGACGCCGACCTTGTCGAAATGCGCGCGCATCTCGTCGATGCCGCCAAGAATAACTGGAAGATCGTTGTCGCCATAGGAGACCAGTGCCGCGGGGAGCCGTGAGTACGGCTTCAAATGCGCCTGCATGGTGGCGCCCGCGATGCGACCCGACAGCGCGATGACGGCTGCTGCGGGAGCGTGTTCGGCGAAAGCCGAATTAAGAGCGATTGCGGCGCCTGCGGAAAAACCGCCAACAGCGATCCGCGCAACGTCGACGCCGAAGCGGCCCGATTGGCTGCGCACGAAATTGACCGCCATGGTCATGTCGTCGGTCGCGGCCTCCAGCGTGTCGTTCATCATCTCCGGCGTGCTCGGCGGAAGGCCTAGAATGTTGCGCACGAAATCGATGCGATCGCGGTTCTGCGGCTGATTCGGCAGCAGGAAGGGCGTGACTCCGGGATCGGGCGCTTCCTGCATCAGTCGATAGTCGATGGAGAAGCAGACGTAGCCGCGCCGCGCGAATTCGCGGCAATATTCCGCCATCGCCGTGCTCGGATTCTCGCCCTCGAAGACCTCGGCGCCCTTGGAACCGCGATGAAACGCGCCGCCGAAAGCCAGGATCAGCGCCGGGCGCGGCGCGGTCTGACCGTCCCGGGGCTCATAGACGTCGAGCTTCAGCGCTCGATAGCGCGACGGTCCCTGCTCCGCAGTGTAATCGACGCCGCCGAAGCCGTAAATCACATCCCCGGTGACGTCCACCTCGTAGATCTTGTCGACGAAGGGTTGCGAAGCGTGCCGGCGGGACGGAGTCGTCATCGTGATATCCTTTGTGTCGATTCAGATGAATTTGCGGGGCCGGTGCTGCCGCGCACGATCAGTTCGGTGGCGAGTTCGATGTGTTCGAGCCCGACGCGTCCGGAGAGTTTGCCCATCAGGCATTGGGCGGCAAGACGACCCATCTCGTCAGCAGGCGTACGTATCGTGGTGATAGCGGGATTCATGGCGGCGGCGATGTCGAGGTCGCCATAGCCGACCACGGACATATCTCCGGGGACAGAGAGGCCACGCGCCGCGCATTCCATCATGGTACCGGCGGCGAGAAGATCATTGGCGCAGATCACAGCAGTTGCCTTGGGAAAGCGTGCCTGAGCGGTGCGGAACGCGTTGCGGCCGTCCTGCAAGCCGCTGCCGCCGGCATAGATCACGCGATCGTCGGAGAACGGCAGGCCACGATTGGCGAAGGCCTCCTGGATGCCGGCCAATCGTTCGCGTTCGCGATCGCTGACGTTGAGGAAGGCCATGGTCGCGACGATGTCGCGGTGACTGAGATCGAGCAGATGATTGATCGCCGGCTGGATTGCCTTGCGATGATCGAACCCGACCGAGGCGACAATCTGGTCGTAGGACCAGGTGATGACGAACGGCTTCTTGAGATCGCGCAGCAGCGGCAGCAGCGACGGCTCGTGCTGCATGCCGACCAGAACGAAGCCGTCGACGCCCTGGCGGATCATCGAGCGCACCGCGGTAAGTTCGGCGGCCTCACTGAAGTCGGACACCGCGAGCAGCAGCGTATAGCCGTGCTTCGCGATCTCGGACTGCAGGCCCTCCACAGTGCTGGCGAAATAAGCGTGGCGCAACGCGGGCATCACCGCACCTATCACCATGCTGCGGTTCTTGCGCAGCGAGCGCGCGAGTCCATCAGGGATGTAGTTGAGCCGGTTGGCAGCGTCGGTGACGCGCTTCAGCGTCTCAGCGCTCAACAGGTTCGGCGCATTGAAGGCGCGCGACACCGTCGCCGGCGACACCGCCGCGAGGCGGGCGACTTCCGCGAGGCGGCCGTGTCCTGACGTCTTGCTGGCAGCGCTGCTGGGCATCGCAAATGATATCAATTTCAGTTCACTCAGGGATAGTGAGGAGGCGTCAAACTGTCAAGCTTTGAAGGAAAATAAGCTAAAACTGAGGAATATTGGTGCGATCTGCCGAAAATTCGATCTCGTATCGCCCTTGACTAAATCGGCCACGCAGGCGTGAATTGTGAAATTGATTTCATCAACACTCGAATTGAGGCATGGCCATGAGCGAGCGCAGCTACTTCCCCGGTTGGAGCGTGGTGATCGGGTCCGGCGTCGGAATCGCCTTCGGATCGGTACCGTTCTTCGCTGCGGGATTTGCCCTGCTAGCGGGCGCTATGGCCAGGCGATTCGGCTGGACCCAGCCTGACGTCGCAAAGGCGGCGTCAATCTATCTGTTCATGCAGATGCTGGCCTATCCGCTGTGCGGCGCACCGCTTGATCGCTGGGGCTCACGCCGCTTCGCCATGCTCAGCATCGCGCTATTCGCGGTGTCGCTGGTATTGCTTAGCCAGGTCGGTGCTTCGCTGACACAGCTCTATCTTGCCTTCGCCTTCATGGGCTTCATCAGCGCCGGCACCAACGTGGTGTCATATGCCCGAGCCATTGCCCTGTGGTTCAATCGCAAGCGTGGCTTCGCGCTCGGTCTTGCTGCGAGCGCGCAAGCCGTCGGCTCGTTTCTGATACCGGTGCTCGCGCATCGACTGATCGACACCTATGGCTGGTCGTTCAGTCTCATCGTCTTTGCTGCCTTTGAACTCGCCGTCTGCCTGCCGCTGGTTGGTTTCCTGATCAAGGATAGTCCGAAACCTTACGGTCTCCTGCCAGACGGCGACCGTGAGCCGGTCCGAATGGTTCCAACACAAGCGGCCAATGACGGCATGCCGGTGAGCGCAATCGTGCGCACGGCGATGTTCTGGAAACTCGCGATCAGCTTCGCCGTCATGGGTATGACTTTCTATGCCGTCGCACCCAACATCGTTTACATTCTCACCAAGAAGGCCGGCATGAGCATCGGCGACGTCGCCATGATCCAGGCGGTGTCGGGCATCGCGGTGCTGTTCGGCCGCATTGGCTTCGGCTATCTGCTCGACCGCATCCACGCGCCGATTGTGGGCATGATCGCCCTGGCGCTGACCGCAATCTGCGCCGCCACTTATTCGCTCACCGCAATGCCAGCGTTGATTGTAATCGCAACCATCCTGAACGGTCTCGCTATCGGCGGTGACACGGACCTTATGCCCTATCTCGCCAGCCGCTATTTCGGCACCATTGCGGTTTCGCGCATTTTTGGCTGGTTCCTGTTTGCCTTCTTCCTCGGCGCGGCCGTTGGGCCGGTGGCGTTCGCGCAGCTCAGTGCGAGCTTCGGTGGCGCTGACACGCCGCTCCTGATGCTGGTAGCAATACAGATCGTCCCTGCCGCTCTGTTGCTGTCGATGGGGCGCTATCGCGTCGCGCCGCCTGGAGATGCTAAGCTCGACGGGGCAGCCGCTATTACACACTGATCCGTCCCGGCTTTCCTTAGAGCTGAAACATCGAATGCCCGCTTCTGGGCCCTTGGCCGACAAGCGCCGGATAGCAGGTATTTCGCATTTTGAGCAGCCAAGCAGACACTTGGCTGCTCGCAACGATTCCAGTGCGCGTCTTAGCGCTTGGTCCAGTCGATGATGCGGCTCGCATCGCCGTCGAACTCGGTGCTCGCGAACGAACCGCCCTGAAAGTGGTCGCCGATCGGATCCGGCTTCAGCTTGGCCTGCTCCGCCATCGCGTGCTGCACATGATCCTCGGAGCGGCCAGTCGGGCGATAGCCGAACTCGTAGGCGCGGTGGTTGTCCCACCAGGCGCGCTCGTTCAGGGATACGCCGTAGAAGATCTCGAAATGAATGTCGGGATGCTCGAGCCCGATCTGGCAGAGCTGCACCAGGTCCTCCGGCCTCAGCCACATCGCGATCCGGCGATGATCCAGCGGCTTCTCGTCGCAATTACCGATCCGGATGCAGGTGACCTTCAGCCCGTGCTTGTCGGCATAGAGCGAACCGACCGCTTCACCGAATACCTTGCTGACGCCATAGCGCCCGTCGGGGCGCACCGTGACGTCGGTACCGATCTTGCGGTGGCGCGGATAGAAGCCGACCGTATGGTTGGACGAGGCGAACACCACGCGCTTGACGCCCTTCCTGTACGCGGCCTCGAACAGATTGTAACCGCCGATGATGTTGGCCTGGAGGATGTCGTCCCAGGGGCCCTCGACCGAATAGCCGCCGAAATGGATGATGCCGTCGACGCCCTCGCAGATCGCCTCGACCTGCGCCATGTCGGACAGGTCCGCCGCCTTGAAGTTCTCGCCGGGGCCGAGATCGGCGGGCGCGCGGATGTCAGAGAGCAGGAGGTCCGGATAGATCGGCGGCAGCAGTTGGCGCAGGCGCGTTCCGATCCCGCCCGAAGCTCCCGTCATCAAGATACGCGGCATTTCTTCCCTCGTAATTGGCGACCGATTTGCGGTCAAAGGTCTCAAATGATAGCAGATTTGGACAGAGGGAACGCAACAACGAGAATTGCACATGAACGATGCATCGTCCCAATACCAAGCCTGGCGGCCGGCGACTTATTACCCTGATCCGGCGATAAAGGCACTCGATCCCCGCTTCGAAAAATACTGGTTGAAACTTTCGGCCGTGGAGCGGCTCGCGACCGGCCTGCGCTGGGCCGAGGGTCCGGTCTGGTTCGGCGACGGGCGGTATCTCCTGTGCAGCGACATCCCGAACCAGCGCATCATCAAATGGGAGGAAGAGACCGGCGTGGTCTCGATTTTCCGAAAGCCCTCCAATTTCGCCAATGGCAACACCCGCGACCGCCAGGGCCGGCTGGTCACCTGCGAGCATGGCGGCCGTCGCGTGACCCGCACCGAATATGACGGCGAGATCACAGTGCTGATGGATTCATTCGGCGGCAAGCGGCTGAACTCGCCGAACGACGTCGTGGTGAAGTCCGACGGCTCGATCTGGTTCACCGATCCTACCTTCGGCCTGCTCGGCAATTACGAGGGCTACAAGGCCGAGCCCGAGATCGACCCGAACGTCTACCGGCTCGATCCCGCAACCGGCAAGGCGACCATCGTCGCCGAGGGCGTTCTCGGCCCCAACGGGCTGTGCTTCTCGCCGGACGAGAAAATCCTCTACGTCGTGGAATCGCGTGGGCAGCCGAACCGCAAGATCCTCGCCTATGACGTCTCGGCGGACGGCGCCACGATCGCCAACAAGCGTATCTTCATCGATGCAGGCCCGGGCACGCCGGACGGCATGCGCTGCGACATCGATGGCAATCTCTGGTGCGGCTGGGGCATGGGCGATCCCGAGCTCGACGGCGTCGTGGTGTTCGCGCCCGACGGCGTCATGATCGGCCGCATCGCGCTGCCCGAGCGCTGCGCCAATCTCTGCTTCGGCGGCGTCAAGCGCAACCGCCTGTTTATGGCGGCGAGCCAGTCGATCTACGCGTTGTATGTGAACACCCAGGGCGCGCTGGGGGGATAGTGTCTACAACTCTCTCCTCGTCATTTGCGAGGAGCTCTTGCGACGAAGCAATCCAGGCTGTCTCCGCGGAGCGATTCTGGATTGCTTCGCTTCGCTCGCAATGACGGAACGAAAAACGCCGGAGCGGTTTCCCGCTCCGGCGTCATGTTTGATCAAGCGATAAAGCTTACGCCGCGTTGAAGCCGGCGACGGCCTTCACCTCGAGGAAGTCCTCGAGGCCGTACTTGCCCCACTCGCGGCCGTTGCCCGACTGCTTGTAGCCGCCGAACGGCGCGCTGCGGTCGTTGGGCACGCCCTGGAGGTTGACGTTGCCGGCGCGGATCTGGCGGCCGACGCGCTTGGCGTTCTCGACCGTGTCGGCCGTGACGTAACCGGCAAGCCCATAGGGCGTGTCGTTGGCGATGTGCACAGCGTCGGCTTCGTCCTTGGAGCCAATGATGGTCAGCACCGGTCCGAAGATCTCTTCGCGGGCGATCGTCATGTCAGGGGTGACGTCGGCGAAGATGGTCGGACGGACATAGAAGCCCTTGTTGACGCCCTCGGGCAGGCCCGGGCCGCCGGCGACGAGCGTTGCGCCCTCGTCGATGCCCTTCTTGATGAGGCCCTGGATCTTGTCCCACTGGCCGCGGTTGACGACCGGGCCGATGGTGGTGCCCTCGGCGCGCGGATCGCCCGCCTTGGTCTTGTCGGCGACAGCCTTCGCGATCGCGGCGACTTCCTTCATCTTCGACAACGGCACGATCATGCGCGAAGGCGCGTTGCAGGACTGGCCGGAGTTGTTGAACATGTGCATCACGCCGCCGGTCACCGCCTTCTGCAGGTCGGCGCCTTCGAGGATGACGTTCGGCGACTTGCCGCCAAGCTCCTGGCTGACGCGCTTCACGGTCGGCGCGGCGCGCTTGGCAACGTCAATGCCGGCGCGGGTCGAGCCGGTGAACGAGATCATGTCGATGTCGGGATGCTCGCTCATGGCAGCGCCGACCTCGGGGCCGAGGCCGTTGACGAGGTTGAACACGCCCTTCGGCACGCCGGCTTCATGGAGGATTTCCGCGAAGATCAGCGCCGAGGTCGGCGTGAACTCCGACGGCTTCAGGATCATGGTGCAGCCGGCGGCGAGCGCGGGCGCAACCTTGCAGGCGATCTGGTTGAGCGGCCAGTTCCAGGGCGTGATCATGCCGACCACACCGACCGGCTCGCGCAGCACCATGGCGGTGCCGACCGGTTCCTCGAAGTGATAGTTCTTGAGCACGTCGAGCGTGGTCATGAGATGGCCGAGGCCGGCGCCGGCCTGGAGCTTCTCCGCCATCGGCAGCGGCGCGCCCATCTCGTCGGAAACGGCGGCACCGATCTCCTTGAGGCGGCCCTTGTAGATCTCGATGACCTTGGTGAGTAGCGCGACGCGCTCGTCGCGGCTGGTCTGCGAGAAGGTCGCAAAGGCGCGCTTGGCTGCGGCGACGGCCTTGTCCACGTCGGCCTTGGAGCCCAGCGCAACCTCGTACATCGCCTCTTCCGTCGCCGGATTGACCACGGCGGTGGACTTCTTGACGGCGGGATCGACCCAGGCGCCGTCGATGTAGAATTGCATGCGATTGACCATCGTTAACCTCTTCTTGGGGGCTTGGAGCGGGCGTTTCGGCAGGCATCCTTGCACGAAAGCGCCGGCAATTGAACCCGCCATATGCGGGGCCAGCGTTGCGGCAGACGGGGTGTATATGAGCCGATGGCGGGAACGTGGCAAGGCGGCTCCCCATTCACGATGTCGTCCCGGCGAAGGTCGGGACCCATAGCCACAGGGTGCAGTTGGTTTGCTCAGGCGTCTACCGCTTGGCGTCTACAACAACCGACACGGCGTATGGGCCCCGGCCTTCGCCGGGGCGACGAGGAGCTTCACACCGCCATCTTGCGATGGAGCACCGGCGCGCCGGTGGTGAGGCTTTCGGCCGCATCGATGATCGCATTCGCGTCAATGCCGTAGTGGCGATAGAGGTCGGCGATCGTGCCGGTCTGGCCGAACTGCTCGACACCAAGCGCCTCGACGCGGTGGCCGCGGACGCTGCCGAGCCAACCGAGCGCGGCCGGGTGGCCGTCGATCACGGTCACGATCCCGCAGTCGCGCGGCAATGGCGCCAGCAGCTTCTCGATGTGGCTGAGGTGCTGCACGCCGCGGCGATCCCGCCGCAATTTCCGCGCGGCGGTCCAGCCCGCATGCAGGCGGTCCGCCGAAGTGATCGCGAGCAGGCCGATGTCGCGGCGGCTCTCGCCGATGAAGCCGGTGGCCTCGATCGCTTCGGGCGCGACCGCGCCGGTATAGGCGATCACGAGTTCGGCATTGGGCCCGGGCTTGCGTAGCCAATAGGCGCCGTCGGTGATGCCCTTCTCGAGCTCCGGCGTCACGATCCGCTGCGCCTGCTCGATGCTGCGCGTCGAGAGCCGCAGATAGACGGAACCGCCCTCGCCCAGATCGCGCTGCATGTGATTAAAGCCCCAGCCCATGATCACGGCGAGTTCGTCGACAAAGGCTGGTTCGAACGAGGCGAGACCGTCCTGCGCCATGCCTATCAGCGGCGTCGCGATCGACTGGTGCGCGCCGCCTTCGGGCGCGAGCGTGATGCCCGACGGCGTCGCCGCCACCATGAAGCGTGCATCCTGGTAGCAGGCATAGTTCAGCGCATCGAGGCCGCGTTCGATGAAGGGATCGTAGAGCGTGCCGACCGGCAGCAGCCGTTCGCCGTTGATCTGGTGCGACAGGCCGAGCGCCGAGAGCATGATGAACAGGTTCATCTCGGCAATGCCGAGCTCGAGATGCTGGCCCTTGGGCGAGAAGTCCCAGTTGAATGTGGAGGGAATTTTCTCGCTGCGGAATAAGTCCGCCTTCTCGCCGCGCGCGAACAGGCCGCGCCGGTTCACCCAGGGGCCGAGATTGGTCGAGACGGTGACGTCGGGCGACGTCGTCACGATGCGCTTGGCCAGTTCGCAGTCGCTGCGCGCAATCTCGTTCAGCACGAGGCCAAAACCCTGCTGGGTCGACATCTGCGGCGACGGCTTGAACGCCAGCTGCGTCGGCACCTCGACGACCGGCGCGGTCAACCGGCGGCCATCCTGGTTGAACGGCACGCGCGCGAGGAAGGCGTCGAGCTCGGCTGCCTCCTGGGCGAGGCCTTCATACTTGTCCCACTCATGCCCGGGCCTGATGTTCTGGCTCTCGCGATATTTCTCCATCTGCGCGACCGTCATCAGACCGGCGTGGTTGTCCTTGTGGCCCTGGAACGGCAGGCCGACACCCTTGATGGTGTAGGCGATGAAGCAGACCGGACGATCGTGGTCGATGGATTCGAATGCCTCGAGCATGCTCGCCATGTCGTGACCACCGAGATTCGACATCAGCGCCAGCAGCTCGTCATCGCTGCGGCGGTCAATCAGTTTTGTGATCGGGCCCTGGTCGCCGATCTCGTCGTGCAGATGTTTGCGGAAGGCCGCGCCGCCCTGGAAGCACAGCGCCGCATAGAGCGCGTTCGGGCAATTGTCGATCCAGCGCTTCAGCGCCTCGCCGCCGGACTCGGCGAAGGCTTCGCGCATCAGCCGGCCGTATTTCACGATCACCACGTCCCAGCCGAAATTGCGGAACATGGTCTCGAACTTTTCCCAGAGACCTTCGCGCACGACGGCGTCGAGCGACTGGCGGTTATAGTCGACCACCCACCAGGTGTTGCGCAGGCCGTGCTTCCAGCCCTCCGCGAGCGCCTCGAAGATGTTGCCCTCGTCCATCTCGGCGTCGCCGACCAGCGCGATCATCCGCCCTTCGCGGCGATCCTTCATCCAGCCATGCGCCTTGACATAGTCCTGCACCAGCGAGGCGAACAGCGTCTGCGCGACGCCCAAGCCCACCGAGCCGGTCGAGAAGTCGACGTCGTCGACATCCTTGGTGCGCGAGGGATAGGACTGCGCGCCCTTGAACCCGCGAAAGTTCTCCAGCTTCTCGCGGCTCTGCCGGCCGAACAGATACTGGATGGCGTGGAACACCGGGCTCGCATGCGGTTTCACCGCGACGCGATCCTCGGGCCGCAGCACAGAGAAATAGAGCGCCGACATGATGGTCGCGAGCGAAGCCGAGGAGGCCTGATGGCCGCCGACCTTCAGGCCGTCCGCATTGGAGCGGATATGGTTGGCGTGGTGGATGGTCCAGGACGACAGCCACAGCGCCTTGCGGGCCAGCGCGGACAGGGTTTCGAGACGAGCGGACTCAACGGGCATGGCGATGCTCCGGGAAATAAGGCCCCAATCATACCCCTGCGGATCGCGCCAGACTTCTCAACTTTTCGCGCCATACCCTCCGATATTGGGATATTTTACCAGCGAACGCCCCGTAAATACAGGTTTCATCCCAATGCCCGAGCTCGACGCCATCGACCGAAAAATCCTCGCTTTGCTTCAGAACGACAGCCGGCTGACCATGCAGGAGCTCGCCGACAAGGTCGGCCTCTCGGTGTCGCCCTGCCATCGCCGGGTCAAGCTCTTGGAGGAGCGCGGCGTCATCTCGCGCTACATCGCGACCGTCGACCAGAAGGCGCTGGGGCTGCACGTCAGCGTGTTCATCTCGATCAAGCTGGCGCGGCAGAAGGAGGAGGATCTCAACCGCTTTGCGCGGGCGATCTCCAAATGGGACGAGGTGCTGGAGTGCTATCTGATGACCGGCAACCGCGACTATCTACTGCGCGTGGTGGCGGCCGACCTCGCCTCCTACGAGACCTTCCTGAAGACCAAGCTGACCCGGCTCGACGGCATCGCCTCGATCGAGTCGAGCTTTGCGCTGAGCCAGGTCAAATATTCGATCGCACTGCCGGTGTGACGGCGCCGCCAGGCCATTTCGGAACCCGCCCGGCCGCCGGTGTCACATGGACGCAATAAACCCCGCCGATGGTCGTGGGCGACAGGCATCCAGCCCGCGAGAAGGACCCATGACCGCAGCCGACCGCACCTCCCAAGCCGCAAAGCGTGAACGCATCATCCAGGAGATGGCCGACGACCTCGACGAGGAGCTGGAGATGGAGCTCGACGACAGCCGCCTCGACGAGCTCCTGGACGAGACTGACGTTCTCAACCCCACGATCGATCGCCGGCTCTATTTCCGGGAATTGCTGCGGCTCCAGGGCGAGTTGGTCAAGCTCCAGGACTGGGTGCAGAGCGAAAAGAAGAAGGTCGTCGTGCTGTTCGAGGGCCGCGACTCCGCCGGCAAGGGCGGCGTCATCAAGCGCATCACCCAGCGCCTCAATCCCCGCATCTGCCGCGTCGCCGCGCTGCCGGCGCCGAGCGAGCGCGAGCGCACGCAATGGTACTTTCAGCGTTACGTGGCGCATCTGCCGGCCGGCGGCGAAATGGTACTGTTCGACCGCAGCTGGTACAACCGCGCCGGCGTCGAGCGCGTGATGGGCTTCTGCACCGACGAGCAGTACCAGGAATTCTTCAAGACAGTGCCGGAATTCGAGCGGATGCTGATCCGCTCCGGCATCATTTTGGTCAAGTACTGGTTCTCGATCACCGACGACACGCAGCAGTTCCGCTTCACCATGCGCATCCGGGATCCGCTGAAGCAGTGGAAGCTGAGCCCGATGGATGTCGAGGCGCGCAGCCGCTGGGAGCAATACACCAAGGCCAAGGAGACGATGCTGGAGCACACCCATCTGCCGGACTCGCCGTGGTGGATCGTCGATGCCGTGGACAAGAAGCGCGCCCGGCTCAACTGCATCGCGCATCTGCTGAGCCAGATCCCCTACCAGGAGGTCGGCCGCGCGCCGGTGCTGCTGCCGCCGCGCGTCCGCAATCCAGACTATCACCGCGGCCCGATTCCGCCGGAGATGTACGTACCTGCGAAATTCTGACGGCGCCCGCCGCGTTTTTCGGCGGGCAGGCTTGCCGATGAGGAAAGCGAGATGCCCGTGCCGAGCGATCTCAGCGTGAAGAGGGACGCCTCGTCTCGCCGCCGCTATCGCTTCGGCCCGTGGCTCGCGCTGGCAAGGCTCCTCTCGATCCTGACGGTCGCGCTCGCCCTCGCCTATTGGCTCTGGCAGCCGGCGACGCTGCGCATCGCCGTCGGGCCCGCCGGTAGCGACGACCAGACGCTGGTGCTTGCCATCGCGAAGGCGTTCGACGCCAAGGGCGGCGCGGTGCGGCTCGTGCCGGTCGAGGCCGACGGCACGCTGCAAAGCCTCAATCTGCTCGGCGCCGGCAAGGCGGATCTTGCGGTGGTGCGCGGCGATCTCGCCATGCCGCCCGACACCAATTCGGTGGCGATCCTGCGCCGGAATTTTGTGGTGCTGTGGGCGCCGTCGGGGCGCAAGGGTGCGCCCAGGTCGAAGGTCACGGAGATCGCTGCGCTCAACGGACATCGCATCGGAATCGTCGGCCTCGGCGATGCCAATCTCAACCTGTTGCGCGTCATCCTCGCAGAGTCCGGCGTCAATCCGCAGAAGGTGACAACCACCCAGTTCGGCACCGACCGCATCGCCGAGATGACCCAGGACAGCACGCTCGACGCCTTCATGATGGTCGGCGCAATCGACGACAAGGTCATCGCGGAGACGATTGCCGCCACTGCGCGGCTGCGCGGCGAGCCTAAATTCCTGTCTGTCGACGTCTCCGAGGCCATCGCCGAGCGGCACCCGCTCTACGAGTCCGAGGAAATCCCGGCCGGAGCCTTTGCCGCCACGCCACAACGTCCCGACGACAAGATCGAGACCATCGCCGTCAATCATCTGATCGTGGCACCCAGCTCGCTCTCCGACGACACGGTCGCGGCCTTCACGCGCGAACTGTTCGCGGTCCGGCCATCGCTTGCGAAGGATTTACCCGGCGCCAGCCACATCCAGAAACCCGACACCGACAAGGATGCTGCGCTGCCGGCCCATCCGGGCGCGGCCGCCTATATCGACGGCAACGAGCGCAGCTTCATGGACAAGTACAGCGACTACATCTGGGGTGTGGTGCTGCTGCTCTCCGGCCTCGGCTCGGTGGCCGCATGGCTGCGGCACTATCTGCGACGGGAAGAGCGCAGCCTGAACGCACTGCACCGCGATCGCCTGCTCACCGCGATTTCCAGCGTGCGCGAGGCGACGTCGCTGGACGATCTCGCTTCGATGCAGAGCGCGGCCGACGACATTTTGCGCGAGACACTCGCCTGTCACGAGGACGGCGCCATCGAGGACGGCGACCTCGCCGCCTTCGGCCTCGTGCTGGCGCAATTCCACCAGGCGATCGTCGACCGCCGGGCCGTGATCGCCCGAACGGATGACACTGGGGCGCCTGTGAAGTCGGGCGGTGCGGCCCTTCAACCGGTCGCTATCTCCACGGCTGCACGATGATCTTGGTGTGCGCCTCGGGATTGGCGAGGTCGGCGAAAGCTTTTGCGACACCGTCAATGCCGATCTCGGCGGTCACCATGGCAGCGGCGTCCACCTGGCCTTCCGCGATCAGGCGCAGCGACGCCGCAAATTCGTCCGGCGTGTAGCCGAGCACGTATTGGACATTGAGCTCCTTCATGATGCCGAGCATGGGCTCGCTCTTGTCGGTCTCCATGCAGACGCCGACCACGACGACCTTGGCATCGCGCGGGGCGCCCTCGAACACCTGCTGCAACAGGCCGGGCACGCCGACGCACTCGAAGATGATCGCGGGCTTCAGTGCCGGCAACATGGACTGCAACGGCGGCCGCGCCGCCTTCTCTGCCTCCGACATCTGCGCGTGCTCGGCCCAGGCCGCATAGGGCTGCGACACCCTGGGATCGACGACAATATCGGCGCCGAGCTTGGCCGCGAGCGCGCGGCGCGCCGGCGAATAATCCGCGGCGACGATCGGGTGCAGGCCCTTGATCTTCAGCGCGGCGATGACCGCGAGCCCGACGGGCCCGCAGCCGATCACGAGCGGCACCTCGCCGCCACGAATATTGGCCTTCGCCACGGCGTGGACGCCGACCGCGAGCGGCTCGGTCAGCGCGGTATGTTCCGGCGCGAGGCCATTGGGCACTTCGAGCAGCAGCGGCTCGCTGAGCAGCATCGCTTCGGCATAGCCGCCGATATTGTCGTTGGAATAGCCGATGCCCTCGATGCCCTGTGGCGTCAGCAACGCTGGCAGCGAGCAGACACGCGTGCCTGGCTTAAGCTTGCGCGCGGTGCCCGGGCCGTAATCGACGATCTCACAGCAGAACTCATGACCGAATACGACATCGCGGGTGAGGTCCATCGGCTTGCGCCCGACCTTCCGCGACATTTCCACCATGCGGTGAGCGTGCTGGCGCGCATGCAGATCGGAGCCGCAGATGCCGCAAGCGAGCGTCTTGACCAGCACCTGGCCGGGGCCGGGCTTCGGCTCAGCCATCCGGTCGACGACAATCTCACCGTTCCTGAAAATCGCAGCGCGCATCCGGCTCCTCCCTTGTTGGGAGCCGTGATAGCACGAAGCGGGACGCGCGAACTTGCGTCAGGGGTTCGGGGAGCGCTCTTCCAGCACCAAAAGCTGGGCGCGGCGGATGCGCTCGCGATGGGCGATGTAGAGGCCGCTGGCGACGATGAAGGCCGCGCCGGTGACAGTCCAGACGTCCGGCAGCTCGCCGAACAGGAAGAAGCCCAAGATGCTGACCCAGAGCAGTTGCGTGTAGGAGAACGGCGCCAGCACCGAGGCATCGCCATAGCGATAGGCGAGCACGACGATCCACTGGCCGACGGTGGAAGCAACACCGATCACGATGCCGAGCCCGATCGCGGTCCAGCTCGGCGTCACCCAGGCAAATGGCACCATCACGGTCATGATCGCAACGCCCGTAATCGCGGAATAGGCCATCGTCGTGAGGACGGCCTCACGCCCGCTCATCATGCGCGTCATGATCAGCGCGGCGGCCCAGCAGAACGCCGAGACGATCGGGAAGAACGCGGCGATGTGGAACGCACTCGAGCCCGGGCGAACGATGATCATCACACCGATCAGGCCGATCGCGGTCGCGATCCAGCGGCGCATGCCGACCTTCTCGCTCAGGAAAACGATCGACAACGCGGTGACGAACAGCGGCGAGACGAAGCCGGTGGCGGAAGCTTCAGCAATGGGGAGGTAGCGCACACCGGTGATGAAGAAGAGCGAGGAGCCGAGCAGCGCCGTACCGCGCATGATCTGCAGGCCCAATCGCTCGGTCCGCATTGCATGGAGCGGCGAGCCCGGCAGCATCACTGGCAGGAACATCAGCGCGAACGTGACGAAGCGAATCCAGGTGATCTCGATCGACGGCAGGCTCGACGACAGATATTTCGAGGTGACGTCGGAGCAGCCAAGAAACACCGTCGACAGCAGCACCAGCGCGATGCCCTTGAAGGGATGATCGACGCGCGCAGGCGCGCGGCGAGCCTCCTGCTTCTTCACAGGCATGGGAATACTGTCGAGCCTTGCGGCTACGGCGGGCGGCGGTGTCACGGCTGGAACCTGGGAAAAATACGATTCGGGGACGGTCGTAAAAAACGACAAATGCGCCGTTTTCACAACTTCCGAAAACAGGATGCCGATATGCGCTGAGGTCCACGCGCGTCAACGCTTCATTAAGAATGCGAATAGAGCGCGTTTGCTGCACTACAGCATGGGCAGGCCACGCGGCTTCGAACCGCGCGGAAACGCCGCATCCAGCGCTGCGATCTCCTCTTTCGTCAGCACGAGATCGCCCGCAGCCGCATTTTCGCCGGCATGTTCCGCGGAGGCCGCTTTCGGGATTGCGAACACCGTAGTCGCACGGGTGAGGAAGCTCAGCGCGACCTGACGCGGTGTCGCACGACGCGCGTCCGCAATGCGTGCCAGCACGGCGCCGCCCTTGCTATTGCCTGCTGGAAAATCATCGTGGCCGAACGGCGAATAGGCGACCACGGCGACGCCGTGCTGCTCGCACCAGGGGATCACT
Organism: Bradyrhizobium sp. F1.4.3; assembly: GCF_040548375.1. Lineage (NCBI taxonomy): Bacteria > Pseudomonadati > Pseudomonadota > Alphaproteobacteria > Hyphomicrobiales > Nitrobacteraceae > Bradyrhizobium > Bradyrhizobium sp. F1.4.3. The sequence continues at coordinate 144,239 of NZ_JBEPRN010000004.1, forward strand.
GCATGTTCGATCGCGCGCTCCTTGAGATGATAGAGCACCTGATTGCAGGCGATGCGGCCCTCGCCTGCAACGTCGAGAATCTCGTCGAGATCGTCGGCGTCGAAATTGGAGACGCCCCAGGACTTGATCTTGCCGGCCTTCACGAGCTCTTCGAACGCAGCGACGGTGTCTTCCAGCGGATACGAGCCGCGCCAGTGCAGGAGGTAGCAATCGAGACGATCAGTCTTCAGCCGCTCCAGCGACCGCTCGCACGCCGTGATCGTGCCGCGGCGCGAGGCGTTGCTCGGCAGCACTTTCGAGACGAGGAACACTTCATCGCGCCGGCCCGCGATGGCGTCCGCAATGACGAGCTCGGCATCGCCATACATCTCGGCGGTGTCGACATGGGTCATGCCGAGATCGAGCCCCCGCTGAAGCGCCGCAATCGCGCGCTTGCGGTCGCCATGGTCGAGGTACCAGGTGCCCTGCCCGATGACGGTGACGTTGGCGCCGGTCTGGCCGAACGGATTTGTGTTCATGTTGTGCTCCGATGTCGATCTCAAGCAACCAGCACGGAGCTCAAGAGTTCAGTCCGCCGATATCCGCGACCAGCACGCTGCCGGTCCCGGACTCCGTGATATAGAGCCGATCTTTCTTGGCGCCACCGATTGCGACATTGGTACAGCTCGGCCCCGCGCACGATTTGATCCGTGCGATCAACTCGCCGTTCGGCGCGAACACGAAGACGTGGCCGAGCGAGGCGTGGCCGACGAACAGGCGGCCGGCCGCATCCATCGTCATGCCGTCAGGGCCGGACGTGCCGAACAGCGAACAGAAGCGGCCAACCTTCGACACGCTGCCGTCCTGCATGAACGGCAACCGCCACACCGTATTGTCGCGCGTCATCGCGACAAACAGCACGGATTCGGTTGGATCGAGCACCAGCCCGTTCGGGCTGATGCCGGTGTGGATGAGGCAGTCGAGCCGGCCGCTCGACGTCAGGCGATAAACCCGACCGCTCGGATCATGCAGGCCGGTCTGGCCCTGGTCGGTGAAATAGATGTCGCCATTGGAGGCGAGATGCAGATCATTGCAGCCGCGGAACGATTCCGAATTGCGCGCGGTCAGCATTGGCTTGATGCGGCCGGCCTTGGCGTCGAGCTCCATGATGCCGTGCATGTAATCGGCGACCAGGATGCGGCCGTCGGCCGCGATCTTCAGCCCGTTCGGCCAGCCCTCATATTCGATCACCAGCGACCATTCACCGGCGGGCGAGATTCGAAAGATGCGGCCGAAGGGGATATCGACGATGTAGAGGTTGCCGGCCTTGTCGAATGAGGGACCTTCGATGAAGCTATCTGTCGCAACACCCGGCCGGTTGGCATCGGCCCAATCGGTCCGCACGCCCTTGCGGCGGAATTTGTCGGGCATCGCGGAGAAGACTTTTGTTTCGATCAGGTGCGGCGGCGTTTCCAGGTACATCATGGTTGTTGTTATCTTTGTTGGGCTGGCGGGATGCGCGGCAGCATAGGGCATGATGGAGGGGACGTCGATTGGCGCGGGTGGCCGCATCTGTCGCTTTCGTGTCCCGGACGCGCTGCAACGCGCCAGCGTTGCTGCGCAGAGCCGGGGCACGAGAGCGCAGTTTTGGCGCACAGCTGCAGCAACGCCGTCATTGCGAGCGCAGCGAAGCAAGCCAGACTGTCTCCGCGGAGGGACCCTGGATTGCTCCGCTACGCTCGCAATGACGATGGAAAGATCGCTGCCTAACCCGCAGCCCCCGCGAGCTTCGCTTGCTTCGCCGGAGCCATCTCGGTCGTCGCAATCAGGCGCTTCAGCTCGGGGATGCAGGAGCCGCAATTGGTGCCGGCCTTGAGTTTTGCACCGATCTCGGCCGCGGTGCGCGCGCCGGCGGCAATGGTGTCGCAGATGGTGCCGCGGCCGACGCCGAAACAGGCGCAGACGATCGGGCCGGTCGAGGCGGCGCCTTCGCTGGACTTGCCGGACAGCAGCATGCGGCGCTGCTCGTCGGTGACGCGATCAGCCGCGAACACGCTCTTCACCACTTCCCAATCGCCGGCGTCATGCGCAGGGCCGACGAACAGGCAGGTCTCGATGCGATCGCCCGCGAACGACGCCGCGCGATAGACGCCGCCGCCGAAATCGCGGTACTCGGCGACATCGTCGCTGGCGACGCCGTCGAGCCAGGCCGGCCAGCGCGCGAGATCGGCATTGTCGGCGAAGAGATAGCCGAAGCCGCCGGCGACGGCCGCGCGGGTCCACAACAAATTCGGCGGCAAATCGAGCTGCTTTCGCGACAGCGCAAAACCGCGGAAGACGTATTCATACGGCGCGATCGCGGCTGGCGTCGCCTTCAACTCCGGCTGTCCCGAAAACGGATCGGTGAACGGTGCGACCAGCGCGCCGACGCGGCCGTGCGAGGCGTTCATCGCGCTCCAGTGGATCGGCGCGAACAGCGTGCCGCGCTGCTGCCGGTCGCTGACGACGACCTTCAGGATACACTGGCCGTAGTCGGTGGTGATGCGGGCGAAGCCGTCATGGGCGATGCTGTATTTGTTGGCGTCGTCGGGATGGATCTCGACAAAAGGCTCGGGCAGATGTGCACCCAGCCGCTTGCTGAGGCCGGTGCGCGTCATGGTGTGCCACTGGTCGCGGATGCGCCCGGTATTGAGCCGCAACGGCCGCGACGGACCGGTCTCGCCGCGCAGCGCCGGCACTTCCGGCGCGACGAAGCGGCCCTTGCCGTCATTGGTGAAGAAGCCGCCTTCCGCGAAAAAACGCTCGCCCGGGGCCAGACCCTCGCGCATCGGCCATTGCACGGGCTTCAGCGCATCGAAGGCCTCGTCGGACAGCGCGGTCAGCGCGCCGATGTCGAAATCGCGGCTGCCATTGTTCTCGAAGGCCGAGAGCGCGGCGTGTTCGCGAAAAATGTCGGCGGCGGATTTGTAATTAAAACTGGCGCCGAAGCCGAGACGTTTGGCGGTCTCGCTCAGGATCCACCAGTCAGGCCGCGCCTCGCCGGGCGCCGGCAGGAAGGAGCGCTGGCGCGAGATACGGCGCTCGGAATTGGTCACCGTGCCCGACTTCTCGCCCCAGGCCAGCGCAGGCAGCAGCACATGCGGGCCGGCCTCGACGGTGTCGTTGGAAAGCACGTTCTCGGAGACCACGAACAGCTCGAGCTTCTTCAGCGCCTCGCGCACGACGTCGGCGTCGGGCAGCGACACCGCCGGGTTGGTGCCCATTACCCAGAGCGCCTTGACCTCGCCGCGGTTGATCGCCTCGAACAGCTGAACCGCTTTCAGCCCTTCATGGGTGGCAATGCGCGGCGCCTTCCAGAACCGCCGCACACGGTCGATGTCCGGCGGCGTGAAGTTCATGTGCGCGGCGAGCTGATTGGCGAGGCCGCCGACCTCACGGCCGCCCATCGCGTTGGGCTGGCCTGTAAGCGAGAACGGCGAAGCGCCCGGCTTGCCGATGCGGCCCGTGGCGAGATGGCAGTTCAGGATCGCGTTGACCTTGTCGGTGCCCTGCGCCGACTGGTTGACGCCCTGCGAATAGAGCGTGACGACCCGCTCGGTGTCGCGGAACATCTTGAAGAAGGTGGCGACATCCTGCTCGGTGAGGCCGGTGGCGAGCGCGGTCGCGGTGACGCTGCCGCCGATGTTGCGCGCACGTGCCAACGCGTCATCGAAGCCCGACGTATTCTGCGCGATGTAGTCCTGGTCCAGCGCCCCGCTATCGGCGAGGTGGACGAACAGGCCGGAGAACAATGCGGTGTCGGTACCGGGCTTGAGGCCAAGGAACAGTTCGACATCGCTTGCGGTATCGGTTCGGCGCGGATCGATCACGATCATGCGCGCGCCGCGCTCCTGCCGGTTCTTCACCATGCGCTGGAACAGCACCGGGTGACACCAGGCCGCGTTGGAGCCGACGAAAACCAGCAGGTCAGCCTGGTCGAGATCCTCATAGCAGCCGGGCACGGTGTCGGCGCCGAAGGCGCGGCGATGGCCGGCGACCGAGGACGACATGCAGAGCCGTGAATTGGTGTCGACATTGGCCGTGCCGACAAAGCCCTTCATCAGCTTGTTGGCGACGTAATAGTCCTCGGTCAACAACTGGCCGGAAAGATAGAACGCGACCGCATCGGCACCATCGCGCGCGACGATGTGCTGCATGCGGTGGGCGACGTGGTCGAGCGCATCGCTCCAGGCGACGCGTTCGAGCACGCCCTTGCAGCGGATCATCGGATAAAGCAGCCGGCTCTCGAGCCCGACGGTTTCGCCGAGCGCGGAGCCCTTGGAGCACAGCCGGCCGAAATTGGCGGGATGATCGGGATCGCCGGCGATCGCGGCGCCACCCTGGCCGTCGGGCGTGGCCAGCACGCCGCAGCCGACGCCGCAATAGGGGCAGGTCGTCTTGGTGGCGCGGAGCGTGGGATCGATCGCCGTCATCTCAAGCAGCCTTTGGCGGAAGCGCGAGCGCGCGGCCGAACATCATGTCGGAGCGGATCGCGGCGATCTTCTCGCGGGTGCGGATCAGCTCGAGATACCAAAGCGCATCGGCGGTATCACCGATCAGCAGGACACCGGTGAGCCGGCCGTCGGCGATGACAAGCTTCTTATAGGCGCCGCGCTTGCGGTCGGAGAGCACGAGACTCTCGCTGCCCTCCCCGCCCATGAAGTCGCCGGCGGAGAACACGCTGACGCCGGAGACTTTCAGATTGGTCGAGACCACGCTGCCCTGATAGGACGCGGGCCGGCCACCAAGATGCAGCGCCAGCACGCGCGCCTGCTCATAGGCCGGCTCAACCAGGCCATAGCAGGTGCCGCGATGCTCGGCGCATTCGCCGAGTGCGTAGATGTCGGATGAAGCGGTCTGCATCACGTCGTTGACGACGACGCCGCGCTTGACCGCGATGCCGGCGTCCCTGGCCAGCGCGATGTTGGGCCTGATGCCGGCGGCGAAGATCACGGCGTCGGCCTCGATTCGGCTGCCGTCGGCAAGCTCGACGGCCTCGACATGGCCATCGCCATGAATGCAGGCGGTCGAGGCATTGAGCAGGATGCGGATGCCCTTGCGCTCGACCAGCGTCTTGAGCAGGTCGGCCGCCGGCAGATCGAGCTGGCGCTCCATCAGCCGGTCCATCAGATGCAGCAGCGTCACCGGCGCGCCGGCCTTGGCAAGGCCATAGGCCGCTTCAAGCCCGAGCAGGCCGCCGCCGACCACGACGACGCGCCTCTTAGCCGCCGCGAGCGTCAGCAGCAGATCGACATCGCGCGTATCACGAAATGTGTGCACGCCGGCGAGATCGGCGCCGGGCACGTTGAGCCGCAATGGCGTCGAACCGGTGGCAAGCACCAGCTTCGAATATTCCATGCTTTCCTCGCCCGCGATCTTGAGCTCGCGGCGGCCGGTGTCGATCTCGGTGACGCGACAGCCGTAGCGCACCGTGACGCCGCGATGGCGCCACCAGTCGGCCGGCCTCAGCTCGATCTCGTGCGAGCCGGTCTCCCCCGCGAGCACGGAGGAGAGCAGCACGCGATTGTAAGCGAGCCGCGGTTCATCGCCGACAACGGCAACCGCGTAGCGGCCGAGTGTGGTCTTGGCGAGTTCGTCGACCAGACGCGCAGCCGCCATACCGTTGCCGACGATGACGAGCGGTTCACTCACAAGGCATCTCCTATTCAGCCGCCTGCGACTGCGCGCCATAGGCCTCGGAAATCATGAAGCCGGACAGCACGCCATAGGCATCGGTCCAGGCGGTGGCCAGTTCGGGCGTCCAGGCCTCGCCAAGACCTTTCTCCAGCGTCCACAGCAAGGTCGCGCCGACCACGGGGTAGTGCTCAGCCTTGGCGCCGTAAGCGACGTGACGCTTGGCGAGCGCTGAGGCCGCGGGAAGAATCGATTCGAGGTTCGACAGGCCGCCGACGACGGCGGCGAGCATGCCCATCAGCTTCTTGCGCTGCTCGGTCATGTCTTCGGGAAACATCGCGCGCACCGACGGCGCCACCTCGAACAAACGATCGTAGAACAACACCGCGGCCGCTTCGGAAATCGGCGCGACCTTGGCAAAGCTCTGCTGGACGAGGGTGATCTGTTCTGAAGTCATGATGTTCTCCTGCCTGTTTCGGTTTGCCTTTGTCCGCGCCGTTGCGGAAAAAGTTCATGGGTCAAACGTCATCAGCGAGACTTCTCCCCGCGTGCGGGGAGAAGCGAGATTCGTACAAATGCGTCACACCCGCGCTTCGGCAAGGCTAGGCGCGCCCTCACCCTGCGGGCTGCGACGCAGATAGAACCACCAGGTGAGCCCGAGGCAGGCGGCGTAGAACACGAGGAAGATCGCAAGCGCGAGCTGCGGTCCGCCGGTCAGTGCGATCGACTTGCCGAAACTGCTCGGGATCAGGTAGCCGCCGACGGCACCGACCGCGCCGATGAAGCCGACCGCCGCACCGCTTTCGATGCTCGCGGTCTTCATCGCGATGGCACGGGCCTCGTCGCCCTTGCCGCGCACCTTGAACAGATTCTCCTCGCGGAAGATCGAGGGGATCATCCGGTAGGTCGAGCCGTTGCCGATGCCGGTCGTGAGGAACAGGATCAGGAACATCGCAAGGAAGCCGACAAAATCCTTCTGACCGACGAAATAGACCACACCGATCGTGGCCGCCGCCATTGCGATGAAATTCCAGAACGTGATGATGGAGCCACCGACCTTGTCGGCGAGCCAGCCGCCGAACGGGCGCGCCAGCGAGCCAACCAAGGGACCGAGGAACGCGATCGCGATCGTCACCGCAGGAAACTGCGTCTTGATCAGCAGCGGAAACGCGGCGGAGTAGCCGATAAAGGAGCCGAACGTCCCGATGTAGATAAACGCCATGATCCAAGTGTGCTTGCGCTTTACGATCGCGAGCTGGTTCTTGATCGACGACTTGGCAGTGGTCAGGTTGTTCATGAAGAACACTGCGCCGAACACCGCGACCGCGATCGGCAGCAGCCACATCAGGCCGGCATTCTGGAGGTAAACGCCGCTCACCGGGGTCGCCTGGAACAGGTTGATGACGGCGAGTGTCATCAGGATCGGCGTCAACAGCTGCACGCTGGAGACGCCGATATTGCCGCCCGCCGCGTTGAGCCCGAGCGCCCACCCCTTCATCTTGTCGGGGAAGAAGAAGGAGATGTTGGTCATGCTGGAGGCGAAGTTGCCGCCGCCGAGACCGGCGGTCGAGGCAATCAACAGCATCAGCCAGAATGGCGTGTCGGGTTGACCGACGAAGTAGGCAAGCGAAAGCGTCGGAATGAAGAGAATGGCGGCGCTGAAAATGGTCCAGTTGCGGCCGCCGAAAGTCGTCACCGCGAACGTATAAGGGAAGCGCATCAACGCGCCGATCAGGCCGGGCACGGCCACGAGTTGGAACAGCTCGTCGGTCGTGTAATGGAAGCCCGCCTGCGGCAGCTTGGTGGCGACGATGCTCCAGATCAGCCACACCGAGAAGCCGATATGCTCGGCGACGATCGACCAGATCAGGTTACGCCGGGCGACGGTCTTACCGCCCGCATTCCAGAACGCCTCGTCTTCGGGGCGCCAGTCAGAAATCCAAGTCTGATTTCGAGTCGGATTCATAGTCATTGAATGTCCCTTCCAGACTCACCGCTGCGTTGTTGCAGGCTTCAGCCCCCATGCGGAGGCGCGCGCCGAGGCCAAGCCCCGGTGGCGAGTTCATGATGCTGATGGATGATGTTGAAGGACGGCGTCGTTGGCGTCGCAAACTGGCATTTCAATTTCCATGCCAATTGCGTTCGTTTCTAAACTATATATATTTCAACACCTTATTAGCCTTGCTTTAGATTTAAGCGGGCCTATTTAGCGCGCAAATCGGGCGCCGCGCTCAATCCTTGTGCGGCGCACAAAGATTGAGCTGAGTGTCGTTTATTTGAGCGTGTATGACGGGTTCAAACTCAAAGCAGCGCCCGATCTGCAGGATTCGATCCGGAGGGCGGCTTGGACGGAGGCCATTTCAACAGGCCCGTCGCGACGTCGCCCTCACCAATCTGGCACATCGATTGCTTCTGAAATCATCACTCAGTCAACGACGACTGCGGTCCGCCGATATGTTGAGGCCTCCAAAGGCTGAAACTCGGGGAGAGCCACATTGCTTCGCTGAGCCCAACCGGCACAGTCGTCGTTGCGCGATCCCATGCGAGATTCCGAATTCCTTTGGCCGCAGATTCCCGGTTCGCCGGGATGTGCGGAGGCAGCGCCCTGACAACGGCTACCGTCCGAAACAGACGCGCTGTCTTCTCACACGAGCAAAAGGAAACTTGATGTCGTATCTCGCACCTTCGGAATTCGTCACCAAGATGGTGGACGCGGGTGAATCCAAGATCTTCATGTCCACCAGGGATACGATCATCCGTGCGTACATGGCCGGTGCCATCCTCGCACTTGCCGCCTGGTTCGCCGTCACGATCAACGTGAACACGGGCCAGCCGATCATCGGCGCGCTGCTGTTTCCGGTCGGATTCTCCATGCTCTATTTATTGGGCTTCGACCTCTTGACCGGCGTGTTCGTGCTGGCGCCGCTGGCGCTGATCGACAAGCGCCCGGGCGTTACCATCGGCGGCGTATTGCGGAACTGGGGCCTCGTCTTCATCGGCAATTTCGCGGGCGCCCTGACGGTGGCCTTCATGATGGCCTTCGTCACCACGTTCGGCTTCACGCAGGATCCCGACAAGGTGGGCGCGGCCATCGGCAATATCGGCGAAGGCCGCACGCTGGGCTACGCCGCGCACGGTGCGGCCGGCATGGCAACGCTGTTCATCCGCGGCATGCTCTGCAACTGGATGGTCTCGACCGGCGTCGTCGGCGCCATGATCTCTACCTCCGTTCCCGGCAAGGTCATCGCGATGTGGATGCCGATCCTGGTGTTCTTCTACATGGTGTTCGAGCATTCCGTCGTGAACATGTTCCTGTTTCCGTCGGGCCTGATGCTCCACGCCAAATTCTCGATCATGGACTACTTCATCTGGAACGAGATTCCGACCGTGCTGGGCAACCTCGTGGGCGGCCTCGCCTTCACCGGCATGACCCTCTACACGACGCACGTCCTGACCCAACCCAAGCGCCAGGCTGCCGCGAAGGCCCCCACCCGCGCTGCGGCCTGATCGATTGCGACTCAAACAAGGGAGCCTCGCCTGCTAGGGTGAGGCTCCCTTTCTGCTGGTGGCGAGAATGAGCCGCGGACTGCAAATTTCGGTCGGGCAGCATTCCGACAAGGGCCGCAAGCCCGTCAATCAGGACTTTCACGGCGTTCTCATTCCAGCCGAACCGCTGCTGAGCATGAAGGGAATCGCTGCCGTGCTGGCCGACGGCATCTCGAGCAGCACGGTCAGCCAGATCGCCAGCGAGTCGGCGGTCAAGAGCTTCCTGACCGATTATTACTGCACGTCCGAAGCCTGGACCGTGAAGACGTCAGCCACGCGCGTGCTCGACGCCACCAATTCGTGGCTGCACGCACAGACGCGGCGGAGCCAATATGCCTATGACCGCGACAAGGGCTATGTCTGCACCTTGACCGCCATGGTCGTGAAATCGACCACCGCCCACATCTTCCACGTCGGTGATTGCAGAATCTATCGCGTCGCCGGCAAGGCGCTCGAGCAGCTCACGGACGATCATCGGATCATCGTCTCCCCGGAGCAGACCTATCTCGGCCGGGCGCTGGGGATAAACCCGCAGCTCGAGATCGACTACCAGGCGCTTCAGATCGGAAAGGGCGACATCTTCCTGCTGGCGACGGACGGCGCCTACGAGTTCGTCGATCATCGCTCTGTCACAGGCGCACTCGACGAGCATGCGAATGATCTTGATCGGGCGGCGAAGACAATCGTTGAGAAAGCCTATCGCCGCGGCAGCGATGACAACATCACCGTCCAGATCCTCCGCATCGACCAGGTGCCCGACGGCGCCTCTCCCGACATCTTCGATCAGACGTTCGAACTGCCTGTCCCTCCCCTTCCCGAACCGCGCGCAATCTTCGATGGCTACAGGATCGTCCGAGAAGTTCACGCGAGCAGCCGTAGTCACATTTATCTGGCCATCGACACCGAAACCGAGGAACCGGTCGCACTCAAGCTCCCTTCGATCGATCTGCGCGATAACCGCGCCTATCTGAAGCGCTTCATGATGGAAGAGTGGATTGCGCGGCGTATCGACAGTCCGCACGTGCTGAAGCCTCGGTCACAACCGAAAAGGCGCGGATACCTCTACGTCGCCACCGAGTTCGTCGAAGGACAGACCCTCCGACAGTGGATGATCGACCATCCGCGCCCCGATCTGGAGACGGTCCGCGGGATCGTCGAGCAGATCGCCGTGGGCCTGCGCGCCTTCCACCGGCTTGAGATGCTGCATCAGGATCTGAGACCCGACAACGTCCTGATCGACAAGACCGGTACGGCAAAGATCATCGACTTCGGATCGGTCAAGATCGCAGGCGTCGCCGAGGCCGCATCGCAGCAGGGCGCTGACGAGATCCTCGGAACCGTACAATATACCGCGCCCGAATATTTTCTCGGCGACGGCGGATCACCTCGCTCCGACATGTTCTCGCTGGCCGTCATCTGCTACCAGATGCTGACCGGCGTGCTTCCCTATGGCGCCCAGATCGCCAGGATTCGCGGCAGATCGGACGCTCGCAAGTTGAGGTACCGTCCCGCCGAGGATGATGACCGTAGCATCCCGGTCTGGGTCGACGGCGCGCTCAAGAAGGCCCTGCACCCGGACCCCTACAAGCGATATGAGGACCTGTCCGAGTTCGTGTACGAGCTTCGCAACCCCAATCCGGCCTATCTCAGGACTCGGACCACGCCCCTGATCGAGCGCAATCCGTTGCTGTTCTGGAAGCTGACGACGGTCGCCCTCGCCTGCGCGGTCGTCGCGCTCCTTGCGCTCCTGCACGCAAGGTAGCCACGGACGATCAAGCCGGCTCCGCCGCCTTGGTCCCCAGCGGCTTGGGCGCCATGCCGCCACCCGGCTTGAGATGGAACTCGTATGTCATCAGATGCCACTGCCCGCTGGCCTTGCTGCCGTCTGGCATGGCGGGATCGTTGCGCGGCTCGACCTTGGCGATGAGGTCGTCCTTGACCCCGAACACCACGTCGGAATCGAGATATTTGTCGCCGTCCATGAAGACGTGCGTGATCAGCGGCTCATATCCCTTGGCATTGACGAGGAAGTGCACGTGGGCGGGGCGCATCGGATGACGCTTGGTCTGCACGATCATCTCGCCGACCGGGCCATCGGTCGGGATCGGGTAGCTGCACGGCAGGATGGTGCGGAAGAAGAAGCGGCCGTCGCCATCCGTGACGAAGCGCGCCCGCGCCGAGGCGCCGACCTCGTCATAGTTCGCCTTCTGTGAATCGTAGAAGCCGTCGTCATCGGCGTGCCAGACATCGACGGGGACATTTGCGAGCGGCCTGCCCTGGAGATCGGTGACGCGGCTCTGCACGAACATCCGCTCGCCGGTGAGATTATTCGGCGAGATGTCAGTGCCGTGAGCCGTCACCTTGTGCTCGCCGACATAGAACGGGCCGAGCACCGTGGTCTGGGTGGCGCCGTCGCGGTCGCGGTGATTGACCGCGTCGACCAGCATGGAGACGCCGAGCACATCGGAGAGCAGGATGAATTCCTGGCGAGTGTCGGTGCATTTCTGGCCGGTGCGGGTCAGGAAATCGATCGCGTATTCCCATTCCTCGAAGGTGAGACCGGTCTTGCTCACGTAATCGTGCAACGACTTCACCAATTCCTGGAGCAGGAATTTTGCACGCGGATTAGGTGTTTGGCCAAAGCTCTGGACGACGGCCTCGGTGAGTTCGGTCTCGTTGAACTGGGTCATGATGCGCTGCCTGCGTTTTTCTCGTTGGCCCGGCGGGCTCGTTGGAGGCGTTCCAGACCGGAGCCTACACCACTCGGCCCGGCCGCGTTAAGCGCAAGCGGCTTGGAATGTGGCTGACATTTCGGCTATCAACTGCCGATAAAACTGCCCGGAGGAACTGATGCTAGCCCCTACCCCCGCCTCGCCCGAGTCCGTCGGGATGTCCAAGGCCGCGCTCGACCGCGTCGATGCGCATCTGAAGAACCGGTACATCGATGCCGGCCGCTTCCCGGGCACGCACCTCCTGGTCTACCGCCGCGGCAAGGTCGCCCTCAGCTCGGTCCAGGGCTTTGCCGATGTCGAGCGCAAGGCGCCGGTCAGGGACGACACCATCTACCGCATCTATTCCATGACCAAGCCGCTCACCAGCGTCGCTTTCATGATGCTGGTCGAGCAAGGCCTGGTCGCGATCGACGAGCCGGTCGCCAAATACATTCCGGAATGGAAGGATCTCGGCGTGTTCGTCGCCGGCACCTCGCCGGCCTTCCTGACCCGGCCGCCGACCCGGCCGATGCTGATCGTCGACCTCCTGCGCCATACGTCCGGGCTGACTTACGGCTTCCAGCAGCGCTCCAATGTCGATGCCGCCTATCGCACTGAAAAGATCGGCGAGGTCGAGAAATCCGGCACGCTCCAGACCATGATCGAGAGCCTCGCAAAAATCCCGCTCGAATTCTCGCCGGGCGAGGCCTGGAACTACTCGGTCGCGACCGACGTGCTCGGCTATCTCATCGGCAAGATTTCGGGGATTCCCTTCGAGCAGTTCCTGAAACAACGCATCCTCGATCCGCTCGGCATGACCGATACCGACTTCCACGTGCCGGCGTCGAAGGCGCATCGCTTCGCCGCCTGCTATTCCGCCGATCCCGGTGGCGGCATGACCTTCCATGCCGGCCAGCGCCGAGAGGGCCTGACGCTCCAGGACGACCCGACAAAGAGTTCGTTCCTGTCGCCGCCTTCCCTCATTTCCGGCGGCGGCGGCCTGTGTTCGACGGTTGCCGACTATCTCACCTTCTGCCGCGCGCTGCTCAACGGCGGCGAGCTCGGTGGCGTCCGCCTGGTCGGGCCGAAGACGCTGGCACTGATGACGACCAACCACATTCCGGGCGGCCGCTTCCTCCCCGAGGTATCGCGCTCGCTGTTCTCGGAAGCGAGCTATAACGGCATCGGTTTTGGCCTCGGCTTCGCCGTCACCATGCGTCCGGCCGAGACGCTGATCGCCGGCAGCCCCGGCGAATATAATTGGGGTGGCGCGGCCACGACCTCGTTCTGGATCGATCCGGCCGAGGAACTGATCACGATCTTCATGACCCAGGTGCTGCCGTCGAGCGCCTATCCGATCCGGCGCGAGCTGCGCAGCATGGTCTACGCCGCAATCACCGAGAGCAATCTGTAAGTCTCTTTCGCACTGCAACTTGCGCGCCCCGCAGACACCAGCGCGCAAGCCCTCCAAAAAGCGCAGTGGCGCAATAGCGGCACTGCATTATGCTTCGCCTGTGCGGCGCCGTCGCCGGAGCCAGGATTTTCCCGTTTGCCAAAGTTCACCCTGCCGGTCCGGCTCGCTCTCCTGGTCGCGGGAACGACGCTGCCAATGATCGTGTTCGCGGTCGGCATCGCCTTCTACAATTACAAGCAGGATCGCAGCGACGCGACCCGCCGTGTGCTGGAGAACGTGCGCAGCATGCGCTTGGTGCTGGATTCCGAGGTACAACGGATGACCGGTGGCTTGCAGGTGCTTGCGCTGACGAACTCGCTCCAAAAAGGTGATTTTCCGGGCTTCCGCCGCATCGCGCTCGGCTTCCTCGACCAGTACGGCAGAGGTGGGCTGGTGCTGATCTCCGACCGCAAGGGCCGGATCCTGTTTTCCTCTGCGACGGAAGACAGCGTGAGCCTGCCGCCGCGCGGCAATCTGGCGATCGTCGAGAAGATGTTTGCGACCAAGGCGCCGCAATATTCCGACCTGTTTACGGGCGCGCTCAACCATCGTCAGATTCTGACCGTCGAAGTTCCGGTGTTCCGCGACGGCGAGGTGATCTACGACCTCTGCTTCAGCCCGCCCGTCAGCATTTTTCAGGGATTGGTCGAGAAGCAGCGGCCCGACCAGGAGTGGACGGTATCCCTGCTTGACACCACCGGCACCGTATTCGCCCGCGTGCCGAACCCCGATGAAAACTTCGGCAAGCGCGCTTCGCCTTCTCTCTACACGGAAATGTTCCGCAGGAACGAGGCATCGCTTTCGTCGGTCTCGCTCGACGGCATTGCGCTCGCCTCCGCCTATACGCGATCGCGGCTGACCGGCTGGACCGTCGCCGCCGGCGTCCCGGAAAGCTCGTTGATCGCGCCGCTCTGGCGCAACATCGCGATCACCAGCCTGATCGGCGGCGTGCTGCTGCTGATCGGCCTGACCTTCGCGGTGCGGATGGCGACCACGATCGCGCGCGGCGAAATGCTGCACAATCTGCTGATCGAGGAGCTCAACCACCGCGTCAAGAACACGCTGGCGCTGATGCAGGCGATCGCGGTGCAGACCTTCCGCAGCGCAAGCCGCGACGAGCGGGCCAAGTTCGAGGGCCGCCTCGGCGCACTGGCCGAAGCGCATAATCTCCTGAGCCAGGAGAAATGGCAGGGCTCGGAGCTGAAGGACGTGGTGACGCGCGTGCTCCAGCCCTTTCTGCTCTCCGGTCCCGAACGCATCCGCATGACCGGTCCCGCGGTGCCGCTGTCGCCGCGGCTCGCCGTGGTGCTGTCGATGATCGTGCATGAGATCGCCACCAACGCCGCGAAATACGGCGCGCTGTCCAACGAGACCGGCCGGGTGACGCTGGAATGGGAGATCAACGCCGACGCGCCGAAGCCGCGGCTGCGGCTGATCTGGAACGAGATCGGCGGGCCGCCGGTGACGGCACCGGTGCAACGCGGCTTCGGCTCGCGCCTGATCGAGCGCAGCGCGCGCGACCAGCTCGGCGGCGAAGCGACGGTCGATTTCCTGCCGCGCGGTGTCGTCTGCACAGTCAGCTGCGCGTTGGACGAGACGCGGTGAACGGACTGGAGGGGAGCGGCGATGAAGATCACCAATATCTGTGCGCACATCCTCGAAGCAAAGCTCTCGCAGCCCTTTGCCTATTCGCGCGCCTGGTACGACACGCGCACCGCGATGCTGGTCGAGATCGAGACCGATGACGGTCTGACCGGCTGGGGCGAATGCTACGGGCCGGCGCGGATGACGGCCGCAGTGGTCGAGAGCATCGCGCCATGGCTGATCGGCGAGGATCCGCTGCGGACCGACGTGCTGTGGCAGACCATCTACGCAAGGCTGCGCGACCACGGCCAGAAGGGTGTCGTGATCCAGGGGCTGAGCGGTATCGACATCGCGCTGTGGGACATCAAGGGCAAACGCTTTGGCGTCCCCGTGCATCAGCTTCTCGGCGGCGCGGCGCGCAACGAGGTGCAGGCCTACGCGACCGGACTTTACCGGCGCAAGTCAGGCGATCCGTTGAAATATCTGCCGGAGGAAGCGACCGGCTATGCCGCGGAAGGATTTCGCGCCGTGAAGCTGAAGGTCGGCTTCGGCATCGACGAGGATGCCGCGGTCACGCGCGCGGTGCGCGAGGCGATCGGCCCTCGCGTCGCGTTGATGGTCGATGCGAACCACGCCTATGACGCGGTTGCGGCGATCCGGCTCGGCCGCATGATCGAGCGCTACGACATCGGATGGTTCGAGGAACCGGTGCCGCCGGAGGACGTTGCGGGATATCGCGCGGTGCGATCCGCGCTGACGATTCCAATCGCGGGCGGCGAGTGCGAGTTCACGCGCTTCGGCTTCCGCGACCTGTTCGCCTCGCATGCGCTCGACATCGCCCAGCCTGATACCTGCGCGGCCGGCGGTTTGAGTGAGTGCAAGAAAATCGCCGACATGAGCGAGGCGTTCGGCATCCGCTACAATCCGCATGTCTGGGGCACCGGCATCGCGATCGCGGCCTCGCTTCAGCTCCTCGCCGTGCTGCCCTCGCACACGCCGACCTCGCTGGCGCCGCTCGAGCCGATGCTCGAATTCGACCGCACCGAGCATCCGATCCGGCAGGCGATCCTGAGGCAGCCGATCGAACACGAGAGAGGCATCGTGCGCGTCCCCGACGGCCCCGGGCTCGGCATCAAGATCGACCGCGAGGCGCTGGCACGCTTTGCGGTGAATCCTTAGCCGATGGTCTGCAGCGCTGGAAACGTCTCGAGCAGCCAGATGCTCACATTCGAGACCGCGCCGGTGAGAAAGCCAATGCCGGTGATCACCATCAGGACACCCATGGCGCGCTCGACATTGACGAGCTGTCCCTTCATGTGCGCGAACAGTTTTGAGAACTGCTCGATCATCAGCGCCGCAATCAGGAACGGGATGCCGAGGCCCGCGGAATAGACCGCGAGCAGGCCCGCGCCCTTGGTCACGGTCGCTTCCGCCGCTGCGATCGACAGGATCGCGGCCAGGATCGGGCCGATGCAGGGCGTCCAGCCGAAGGCGAAGGCGAGCCCCATGATATAGGCGCCCCAGAGCCCGACGGGTTTGGGGATCGGCAGCCGGCCTTCACGCATCAACAGGCCGATGCGCGTCAGCCCCAGGAAGTGCAGGCCCATGATGATGATGACGATGCCGGCGAGGATCGAGAGCTCCGCCGACCAGGCGCGGATCAACCCGCCTACCAGCGAGGCGCTGGCGCCGAGCGCCACGAACACCGTGGAGAATCCGAGCACGAACAGCAGCGCCGACATCATGATGGCGCGCTTCGAGGCGGCAGTCGGCTCGTCGCTCTCGACATGCTCGATCGTGGCGCCGGTGAGATAGATAAGGTAGGGCGGGACCAGGGGCAGGACGCAAGGCGAGAGGAAGCTGACGAGGCCGGCAATCAGCGCCGCGGGAATCGAAACATGTTGCATGATGCAGTCGGAGCCATCTCAGGCTCCTGGCAGCGCGCGGGGAATGCGCGCGGGGCCGGAGCCGAACCGGCTCTGGTGTAACCGATGCCGGAGAATGCGCAACATGGGCGCACTCAAACCAGGGCTCCTCCCGATGCCGTCTGTGATCACAGATGCGGCATCGGGACGCGCACGAATCTCGCCAAAAAGCGAGCTTCGGCGGCGCGGCTACTTCACCACGCGGAGCAGCGGACGCCGGGGCTGGTCCTGCGTCTGCTTGGACGGGGGCAGCGGCTCGCTTGCAGCGCTCCGCAGCATTTCGTCGCACAATGCCTTGAGATCGGCACTGTCAATTCCTTTGAGTTTCATCCGCACGTCGAGGATGACGATCGAGAGCAGCTCAGCCGACTCACGGCTGTTGCTTTCGTTGAGAACCCTGCGGCACTCCTCGAGTGTATCGAGCACCGACTGCAACTGTTCGTCTGAATGCGACACCGGCGTTCTTCCCGTTAGTTCGGCCTGCGAGACGTGCGTGCGACGATTCCCTTGGCCCCCATCCGGAACCAAGGATAGCACGCGGAGTCCGTGCCCTCGAATACGATTTCAATATGTTTCCGCGTCGAAACTGCGGTTCCATTCGACATCGCCCCGCAGCGCGAGCGGCGAACATCGAAGCGGTCAAAAGCAAAATGCTTGACGGGGTGCGATTGATCCATTCCACAAAGCCGCGCGAACTCGCACGCGCCCTCGGGTCTACACAGACCCGGCAATTCCGCAGCCATTTCACGGCTCGCAACGGAACGCACGTATACCCCTCTTCCGGGCGATAACTCGCCCGATTCCCGGCCCCCAAGCACACTCCAATACCGCTTTGGCACAGTAAGGATGGCGTTCAAAACTCGCCGTTCCTCAACCCGTCGTGGTTGTGGTTTGCGCTAGATTCTGCCAGTTTAACGGCTCGAAGGGACTTGTATGCACTCCTTGGCGGAAAGGGGCGTTCCACTGGAGGAACGCCCAAAGACAAACCTCAGCGGCCTCTCGGATTGGGATGCGGCTCGGATATTTCTGGAAGTGGTCCGCTGCGGCAGTTTCCGCTCGGCGGCCGAACGCCTGTCGCTGTCGATCAACGCGGTCCGGCGCAGAATAGATGATTTCGAACGCCAGACCGGCACCACCCTGTTCACCCGCGACGTCCACGGCACCCATCTCACCGACGAAGGCGCGCTGGTGGTCTCCGCCGTCGAGCGCATGGAGGCGGCCGCCTTCGACGTGCTGCGCACCAGCGATTCGACAGCCAACGCCCTGTCCGGCGAGGTCCGCGTCGCCGTGACCGAGGGACTCGGGACGTTCTGGCTCGCCCCACGGCTGGTCGAATTCCAGCAGGCCTATCCGAAGATCCTGGTCGACCTGCATTGCGCGATGCGCTCGGCGGACGTCTCCCGCCACGAGGCCGATGTCGCCATCCACCTGTCGCGGCCTTCGGCGCTCGACGTCAAGTTGGTGCGGCTCGGCCGCATGCACCTGATGTTCTGGGCCTCCGACAAATACATCGAGAAATATGGCGCGCCGCGGTCCGCCGCAGAATTGATCAAGCACCGCCTGGTGCTGCAATTCGCCGATCAGATCGCCGCCAAGGAAACCTTCGAGAGCTTCTTCCCGGGCGTGCCCGAACGTGACCTTCTGGTCATGAAGACCAACGTCTCAAGCGCCAACTACTGGGCTGTCGCGAATGGCGCAGGAATTGGCGTATTCCCGAGCTACGCCATTGCGCTTGGCGGAAAGCTGATTCCACTGGAGGTCGAGCTGAACCGACCGCTGGATATCTGGTTGTCCTACCACCCTGGTAGCGGCCGGATTCCGAGAGTGCGGCATATGATTGACTGGCTGATCGAAGCTTTCAATCCGGTGCGATTCCCGTGGTTTAAGGAAGAGTTCGTGCATCCGCATGAATTCAAGGACTCGTATATGGGCGAACCCCTGACCCACCTCTTCGGGGGATTTTCAACCGAAGAACGATGAGAAGAAGCATGAAAACAGCGGCGAAAAGAATGAAGCAGCGCAGTGCCGGCAAGCCGGACATTGAGCTGGGCAAACGGATCCGTCTGCGGCGCGTCGAGATGAAGATCTCGCAGGCCGAGCTGGGCGATAAGCTCGGCGTCAGCTTCCAGCAAGTCCAGAAATACGAGAAGGGCGTCAATCGCGTCGGCGCGGCTCGGCTTCAGCAGATCGCCACCGCACTCGATGTGCCCGTGACCTTCTTCTATGACGGCGACAACAAGGCGCGCGAAGTCGAGAGCCTGCTGTTCCTCGATTCGGCTTTCAGCCTCCGCCTGCTGCGCGCCTACAGCAAGATCAAGGACCAGACGGTGCAGCGTCAGCTCGTCTCGCTGATGGAATCGATCGCGGCGAACGAAGCCTGATCGACCGACGGTCCGGCCTCTCAGGCCGATGTTCAATCCGCCGCGTCACGGGTGCGCGGCCGGATTGGACGAGACCTGCTGGATTGGACCTGCTGGATCAGAGTTGGACCTGCGCGCTGTCCGCGCGCGGCCTTTGCTTCTCGGGGCGGCCTGCCGCCCCTTTTTCTTTGCCAGTTCTTCTTTGCCTGTTTCCTGGCATTTGAGGCCATTCGTCGCGGTTTTCGCGAACCCATCCCAACCTTGTTGCGACTTAATCGAGAGCCTCCGCGCGTTGGACGCGGGGGGCCTCAACGCATCGTGCTTAATGGGACCGCAACCCTGATGCCCTAGCTTCTCGCCGGTTTCGCGAACCGGCGCACGCAGCACGGCGGCCGGGTATCGCCAATGCGAGCGCCCGTCCGGGCCTCGTCCTCATGGGGAAGACAAGACACATGTCGAAGCGCCATGCCGTGATCATTGCCATGGGCCTCCTCGCCGGCACCTCCGCGCTTGCGCAGACCGAGACCACGGGCCAGGCCGGCCCCAAGCCGGCGGCCTCAGCCGGCACGGTGCCGGCGGCCGCCAATCCCGCCTCCACCGCGGTGCCAAAAGCTGCCGCCGCGACACCGGTTTCAACGGCCGAGAGCCGCTCGGCCGCGGCGCTGGCGATAACGCACGAACCAACATTCGACGAAGGCACCGCCCAGCGGATCAAGGACGCCGCGCTCAGCTATACCGACCTCGCGGTGCGCGGCGGCTGGCCGGCGATCCCTGCGGATGCAAAGTTCGTCCTCGGCGCCCAGGGCGCCAATGACGAGTTGCTTCGCAAGCGGCTGATCGTCTCCGGCGACCTCGCCACCGACAAGGCGAGCGGCGCCTTCGACCAGGATCTCGCTGACGCTGTAAAGCGCTTCCAGGCGCGCCATGGTCTTGCCCCGACCGGCACGATGACGCCGCGCACGCTGGCCGCGATGAACGTACCGGTACAGAAGCGCATCAAGCAGTTGGAGGCTTCGCTCGAACGGCTCGAGAACACGAATTTCGGCTTCGGCCAGCGCTATGTCGTGGTCAACATCCCTGCGGCCTTTGCCGAAGCGGTCGAAAACGACGTCGCGGTGCGGCGCTATCGCGTCATCGTCGGCAAGACCGAAAAGCCCTCGCCGACGCTGACCGCACAGATCACCGGCGTCGTGCTCAATCCGACCTGGACGGTACCGTCCTCGATCGCCAAGACCGAAATCTCGGCGCATATGCGCAAGGATCCGACCTACCTGTCGCGCATGCACATGGAGGTGCTCGACGGCCACGACAATCCGATCGATCCGCATTCGGTCGACTGGTCGGGCACGCACACGCCGAACTTCACCGTGCGCCAGCAGAACGGCACCTTCAACGCGCTCGGCGCGGTCAAGATCGACATGCCGAATTCCTATTCGGTCTACATGCACGACACCAACCAGCGCAATCTGTTCAGCGACGACTACCGCTTCGATTCCCACGGCTGCTCGCGCGTCGACAATGTGCGCGATCTCGCCGCCTGGCTGCTGAAAGACCAGCCGAAATGGACCCGCGCCGCGATCGACACCGAAATTGCCACCGGCCAGCATCTGGAAGTCGCCATGGCGAAGAAGGTGCCGGTGGCCTGGATTTACCTCACGGCCTGGATGACCAAGGACCAGACCATCCAGTTCCGCAACGACGTCTATAACCAGGACGAGCAACTGCTGGAGGCCACCGCCGAAGAGGCCGCCTTCTTCAGCAATGCCGGCGACCATCCGCTGACCGCTCATATGGCGCAGTAGAGCATGATCCGGACCCGAAGGGCCGCGTAGCGCAAAGTGGGCAGCGGTTTTCCGAACAGATCATGCTCCAAGAATAACCTACGACCGCGCCATGCAATCGCGGCACAGGCGGATGCAAAGCCCCTCGCGTTGCCGCGGTTGACCCCGGCCCTGCGGCGGCAGCACATTGCGCTCGCCAACGACAAGCGAGTGCGCGATGCCTGACCTCTCCAATGAAACGTCCTATGCCGACGGCAAGATCCTCAAGCACACAGCCAGTGGCGTCGGCGTGATCACCTTCAACAATCCCGACAAGCGCAATGCGATGTCGCTGGAGATGTGGGAGGGATTTGGCGAGGCGCTGACGAACCTGCGCGACGACGACGCGGTGCGCGTCGTGATCCTGCGCGGCGCCGGCGGCAAGGCGTTCGTGTCGGGCGCCGACATCAGTCAGTTCGAAAAGACCCGCCATAACGCCGCCGCGTCCGAACAATATGCCAAGCGCAGCGCCGCTCAGCGCGCGCTGCTCGCCGACTACCCCAAGCCGACGATCGCCTGCATCCAGGGCTTTTGTCTCGGCGGCGGCATGCAGGTCGCGATGCTCGCCGACATCCGCATCGCCGCGCATGACAGCCAGTTCGGCATTCCCGCGGCCAAGCTCGGCATCGCCTATGGCTTTGACGGCTTGCGGCACCTGGTGTCGCTGGTCGGCCCGTCCTGGGCGCGGCTGTTGATGTACACGGGCATGCGCATCGATTCGACGGAAGCGCTGCGCATCGGGCTGGTGGAGCGTGTGATCCCGGATGATCAGCTCTGGGGCGAGACCATGGCGATCGCCGAGACCATCTCGCAGAACGCACCGCTCGCGATCAAGGCCGCGAAGATCACCATCGCGCAGGTGCTGAAGGACGAAAGCGGACGCGACATGGATGCGGTCAAGGCGATCGGCACGGCCTGCATGGACTCGGCGGATTTCCGCGAGGGCCGGCAGGCCTTCATGGAGAAGCGCAAGCCGCAGTTTAAGGGCAAGTGAGCTGAGGCAAGTGAAGCTGAACCTCCATTCACCAAGATTAAATTCCTCGCCGCCTTGCGCTGCGATAGCAACCAATTGATCTGCCGCAAGTTCTCCCGCCACCAACGAGGGAGATCGCGATGAAACTCAAACTTGCTGTTCTTGGTCTGGCTGCCCTGGGCAGCGCCGCGCTGGCGTCGGGACAAGCGCTCGCGGCGATGCCGAACGGCATTCCGCAGGCCGATCAAGTCGCAAGCGGCCCGGCCGCGCATGTCGACCAGGTGCGCATGGTCTGCAACGCCTGGGGCCGTTGCTGGTGGCGTCCGAATTATTACGGCGCCTATGGCTATTACGGCGGCCCGCGACGCTTCTATGGCTACGGCCCGCGTCCGTGGGGCTGGGGCCATCGCCACTGGCACCGCTGGTAAATGACGAAGGGGCCGTGAGGCCCCATTTTCTTGGAAGGCGTCGCAAGCGGTCAATCGCCAAAAACTTCGATCAGGCGAAAGCGCTCGCACATGAGTATCATGTTTTCGCTGTATCGTCCGAGCCGGCCGAAATAGGTGCGATGGGCGTTGCGCCAATAGGCCAGGCTTCGATCGCCCTCGCCTTCATCGTAAGCAAAGGCAGCGTCGACGTCATTGAAGCGCCGATAGGTGATCTCGATGGTTTCGATGACGCAGCGTGGCTCTCCCCGTCCGTCGAGCACGACCCAGCGCTCGCCAGGCGTCGACGTATTCGACTCGTCTTCCGTGCTGCAAGTCGCGGTCTTGACGCCTTTGATGACGAGTTCGAGCAATTCGCCCGCGAGCGCTGGACTGTCGCCGAACGTAAAAGTCCGGAGATGTCGATGCTGTTCGGGGACTGGCTTGCTCATGGACTTCCAGCTCCTCCGATATCAACCGACTGCGGCACCTACAGCGCCGCGAGCACTGCCTTGGTAATGTCGGCCGTGCCGTTGCTGCCACCGAACTCCATCGGCTTGATGCCGCCGGCATAGATCTGATCGACGGCACGCTCGATCTTTTCGCCGGCCTCGGCCGCGCTCTCGGCGCCGTGCTTGTCGGCGAGCCAGTCCAGCATCATCGCAGCCGACAGGATCATGCCGGTGGGATTGGCCTTGCCCTGTCCCATGATGTCGGGCGCGGTGCCGTGGCAGGGCTGGAACACGGCGTACTTGTCGCCGATGTCGGCCGACGGCGCCATGCCGAGGCCGCCGATCAGGCTGGCGGTGATGTCGGAGACGATATCGCCGAACATGTTCTCCATCACCATCACGTCGAAATCCCAGGGCCGCTTCACCAGCATCGCCGAGCAGGCATCGACATAGAGCCGATCGGTCTTGACCTCGGGATGATTTTTCGCGATCTCGTCGAAGATGCCGCGGAAGAAGGCAAAGGCCTTGAACACGTTGGCCTTGTCGACGCAGGCGAGCGCGCCCGGCTTGCCGCGCGCCTTGCGCCGCTCGGCGAGGCGAAACGAGAACTCGAACAGGCGCTCGGAGGTCCTGCGCGTGATCACCATGGTCTCGCGCGCGTCCTCATGGGTGACGACGCCCTTGCCCATCGAGGCGAACAGGCCTTCGGTCGATTCCCTGATCACGACGAGATCGATGCCGCGTTGATCGGCGCCGACGATCGGGCTCGGCACGCCCGGAATCAGCCGCGCCGGCCGCACGCCGGCATAGAGATCGAAGATGAAGCGCAGCTCGATCTGCGGCGCGATCTCGGTGTTGTCGGGGTAGCGCACCGACGGCAGGCCGCAGGCGCCGAGCAGGATCGCGTCGGCCTCCTCGCACAGCTTGATCGTGGAGTCCGCAATCGACTTGCCGGTGGCGAGATAATTGTTGGCGCCGGCCGGCGCCTCGGTGAAGCGAAAGCGCAAGTCCGACTTCGCCTCGATCTTGCGCAAGACCTCGATGGCGGGCGCCATGACCTCGGGGCCGATGCCATCGCCGGCGAGCACGGCAATGTGGAAGTCATTGTTTGCGGACATGGGGGTTCTCTGCTCTCTCCAGCGTCATGCCCGGGCTTGTCCCGGGCATCCACGCCTCAATACCGTTTCCGTGCCAGACGTGGATGGCCCGGACATCTAGCGCGAAGACGCGCATCGGGCTTCTGCCCAGCCATGACGACCAACAAACAGTCGATGTTACGGCGTCAGCACTGTGCGCCCGACCACGGCGCCCTGCTGCAATTGCACCAGCGCGTCGTTGGCCTTGCTCAGCGGTGCCGTCGTCACCGGGATCGGCGGCACCTTCCTGGTGCGGACGAGGTCGAGCAGCTCCTGCGTCTCACGCAGATTGCCGACATAGCTGCCCTGGATGGTCACCGCCTTGATCGGGATCAGGGGCAGCGCCCAGGTCGCGCCGCCGCCGAACAGGCCGACGATAACGAGCTTGCCGCCCTTGGTCAGGCAGTCAAACCCAAGTTGCGTCGTGGCGGCATTGCCGACGAGGTCGATGACGGCGCGGATCGGCCCGCCCGCTTTCTTCGCAAGCTGCTCCAGCGCATCCGGCGCCTTGGGATCGACGGTCGCAAGCGCGCCGGCCTTCTCCGCCGCCTCGCGCTTCCTGGCGTCGATATCGACCATGATCGCGCCCTTGCCGCCCATCGCCTTCAACAGCGACAGCGCCATCAAACCGAGGCCGCCGGCGCCGAACATCACGATCGGCGTGTCGAAATGCTGCTCGACCTTCTTCAGCGCGCTGTAGGTGGTGACACCCGAGCAGGCATAGGGCGCGGCCGACGTGGGATTGAGCCCTCTAAGATTGAGCAGATAGCGCGGATGCGGCACCAGCATGTGGTCGGAATAGCCGCCATCGCAATAGACCCCGAGCGAGCGTGGCGTCAGGCACATGTTCTCGTCGCCAGCAAGACAGGTTGCGCATTTGCCGCAGCCGATCCAGGGATAAACGAGGCCGACATCGCCGAGCTTGATATCGCCCTGGTCCGACGGCTTGACGTCCGGTCCGAAGGCGAGGACCTCGCCGACCGTCTCATGGCCCATGGTCAGCGGCAGGTTGATGCCGCGGTCCTTGAGCGACAGCGGCTTGCGGCCATGGCCGAGATCATAGCCGCCTTCCCAGATGTGGAGGTCGCTGTGGCAGACGCCGGCGGCCTTGACCTTGATCAGCACCTGCGTGCCAGAGGGCTGTGGCGTTGCCTCATCGAACTCTTTCAGCGGCGCCTTGAAATCGGCGACCTTGAAACTCTTCATCGGTGTCCTCCCGGCATACTTCTTGTTGTCGCGCCACCATGCCACGGGCGGCGGGACGAGACAAACTCGGACCCGTCTAGTTGACGCCGGCGGATGATGGCAAGCCGACCACGCGCAAAGCCGCATTGCTTGCTGCACGAAGCCGTTCGTCAGCCTTGCACGGCCGTTTTGCCTGACGGAATTGACGCATCTTTGGAGAGGCCGACCTCGTCGCGCAATTCGCGCGTGTGCTCACCGAGTACGGCCATCGTCTTCCCCGGCGTCGTGTCTGCGCCGGTCATCCGGAACGGCAAATTGAGGACCTGGAAGGAGCCGCCCTCGTCCTGGACAGCGGAGAGCGCCTGCCGGTGCGCGAGCTGCGGATCGGCCAAGGCCTCGGTTATGGTGCGATACGCCGAGGCAGGCACGCCGGCAGCGCTTAAGCCCACAAGACATGCATCGGTCGAAAGTCGCCGCGACCAGGCCTCGACGCCGTCCATCATATCCGCCCAGTTCTCACGGCGCGCGGCATAGGTGGCGAAGCGCGGATCGGAGATCCATTCGGGGCGACCGATCACGCCCATCAATCCCTGGAACGTCTTCTCGCTCGCGACAGTGATCATGACATAGCCGTTGGCAGTCTCGGTCGGACCGAACATCGGGCGCGGCGGCGGCTTCACCGCGAATTGCGAGCTTTGCAACTCGATCACCGTCAGCGTCAGCATCGACTCCAGCATGGACACGTCGATGTGCTGGCCGAAGCCGGTCGCCGTGCGCTGATAGAGCGCAGACGCAATCGCGCCGAAGCCGTAGGTGCCGGTGACGACGTCGGCATGATAGATGCCGCAATAGTCCGGGCGGTTGCGGCCGGGCTGGTAGGCGAGATGCGCCATATCGTAGCCGGACGCCGCATGGATCACCGGCGCGTAGGCCGGCAGCTCGGCCGAGGGGCCGGTCTGGCCGTAGCCGGAGATCGAGCAGTAGATCAGCCGGGGATTGACCGGGCGCAGGCTGTCGTAATCCAGCCGCAGGCGGCGCATCACGCCGGGGCGAAAGTTCTCGACCAGGATGTCGGCAGTCGCAACCAGCCGGCGGACCGCCTCCTTGCCGTCCTCGGACTTGAGGTCGAGCACGACACTCTTCTTGCCGACATTGAGCTGGCCGAATACGGTGCTGCACCCCTTGCGCAGCGGCGGCCGGGTCCGCATCGTCTCGCCGCCGTCGGTCTCGATCTTGATGACCTCGGCGCCCATATCGGCAAGCATCCGCGCGCAGTGAGGACCGGCAATGGTGGTCGAAAAATCCAGGACCCGCAGGCCGGCAAAGGCCTTTGTCGTCGTCCGCTCATGCTTATCTGCTAGCTGCATGTTTGCTGTACCTTTGGAGTCCCCAGGAACGATCGATGTTCTCTATTGTTGAGTTGCCGACCCTAGATGGGGGCAGCTGAGTAGAGAAGTCTTTACCGAACGGAAGTGTCTCGTGGGCGGGCTTCGGAATTGCGGGGCAACTGGACCCTTTCTTGCATAGCAGCAATCGGGATCAGCAGAGGGCAATCGTTCTTGAGGGTCTTGTTCGTTACGACAGAGATGGACGACTTCGTCCGCGTCGGCGGACTTGGTGCCGTTTCCGCGGCCCTCCCCAGAGCCCTTCGCCCCTTCGCAGATATCCGGATCATGCTGCCCGGCTATCGCGACATCATCGAGCAACTCACGCATATACAGATTGTTGGCCGCTGCCCGGCATTTGCGGAGATGCCGGCCTGCTCGCTCGGCCGGGCCGCGACCAAGGACGGCCTGCCGGTCTATGTGCTGTTGTGCTCACAACTCTACGACCGGCCCGGCAACCCCTATGGCGACGAGTCCGGGCGCGACTGGCCGGACAACGACATCCGCTTCGCGCGCCTTGCCTCGGCAGCCGCTGAGTTGGCCGCGGGCAAGCTGGACAAGAATTGGGCAGCGGACCTGGTCCATGCCAATGACTGGCAGGCCTCGCTCGTGCCGGCCTACCTCGCCTGGCGCGGCAGCAAGATCCCCTCGATCCTGACCATCCATAACCTCGCCTATCAGGGCCTTTTCCCGAAGGACGCGCTGCGGCGGATCGGCGTGCCGGAGAGCTCCTTCCATATCGACGGCGTCGAGTTCTACGACCAGCTCTCCTTCCTCAAGGCCGGACTGGTCTACGCCTCGCACCTCACCACCGTCAGCGGCACCTACGCGCGGGAGATCACCACCACCGAATTCGGCTGCGGCATGGAAGGCCTGCTCCGGCTACGCTCGGACGCGGCCGAGCTCACCGGCATCCTCAACGGCATCGACGAGAGCTGGGACCCGCGCTCCTGCGCCCAGCTCGCGCAGCAATTCGGCGCCGGCGACTGGGTCGGCAAGAAGGCCAATGCGGACTATGTGCGCAAGCAGTTCGGGCTCGCGGTGTCGCGCGGGCCGATCTTCGGTATCGTCGCGCGGCTCGTGCACCAGAAAGGCATCGACCTCGTGCTGTCGGCGGCCGACGAGATCGTCGATGCCGGCGGGCAGATCGTGGTCACCGGCTCAGGTGAGCCGGCGCTGGAGCAGGCCTTGATCAATGCGCATCGCCGCCGCCCCGACGCCATCGGCGTCGCGATCGGCTTCAACGATGCCCAGGCCCGTCGCATCTTTGCCGGCAGCGATTTCACCCTGATGCCGTCGCGGTTCGAGCCGTGCGGGCTGAGCCAGATGTACGCCCAGCGCTTCGGCTCGCTGCCGATCGGTCACCAGACCGGCGGCCTCGCCGAGACCATCAGCGACGGCGAGACCGGCTTTTTGTTCTCAAGACCCTCGCACGAATCCTTCCTCGGCGGCGTCCGCCGAGCCTTCGAGGCCTTCATGGCGCACGACCAGCTCGATACCATGCGCCGCAGCGCCATGGGACGATCGTTCTCGTGGAGCATCTCGGCCGGCGCTTACAGCGCGCTGTACCGGAAGCTCGCGGCGGTGTGAGCCCGAGACGTTTCCACAGACTCCGTCATTGCGAACGTAGGCTTTCGTGCCCCGGACGCAGCGCAGCGTCTCTTCGACGGTGCGCTGCCGAGCCGGGGCCCAGGTCGCACAGCAGTCCGCAGCTTCTGGGTCCCGGCTCTACGCCGCAACGCCCACGCGTTGCAGCTTGTCCGGGACACGCGCATGAGATCATGGATTGCTTCGTCGCAAGGGCTCCTCGCAATGACGGTGGTTGTGTCACCGGCGGAGAACGTCAGCCCCTGCCGCGTTGGTCCATTTGCGGCCGTCCGATCCAGGCCCGGTTGAGACAGCGGGTCATCCAGTCGGGCCCGGTCATGCCACTCAGCCGCGCCTGGGCTTCCTGATAGGGACCGACATAGCGCAGCCGGTCGGGCAGTTTCGGATAGACCCGCCGGATCCATCTCAGTGCGTTTTCGGCGGCCCTGATGTCGCGCGCGTCAAGTTCAAGGCCGAAGCCTGTGCGCAAAGGCTCCGGCAGCAGACTCGCCGTGAGCGCGCGGTACCATCGCGGTGGCCGCAACCACGGACGCGCGCCGCTGAAAATCTGGCTGGCAATCTCGCGCGCGGCCACGCTGACGGTCAACGTCTCCGACTGCGCCATCGCCGCGGTGTAGGCGGCGAAGCCAGCCCAGTCCGCCGGCAGATCATCCCCCGTCAACCCGAACAAGGCACCGTACAGCCGGCTCTCGGTCCAGTAGCACTCGCGCTCCTCCGCCGAGAGTGGCGGCAGCACCAGATCATGCGCCATGAGCGCGGTCTCAGCCAGCGTCGCGTGAACCCAGCGCAGCGACGGGATGTCATTGGCGCAGTAGCGCGAGCCTGCCGCAAAGGGACCGACTGCCACGGGCATCTCTCCGACGATCATGGTGTGGCGCCGGTGCAGTTGCCGGGACGACAACAGCGCCCGGTCGAGCGAGCCGAACACCATGGCGAAGACGACGTCGAAGGTGCGATGGAAGCGGCCGATCGGATCGGCGAAGGTTCGCGAGTGCTCGGCGATGGCGGCAGCGACCCAAGGGTGAGCCAGTTGCAGCAGCAGCGCGCGGCCGGCGCCGAGAAAGATGACGGCCTCCCGGTCAATCTGCCAGGTCACTGAGGACGGACCGAACACACCGGCAACGGGCCCCGCCGCGTCAGCCCGGACCCGATCGAGGGCAGACTCCAGATCGTTCCCGGACACCATTTGCACGACCTTTCGACTGCGGACCAGGACCGACAATCCGCATGGCCTGTGGCAATTCGATGAACGTAACGATCGCTTGCGGTCTATTCCGCGGCCATCGGCATCTCGTCCATGTGTTCGTGCAGCACAACGCCCGACAGTGGATCGAATTCGCCGGTCCACGGCGCGCGCGCCAGCACCGAGCGGGTGTGCGCGTAGCCGGCGTCCCAACGCTGCATGATGCCGGACGGGCTGAAATCGATGTCCTTGGTATGGGTCTCGCGGTCGAGCTGCGGTGCCAGCAGCCGCACGACATGCATGCGCGTCGAGCAGCCGTAGCCGATCAAGTCCCTCACCGCGGGATCATCGCGCACGCTCTCGGGCAATCGTGCCGCAAGCTGGTTGATGACGTGACGCAGGCGATGGGCCTGCTGCTGGCGCGCGATCTGGCTGGCGATCCGGCTGGAATACTGCACGTCCTTGTGCCGGTTCAAGACCTCTCCCATCGTCGTCGGTTCGGCGCCGACGGGATTCCAGAGATGCACGGAGAAGATCAGGGAATTCTTGCGCGGATTGTCGTCGAACACGGCTTCCGTCGGCGTGTTCGACAGGATGCCGCCGTCCCAATAGAGCTCGCCGTCGATACGCACCGCCGGGAAGGCCGGCGGCAGCGCGCCCGAGGCCATGACATGCTTCACCGTCAGCTCGTCGTCGCGGCTGTCGAAATAGCGCATCTGGCTGGTGCCGACATGAGCCGCACCGACCGTGAGACGCGGCGTGTAACGATTAGCGAGAGTGAAATCGACGAGCTCGCGCAGCGTGTTCTCCAGCGGTGCGGTCGAATAGAAGCCGGCGTGATCGGCGCCGAGCGGATAGGAATCGCCGGCATGCGCCAGCAGATTGGGCCGGAAGAAGCCGGCAATGCCGTTGGTGACAGTCGACCAATAGGCCAGCTTCTCCTCGAAGCCGGGAACGCCGGTCCACAGAGTCCAGACCGGATTCTGCTCCATCCGCTTCCAGAATTCCTTCAGGCGCGCGAGCCGATGCTCCGGCGCGTTGCCGGCGATCAGGCTCGCGTTGATGGCACCGATCGAGGTGCCGATGACCCAGTCCGGCTCGATACCCGCCTCATGCAGGGCTTGGTAGACGCCCGCCTGATAGGAGCCGAGCGCGCCGCCGCCCTGGAGCACCAGCACGACCTGGCCCGGCAGGTTCCTTGACCCGTACGCCTCGGCATTTCCTTGCATGTTCGTCGCACTCCTGCTCCAGAGAGCTTGCCCATCTCTTCTTCGCAACATCCCCAGACATTGTTACGCCCGGCGACCGCCGACCGTCCAGCGACCATAAACCGAGTGCGGGAGTATCGATGAGCGGCGTGGCCCTTGCCGTGGCGCTAGCGTTTGGCCGGCACCTCCTGGGGCGGCTCCTCTTCTGGGCGAGAGCCAGGCAAAAATGCATTCGCCGCGCCTCCAGGACCGGCGCGGCGACTAGGCTTGGACTTACCCTGATCGGACAAGAACACAACGAAAGACGACGCGTCAGAACGCGTTCCTGTACTGCGCGATCTCGCTACGAGTGCCGTAAATCCACATCGGCTCGCCGCACTCGCTTGGCCCGTGGTCCGTCATGCATGCAGCGCTCCATGGCGGAGCTGCGATCTGGCGGCCCTCGATCGCATTTGAAGGCGATCGACCGCCGATGTTGTTGATTCGAGGCCGAGCCGTCGTTGCCGTGACCAGCAATGGCACGAGCAACAGTGCGACCAGAAGAGATGGGGTCAATTTCGTCATCATCGAGCGTCTCCGTTTGATTATCGGCGCGCGTGAACGCTTCCGATAACCAGACTTGCGTTGGAGACCCGATATTTCCCGAACACCAAATAGTGAGAGCTGCGCGAGCACGCTGTCGCAACTTCATGCCCATGGCATTTTTGGGGCTTTCCGGCGCCCGCCAGATCGTGCTGCGCAACCGGGCGCGCCTGCACAATCTCGATGCCTGATCACAGCGTCGTGCGCCGGGTTTCCGGCATCATCAGAAGAATCAGCAGGAAACCCGTCGCGGCGACACTGGCGAGCCCGAAGAAGGCGGTCGCGTTGCCGAACTTGTCGCTGACATAGCCGCCCAGTGCCGTGCTCAGCGACGCGCCGATTCCGGTCGCGGTGCCGACGATGCCCTGCGCGAGATTGAAATGACCGCTGCCGAAGGCGACGTCGGCGACGATCAGCGGAATCAGCACCGCGAACACCGCCGCAGTGAAGCCGTCGAACACCTGCACCAGCACCAGCAGATAGGGATCGCGGACGGTTGCGAACAGGAGGCCGCGGATCACCAGCGCGCCGAACCCGATCAGCAGTAGCGGCCGACGGCCCCACATTTGCGCCTTGCGCCCCACGGTCGGCGACAGCAGCGCGACGATCGCCTGCGGCACGACGATGCAAAAGGCGACGAGCACCGTCGCCCACTGGCTTGACCGCGCCGTCACCGCACTCGCCATCAGCGGCATCATCGCGGCGTTCGCGAGCTGCAACAGCAACACGCTGAATGCGAAGACGATGAGGGGGCGCTGCCGGATCAAATGCCAGATATTGGTGTCGCCGCGATCTTCGGCTTCGCGCGGCATCTCGCCATGACAGCGCGCGATGTCGACCTCCTCCTCGCGGATGCGCGACAGCGCGATCAGGGTCGGGATCGCGAGCACGAAGGTAACCAGGAACACCGAGCGGCTCGACAGCAGATAACCGGCCGTGCCCATCACCGCGGCGGCGACGCCGTTGCCGAGCGACGCAAAGCGCGCGTTGCGGCCAAGCCGCTCGCCGATCGCGAACGGGCCGACGAGGCCGAGGCTGATCGCGGCAATCGCCGGCCCCAGCACGCAGCTCGCCGCCGCGTGCAGGGTCGCGGCGGTCACCACGACGGGAAAGATCGGCATCGCGGCATAGGCCAGCGCACAGCAGCCGATGGTGGCGATCGCAAGGGCTGCGACCAGCCGCTCGGATTTCGCCGCATCGATGATCGCGCCGCCCGGCATCTGCCCGATCAGGCCGACGATGC
Organism: Bradyrhizobium sp. F1.4.3; assembly: GCF_040548375.1. NCBI lineage: Bacteria > Pseudomonadati > Pseudomonadota > Alphaproteobacteria > Hyphomicrobiales > Nitrobacteraceae > Bradyrhizobium > Bradyrhizobium sp. F1.4.3. Next base: position 176,670 of record NZ_JBEPRN010000004.1, read on the forward strand.
CGCCGATCGACAGCACGAGGCCGATCTCGACCTGGGTCCATTTCTGCGTCGTCAGATAGACGGCGATGAAGGGACCAAATCCGGTCTGCACGTCGGCGAGGAAGAAGATGAACCAGTCGAGGCCGCGCAGGCTCTGGCGCGACGGCGCCGGAATGTCCGCGGCCGATCGCGCGCCGGCACGATTGTCCTGCGCAACACGGCCACGATCGTCGGCTGTAGGGTTCGGCTTCCTCGACAACAGCACCGGCGGCCATCCCTCCCCGCGCCTCACTGAATCGCTTGCAGCGGTTGCAGGCTGCCGGACGCGCCGAGCACGACGATCGGCGCGTCTTCCTTGTATTCCGGCGCGGCCGCGACCTGCGCCTTGGTCAATTCCAGCGTAATACCGTCCTTCTTGTTGACAATCTTGCCGAAGCGCATCGCGTTCCAGTCCACCACGATCTTGCGGCTGCCGACGCCGAGGAAACCGCCGAAGTCGATCACGGCGGCGCGGACGTGCCCGCTGCGATCGACGATGACATCGACGATACGGCCCATATCCTCGTTCGCCGCACTGAGCACATCACGGCCAAGGACACCGTGCGCATCGCTCGCGCCGATGATCGTCACCGATGGCGGCGGAGCCGCATCTTTTGGCGTGACGGGGACCGCCGACGCCGGCGGCTGTGCCGTCGGCGGCGCATTCGCCTCGCTCTGGGCCGCGGGCGGCTCTTCCGCTGCGCGTGACACCGCGACCGTCAGGCCCGCGACGATCGCTGCGCTCAGGATCAACCATCCAACAGCACGCATGCACCCTCCTCGCCGCGCGCGGCTAGCGCGCCAGCACGATCGACACCTGGATCTGGCCGCGTGTGCGCAACACCTCCAGCGCCACGTCGTCGCCGTGACGGCTGACGCGCAGATCGACGGCGGACTCGCCCAACCGCAGATCGCGAAAAATAACCTCGTTCAGGAACGGCGGCAGATGCGGATTGCGCAGCCGGATCTCGCCACGCGCGACATCGAACTCGATGCCGAGCGCCGCCTCCAGCAAGGTGAACGGCGTCGCGCTGGCCCAGGCCTGCGGCGCGCAGGCGACCGGATAGAGCGTCGGGCCGCGCCGCTTCTCCCGCCGAAAACCGCAGAAGAGCTCAGGCAACCGGCGCAGATCCATATAGGTCGCAGCATCGAACAGGCCCTTGAAGACATGCGCCACTGAATGCTTGAGCCCATAACGCGCGAACCCGAGTGCAATCAGCGCGTTGTCGTGCGGCCAGATCGATCCGTCGTGATAGGACATCGGGTTGTAGCGCACTTCGCCCTGTGCGACCGTGCGGATGCCCCAGCCGGAGAAGAAATGCGGCTGCATCAGGTCGGCGGCGACCAGGCGGGCACGATCCTCCCGGATCATGCCGCTGAACAGCACCTGTCCGGCATTCGAGGTCCGCACCTTGCAAGGCCGCTTCTTGCCATCGAGCGCGAGCGCGTAGGTGCCGAGCTCCTCGCACCAGAACGCCTTCTCGAAACGCTCAGCCAGCGCCTGGGCTTCAGCCTCAAGCTTCCTTACACGGTCCGGCTTGCCAAGCCGCAGCGCGCAACGTGCCGCGAGTTGCTTTGCCGCATAGACGTAGCCCTGGACCTCGGCCAGCGCGATATTGCCTTCCGCAAGCTGGCCGTCGGCATGGAAGATGGCGTCGTAAGAGTCCTTCCAGCCCTGGTTGGCGAGCCCCTTCTCTGTCGCGCGCTGATACTCGACAAAGCCATCCTGATCGGGATCTCCGGGCCCGTCGATCCAGGCGAGCCCCGCTTCGATCGCCGGCCACAGCTCGATCAGCGTCTTCTCGTCGCCGGTGCGTTCGAAATAGCGGCCGGCGAGCAGCACGAACAAAGCGGTCGAGTCCACGCTGCCGTAATATTGAGAGAATGGCACCTCGCGCAGCGCCGCCATCTCGCCGCCGCGCATCTCGTGCAGGATCTTGCCGGGCGCGGCGTCCGCGAGCGGATCGACCGCTTTCGCCTGGAAATGCGCGAGCCGCCGCAGCACGCCTTTCGCCACCCGGGGGTCGACCCACAGCATCTGGAGCGCGGTGATCAGGCCGTCGCGGCCGAAGGTCGTCGAGTACCAGGGGATGCCCGCATAGGGATAGCGCCCCTGCGGTGTCTCCGTCATCAGCATGTTGAGGTCGGCCATGGCCTGGCACAGCACCTCGTTGAAGATATTGTTGGAGGTCTCGATGCTGGCTGCACCCATCGTCAACTGGCGCATCTCGCGGCGATGGGCGAGCAGGCCCTGGAAGAACCGCGCCGGCTTTTGCGTCAGCGGCCGGTTGCACGATGCGGCCACGAACAGCGATTTCGCCTCATGCGGATCGAGCTCGAGCTGCCACGTGGCCGCGTTCACCGAAAGCCGCGTCGGGCGCGGGTCGAAGTGCAGGCCTGTGGTGCGTTCGAAATCATCGAGGCCGCGATAGTCAAACAGAACGTCGGTCGGTCCGAGCAATCGACTAGCACCGGTCCCACGGCGCGGACGTCGCTCGCCTCGGACTTCGAACAAATCGGCAAAATCGTTGTCGAACAGCAGCGTCAGCTCAAAGCTGGCGCGCCGGTCGCCATGGTTTTGCACGCCGATGCGCTGATAGGCGCTGCCGCGCCACAGGAAGATCGTGCGCACGATGTGCAGCAGATCCTTTTGCAGCACGAGGCCGCCTTGACGGTAAATGTCGGGGTTGGTGAGATCGACGGTCAGGGCCGAATTGTCGTCGCGCAGGTTGGAGCCGAGCAACAGCGGCTGGAGATCGTCGAGCACGAGCTCGAGCCTCGCAAGATAGCGCGTGTCGTGATGAAACAGGCCGTCCGGCCCGCCGGCCGACGCGCCGATGTCACCATGACTGTCGAGCACGATGAAGGTATCGTCGTGCTTGAGCGAGCGACGGGGCCTCGCCGAAGGCCCCGTCATGGGGATGTAGAACGGCTGCTCCACGATCTGTTCCGTGGTCCGCGCCACAGAAACGAACCTGGTGACGACTTCGGCTGCCATAACTGCTCCCCTGCGTCTTGTTTCGAAACGCGACCAACGCAAACGCAACTGTTGGATTTACGCGGCGAATTTGGCGAGCCGGCTCATCTCTTGCGTGACGAGTTCGCGATAGGGCCCGTGACCCTGCATCAGGCGGTCGGGTGCGCCGTCCTCGATGATCTTGCCGGCCTTCAGCACGATCACGCGGTCGAAATTGCGCAGCGTCGCCAGCCGATGTGCGATCGCAATCACGGTGCGGCCGCGCATCAGGCGCGACAGCGCCTCGCGGATGGCTTCCTCGGACTCACTGTCGAGCGCGGCCGTCGCTTCGTCAAGCAGCAGGATCGGCGCGTCCTTCACGAAGGCGCGCGCGATCGCAATGCGCTGGCGCTGGCCGCCGGACATCTTCACCCCACGGTCGCCGACCATGGTGTCGAGGCCTTCCGGCAGGCTATCGACGAAATCGCAGCGCGCCGCGATCGCCGCGCGCAGCACCTCGTCGTCGGTCGCGTTCGGCCGGCCGTAGCGGATGTTCTCGCGGATGGAGCGGTGGAACAGCGAGATATCCTGCGGCACCACCGAGATGGCCTCACGCAGGCTCTGCTGCGTCACCATGGAGATATCCTGGCCGTCGATGGTCACGCTGCCCTCGTCGGCATCGTAGAACCGCTGCAACAGCGTGAACAGGGTCGACTTGCCGCCGCCGGACTGGCCGACCAGGCCGACACGCTGACCGGGCTGCAGCCGGAGGCTGAAGCGCTCGAAGATCTTCGCGCCGCCGGGATAACCGAAGGTGACATTGTTGAACGCAATCGCCGCACCGCTCTTCACAAGCGGTTCGGCTTCGGGATGATCGCGCAAGTCGTGCGGGACCAGCAGCGTCGCGATCGCTTCCGTCAGCCGGGCGACATGCTGGGTGACATCGACCAGGGCCACCGCGAGATCGCGGGTGGCGTTGAGAATGGACAGACCAAGCGTACAGACCAGCACGACATCGCCGGTGGTCGCTTCACCGTCCTGCCAGAGCATGATGGCCCAGGCCATCAAGGCGATCGTCAGAACCACGGTCACGCCGGCGTGAGTAAGCCGCAGCTTCTCCAGATAGCGAAGGCTGCGGCTGCGCGCGGTGAGTTCCCGGTTCACGGTGGCGTCGAACCGCTGGTGCTCGTGGCCGATGCCGCAGAACGCGCGAACCAGAGGCATGTTGCTGATGACGTCGATCATCTCGCCGTCGACGACGGCGGCCTTGTCGGCAAAATCGTCGTGGAGCGGCTTTCCGGCCGCGGCAAGACGGAACATCGCAAGCACCATGCCGCCGGCGATCACGATCAGGCCGAGCGCCATATAGGGGCTTACGGTTCCAATCAATGCGATTGCCGCAACTGTGGCGATGCACGGCGGCAACACATTCCAGACGAACATGTTCTCGACCGTGAACACGGCGTTGGATGTGGCAGTAATGCGGCTGGTCAGCATCCCCGGCATCCGGTCCGAGAAATAGCTCGGCGCGTGTCCGGTCAGATGACGAAAAATGTCACGGCGCAAATCGCCGGTGACGCGGACGAAGGTGAAGCTCGCCGTCCAGCTCGCGATCCGCCACAGGAAGTTGTCGGCAGCGATCAGCGACATGAGGAAAATGAATGCCAGCCATACGCTGCCACCATGCGAGAGACCACCCGACAAGCTGTCGACCAGGGATTTGACGCCATACTGCGTGCCCACGGAACAGGCAACAGCTGCAACCACAGCGGTCAGGATCACCAAGTGCGACGCTAGACGACGCCGGAGATAGCGCAAGACAAAGGCAAATGGCCTGCGCGCGTATCCAGAAAGCTGATCCATAGACTGCGACCCCGTTGATTTCGAATTTTGTTACTGGTCGATTGAACATCGACCGGTTCGCCTCGGTTCCCGGGCAAAGCCATCACGACATGCGGATGCGGACGATCTGAGAAGAGGAGATGGCAGCATCGAGACGCGCGCGAGATGTGTCGAATAAGTAACGTTCGTTGAGAGGAACTTCGCAACTGCGGGAACGTTCCCTTTCCTGGCATAGCCGGTGCCGTGCACGCTGGGGGTTTTCAACGTTCATGATCGTAGAGGAGATGGCGAGATGCGCATCGCGCAGGTAGCTCCGTTGACGGAGGCTGTTCCACCCAAGCTGTATGGCGGCACCGAGCGGGTGGTGCATTGGTTGACGGAAGAGCTGGTTGCCCTTGGACACGACGTGACGCTGTTCGCCAGTGGCGACTCGCAGACGTCGGCGAAGCTGGACGCTTTGTGGCCGCGGGCGCTTCGCCTCGACGGTTCCGTGCGTGATCCCAATGCGCTGCATATGGTGATGCTGGAGCGTGTGCGGCAGAAATGTGACGACGAGGAGTTCGACTTCCTCCATTTCCATCTCGACTATTATCCGTGGTCGCTGTTCTACCGGCAGCCGACCCCGTTCGTGACCACGTTGCATGGCCGGCTCGATCTTCCCGAGCATCAGCCGGTGTTCCAAACCTTCTCCAAAGTTCCCGTGATCTCGATCTCGAATGCGCAGCGGCGTCCAGTGCCGCAGGCGAACTGGGTGAAGACGATTCATCACGGCCTGCCGGAGAACCTGCTGACGCCGAAGCCTGCTCGACAAGAATATCTCGCTGTGCTCGGCCGTATCGCGCCAGAGAAAGGCGTCGATCGCGCCATCAAGATCGCGATGCATTGCGGCATCCCGCTGAAGATCGCCGCCAAGGTCGATCGCGCCGATCAGGATTATTATGACGAGCTGATCCGGCCGATGATCGAGAACAATCCGCTGGTGGAGTTCATCGGCGAAATCAGCGATCACGAGAAGTCGGACTTTTTGAGCGGCGCGCTTGGGCTACTGCTGCCGATCGATTGGCCGGAGCCGTTTGGGCTCGTCATGATCGAAGCCATGGCCTGCGGAACGCCGGTCGTTGCCTTCAACCGCGGCTCGGTGCCGGAAATCATCGATGAGGGCCTGACCGGCTTCGTGGTCGAGGACATCATCAGCGCGGCCGGTGTCGTCAACCGCCTTCCGCAGTTGAGCCGCGCGGCGATCCGCAAGCAGTTCGAAACGCGCTTCACGGCGCGGCGGATGGCGCTCGATTATCTGGCGGCGTATCGCAGCCTGACCGAGGCGCAGGCGCCGCGGATCAAGCTGGTGAGCAGCGCGGAGTAGCTTGCCGCACTATCGGTCGTCGTCCCGGACAAGCGAAGCGCAGATCCGGGACCCATACCCACAGGATCATGTTTGGCGAAGATTCGTGGTTACGACTTTCGCGCCACAACTTCTCCCTGGGGTTATGGGTCCCGGCCTTCGCCGGGACGACACCTGAGTGTGTTGCGCCGTCAATGCATCACCACGAAAAGCCAACCTAAACCACCGCCGCCCGCTTCGGCTCCACGATCTCGAACATGCGGGGGAATTCGTCCATCAGGCCCATCAGCTCGGCGAGCCGCATTGGATTGCCGGCGAGCTTGACCTTGCCGGCGGCGACTGCTTCCGGAAAGCTTGTCAGTTTCGCGATCACCTCGTCCAGCGTGGCGCGCGCCAGCGTGAAACTCGCGTCGGCGTTTTCCGCCTGTACGCCCTCGCTATAAGTGAGCGCGCAATTCTCCAGGTTGAGCACAAAGGTCTCGCCGGTGTCGGAGAAGCTCCAGTTCAGCACGATGTGCTTGCCCTCGGCCTTGGGACCGTTGAGGCGAATGCCGAGCACGTCCCAGAGCTGCTCGGTACGGAGCGCGGCCAGCGTCTCGCGCGGCATCGGCGGACGCGGCGACGTCTTCGGCATGCCCTGGCGCAATTCCTGCGCGCCGAACAGATAGGCATTGCGCCAGGTCGCGCTCTCGGCGGCATAGCCAAGCTGCTCCAGCGTATCCGCCAGCAGCGCGCGCGCTGCCGCGTCGTCCGGCTCGGCGAAGACGAGATGACTGAGCGCCTGCGCCACAAAGCGGAATTCGCCCTTATCAAAATCCTTGCGCGCCCGCGCCAGAATGGCGGCGGCGCCGCCCATGTATTCGACATACTTCTTGCCGGATTCGACCGGCGGCAGCGGATCGAGATTGACCGGATTGGCATCGTACCAGCCGAGGTACTTCTGGTAGATCGCCTTCACATTGTGCCGGATGTGGCCGTAATAGCCGCGGCCGTGCCAGGCGCCATCGAGGCTCTTCGGCAATTGGATCGTCTCGGCGATCTCTGCGGCGTTGAGGCCGTGGTTCATCAGGCGGATGGTCTGGTCATGCGCGAATTTGTAGAGGTCGCGCTGCTGCCGGATCATGGTGCCGATGCGCTCGCGCCCCCACACCGGCCAGTGATGCTGGCCGCACATGGCGTCCGCCTTGCCGTCCCAGAGCCGCAAGGCCTCGTTGAGGTATTTCGACCAGGCCAGCGCATCGCGCACGTCGGCGCCGCGGAACGGCAGCAGATTATGGAAATTGTGGGTGCAGTTCTCGGCAAGGTTCAGAACCTTGTAGCGCGGGACGAAGAAATGCATCTCCGCCGGCGCTTCGCTGTTCGGCGCCATCTGGAATTCGAACGCGACGCCGTCGATCACCCGCTTGTCGCCGGTCGCCATGACCAGATCAGTCGGGCGCAACAGCGCGACCGAACCCGCCGCCATCGACTTGCCGAGGCCGCAATCGACCTGGCCGCGCACGCCTTTGGCGAGGAACGGACCGAACTGGTACTGCGCCCGGCGCAGCATCGCGGGGCCCGCAATGATGTTCTCGGAGACAGAGTGCTCCATGAACAGGCTCGGCGCGATGATCGGCACGCGGCCGGTCGCGAGCGCATCCTCCTCCAGCACGCCGCGTGCGCCGCCCCAGTGATCGGTATGGGTATGGGTGAAGATGACGGCCGCAACCGGCCGCTGGCCGCGATGCCTGTAGTAGAGATCGAGCGCGGCGCGCGCGCCCTCGATCGAGGTCAGGGTGTCGACCACGATGACGCCGCTGTCGCCCTCGATCAGCGTCATGTTGGCGATGTCGAGCCCGCGCACCTGGTAGACGCCGGGCACGACCTCGAACAGGCCGTGATGCATGTTGAGGCGGGATTGCCGCCACAGGCTGGGATTGACCGTCGGCGGCGCCTGCTCGGCCGAGAGGAAGCCATAGGGCTCGAGGCTCCAGACCGTCCGCCCTTGCGGGTTCGTGACCTTGGCGTTCTCGATCGTGCCGAGGAAGCCACGCGCGGCATCGTCGAAATCCCGCGTGTCGGAAAACGGCAACGCGTTCAGCATGGCGTCCTGCTGCGCGATGACGGACGACGTTGCGTCCTTCGGCTCGTTGCTGGATGTGTCTGTCATCTGTCATTCCTCCGGCTTGTTGCGGTCATCTAACCGCATCTCGCAGCCGATTGCTATTGGCGGCGCTGTCGAGTGCGCAGCGCGCGCCACGCGGATCTTACCCTCCCCTGGAGGGTAAAAGTTCGAGCCCCTAGCCGCTTAGTGCATCCCCAGCACCCGCGGCAGCCACAGCGTCAGGTCGGGCCAATAGGTCACGATGACGAGGAAGCCGAGCATCGTCAGCAGCCACGGCATCACCGCCCCCGCCAGATCGGTGATGCGCATTCGGGCTATCATGGATGCCACATAGAGATTTAGGCCGACAGGCGGATGGCAGAGGCCGACCTCCATGTTGACGTCCATCACGATGCCGAAATGCACGAGATCGATGCCGAGCTTCTTGGCCGCCGGCGCCAGGATCGGCGCCATGATCAGGATGATCGAGTTCGGCTCCATGAAATTGCCGGCAAGCAGCAGCAGCACGTTGACGACCAGCAGGAAGCCGACCCATCCGAGGTTCTGCGCTGCGATCCAGTCGGCCAAGGTCGCCGGCAGGTTCTCGTTGGAGAGCACGAAGGAGAACAACACCGCATTGGTAACGATGTAGAGCAGCATCGCGCTGGTATTGGCGGCACGCAGCAGCACCCGCGGCACGTCCACCATCTTGATCGCCTTGTAGACGAATACCGCGATGATGAAGGAGTAGACCGCAGCCATCGCGGCCGCCTCGGTGGCGGTGAACAGGCCGCTGTAGATGCCGCCGATGATGATGACGACCAGCATCAGGCCCCAGATGCTCTCGCGGAAGGCGTGGACGGTCTCACCCCAAGTCGCCTTCGACATCCGCGGATAATCGCGCTTGCGGGCAAGCCACCAGGTGACGATGCAGAGCATGGTTGTCAGCAGCATGCCGGGCAGCAGGCCCGCGACGAACAACGCCCCGATCGAGGTATTGGTCGAGACCGCGTAAACGATCTTCGGGATCGACGGCAGCATCAGGATGCCGAGCGAGCCCGCGACCGTGATGATACCGGCGCCGAAGCGCATCGGATAGCCGTGGCGGACCATCTCGGGCAGCACGATGGCGCCGATCGCCGCCACCGTCGCGACGCTCGAGCCGCACACCAGCGCGAACATCGCGCAGGCGACGATGCCGGCAAGGCCGAGGCCGCCATGCCAATGGCCGATCAGCGAGGTTGCGAAATTGATCATGCGGCGCGCGACGCCGCCGTGAGTCAGGAAATTGCCCGCCAGGATGAAGAACGGGATCGCCATGATCTCGAAGCCCTCGATGCCCGTGAAGAGCTTCATCGAGACCGCCTCGATCGGCACCGTCGTCAGCGTGAACAGGAAGGTCATCACGGTGAGACCGAGCGCGATCGAGACCGGAATGCCCGTCAGCATCAGCGCGATCAGGAGCGCAAACACGGTGACGGCACGCAGCCAATGCGGCAACTCCAGCACGCCGGCCTTCTCGGCCAGGCACATCGCGAAAATCAAAATCGGCGCCAGGATCAGGATCACGCCGAGCGGCGAGACTTTTCGCGCGGCAGCCTTAGTCGCGGCGCCGGCTGGCTGCGGATGCAACGCGGGCGAGACATCGGTCTCCACGCCTTCCACCTGGGTCTCGTCATGATGCGGCAGCTCGCCGGTCCAGTAGTAGAGCCACGACACCTGGAGGAAGCGGAAGCACATCAGGCCGGAGCCGAGCGGGATCGCCAGATAGACGAACCACATCGGCGCTTCGAGGTCGTTGGACTGCTGTCCGGTGTGGAACATCTCGCGCACGAAGGAAGCGCCGAAGGCGGCGATCATGCCGGTGAACAGCGCGCCACAGAGCAGCGAGAACAGGATCACCTGCTTGCGCGAATATTCGGGCAGGCGGTTGACGAGGAGATCGACGCCGACATGGATGCCGGTGCGCACGCCATAGGCCGCGCCGAACTTCGCCATCCAGATGAACATGTAGATGCAGAGTTCCTGCGCCCAGGACAGATCCAGCTCGGACAGGAAGGTGAACACGGCCATCGACAGCGACGCGAGCCAGGTCATCCCGTGCGCGGCCGCCCATCGCGAGAACACGATCGACTCGCCGGCGCCGTAGCGATGCACGACCGCGATGAAGATCAGGCCGGTTGCAGCCGCAATGAGCGTCGCGATCAACCATTCTTCGAGATGATTGAGCCCCTGGTTCAGCACGCGAAGCAAATCAAAGTCCCCCTATCGATGCGAAACGGTCGGGAGTGCGCACACTCCCGACCGTTGGTCTTGTTCTTCCGGAACGTGCGTCAGTTCATCTTGACGTCGAGTTCCTTGGCGACGAGATCGAGCACTTCCTGCCCAACCCGGCCCTTTGCCCATTTATAAGTCGGCTGCATCGCTTCCTGCCATGCCTTGCGATCGGCGTCGGTGAGATAATGCAGCGTGGTCTTGCCCGACTTCTTGATCTCGGCCAGCGCGTCCTCGTTCTCCTGGTGCGCGATCAGATTGGTGTAGTCCGTCGCGTCCGCCATCGCCTTGTCGAGCTGGGCGCGGATATCCGGCGGCAGGCCGGACCAGAATTTCGAGTTGACGATCACGGCGTATTGCAGATGCGCGTGATAGGACACGGTGATGTCCTTCTGCACCTCGTAGAATTTCTGCGTCAGATAGTTCGATGCCGTGTTCTCGCAGCCGTCGACCACGCCGGTCTGCAAGGCCTGATAGACTTCCGAGAACGCCATGATCTGTGGGATCGAGCCCATCAGGCGGAAATACTGGTCGGCGATCTTCGATCCTGAGATGCGGAATTTCAGGCCCTTGAAATCCTCCGGCTTCGTCAGCGGACGGCTCGACGACACCATGTGGAAGCCGTTGTCCCAATAGGCGAGCCCGGTGATGCCCTTGGCCTCGAGCTTCTGGAAAAGCCATTTGCCGACGGTGCCCTTCATCGCGCTGGAATAGGTCGCGTCGTCCTTGAACAGCCAGGGCAGGTCGAGCGCCTCGAATTCCTTGATGCCGAGCGGCGCGAACTTCGCGGTCGAGGGCGCGAGCATCTGCACCGAGCCGAGCTGGAGCGCCTCGATCTCCTCCTTGTCCTTGTAGAGCGAGGAGTTCGGATAGACTTCGATCTTGACCTTGCCGTCGGTGTACTTCTCGGCGAGCTCCTTGAACTTCAGCGCGCCCTTCCCCTTCGGGGTGTCGTTGGCGACGACGTGGCTGAACTTGATGACGATCGGGCTCTGGGCCTGGACGACCGCAGGAGCCAAAGCGAGCGCGGTCGCAGTGACCGCAAGAAGCAGTTTGCGCATGAAGTAACCTCCCCAACAACCTCGGAAACCGGGTTCTTTTTTGTTTTGCAGGTCAGTAGTGGCAGCAATCGGCCAGCCGAACAACTAGACCTAAGCCCAATTTGCCGCAGCAAAGCTATCTTGACGGCTGATGCATACGCAACCCAGCGCCCGCTCCCGCCCAAGGAAGCGAGCGCTTATGTCGCATCCCCATTGCGCAATTAACCCTTGCGCTGGGCGACCATGAACAGACGCCGGAACGGGAACAGCGTCTGTCCCGCCGCATTCTTCGGATAGGCTTTTGCGACACGCTCGCCATAGGCCGCCTCAAAAGCAGCCTTCTCGTCGCCCTGCAACACGTCGAGATAGCGCGTCAGCCAGGTGCCCTTGGTCCATTCCTTCACGGGATTTTCGCCTTCGAGAACCTGGAGATATTCGGTCTCCCAGATGTCGATGTTTTGCGAGAACGGCGCGAGCACATCGTGATAGAAGGCCGGCCCTTCGACCGGCGGCGGCGTGACGAGGTGCTCGACCTTGGACCGCCAGGGCCCGTTCATGGCGGTCTCGCCGATCAGCACATGCGACGGAGCCAGGAAGTTGCGCGGCATCTGCACCGCCAGCATGCCGCCGGGCGCGACCTTCTCCATCACCGACGGGAAGAGTGCCGCATGATTGGGCAGCCAGTGCAGTGCGGCATTGGAATAGATCAAGTCATATTGCTTCGCGGGACGCCAGTGACCGAGGTCTTCATGTGACCATTGCACCTCCGGTGCCGCCTTCCGGCCCGCGGCGACCATCTCGGCCGAGCCCTCGACGCCGGTCACGGTCGCGTCCGGCCAGCGCTCCTTGATCAACTTGGTGACGTTGCCGGCGCCTGCCCCGAGATCAGCGATCTCGCGCGGGGCGAAATCCGGAATCCGCATCAACAGGTCGACCGCGGGCCGAAGCCGGTGGCCGGAGAATTTCAGATATTGCTGCGGGTCCCAGACCATCGTTCAACGCCTTTTCTTTTTCGTGTTTCCTTCACTGTCCCTCTTGGTTACCACTGCTCGTCCCGGTCGGGCAAATCACCGGACAGGGACAGGGCAGGAAACGAACAGCAACAAGCAAGAATCAAACAAGAGAGCGTTGACCATGGATCTCGGGCTCAAATCGAAAACCGCAATCGTCACCGGAGCCAGCATCGGCATTGGCCGCGCCATCGCCAAGGGCTTGGCTGCCGAGGGCGTGCGCGTCGTGGGGGTGGCGCGGCGGACCGACCTGCTCGCCCAACTGGTGCAGGAAGTCGGTGGCGGCCTGATCACGCCATTCGAGCAGGACGTGATGGCCAAGGACGCGGCCGAGAAGATCGCGGCCTTTGCGTTGAAGGAGTTCGGCCATGTCGACATCCTCATCAACAATGCCGGCGGCAGCCGCCCGCTGCCGGTCGATGCGCCCGACAGCAAATGGGACGAGGCGATCGCGCTGAATTTCACCAGCTACCGCCGCATTGCGCACGCGCTGCTGCCGCAGATGATCGCGCGCAAATGGGGCCGCATCGTCAACATCACCGGCAAGTCCGAGCCGGAAGGGTTGAATGCCGCATTCGCCGCGAAAGCCGCAGTTCATGCCTGGGCCAAGGGCCTGTCGCGCGAGATCGGCGAGCACGGCATCACCATCAACTGCATCCCGCCCGGCCGCATCATGAGCGAGCAGATCCGCCGCAACTATGCGCCGGACTATCGCGAGCGTTTTGCCGAGGAAGAAATTCCGGTGGGCTATTGGGGCGAGCCGGAAGATTTGGCGGCACTCGCTGTGTTTTTGGCCTCGCCGGTGGCGCGGTACATCACGGGGACCGTGATCCCGGTGGATGGGGGTTTGCGGCGGTATCAGTTTTAGGGCGCCGGCTCCTGAATCCGATCAGCTCTCCACTCGGCTCTCGGTAACGGACGTGGCAGTTCGCCTCGCCAGCCGGCCGATGGCCAGAAGCGGCCATCGGGAGGACCTGGAAAGTGAAGCAGATCACACAATGTCTGGATCAGGTGTGTTAGGTAGTAGGTTGGCGGCACAGCTCGTCGGGTCAGGGAACAGCGACTGAACACCAACCCACGCGAGCATTGCAGCGCAACACATTGTACCCGTGCAGGTCCTTTGTTACTTGTGCAACCGTTGCTGTCGATGCGTAGGAGAGTTCAATGAAACATATTCGCGCATTTGCTTTCGGAATTGGGTTGCTGGCCCTGGCCGGCCTGGCGGCGGGTACCTGCCTGGTCGCAAACCCGACAGCTGCCGTCGCCGGCTGCAGCGGCAGGTGCTAGACTGCACCCGCCGGGCCTGTCGCAATGCCGGTCAATTCGCTTCCTTGCTCAAATTGGCGAGCTGCGCCTTGAATTCATTCGTCATGTAGCGGCGTAGAAGATAGAGTTCGTGGCTGGGCACGTAGTGAAGATCCCGCAGGGATTTTTCCAGGTTAGCTTGCGCTTCCCGCTCGAGGCGCTCCTTCTCGTCGCCCTCTTTTTCCAAAGCCAGCGCGTGTAGTGCGAACGCATATCTGAATAGCAGGTCGCTGCCTGAATCTGCATCGACGATCCCGGGCTGCTCCAACAACCTCACGGCCTCTTTGGGGTTGCCCTCTTGCAGCCAAATGTAGGCGATCGTGTCGGTAAAATTCGCGCGGCTGTCGGCCAGCCAGACCTCCGATTTCCCCTTTATTGCCTTCACTTCATCTAGGGCCTTTTGTGCATACTCCTCCTTGGCCACCTTCAGGCCGGCCCCGTATGTGGCGTAAGTCCACGCAACTTTGTTCAACGCCCGCACGCGGTCTTCAGGCGAAGTTGCATTTTTTAGCTCCTTCTTCCTTAAGCTGATATCGTCGTTGAAACCCTTGGCTTCTTCGATCCGGGCATTCTTCTGTTGATCAGCGAATTTTTCAATTTGTGGAAGGGACCATCCAAAGGCCAACCACCATGCCGTACCAGCAAGATTGAGCTCCCCATCTATTATCGCGACGTTCCGAAACGACGCAGACCGAAGATCTGCATTTGAAAAATCATTGAGGCCGTTGAATTGCGCATGGTCGAAAATAGCGCGATACAAAATTGCGCCGGAGAAATTCGATTTAGTAATGGCTGCCTCATCGAACCGCGCCGACGATAATTCCGCATTCCGAAATTCCGCGTCATATATTTTGCATTGAGAAAATGACGCATATCTGAGAGTTGCATTTATGAATTTGACTCTGACAATTGCCGACTTAACGAAATCCGCGACCGGGGGCGACTTGTCCCGATCATACATCTCTCTCAGATCTAGATCTTCCAATGGCAGAGATTGAAAGCCAATCGGCCTGCCAAATTTAGCGAGCTTCTGGATTGCCTCTTCCTGGCTTCGCTTATCGCCGCCGGAAATTATCGTTTGTATCGCCTGCTGCACCTCAACATCCTCCCAAGTGAGATAGCCCACCCGCAAACCGGCCGAAGCAGCTGAAAGCGCAAAACCGCAGACAATCGCCCCGGCAACGATCTTTTTGTTTCTGTAGGAAAGATTCGCCGGGATGAACTCGCGCTCCAGCGCGTTTAGGTCGGCATAGTCTTTCAACGCCTTGTTGGCTTGCCTGGCGGATGTCAGAGCGCGATCGGCGCGCGCCCGTTGCGCCCAGAATACCGCCGTGTCGCGAAAAGCAACGCGCTCAGTGATCAAGGCGCGAAGCTCGTCCCATTGGCGCGTCAGCGCATCATACCGCAACGAGATCAACTCTCCCGGCTCCTCGCGCAAAACACCCGATGCAATAAGAGCATTGAGCACCTCCCTCGTCCGGTTGGGATCACCAAGCGAAGGAAGCTCATCGCGCTTGACCGTCACTGGCTCGCATGAACCATCACCCTCAGGCATGCGAACGGTACGCAACAGCATTCGCCGTGCGATGTTCTCGTAGCCGACACCACCATCGCCAAGCCAAGGGACTACACGCAGTAGAATGCGTCGCAAGGAGCTCTTTGACTCATCTGCACCTATCGCATCTTTCTGTCTGAGAGAGGCGAGCAAATCGTTGCCGTTGGCGACCGTGGCCGTGACCGTCTCCCGATCAAATGGCCTCAGTAGAGTGTCGCCCCCTATCGATGGCCCCTGCTTGGAACGTGTCTCGCGAGGAAACGAATAGAGTTTCGCCAGCCAAAAATCGACGAGTGCCTGCGCCGTCTTTCGATCATCCGGCGCATCCAGCACGGTGCCGGTCATGGTGGCTCGCTCGACAAAACGCTCTATCCTCTCAGCAATCTCGTCGCGGTCCAGGTCAGAAATTGAAAGCTCGTCTTCTGGAAGGATCGCGATCAAGGCATCGCTTGCGACCTCGATAGCCTTCAGCGAGACGAAGGGCAGAGACTCGTTCATTGTCGTGGTCATCGTGGTCAGATCCAGTTATTCGCTCAAGAGAGAATAGAGCGGTGTCTCGAACTCCGTGATTTTCTTGCAAAGCGCGTTTAACTCGCGATCGACTTCTATGAAGCGGTCTACACATTGATCGTAGAATGCGTTGAAATCCTCCCTGAGTTTCGAAATTTTACCCGGCAGCTGCGGTTCCGCCGGCGAATCATCCTCCATCCATGGCTCCATCATTCCCCTCAACTCTAACGACCAGTCCTCCTGAGGGAACGCGTCGCACAAGCCGATGAGCTTCGTTTTGAACTGCGGCCATCTCGAAAATCTGGATTGGGGTCGAACCTTCTTTTGAGTCACGGCGTATTCAAGATCGCGGTTGAGGGATTGCCATTCGTCGTGCTCGGAGACCAAGCCGGCGAGGCGCGAGCGCAGTCTGCCGACTGCAACCGTCCCCTCGCGCAGCCGGTTCAAGGAATTCTCGGGCATGGTTGCGCCAAGTTTCTGCTCGACCAGCCGCATCGTTTCGGCAAAATTGTTGAGACCGACATTCTTCACCCTGCTGACCAACTCCTCGTTGATTCGCGAAGCTCTCGGCAAAAGGTGCGTAAGCCGGTCGGGCACCAGCAGCAGCACTTCATCATCGATGTCAGACACCGCCACGCTCGCGGCCTTTTTCATAACTTCGCCGCAGGCATCCAGCTCGTTGATCCAGTCCTGCTCTTCCTCTGCGGTCGGAAGATCCACGGTTTGATTACGAGCTTGTCTGGCCAGGCTCCGCAGGAAAATTCCTTCCTCTCTTAGGTATCGCCGAACATCGTCACCCGATTTGAGGCGTGTGAAGTGGCGGGCGATCACATCGAGCCGCTTTTGGAGATCGTGCAGGCAATTATGCAGCGCCTTGTAGCTGGCGAGGACGGCGATCTGCTTGCGTGTCTTTTCGAAATCGGGCCGGTAACTTTCCATGATATGGTGGAGGTCCCGCGCCTGCCTTATGCCGTTCAGGTGGATCAGCGCGCGCTCGATCTTGGTTTCCAGCTCGCGATCATGTGCCTCCTGAACGTCCGGATCGTCATTTAGCGGCTGTATCGAGTAACGCGGGACCTGCTCTGCGAAGGAACGAAGAGCTTGATCTTCCGGACGTGCTGCGATGGCGCCGCGTAACATCATGCTGATCATGCCAGGACCTTCTTGGGCGAGCATCGGCAGCAGCGCGGACACATATCCCTCGACGGTTTCAGCGTGCGTCACACTGCGCTCCGCCTGGGCACCGAGCGAGAACCTCACGGTGCGACGCAGCCCGTCGAGATTGGGCGTGAAGGCAGCGACCAGAAGTTCTTCCAATTGTGCCATCTGCTCCGGCGTCAGGAGGACGGTTGGCGCGAGTGGAGGGCGCAAGCTCAGCCGTTCGGGATCGAGCGCAACGATGTCTCGCGCACTACAGCCATAAAGTGTGCCGGCGACCGTGCGGCCGTCTTCCATCAGGGCGAACCGCATCAATCCGATGGCCGCACTGCCGACAATGATTGGAGCCCCGGAAAGCCCCTTCGGCGGAGCTCCGGCGCCGGCGCTGGCCTCGTCGCAGAAGAGTTGCAGCACCGGCTCGTATGCGGATTTCCGGGTCGCGTAGGTGCTGGTCAATTGCGCTGCGTGATCCATGACCTTCCCACCCCAGATCATGCCGTTGATAGGTTGCGCGTCGGGATAGCCTCGCGTTTTGAACAGATCGTCGGGATGGTCCAATTCGCGCAGAGGGATCGTCGGATAGTTCTCCAACGGCTTTGAATCGAGGCATCGAAGTAGAACGCAGTCCGCGTCCTGATTCCATTTATTGGGTATCACCTCGGCGGCGGTCTTGTGGCCACGGAATTCGAGCTGGATCGTGCCGGCAAAAAACGCGGGTGGTTCGACCTTTCGGTCGGCGACAACATGAAGCGCGGTTGCCACGATGTCGGGCGCCACCAGGAAGCCCGTGCCGCGCCCGTTCTCGCCATCAATGGTTATCTTGGCGATCGCGTCGCGAAACTCATCCATGGCGGCTGTCCGACAAGCACCGGGCGCCGGTGTGCCAGAACGCGTTGGGAACGCACGGTCTCATGGCGTTGCGGCCTCCGAAAACTTCAGCAGTTCAGCCTTCGCAACCTTGCCATCGTCACCGACCTCAAAATGGACATAGGTCGGACGAAACAGCGTCCAGGCGGAAAAATCGCCGGCGTTCATTTGCGCCACGAAGGTCTGCAAGGCCGGCAGCGCGTCGGTCTCCGACTTCAGAATCTCATTGGGAAAGCGCAGGACATCGGCCCACGTACCGGTATTGAAGTAGAACCGACCATCACCCAGAGATACGCGCTTGGCTTGATGGGTGTGCCCGAACACGACATGGCGGAAGCCGCCGCGATCGGAGAGCATTTGCGCGGCGTTCAGATATTCCTTCGCGCTTTCCGTGCCGGGGTCGAACGTGTCGGTGTCTTGCAGGCCGCGCATGGCCTTCAGCAGGGCAGGCAGTCGCTTCTCGAAGGGTTGAGACGTGCGCCCGAACAAGAGAGACGCGAAGCCGTAGATCCGGCTGACGGTATCGGACGCCGTAACCTCGTCGCCGAGTTGTCCGAGCGGGTCGGCTTCAGCAATTTCAGCATCGAGATCCCGGAGAAACTGTCCGGCCTGGTTCCCCAACGCGGCCTGCAGCGCTTCCTCCAGCGCGGCGTTCTGCGCGGACCGGACTATAGTTGCCGTCGGGCTTCCAGCGGAAGAAATCTCCTCACCAAACGTGTCCTCCGCTGCGCCAGTACGGCTTCCAATATCCTCGCCGGGGATATTGCCGATATCCTGCTCGGATCGAATGTCGCCGCCGAACCTGGGGGTCACTGCATTCGAGAGCCCATGGCTGCGCGTTCGCTTGTAGAGAAGGGCGATCGTGGCAAGGCGCGAGCGAAAGCCCGGTTCGAGGGCGAGCAGCATCGGCACCACGGCAGCGGTCTCGGGTTTCAACAAATCCACGAAGGGATAATCGAGCTTGATCGTATTGATGACCTTGGCGACCATCTCGCTGCCGGCGGGTGGGATGAAAACGTGTTCATCGGGCACATCCAGCAGGCGTGACTGGACCGAGCGAACACGACGAAGAGCGTCATAATCGATTTGGTTCCAACTGTCGTAGCGATTGCCATGCTCGATCAGCGCGTCGCCAACAACGTAGGCCTCGCCGTCGTAGAGAAACTCGAAATCATGGCCTGCCTTGACGCCGAGTGCACGACGGAACGCGGCACGCACCGCAGGCAAGCTCAATTCGATATCATGATTTCCGAGCAGCACCACGAGTCGACCTCCCTTGTCGAGAAACCGCCCGATGGCGTCGAATACGGGTTGGTCCCGTTCGACGATCGACTGAAGCTTCTTGACTGCCCGGCCGGGGTCTCTGGTGAAGGGAGACCACGCATTCGGCTTTTCGTCGTGCTCGGCCAGAAAGTCGACCGTATCGCCGTTCAGGATCAGTTCGCTCGGGCCTTGCTGCGCGAACTTCTGAGTGATGCCATCGATGAACTGCGCCACTGCATCGGCGCGGGTGCACAGCCGGAAGCCGCGCTTGCCTGATCCGCGCGGGTGCGCGTAATCACCGCCGAGATGCAAATCAGAAATGATATAAGCACTACGCACTTGGCCCTCTCGTAAATGGCGACCAAGAAGCTGAATGACGATCAAGAAGCAGATTCCAAGATGCCGAAAATCAGGCCTCGCCGTTGCTGCGGCAGGAAGCCTCGAAGACGTTGAATTGGAGGTCTGCGCCGTTCAGTTCGCCCTGAATGGCTTGCAGGCGCACTCGAATGAAAGGGTGCAGAAAAGCTAGTTCGAAGGATCGTCGGTCGTCGCCGGCCATTGACCACTCCAACAGTGCTGAAGCAGGCGTCGCAAGGCTCGGTTAGGCGGAGCGCTCGCTACCGCTGCACATTGACCAAATATATTCTTGTACGGGAAACACGCCTCGGCAAGTGATCTACTTCACACGCTCGTTGGGCGTGTCATTTTGTCGCGACTCTTCGATGGACGTTGCTGTGACCGGCCTCACCCGATCGGCGCCACGATAGCATCCTGCTGGTGTTTTGCCCGACGTGTCAAACGTCGTCGCAGCAGGACATGCCGTCGTGGCGCAGCGCGAAAACGCCCTATCGATCAAGCCCACTTCTACTGTGCATGGGGTTGTTTTCGACCTTTTTGTTTTGAGCTGCAGAGAAAAGGCGCAAGCACGCAGAAGCAGCTTCACTCCGCCTGCAAGAGCCCCGCGATCGCGGCACCAGCCGCGATTGTGCCTAGCTTGCCGCCGACGTCACGCGTCGCCCTGCCCTCGCCGATCGCCTTTGCCACCGCCGCCTCGATCGCACGCGCGGCTTCCTCGTAACGAACGGCGCCGTTCTTCTCGCCATGCCAGCCGAGCAGCAAGGCCGTCGAGAGGATCAGCGAGACCGGATTGGCGACGTCCTGCCCTGCGATGTCAGGTGCCGAACCGTGCGCGGCCTGCGCCATGGCGTAGCGGTCGCCGACGTTGAGCGAGCCGCCGAGGCCGAGGCTTCCTGAAAGCTCCGCCGTGAGATCGGACAGGATGTCGCCGAACATGTTGGTGGCGACGATGACGTCGAAACGATCGGGGTTGCGCACCACATGCGCCATCATGGCATCGACCAGGATGTCGTCAACCGCGAGCCCGGGATAGCCCTTCGCCGCCTCGCGGCAGATTCCTAAGAACATGCCGTCGCCGATCTTGAGCACATTGGCCTTGTGCACGATGGTGAGGTGCTTGCGCCGTTTCATCGCCAGACGGCAGGCGGCATGCGCGATGCGCTCGCAGCACAGCCGCGTGATCCGCCGTAGCGAGATCACGACGTCTGGCGTGACCAGCATCTCACCATTGCCCTGCTCCATATTGCGGTCGGCATAAAAGCCTTCCGTGTTCTCGCGCACCACGACGAGGTCGAACTCGCCGAGCCGGCCGGGCCTTCCTGCATAGGTGCGCGCGGGCCTGACATTGGCGTATAGGTCGAGGTTCTTGCGGAAGTGCCGCGACGGATTGATCTCGCCATGCGCCTCGTCCTTGAAGTCGAAGGTCGCGGTCGGACCAAGGATCAAACCGTCGGCGGCGCGGACGATGTCGAGAAGCTCAGGGCGCACCGTCGTGCCGAACTGCTTCAGGCTCGCATGCCCCACCGCATGCTCCTCCAGCCGCAGATTGAGCTGGAAACGCTCGGAAGCCGCGCGCAGCACGCCGGACGTGGCGGCCGTGATCTCCGGTCCGATGCCGTCTCCGGGCAAAACGACGATATGCATGGCGATCCCCTGAAATTGCAGCATCTGGCGCGATCATACGCCAGCGCCCGGCGCGATCGCCTGAGCTTCGCGCATACAAAGCATGCAAGCGTATGCCTGTGGAAGCGGACCCGGCCGTAGTACATGCCGGAAAGCCCTTTGAGCCACGCCGCCGGAGAAACGCGCAGGCAATGACAATCACGTTACCTGCCGCCGCGCGCGAGCCCGATCACCCCGTCGCTGATGGCCTGCCGGCCGAACGGCGGCGCTGGGCAATTGCCGCGATCTTCACCGCGCTGGCAATGGCCTCGCTCGACACCGCGATCGCCAACATTGCACTGCCCGCCATTGCCGCCGATCTGCATGTCAGCCCGGAGCAGTCGGTCTGGGTGGTCAACGTCTATCAGATCGCGCTGGTGGCGACGCTGCTGCCGCTCGGCGCGCTCGGCGAGATCGTCGGGCACCAGCGCATCTATCTCGGCGGCCTCGTGCTGTTCACCATCGCCTCCCTGCTCTGCGCGGTGGCTTGGTCGCTGGACAGCCTGCTCGTCGCGCGCGCGCTGCAAGGCCTGGGCGCGAGCGGCATCATGAGCGTCAACACTGCGCTGGTGCGCTTCGTCTATCCCGGCCGGATGCTGGGCCGCGGCTTCGGCCACAACGCGATGGTGGTCGCGACCGCCTTCACCTTCGGGCCGTCGATCGCCTCCGCCATCCTCGCGATCGGCCCGTGGCCGTGGTTGTTCGCGGTCAACATCCCCTTTGGCCTGATCGCCATCGGCATCGGCTTTGCGATGCTGCCGAAGACGCCACGGGCGGATCACAGCTTTGACTTTCTCGGCGCGGCCCTCGCCTCTGCCTGCCTCGGCCTGTTCATCACGGGGATCGGCAGCGCCGCGCACAATCTGTCGCCGACTGTCGTGGCCATCGAGCTGGTCGCGGCGCTCGTGCTCGGCTTCGTCCTGATGCGCCGTCACGCCGACCATCCCGCGCCGATGCTGCCGATCGACCTGTTCGCGCGGCCGATGTTCGCGCTGTCGGCGGCGACTGCGGTCTGCTCCTTCGTCGTCCAGGGCCTCGCCTTCGTCTCGCTGCCGTTCTATTTCGAGGACGTGCTCGGGCGTTCGCAGGTCGAGACCGGCTTCTTCATGACGCCGTGGCCGCTGGTGGTCGGCATCATGGCGCCGATCGCCGGCCGCCTCTCCGATCGCCACGCGGTCGGTCTTCTCGGCGGCATCGGGCTGGTGCTGCTCGGCATCGGCATGGCGCTGCTGGCGATGCTCCCGGCCAATCCCGCCATCCCCGACATCATCTGGCGGATGGCGATCTGCGGCATGGGGTTCGGCTTCTTCCAGGCGCCCAACATGAAAGCCGTGATGGGGAGCGCGCCGCCGCACCGCAGTGGCAGCGCTTCAGGCATCGTCGCCACCGCACGCCTGATTGGGCAGACGACGGGTGCGGCACTCGCTGCGGCCTGCTTTGCCATGGCCGGTCACAACGGCGCCACCGTCGCACTGGCGCTCGGCGCAGGCTTTGCCGCGCTCGGCAGCGTGATGAGCTTCCTGCGGCTGGCGGTGAAGTAGACCGCCCGTTCAAGCCAAGAGTCCAAGCCAAGTGTCAGGCCGCCGTCACGTCGACAGCCGCCGCCGGGGTGACGATCTCGTTATCGAGCGCTGCCAGGCGCGTATCAATGGCATCGATGACCTTGCGCGAGAACGGTCCGAGATGCGCATAAGCCGCGATCATCTGCACGGCGATCCGCGCCGATGACGTATCGCGCTTGGCGCAATTCATGAAAGTCTGCCAGAGCGGTCCGCGCGCCTCCGGTATGGCGGTGACCACCCGGTGCACGGTCTCCATCGCGCCGACTTTGGCGCGGATGTCGCCCTCGGCCAGCTCGGGCCGCTGCCTCGAACGGTCGAGCAGCGTCATCAGGCGGTCGACACGCCTCGCATAGGCCGCCGGGCTGTAGACGTGCTCCAGCACCCTCTTGTAGTCCGTCAGGATGTCGCGCAACGGGCGGACCGGATCGAAGTTGATCCCGCTCGTGCACTGATCGGCGCCGATGGTCGGCGCCACATCGTGGCCCGGATGCAGCCGGCCTTCGCGCTCCAGGCGGCGCGTGAGTTGCGTGTTCGGCAGGGCATAGAGCAGGCCGACCATGCTTACGGGAATCGCCGCCTCCTCGATGAATTCGATCATGGCCTCCGCCATCGAGGCCTTCTCATTGTCGAAGCCGACGATGAAACCCGCGGTAACGAGCATGCCGGCGGCGTAGATCTTGTGGATGCTCTCGGCGATGTTGCGCCGCGTGTTCTGCTTCTTCCGCATCGCGACCAGCGTCGCTGGATCCGGGCTTTCGATGCCGACGAAGATACCAAAGAAATTGGCCGCGCCCATCAGCTCCAGGAGCTCCGGATCGTCGGCCAGATTGACCGAGGCCTCGGTCGACAATTCGAACGGGTAGCCATGGGCGCGCTGCCATTCGGCGAGCTGGGGCAGGAACAGTCGCAGCGACTTCTTGTTGCCGATGAAATTGTCGTCAACAAAGTCGAGATGGCCACGATAGCCCATCTGGTAGAGCCTATCGAGCTCGATGAGCATCTGCTCATTCGTCTTGGTCCGCGGCACACGGCCGTAGAGCTCTATGATGTCGCAGAACTCGCAGGTGAACGGACAGCCGCGGGAATACTGCACACCGAGATAGAGATAGTCCTCGAACTTGAGCAAGTCGAAACGCGGCACCGGCGTCTTGGTGACGTCGGCCTGGAACTTCGGTGCCGTGAAGACGCCGGACCGTGCGCCGCTGTCCCAGGCCGCGATGAATTCGTTGATGATACTCTCCGCCTCGCCGAGCACCCGGAAGTCAGCCCGTTCGTAGACGTGGGGGCTCGATGTGGGATCGGGACCGCCGACGACCACCGGCTTGCCCGCCGCACGGCAGAGCTCGATCAGGCGCAGAGTGTCGGCCTGTTGCGGCAGCATTCCGCCGGTGAAGACGACGTCAGCCCAGGCGAGATCGTCGTCGCCAAGGGGCGCCGTATTGCAGTCGATGAGGCGCACCGTCCAATTGGCAGGCAACATCGCGGCAACGGTGATCAGGCCGAGGGGGGCAGCAGGGCGCTTCACGCCCATCAGTTTGCAGGATTCGCCAAAGCTCCAGAAGGACTCCGCGCTGAACAGCGGATAGAGCATTAGCACGTTGCAGGGATGCGACACTTTGATGGAACTCCTCTGGCTGCGGTTGAGTGTATCAGAGCGTCACCGACTTGCACCCCAGCAAAATGGACAAACTGCCGCCCCCGCCCCTCGAGCCCTGACGTCGCGCCAGGCCGCGCCGCAGGGGTTCTGGGAGGCGAGGCATCGGGCATGGGCACGATCTCCGCGGAGAGCACACAACACCGCCGGATCGACAATCTTCCGATGGCCGCGCGAATCTTCGACGAGCTACCCCTCGGACTATTGATTTGAACAGTTCCAGTTTGCCGGACACATTGTTCCCCTGAGTCCAATCGGTGGATGGACCAATCAGGGGACTTGCGATGGCAAATCTAACAATAAACGGAAAAACCTTCACGCTCGATGTCGAGCCGGATACCCCGCTGCTCTGGGCGATCCGCGAGAATGCCGGGCTGACCGGCACAAAATATGGCTGCGGCATCGCACAATGCGGCGCCTGCACTGTTCACCTTGACGGCGTCGCCACCCGCTCCTGCGGGGTCGCGGTCAGCGAGGCCGAGGGCAAGAAGATCACCACGATCGAGGGGCTGGCGGCCGGCGGCACGCTGCACAAGGTGCAGGAAGCCTGGATCGCCCAGGACGTGCCGCAATGCGGCTATTGCCAGAGCGGCATGATCATGGCGGTGGCGGCGCTCCTGAACGAGAAGCCGAAACCGACCGACACCGACATCGACGAGGCCATCACCAATATTTGCCGCTGCGGCACCTTCCAGCAGGTGCGCGAGGCGATCCACACGATCGCGAGCGCGTAAGGAGCCGCTCACATGAACAAGCACATATCCCCCAAGATGAATCGCCGAGCCTTCGTCATCGGAAGCGCCACGCTCGGCGCCGGTCTCGCCATCGGCCTCGACATCCCCTTCGGCGGTCCGGCTGTGGTTCGCGCGGCCGACGGCTCGCCCGAGATCAATGCCTGGGTCGTGATCAGGCCCGACGACACCGTCGTGATCCGCATTGCGCGCTCCGAGATGGGCCAGGGCTCGCTCACCGGCCTCGCCCAGCTCGTCGTCGAGGAACTTGAATGCGACTGGACCAAGGTCACGACCGAATTCCCCTCGCCCGGACAGAACGTCGCCCGCAAGCGCGTCTGGGGCGACTTTTCGACCGGCGGCAGCCGCGGCATCCGCACCTCGCACGACTATGTGCGCAAGGGCGGCGCCACGGCACGCATGATGCTGATCCAGGCCGCGGCCAATGACTGGAAGGTTCCGGCATCCGAATGCACGGCCGCCAACAGCGTCATCACCCATACGCCGTCGGGCCGGACCACGACCTACGGCAAGGTCGCCGAGGTCGCGGCAAAGCTGACGCCGCCCGCAGACGTGAAGCTGAAAGATCCGAAGGACTGGAGGCTGATCGGCAAGGGCGTCAAGCGGCTCGACACGCCGGACAAGGTCACCGGCACCACCGTCTACGGCATCGACGTCAAGCTGCCCGGCATGCTCAACGCCGCGATCAAGGATTGCCCGGTCACCGGCGGCAAGCTGAAAAGCTATGACGAAGCCAAGATCGCCGGCATGAAAGGTGTGAAAAAGGTCGTGAAGGTCGGCGACAGCGCGGTCGCGGTGGTGGCCGACACCTTCTGGCACGCCAAAAGCGCGCTCGATGCGCTGCCGATCGTGTGGGACGAAGGCGAGAATGCCAAGGTCTCCAGCGCCTCCATCGCGAAATGGCTGGCCGAGGGCCTCGACAACGGTCCGGCCTATGTCGGCAATTCCAACGGCGACGCCAAGGCCGCGCTCACGGGTGCCGCGAAGACGATCGAGGCCACCTACAACTATCCCTATCAGAACCACGCCACGCTCGAGCCGATGAACGCGACAGCGCTCTACACGGCCGACAAGTGCGAGGTGTGGTGCGGCACGCAGAATGGCGAGGCGGCATTCGCTGCCGCATTGGAAGCGTCAGAACTTCCGGCCGACAAATGCGACGTCAACAAGCTGCTGCTCGGCGGCGGTTTCGGTCGGCGCGGCCAGACCGACTATGTCCGCCAGGCCGTGCTGATCGCCAAGCAGATGCCGGGCACCCCGATCAAGCTGCTGTGGACGCGCGAAGAAGACATGACGCACGGCCGCTACCATCCGATCACGCAATGCAAGCTGACCGCAGGCTTCGATGCCGACAACAACCTGACGGCATTCCACATGCGGATCTCCGGCCAGTCGATCCTTGCGAGCCTGCGGCCGGACGCACTGGTCAACGGCATGGACCCGGCGACCTTCGCCGGCCTCAACGCCAAGGGCGATGCGCCATTCGGATACTCGGTTCCCAACCTGCTGATCGAGCACTCCATGCGCAACCCGCACATCATCCCGGGCTTCTGGCGCGGCGTGAACGTCAACCAGAACGCCATCTATGTCGAATGCTTCATGGATGAGCTGGCACACGCGGCAGGTCAGGACCCGCTGGAGTTCCGGCGCAAGCTGATGAAGGACCATCCAAAGCACCTGGCGGTGCTGGAGGCCGTGGCCGAGAAGGTCGGCTGGGGCACGCCGCCGCCGCAGGGTATTTACCGCGGGCTCGCGCATTTCGCCTCCTATGGCAGCTATGTCGCGGCCGCCGCGGAGATCTCCGTAACCGACGGCACCAAGATCAAGGTGCATCGTATCGTCGCGGCGACCGATCCCGGCTACGCCGTCAACCCGGCGCAGATCGAGCGGCAGATCGCGGGATCGTTCGTCTACGGCCTGAGCGGGCTGTTCTATGGCGGCTGCACGGTGAAGGACGGCGCCATCGAACAGACCAACTTCGACACGTATGACTCGATGCGGATTGCCGCGATGCCGAAGGTGGAATCGATCGTGATGCCGAGCGGCGGCTTCTGGGGCGGTGTTGGCGAGCCGACGATCGGCGTTGCCGGACCTGCAGTGCTCAACGCCTATTTCGCGGCGACGGGCAAGCGCATTCGCTCGGTGCCGCTGCGCGACCAGAGCATCACCTTCGCTTGAGATAACGGCTGCGGCGGCGCAAGAATGTCGCCGCAGCCTTTTGTCCGGATGAACCTGATGACCACGCGCCCGGTGACACGGCGGAATGCCCTGTTCGGCATCACCGCAGCGGCGGCCGCATTGGCGCGGCCTTCGCTGTCGCGTGCGCAATCCGCGGGCCGCGTCGTCGTGGTCGGCGGCGGCTTTGGCGGCGCGGCTTGCGCACGTATGCTGAAGCGTGCGCAGGGGAGCCTGCAGGTCATCCTGATCGAACCCAACGCGGTCTTCACCGCCTGCCCCTTCAGCAACGAAGTGATTGCGGGTCTGCGCGACATCGAGGCGCAGCAGTTTGGCTATGACCCGCTCGCCGCCGAGGGCGTCACTGTGATCGGCCAGGCCGTAACCACTATCGAGCCGCAGCAGCGCAGCGTCACGACGGCCGATGGCGTCGCGCTGCCCTACGACCGCCTCGTGCTCTCGCCCGGCATCGACTTTCACTTCGAAGCCCTGCCTGGTTACGACGAACCCGCATCGGAAAAGATGCCGCACGCCTGGAAGGCCGGCGCGCAGACGCTGCTGCTGCGAAGGCAGCTGGAAGCGATGGACGATGGCGGCGTGGTGGCAATCGCCGTCCCGGCCAATCCCTCGCGCTGTCCGCCCGCGCCTTACGAGCGCGCCAGCCTGATCGCGCACTATCTGAAGACGAAGAAGCCGCGATCGAAAGTCCTGATCCTCGATGCCAAGGACAATTTCTCCCAGCAGCGGCTGTTCGAGAAAGCGTGGAAGGAGCTCTACGGCGACATGATCGAACGTGTGGCGCTGTCGCAGGGCGGCCGCGTGACTTCCGTCGATCCCTCCGCCAGGACCATCATCACCGAGTTCGGCAACTACACCCCTGATGTCGCCAACGTGATCCCGCCGCAGCGGGCCGGGCGCATCGCCGAGATCGCCGGCGCAGCCGACACGTCCGGTTGGTGCCCGATTGATCCCATGACTTTCGAGTCGAAACTCATCCCCAACATCCATGTCATCGGCGACGCCTGTCTCGGCGGCGGCATTCCCAAATCGGCGTCAGCTGCGAGCGCGCAAGGCAAAGCTTGCGCCGCCGCGATCGTCAGCCTCCTCGCAGGCCGCACGCCGGAGACGCCGCGGCTGACTGGCGTCTGCTACAACACCGTCGCGCCTGGTTACGGCTTCTCGCTCGCCGGCAACTACCAGCCCAGGGGCGACATCTTCGCCGAGGTCGAGGGCGGCGCGACGAGCCCGGTCGATGCACCGCGCGAGCTTCGCGCCCGCGAGGCGGCCGAGGGCGAGCGCTGGTTTCAAACCATCACGGCGGATACCTTTGGCTAGATCGATCGTCTATATCGCCGCACTGATCGCCACCAGCCTCTCCGGCGCCAGGGCGGAAGGTCTTGCGCCCTACAAGATCGTCGGCGACGGCATTCCGGAATCGCTCACGGGCGCGCCCGGCGATGCCACGCGCGGGCGTGCGTTGGTGCTCGCGCGCAGTACGACCTGCATCCTCTGCCATTCCGGCCCCTTTCCGGAAACCCGGTTCCAGGGCGATCTCGCGCCAGATCTCACAGGCGCCGGGAACCGCTGGTCGGTGAGCCAGTTGCGGCTTCGTCTGGTGGACGCCTCGCACTTCAACCCGGAGACCATCATGCCGTCCTATTATCGCAACGAGGGGCTAGTCCGCGTCGGGCGCAATTTTGCAGGCAAGCCTATACTATCGAGCGCGGAGATCGAGGACATCGTGGCCTATCTTGCAACGCTTCGGGACTAGGACTGTTCATGCCAACCACGCGACGACAGTTTCTGAGTATCGCCGGCAGCGTTACTGTCGCGGGGACGATCCCGATCGTCACGCTGCGCCCGCTCAACGCAACGCCTGCGATGCTCAACACCGCGATCCGCAACGTCGTCGGTGAGGCGCCAATACGCACCGGCAAGGTCAAGATCGACATTCCGCCGCTGGTCGAGAACGGCAACACGGTGCCAATGACGGTGAGCGTCGCAAGCCCGATGACGGCGGACGACTACGTCAAGAGCATCCACGTCTTCAACGAGAAGAACCCGCAGCCGAACATTGGTAATTTCTATCTCAACCCCTCGTCCGGCCGCGCCCAGGTCTCGACGAGGATCCGGCTTGCCGACACCCAGAAGGTGGTCGCGATCGCGCGCTTCTCCGACGACACGTTCTGGCAGGTCACCGCCGACGTTGTCGTGACGCTCGCCGCCTGCACCGAGGAGGTCAACTGATGGCTGCAGCCCTCATCAACGTTCCCTCGCGCGCCAAGCGCGGCGACATCATCGAGATCCGCACGCTGACCTCGCACATCATGGAGACCGGCTTTCGGCACACCGCGGACGGCGAGCTGGTGCCGCGCGACATCATCGCCAGCTTCACCTGCCGCTACAACGGCGCCGAGATTTTTCGCGCCGATCTCTTCCCGGCGATCGCGGCCAATCCGTATTTGTCGTTCTTCACGGTTGCGAAGGAGAGCGGCAAGTTCGAGTTCGAATGGATCGGCGACAACGGCTACTCGTCCACGGCGTCGGCATCGATCACGGTCGAATGAATTTTGGACGCGCGATAGCGGTGGCGGTGCTGTTCGCCACGGCCCCTGCCCTGCTCGCCGGGGAGATCGCGCCAGAGGCGCGCCGCTCCGGCTATGCCTTCATGGGACCCGACACGCGCGCGATACAGGATGACGATACGTCCAATCCGGGCATGCTGTTCGCGCTCGACGGCGAGGCGCTGTGGGCCAAGAAAGTTGGTAGCGCCCAGAGAGCCTGCGCGGACTGCCATGGCGATGCGCGCAGCAGCATGAAGGGCGTCGCGGCGCGCTACCCGGCTTTCGACAAGACGCTCGGCCGTCCCGTCACGCTCGACCAGCGCATCAATCTCTGCCGCGCGGATCATCAGCAGGCGGCACCGCTGCCTTACGAGAGCCGCGACCTGCTGGCGCTGTCCGCCTTCGTCGCGCACCAGTCGCGCGGCGTTGCGATCACGGCGGGGGATGATCCGCAGCTCAAACCTTACGTCGAACAAGGCCGCGACCTCTTCATGAAGCGCGAGGGCCAGCTCAACCTTGCATGCACCAATTGCCACGACGACAATTTTGACAAGCGCCTCGCGGGCGCGCCGATCACGCAAGCGCAGCCGACCGGCTATCCGCTCTATCGGCTGGAATGGCAGACGCTGGGGTCGCTGGAGCGACGGCTGCGCAGCTGCATGACCGGCGTCCGCGCCCAGGCCTATGATTACGGCGCGCCCGAGCTGGTCGCGCTTGAGCTCTATCTGATGTCGCGAGCACGCGGCATGCCGCTGGAGACGCCGGCCGTGCGACCTTGATCCGCAGAGATTAGGGCTAGGCAGGCGCGGCGCGGACGCTAGTATCCCTCCCAAAGAAAATGAGTCACAGGGAGGAAATACAGTGGCTGACCATCGAATTTCGCGCCGCAGTCTTTTGGCCGGTACCGCAGCAGCCGGTGCGCTCGGCCTCACCGGATTTCCGGCGCGCGCTGAGATAGCCTGGAAGAAATACTCCGGGACCAAGCTGGAGGTGATCCTCGCCAAGGGCCCGCGCGGCGATAACCTGCAAAAATACATCAAGGAATTCACCGAACTCACCGGCATCCAGGTGGAGTCCGAGCAGATCCCGGAGCAGCAGCAGCGCCAGAAGGTCGTGATCGAGCTCACCTCGGGCCGGCCGAGCTTCGACGTCGTGCACCTCAGCTATCACGTGCAGAAGCGGCAGTTCGAGAAGGCTGGCTGGCTCGCCGACATGTCCGGCTATCTCAAGGACCCCAGCCTCACGCCGCCCGATCTCGTCGAAAGCGATTTTTCGGCCGCAGGTCTCCAATATGCCCGGAACGACAAGGGCCAGATGCTGTCGCTGCCCTGGTCGGTCGACTACTTCATCCTCTACTACAACAAGGAGCTGTTCCAGAAGAAGGGCATCGAGGTCCCGAAGACACTCGAGGAAATGGCCGTCGCCGCCGAGAAACTGACCGATCCGAAGGAAGGCATCTATGGCTTTGTCGGCCGCGGCCTGCGCAACGCCAACATGGCGATGTGGACCAATTTCTACCTCAACTATGGCGGCGAATTCCTCGACGCCAAGGGCAACATCCTGACCGATGGTCCGGAGGCGATTGAGGCCACCAAGCTTTATCAGCGGCTGTTGACCAAGTCTGCACCTCCCGGCGTCGTCGGATTCAACTGGATGGAATCGATGGCCTCGTTCACGCAAGGGCGAGCCGCGATGTGGATCGATGCCGACGGCTGGGCGCCGCCGCTGGAAGATCCGGCCGCCTCCCGCATCGTCGGCAAGGTCGGATACACAGTGGTGCCCGCAGGTCCCAAAGGGCAGTTCTCGTCGACCTATGGCGACGGCATCGGCATTGCTGCGGCGAGCAAGAACAAGGAAGCCGCCTATTTGCTCTGCCAATGGGTCGCCTCGAAGGGACAGGGCGCGCGCCTGCTACAGGCCGGCGGCGGCGTACCGTTCCGCAATTCCATCGTCGACGATCCCGAAGTCGCCAAGGGCGTGAAGACCAAGGAGTGGCTACAGTCCGTCATCGACTCCGCCAAGATCTCCAAGCTCGGCCTGCCCGTCGTGATCCCGGTCGCCGAATTCCGCGACATCGTCGGTGCCGCACTCACCGCAACCTTGTCAGGCGCCGATCCCGCGACGGAGCTGAAGAAGGCGCACGAGCAATTCCGGCCGATCCTGGAGCGCAGCGAAAAAGCGTGAGCGTGATAACACAGACCTCTCCGGCCGCGGCGCAGGACGCCGCGCCGGAGAAACAATGGCGTCGGCCGTCCTATTGGCCGTTCGTGGTGCCGGCGCTGGTCGTCGTACTCACCATCATCATCTTCCCCTGGCTGTTCACGATCTGGATGAGCCTGAACGAGTGGAAGGTGGGCGCGCCGACCACCTTCGTCGGGCTCTCCAACTATCTGCGGCTGCCCAGCGATCCCCGCTTCATCGAGGCGGTGGGCCACACGATGGTCTACACCGTGCTCTCGGTGCTGCTGCCGCTGCTGTTCGGCACGCTCGCCGCCGTGGTGTTTCACCAGAAATTCGCCGGCCGCGGCTTCCTGCGCGGCATCTTCATCATGCCGATGATGGCGACGCCGGTTGCGATCGGGCTGGTCTGGACCATGATGTTCCATCCGCAACTCGGCGTGCTGAACTACCTGCTGTCGCTTGTCGGGATACCTCCGCAGCTCTGGGTATTTCATCCCGCAACGGTGATCCCGTCGCTGGTGCTGGTCGAGACCTGGCAATGGACGCCGCTGGTCATGCTGATCGTGCTCGGCGGCCTCGCCGCGATTCCAACCGAGCCCTATGAGAGCGCGCAGATCGACGGCGCCAGTTTCTGGCAGGTATTTCGCTTCATCACGCTGCCGCTGATCATGCCGTTCCTGTTCATCGCCGGCATGATCCGTATGATCGACGCGGTGAAGAGTTTTGACATCATCTTCGCGATCACCCAGGGCGGACCGGGCTCCGCGTCGGAGACCATCAACCTCTATCTCTACAGCGTTGCCTTCGCCTATTACGACATCGGCTATGGCTCGGCGATCGCGGTCATGTTCTTCCTGCTGATCGTCGCGCTTGCCGCGGTGATGCTTTACTTCCGCCAGCGCATGCTGTGGACGGAGACGGGGAGCGACGCATGAACCTGCGCAGCCTTCTCGGCAGGATCGGGCTGTGGTTTGCGGTGCTCGTCATCGTGTCGCCGGCGATCCTGTTCTTTCTCTGGATGGCCTCGCTCTCGCTCAAATTCGAGATCGACAATGCCGCCTACCCGCCGGTGTTCATTCCCGAGCATTTCGCCTGGAAGAACTATGCCGACGTGCTCGCCTCCAACCGCTTCCTGACCTATTTCATCAACAGCCTGATCGTGACCGGCAGCGCGACCGCGCTTGCGCTGATGGTCGGCGTCCCCGCCGGCTACGGCATCGCGCGGATGGCCGCGCATAAGTCGGCGATCGTGATCCTGATCGCCCGCATCACGCCGGGATTGTCTTATCTGATCCCACTGTTCCTGCTGTTCCAATGGCTGGGATTGCTCGGCACGCTGGTGCCCCAGATCATCATCCACCTGGTGGTGACGGTGCCGATCGTGATCTGGATCATGATCGGCTATTTCGAGACGACTCCGATGGAGTTGGAAGAAGCGGCCCTCATCGACGGCGCCACGCGCTGGCAGGTGTTCCGCCACGTCGCGCTGCCGATCGCAAAGCCCGGCATCGCAGTCGCCTTCATCCTGGCCGTGATCTTCTCGTGGAACAACTTTGTGTTCGGCATCGTGCTGGCCGGACGCGAGACGCGCACCCTGCCCGTCGCCGTCTACAACATGATCTCGTTCGACCAGTTGAGCTGGGGCCCGCTGGCGGCCGCCGCGCTGATCGTGACTCTCCCGGTGCTGCTGCTGACAGTGTTGGCCCAGCAACAGATCGTCGCCGGGCTAACCGCTGGTGCCGTCAAGGGCGGGTAGTTACTCCGCCGGTGCGGCATGCATCTCCGGGTGCGGCAAGTAGTGCTCGCTGGTTCGCCGGCTGAGAACGTACAGGCCGGCCGCCATCACGGCATAGGCGAAGGCGACGGATGGCGTGACCCCGAGCCCTCCACCGATGCCGACGGCCTCGCCGTGCATGAAGCCGAAGTAGGTCAGGACCGCACCGACCAGCGCGAAGGCCGAGGCTTTCTCGAAGTCGCGCTCGATGATGAAGACGCCGATCGCACCTAGGATGAGGCCGCCGAGGATGGAGCCGCCACCCATGATCTCGAGCCCGTGATAGAATACGCCCTGCTGCGGCAGCGCTGCGATCGCCGCCGCCTTGACCGCGTCGGCCTTGTCGGCGGCGAGACCGCCGACAGAGGTCGCCGCCATCATGGTCGAGCCCAGCATGGTGTCGATCTGGAGCTTGGCCCAGGCGGCGAGATGCGGGGTCAGCGCCAGCACGATCGCGGGCGCATGCTTGACCGGCGTGGTCTGGAACGCCTGCGCACCGATGAGCATGCCGATATAGAGCAGGATCGGCGAGATCGCGACCACCGGCACCAGTGCCAGCAGCACCGAGATGATGCCGAACCATGCCAGCACGACCACCATGATGCCGGTCGCAGCCGAGTAGCCGATGCGGCCGCCCATGGCCTTCCAGCCGGGATGGCCGATATAGACGGCGTTGATGAAGGGATTGCCCATCAGGCAACCGATCAGGCTGACGATGCCGTCGGCGGTCAGAACGCGCGTGGTCGGATATTCGTCGCCGGCCGCTTCCGCGCTCTCGACGTTGTCCATGGCCTCGACGAGGTCATAGATACCGAACGGAATGGCCGTGACCAGGATGACGCCGAGGAATTCGAAGCCGGAGAACACTTGGCCTACCGCCGGGATCGGCACCGAGAAGCCGAAACTGGCAAAGGCATCGCCAACGCCCTTGACGCTCAACCCGCCGAGACCGAGGCCGAACAGGTTCGAGCCCCATGCGATGATCATGCCGACCGCGATCGCGATCGCGCCCGCCGGAATGCCTTTTGGATATTTCACGCCGCCGAACCAGCTCACCAGGATGATCGCGAAGCAAACCAGACCGATCTGCGGAGTCATGTACATCTCGAGCGCAGGACGCATCGCGATGAAGGTGACGGAGACGCCGGCGAGCGTACCGAGCAGCGCCGCACGCGGCGTGATCTTGCGGATGAACGGCGCAATGAAGCCGCCGATCATCAGGATAAAGCTCTGGAAGAACACCCAGACGAGGCCAGCCGACCAGCCCTTGAGGGGATCACCGGTCTTGATCGTGATCGGCAGCATGATCACGAAGGTGACGATGAACATGTGCGGCACGCTGACGCCCGACGGCAGCGCACAGACGTCGCTGCGGCCGGTCTTCTGCGCCAGACGATAGGCGAGGAACGCGTAGTAGAAGGTCGACAGGCACATCATCAGCCCGAGCGCGGGCAGGATGCGGCCGAACACGAGCGAGTCCGGCATCTTCAGCACGAAGCGAAGCAGGCCCGTGAGCACCAGCATGTTGACGAGGATGTTGGTGCCGAAGCCGAAAAACGCGTTCCAGTCGCCCGGTGTCCATAGTGCCGGCTTGAACTCGGACTTGTTGGTCTCAGATTTGCCGGCCGTCCCCGTCAATGTGCTCATGATATTACCCCTATGTGGTCGAAGTCTTCATTGCCTCCAAGACTGCGGCTGAGTCCGCGACCCAGCCGAAGATGCCGCCCTGGGCCTTGATCATCTTCAGGCCCATCTCGTGAAACTCGGGGAAGTAGGATGCGCAGCCGTCCGAGATGACGACGCAGCGATAGCCGCGGTCATTGGCTTCGCGCACGGTGGTGTTCACGCACACCTCTGTCGTGACGCCGCACACCAGAAGGTTCTCGATGCCGTATTGCTCCAGCACGTCGGTGAGCTCGGTGGCGTAGAACGCCCCTTTGCCGGGCTTGTCGATCACGACCTCGCTGTCGAGCGGATAGAGTTCGGGAATGATGTCGTGGCCGGCCTCGCCGCGGATAAGAATACGGCCCATCGGGCCGGGATCGCCGATGCGAAGGCTCGGCGCGCCACGCTCGATCTTCGCCGGCGGCGCATCGGAGAGATCCGGCAGATGTCCCTCGCGCGTATGGACCACCAGCATGCCGGTGTCGCGCGCCGCCTTGAGCAGCGCACCGATCGGCTTCACCGCGCGCGCAAGCTGGCTGACGTCATTACCCAGTGTCTCGCCGAAGCCGCCCGGCTCCATGAAATCGCGCTGCATGTCGATGATGAGAAGCGCGGTGCTCGACCAGTCGAGCTTGATCGGCTCGGGCTCGGCGCCGATGACGCCCTGTGTCGACTTGGTTGAGCTCAACATGACGCAGGCCCCCGCGAGAACTCTCTTTGCCAGGAGTTCTGCAAACGCCGTGCCATTGTGTACAATGATAATCCGGCGTGGGGCGCGGAGAAATTTACTGTTCTGTCAAAATGTTATGAGACGAGCACGCGCCTGCTCATTCGCTGTGCGACGACTTTGCGACGTGCATTTGCTCAAGGCTTGGGCGGTGGTGACGATTTGCCCAACCAGTCATTCCGGGGCGCGACGAAGTCGCGAGCCCGGAATCCATCGGCCGCATACTGGAGGTGAAATGGATTCTCAGATGCGCAATTGCGCATCATAGCTCGACGCTTCGCGTCGCCCCGGAATGACGGGCGGAGAGTGTGGCGTCTACCGCCCCGCCCCATACAGCCGCCGATGCTCTTCCTCATAAGGCGCGTAGGAATCCTTCAGCGTCGCCATGTTGAGCAGCATGGTCGCAACAATCGCGCCCGCCCTGTCGAACGCCCGCGTCTTGATCCAGGCGCTCTCGGTGCGGCGGCTGCCGGAGAGGGCCACCACTTCGCGTTCGACTTCATACTCATCGTCGACGAAGAGCGGCCCCTTCACCAGCCTGATCTCCTGGTCGGCGAACAGGCCGACGGCGGGTCCCTTGGCCGGCAGCGGATCGTCCTTGGAGCGGTACTGGAGGAGCACGCTCAGCATCTCCATCGGGATGATGGCCCTGCCCCACGGATTGTTGGCGCTCGAATAATACGGCGAGTTTTCGGTGATGACCGCAAGCTTCTGCCGCAGCGAGAACGGATAGAGGTCGCCCATGTTCTGGTCGAACGCCATCCGCACCGTCTGCGGCATGCTGGTCTGGGCCACCTTCACGTCGCGCAGGATCACCGGATCGGTGAGCGGCTTGAGCTCGCCGAGACGTGTTTCCAGCGCGGTGGCGACCGGCGCGTCGCCGACCGAGGCCGAGCCGCGCAGTACCTCGGTGCCATCGCGCTTGATCATCTGGATCTGGCATTGGCGCGTGCCGGGCAATGGCTTCGACAGGATCGCCTGCACTTCCTCGCCCTCAAAGCAGGCGTTGCGATAATGCGCGGAGAGGCAACCGCTCTCGAACCAGGCGTTCCCCCACAGCCGCGCGCCCAGCGGGACGAACTGGCTGAAATGCGTCGGGCCCTCGATGGTGCCGCCCTTGAAGCCGAGCTCTTGCGCGGTGGCATCGTCGTGGATCGAGGCGTGCGCGTCGTAAACCTGCGCATGAAGCATCTGGCGCGGCTGCCGCCACGGCCCGATCAGCGCCTCGGCGGTCTCTGATATCTCGGTGTCGAATGCGTTTGCAGCCATGGTGTCCTCCGGTCGAAGCCATGACTAGCAGGAGCGCCACGGATGCGGCTAGCCGTATTGACTTCGCCGGCCCATGCTTTTGACTGCCTCATCCTGCTTCGCAAGCCGCAACTCTTCCCGCGGCGCAAAATCCCCGCCGGACCAAGAAAAACAAGGACTTTCGAAATGACGCTGATGCAGGTCGAGCTGGACGATAAATACCGGCTCGAATCGAAGCGGATCTTCCTGTCCGGCACGCAGGCCCTGGTTCGATTGCCCATGTTGCAGCGCGAACGCGACCGGCTTCAAGGGCTCAACACCGGCGGCTTCATCTCGGGCTATCGCGGTTCCCCGCTCGGCATGTACGACCACGCGCTGTGGCGCGCGAAGTCATTTCTTCAGCAGCAGGACATCGCCTTCGTGCCCGGCCTGAACGAGGATTTGGCGGCGACCGCGGTCTGGGGCAGCCAACAGGTCGGCCTATTCCCCGGCGCTAAGGTCGATGGCGTGTTCGGCATCTGGTACGGCAAGGGCCCCGGCGTCGACCGCTCGGTCGATGCGCTCAAGCATGCCAACGCGGCCGGCACTTCACTGAACGGCGGCGTGCTCGCGCTGGCCGGCGACGACCATGGTTGCCAGTCCTCGACACTGGCGCATCAGAGCGAGCAGGTGTTCGCAGCCGCGCTGATCCCCGTGATCAATCCGGCGACGCTTCAGGACTATCTCGACCTCGGCCTCTACGGTTTTGCGCTGTCGCGCTTCTCCGGCTGCTGGGTCGGCTTCAAGGCGATCAGCGAGACCGTGGAAAGCTCGGCGTCGATCTATAGCGACCCCGAACGTATCCAGATCAAGCTTCCCGACGATTTCGAGATGCCGCCCGGCGGCCTCAACATCCGCTGGCCCGATCCGCCGCTGGAGGCCGAGAGGCGCCTGTTCGGCCCGAAGATGGCCGCGGTGCAGGCCTTTGCCCGCGCCAACCAGCTCGACCGCATCGTGCTCGATTCAAAGCCCGCCCGGCTCGGCATTGTCGCGACCGGCAAGGCCTATCTCGATTTGCGCCAGGCGCTGGCCGATCTCGGCATCAGCGACAAGGACGCGCAGGACCTTGGCCTTCGCATCTACAAGGTCGCGCTGACCTGGCCGCTGGAGGAAAGCGGCGCGCGCCGCTTCGCCGAAGGTCTTCAGGACGTGCTGGTGGTCGAGGAGAAACGCGGCTTCATCGAAGATCAGCTGATGCGCATCCTCTACAATATCGATGCGTCGAAGCGCCCGACCGTGACAGGCAAGCGCGACGAGAGCGGCGCGCCGCTGCTGCCGAGCGAAGGCGAGCTGACGCCGACCATCGTCGCCTCCGCGCTGGTGGCGCGACTGCGCAAGCTCGGCCATCATAGTCCTGTGCTGGAGCAGCGGCTGGCCCGGCTCGAGGCGTTCGACAATCCCGTCACCACCAGCACGCCGATCAAGCTGGCGCGCACGCCGTTCTTTTGCTCGGGTTGCCCACACAACACGTCGACACGCGTGCCCGAAGGCAGCCGCGCCATGGCCGGCATCGGCTGCCACGGCATGGCCCTGAGCATGCCGACCCGCCGCACCGATTTGATCTCGCATATGGGCGCCGAGGGCGTGAACTGGATTGGCCAGTCGCCCTTCACCAGCGAGCAGCACATCTTCCAGAATCTCGGCGACGGCACCTATACGCATTCGGGACTGCTGGCGTTGCGCGCAGCCTCCGTCACCGGCATCAACATCACCTACAAGATCCTCTACAATGACGCGGTCGCGATGACCGGCGGCCAGCCGGCCGAAGGCGGCTTCAACGTCGCCCAGATCGCGCACCAGGTCTGGGCCGAAGGCGTCAAGCGGCTTGCGATCGTGTCAGACGATCCGAGCAAATACCCGGAGGGCAACTACTTCCCGCAAGGGGCGACAATCCATCACCGCCGCGAGCTCGACGCCGTGCAGCGCGAGTTGCGCGACATCAAGGGCCTCTCGGTCATCGTCTACGACCAGACCTGCGCCGCCGAGAAGCGCCGCCGCCGCAAGCGCGGGCTCTATCCGGACCCTGCAAAGCGCGCCTTCATCAACGAGCTTGTCTGTGAAGGCTGCGGCGACTGTTCGCAGGCCTCGAACTGCGTCTCGGTGCAGCCGCTGGAGACGGAGTTCGGCCGCAAGCGCCAGATCGACCAGTCGAACTGCAACAAGGACTTTTCCTGCGTCGAAGGCTTTTGCCCGAGCTTTGTCACCGTGCATGGCGGCTCTCTGAAGCGGATCAAGACCTCGACGGTCGATTCCGGTCAGTTGTTCGCCGACCTGCCGCTGCCGCCGGCGCGTGAGCTGGAAGGCCCCTACAACATCCTCGTCACCGGCATCGGCGGCACTGGTGTCATCACCATCGGCGCCCTGCTCGGCATGGCCGCCCATGTCGACGGCCGCGGCTGCTCGGCATTGGACTTCACCGGCCTGTCGCAGAAGAACGGCGCCGTGATGAGCCATGTGCGCATCGCACCGAAGCCGGAGGATATTTCGGCGGTCCGCATCACCACCGGCGGCGCTGATGTGATCCTCGGTTGCGACATGATCGTCTCGGCCGGCCCCTCCGCGCTCAGCCGCGCCGAGCGCGGGATGACGAAAGCCTACATCAACGCCGACCTCCAGCCGACCGCAAGCTTCGTGCAAAACCCCGACCTCGATTTCGAGATGGGCACGATGCAGACCGTGTTGCGCGACGCCATCGGCGACAAGAACCTCGACATCATCGACGCCACCGGTATTGCCGCGGCGCTGATGGGCGATTCGATTGCGACCAATCCCTTCATGCTCGGCTTCGCCTTCCAGAAGGGTGCGATCCCACTGTCGCTGGAGGCGCTGCTGCGCGCCATCGAGATCAACGGCGCGGCGATCGAGATGAACAAGCTCGCCTTCACCTGGGGCCGCCTCGCCGCCCACGACATGTCGCGGGTGCGCAGCGTGCTCCAGTTCAAGAGCCGGGCTTCCGCGCCGACGAAGTCGCTCGACGACATCGTCGCAACCCGCGCGGAGTTTTTGACGGGCTATCAGGACAAGGCTTACGCCGACCGTTATCTCGCCGCCGTCGCCAAGGTGCGCCAGGCGGAAACGGCCGCCTCGCCCGCGTCCACCGAACTAGCAGAGGCCGTTGCGAAGAACCTGTTCAAGCTGATGTCCTACAAGGACGAGTATGAGGTCGCGCGGCTTTATACCGATGGAAGCTTTGCGAAGAAAGTATCGGAGAAGTTCGACGGCGATTTTTCGCTGAAGTTCTATCTGGCCCCGCCGATCTTCGCGCAGCGCGACAAGACGACCGGCCATCTCCAGAAGAAGGAGTTTGGCGGCTGGATGATCCACGCGTTCCGCATTCTCGCCAGGCTCAAGTTCCTGCGTGGCAGCGCGTTCGACCCGTTCGGCCGCACCGAAGAGCGCCGGACCGAACGGAAGCTGATCGAGGATTATCTGGCGATGATCGATCAGCAGATCGCCGGGCTGCAGCCCGCACAGATCCCGCTGCTGGCGCGCCTTGCGCGCGTGCCGGAAACGATCCGCGGCTTTGGCCATGTCAAGGAAGCCAATATCAAGCAGGCGGCCGCCGAGAAAGCGCGGCTCGAGGCGGAGCTGGAGAACAGCCGTTTCGCAGCGGCGGCGGAGTAGCGATTAGAGCGCAAGCTCTCCCCACGTCATTGCGAGGAGTCCTTGCGACGAAGCAATCCAGACTGTCACCGCGGAAAGTCTCTGGATTGCTTCGCTCCGCTCGCAATGACGGCAGTGGGGACGGCTTGGCTCCGCTCGCAATGACGGCGGTGGGGATGGCTAGACCGACGCTGTGGCCGAACTCACCCCGGCCACCGCCCCCTCCGCCAGATGCCGCCCGGCGATATACCCGAACGTCAACGCCGGCCCCAGCGTAATGCCCGGCCCCGGGTAGTTGCCGTTCATGATCGAACCCATGTCGTTGCCGCAGGCATAAAGGCCCGCGACCGGCGTGCCGTCGTCGCGCAACACGCGCGCCTGCGCATCGACCTTCATGCCGATCGCGGTGCCAAGGTCGGCCGGGTAGATGCGCATCGCGAAGAACGGCGCGCCGGCGATCGGCGCGACACAGGGGTTGGGCTTGTGGGCGGCGTCGCCGAGCTGGCGCTCATAAATCGTGCTGCCGCGCCCGAATTCGGGATCGCGGCCGTCCTTTGCATCGGCGTTGTAGTTTGCAACCGTTGCGGCGAGCGCTGACGGCTTGACGCCGATCTTGGCAGCGAGCTGCGCGATGTCCGCCGCCTCGATCAGTTCACCGCTCGCCACATAGCGCCGAACGCTGCGCGTAAAGGGCTTGATACGGCCAAGACCATAGCTCCAGAGAAATGTTCGATCACAGATCAGATAGAACGGCCGCTCCGGCTCGCCATTGCCATCGCGCAGCATGGCGAGCACGAATTCATGGTAGGACAGCGCCTCGTTGACGAAGCGCCGGCCGGCAGCATTGACGGCGATCACGCCGGGCTTGGCGCGATCAGTGACCGTGTGCGGAAACACGCCGCGGCTGCCGTCGGCGCGCCGGAACAGCGAGGCCGGCACCCAGTACGCCGGGCTCGTCGCCTCGGTATTGAGCGCGGCACCGGTGGCGCCCGCCAAACGAAGCCCGTCGCCAGTGCCGGACGCGTTTGTCGCCGAGACGAATCCGGCCGCAGGCGGGAAGAAGCGCTTGCGCAAACCAGCATCGTGCGAAAAGCCGCCGGTCGCCAGCACCACGCCACGACGCGCCGGGATCGAACGATCGCGGAAGCCGTGACGGATCACCACGCCGCTGACGCGATCGCCCTGCATCGACAAATCCACGACGTCGGCGCTGAAGAGGACTTCGACCTGCTGTGCCAGCAGCGAGGCGTACAGTCGCGCAGCGAGCGCGTTGCCGAGATGCAGCGTCGTACCGCGCGGGCTGCGCAGCCGCTGCAACGCATATTCAGAAACCAGCCGCGCCGCGCGTAGCGTCGAGCGCAGCGATTTTCCGACCCGGCGCAGATGCGGGATGTCGAGGCGGTTGACCATCATCCCGCCGAACAGCGTGAACTCCGGCAGCGGCGGCCGCAATCGCGCGAAAGCCCTGCCCAGCCGCGTGCCATCGAAGGCAACCGGCTCGAGCACCCGCCCACCGGGCGTCGCGCCCAGCCGCTCCGGATAATAGTCCGGATAGGCCTTCACCGGCTGGAGATACACCTGCGTCTTGGCTTCGAGGTAGGCGACCGCCTCCGGCCCGCGCGCAAGGAAGGCCGCGCGCAAACCCGCATTCGCGGGTTCGGGCACCGTGCTCGCGAGATACTGGACCGCATCCGTGACGCTGTCGGAAAGGCCCGCCTCCTTCATCTTGGAATTGGCGGGGATCCAGACCATGCCGCCGGACCAGGCCGTGGTGCCGCCGACGAAGGCGGTCTTCTCGATCACCAGCACGCGCAGTCCCTCGGCAGCCGCAACGGCAGCCGCCGTCATGCCACCAGCGCCAGCGCCGATGACAATGACATCGTAGGTCTCATGCGCCGGCATCATGCGGCAGGTTTCCCCGAACGAGGCATGACACCGTCATACCTCGCCCGGAGGCACCAGCGCTCGACTTTTTGCACATGATCTTATCGGACAACCGCTTCGCACTTTTCCGGATCATGTGCCCCGCGCCGGCTTGCGCTCGACGGGATCGATGTCGATCGCCCGGAGGCGGCCGAGCCGCAGCACGTCCATGGCGAGCCGCCGGCCGATCCGATCGCGGTCGAGCACGCGGATCAGGTCGTCGACGCCGTTGATCTCGACACCGTCGAGCCTGATCACGACGTCGCCGGGCAACAGGCCTGCCTTCGCCGCCGGCCCGTCCGGCTCGATCTGCGCGAGCAGCGCGCCCATCTTGTTCTCGACGCTGGCGAGCACCGCATGCCGCCGCGGGACCGGCGCGGTCTGTCCGGCGACACCGATATAGGCGCGGCGGACATAGCCATGCCGGATGATCTCCGACAGCACGAACTGCGCGGTGTTGCTGGCAACCGCGAAGCAGATGCCCTGCGCGCCATTGATGATGGCGGTGTTGATGCCGATCACTTCGGCATTCGACGACACCAGCGGTCCGCCGGAATTGCCGGGATTGAGCGCAGCATCGGTCTGGATCACGTCCTCGATGGTGCGGCCGCTGACCGAGCGGATCGAGCGCCCGAGCGCCGAGACCACGCCGGCGGTGACGGTTGACTCGAAGCCGAGCGGATTGCCGATCGCGATCACGAGTTGGCCACGGCGCAAGATCTTGGAGTTACCGAGCGCAGCATAGGGCAAGTCGCGAACGCCGTTGGCGCGCAATAGCGCCAGATCCGTATCCGGATCGACGCCGAGCACCCGGGCGTCGCCGACATGGCCTTCGACGTCCCGCAGCCGGATCTCCTTCGACGAGCCGACCACATGGCTGTTGGTGAGGACGAGGCCATCCGGCGAGATCACGATGCCCGAGCCAAGCCCGCCGCGCTCACGGCCGTTCGGCCCGGTCTCGACACGCACGACGGCAGGGCCGACGCGGTCGGTCACGTCGATCACGGCATTGGAATAGGCATCCAGTAGGGCCCGGTCGTCGACCGAGGCAGCACTTGCCGTTTGCGATGACAGGCTGTCATCGGCGATATCTGAAGTAAAATCCAACATGGCACACATTCCTTAAGGCATGTCAGATGGTTACCCTACAGCGCTCCCGCAAGGCCGCTAATCTCCTGCGCCGGTCACCCTTGCGCGGAGGGCCTGCACCGTTTCCGCGGAGACAGGGGCCGCGGCATTGCCCCAGCTATTGCGGACATAGGTGACGACGGCCGCGATCTGCGCGTCATCCAACCGATAGCCGAGCGACGGCATTGCGGGCGAGGTCGGCCTGGTCTCAGTGGCCGCCGCGCGACCCCCGCCGATGATGATGCGAATGAGGCTCGCGGGATCATCCTGGGTCGTCACCACATTGCCGGCGAGTTTTGGGAACATCCGCGCGACGCCGGCACCGTCGCTTTTATGGCAGGCGGTGCAGGTATCGACGAAGATCGCCCCTCCCACCTGCATACGCGGATCGGACGCCGGCAACGGCGCGGGCGCCGCAGATCCGGCC
The DNA here is from genome assembly GCF_040548375.1 of Bradyrhizobium sp. F1.4.3. Taxonomy (NCBI): domain Bacteria; kingdom Pseudomonadati; phylum Pseudomonadota; class Alphaproteobacteria; order Hyphomicrobiales; family Nitrobacteraceae; genus Bradyrhizobium; species Bradyrhizobium sp. F1.4.3. The sequence goes on from NZ_JBEPRN010000004.1 coordinate 221,334, forward strand.
GCGCCGCGCTCTTTCAAATAAACCGCGATCGCCTTCAGGTCGGCGTCGGACATGTGCGAGGTCGAGTTCTCGATCACGTCCTTCATCGGCCCGCTGGCAAGGCTAAAGCGCGTCTGTCCGGTCTTCAGATACTGGACGATGTCGTCGGTGGACCATTTCCCCAGGCCCGCCTGCATGTCGTTGGTGATGTTGGGCGCGGTCCAATTGTCGATCTGGTTGCCCTGCAGGTATTTGTCGTCCTTGTTCGCGCCGAACGCATTGAACGGAGTGTGGCACGCGCCGCAATGGCCGAGCCCTTCGACAAGGTAGGCACCGCGGTTGAACTCGTCCGACCGCTTTGGATTCGGCTTGAACTCGCCAGGCGTGAAGAACAGCATGTTCCATCCGACCATCGACATGCGGATGTTGAACGGGAGCGGCAGCGTGTTGCGGTTGACGTGGTTCTCAACCGGCGGCAACGTGCGCAGATAGGCATAGATTGCGTCGAGATCGCCGCGCGTCACCTTGGTATAATAGGGATAGGGAAAAGCGGGATAGAGATAGGTCCCCGCCGGCCGCCTGCCCTCATGCATGGCACGCGCGAAATCGTCTGCCGACCAGCTCCCGATGCCGGTGGCATTGTCGGGCGTGACGTTCGCAGTCATGATCGCACCGAACGGGGTCTGGAGCGCGAGCCCGCCGGCAAAGGGCGCGCCGCCCTTGGCTGTGTGGCAGGCAACGCAGTCACCGGCAGTCGCGAGCGCCTTGCCGCGCACCACATCAACATAGGAGTCCGGATCGGCTGTCGCGCCGCCGATCGCGAGCAGCGGCAGCAGCAGGACCAAGTTGCGCAGCCGCACGATGCGTTCCAACCTCATGGCTGCACCAGCGCGCCGGGCGACTTCAGATAACTGAAAATCGCATCCAGCCCCCAATAGGTCAGCGCGCCGACCGTGCCGGTCGGATTGTAGCCGGCATTCTGCGGGAACGCGGAAGCGCCCATCACGAACACATTCGGCACGTCCCAGGACTGCAGATAGCGGTTGAGCACACTCGTGGTCGGATCGCCGCCCATCACCGCGCCACCGGTGTTGTGCGTCGTTTGGTACGGCACCACGTTCCATGGCACGTTGAGACGATTGACCTGGGTTGTCTTGGCGCCCATGGCTTTGGCGATCTCATCGCATCGCCCGGCCATCCAGTTGGCCATCTTCTGTTCGTTCGGCTGGTAGTCGAAGGTCATCCGCATCAGGGGGCGGCCGAGCGGATCCTTATAGGTCGGATCGAGGTCGAGATAGTTGTCGCGGTAGCTCATGACGCTGCCCTGGGCGCCGACGCTCGCGACTCGCTGATAGTTGTCGCGCACCGCCTTCTTCCAAGCGCCTCCCCAAGTCGGCGTGCCGCGCGGGGTCGGGTGATAGCGGATCGGCCTTCCATTTGTGTGGGCGCAAGTGATCGAGGCGCCACCGACAAAGCCGTGCGGACCGTGATCGAAATTGTCGCTGTTGTAGTCGTCGAGCGCGACACCGAGGGAACCTGCGGCGGCGAACGGATTGAATTTCACATCCTCGAAGAAGGCGGCGGCGCCGGAGCCGGTCTGGTAGGCATAGTTGCGGCCGACCACGCCTTCGTTTCTGGCGGGATCATAGGGCTTGCCGATCCCGGACAGCAACAGCAGCCGGACATTGAACAGGCTGTAGGCGCAGACCAGCACGAGATCGGCTGGCTGCTCCCACTCCTCGCCATTGGCATCGACATAGGTGACGCCGGTCGCCATCTTGCCGTCGAGGGTGAGGTTGACCTTGCTCACCTCGCATTCCGTCCGCGCCTCGAAGCTCGGCTCGCGAATGAGCGCAGGCAGCACGCAGGTCTGCGGCGACGATTTCGAATAATTGGCGCAGCCGAACCATTCGCAGAAGCCGCAATAGGTACAGGGCGCCATGCTGCAGCCGTACGGGTTGGTGTAGGCGACCGAGATGTTCGCCGACGGCCGCGGAAACGGATGCAACCCCATATTGGTCGCGGCCTTGGCGAACAGCTCCTGCTGATAGCCCTGCTTCAGCGGCGGCGTCGGATATTCCTGCGCGCGCGATCCCTCGAAGGGATTGCCGCCAGCCTGGATCTCGCCCTTGATGTTACCGGCCTTGCCCGAAATACCGGCAACACGCTCGAACTTGTCATAATACGGTTCGAGCTCGTCATAGCTGACCGGCCAATCCTGGATATGATTTCCCTCCGGCAGGATCTCTTCGCCGTAACGTTCGATCATGTGGCTGCGGATACGGAAATCGTCCGGCAGGAAGCGCCAGGTCTGGCCATTCCAGTGCAGGCCGGCACCGCCGACACCATTGCCCGGCAGGAAGCTTCCCCACTTCCGGATCGGCAATGCCGTCTGCGATGGATTGTTGCGCATGGTCAGCGTTTCCTGCTTCGGACGCAGGAAGAGATCGTGGCGCACGGCATAGCGCAGCTCGTCCGCGGCAGTGCCGATGTTGAAATCGGCGGCCGTATCGCGCCATGGCCCGCGCTCGATCGCAACCACGTCGAAGCCGGTACGCGAAAGCTCATAGGCGAGAATCGAGCCGGTCCAGCCAAATCCGACGATGACGACATCCTTGCGAGGAAGACGACGGACCATCAGCGCTGACCCCAGGCTGGACGCCCCTACATGCTGACCGGCGGCAGCGTGTAGGGCCGGTTCGGCTTGTCGATGACATCACGGAAATCGTAGCGCACGCCCGGGAAGCCAACGAGCTTCCAGCCCGCCATATCGCGATTGCCGCCATAGATCGGATCGGCGAAAAAGCCTTCCATGGTGTTGGAATAGATCGCGTTGAACAGCATCCTGCTAGAGATGTTCGGCAGCTGGATCTCCGCCTTCTCCAGGCCCGCAATGAGCTTGTCCTGCTCATCCGCATTGAGCTGGACGAATCTGCGGTTGAAGGTGGTCGTGCAGTATGCGTCGAGCGCAGCCAGTCCCTGCCGATACTGCTGGCGCGGCGTCAGAGGCGATTGCAAACCTTGCGTCGGCAGCGGATTGGGCGGGAAGGGCCCTTGCATATAAAGCCAGTCGTGCCCGCCATAGGGGCCGGTGAGCTGGCGGTCGATGAAAGTGGTGACGTCGGCATCCTTCGCGCCAGGACCGAGCTCGTCGGTCGGAATCAGCCGATCGACGAAGGCATCGATGGTGGCCGCTTCATTCGCGGTGAAGAAGAGATAGCCGCCGGGCACGACCGGCGTAACCGGATAGGCCTCGTTCGGCTTCCACGGCAGCACTTTCGTGACAGTGCGAGCGCTGACACCCGAGGCGGTGATCAGAAGCGCGGCGCTCGCAAGCAAGCTGCGGCGGGTGACGCCGGAGTGGCTTCGGCCTTCGGTGCGAGGGCGGGATGGCTGCTTGCCGAACCAATGGTCGCCGTCTTCCGCCATCGTCACCCCCCGTGTTGTTTGTTCGAACTCTGGCACGGAATGCGGGGTCCGCAAACACTCAGACGTGCGACGCAGCTATGTCGGCCGCCTCAACGTTCCGCCGCGTGCCCTCACCGGATCGAGCAGCGACCAATCGCCGTCGGGAAGCACGTAGCCCTTGGGAAAGGGCGCGCGCAGCTCGAGCCCGAGCGAGCGCAGCACGCGGTCGTCGCGGTAGTAGCATTGCAGCACGACGCGAACGAGCGTTGCCGCAGCCGCGCCGCCGGAGCTGCGAAACTCCTGCGCCACGGCATCACGCCTGGCGACATCGAGCTCGGCGAGCGGTTGGCCGGCGAGCCGTGCCAGATGGTCCAGCGCCGCCGCCACCAATCTGGAGTCGCGGCCGAGCGTCGCGAGCATGTCTGCCTGGATCGCGGGGTCGTCGGCGCTGGGCACCTTGTACTCGTCGCTGGCAGGAACGATCATCGCAGCGATGGTGCGGAGATCGTCGCGTTGGGTGCGCGTCAGTTGATTGTCTGCGGACATGACTGCCTCAGTCGAACAAATTGGCGAGGCGCTGCTTCATCTGGTCGGCGACGTAGAGCGCGATGGCCTGAATGGTGGAGGTCGGGTTGACCCCGCCCGAGGTGACGAAGACGCTGCCGTCGACGATGAAGAGATTCTTCACGTCGTGCGAGCGGCCCCATTCGTTCACGACTGAACGTTCGGGGTCAGTGCCCATTCGCGCGGTGCCGAGCAGGTGCCAGCCGCCCCACGGGATCGGCGAATTGACGCAGATGTCGGTCGCACCCGCGGTTTCGAGAACCTCCCGGCCGCGGGCGAGCGCATACTCCATCATCTTCCGGCTGTTCTCGCTGATCGTGTAATCGATCTTCGGCGCGGGAATGCCGTGGCTGTCCTTCAGCACCGGATCGAGCGTGACGCGATTGTGCTCCTCCGGCAGATCCTCGCAGATCGCGGAGAAACCCAACCGATGGCCGTTGAGCTTGCGGAACACACGATGATGATCCGCGCCCCAGGGCAGAATACCCTTCTGCTCGCTGACGACAGCCTCGAACACCGGTCCTGCCCCGCGCACGAACTGAACGCCGTAGCCGCGCACGAAGCCGCGCGACAGGTCCGTGTCATACCACTCCTTGCTCCACAGGCAGGTCGGCGGCGCACGGTTGCTGTCGGTCTGCTCCTTCACATAGCCGTAGATCTGCGCGTAGGGATGAAACATCAAGTTCTTGCCGATGAGGCCGGACGAATTGGCAAGGCCGTTCGGGAAGCGGCTCGACGCCGAGTTGAGCAACAGCCGCGGTGTGCCGACTCCATTGCAGGCGATGATGACGACATGCGCGGGCTGAAACTGCTCGACGCCGTCCTTGTCGTAATAGACCACGCCCGAAGCCATGCCGTTCTCATCGGTCGTGATCTCGCGCACCCGGCAATGAGTGCGCAGCTCGACGCCGGCGCGGACCGCATGCGGCCAATAGGTGATGTCGGTCGAGGATTTCGCGCCTTGCGCGCAGGCCGGCGTGCAGTGGCCGAGATTGATGCAGCGCGCGCGGCCCTCATAGTCCATGGTCGCGACCGTCGTGTCCGACGGCCACCAGTGCCAGCCGAGCTCGTTCATGGTCTTGCCGAGGATCGCGCCGGACAATCCGAGCGGCTGCTGCGGCATCGGCGGATGCGTCAGCGGCGACAGCGGATCGCCGGACAGGCCGGACGTACCCATGATACGGTCGTTTTCCTCGAAGAACGGGGTCAGCGCGTCGTAATCGATCGGCCAGTCGTCGGCGACGCCGTCGAGCGTCTTGACCTTGAAATCGGAGGGATGCAGCCGCGGCCAGTGCGCGGTGTACATCACCGTCGAGCCGCCGACCGCGTTGTAGTTGACGACCTTGATCGGCGAATTGTCGTCGTTGATCGGGTAATCCTCGGGCCGGCAGCGGACATTCGGGCTCGACGACCACTCGCCGTAGAACTTGGCCTCCCAGTCCCGCCCCGTGCTCGGATATTCCGCGGGATTCATCCAGCCACCCTGCTCCAGGCAGAGAATGTGCATCTTGGTCTCGGCCAGCGACCATGCGACGGCGGCGCCCGAAGCGCCGGCGCCGATGATCAGGACGTCCACGGGGTCTTTCATCGCAACATTATCCTCCCGCCCTCGCCGCTTCCCGGGCGATTCGGCCATCACGGCTCGCAAGGCCGGTGGACGATAGGATCAGAGCGACGGCTGAGTAAAGCCGCGAGGCCGGAATGTCGCACTTCGCAGGGCGCAGACCATTGGTGTTGCCACGTCCGGATGCTAGGAACGAGAGGAAAGAGCAATCGATAGCGAGACCGTATGTCCTTCCGAAATTCCATTGCCACCACCCGCGCTTTCGCGCTTGTTCTGTTTCTCGCTCTGTCCGGATTTTTGGCCACCTCCGGACCCGCCTCCGCACTGACCGCAGCCGCGACCGTGCGGGACGCCAATTCCATCCAGCTTGGCGACGTCACCTACCGGCTCGACGGCGTCGATGCGCCGGAACTGGACCAGGTCTGCATCGACGATCACGCCGATCCCTGGACCTGCGGCATCGAGGCCCGCGACCAGCTGACCAAGCTGATCAGCGGACGGGCGGTGCGCTGCGACGATGTCGGACCGGAGAAGAACTTTGGCAAGCGGCACCGGGCGATCTGCACGGCCGAGGGCGACAAGGTCAGCTTGAACGAGCAACTCATCAAACTCGGCTTTGCGATCGCGCGCGAACCGATCAAGGCCAACGTCAAGCCGGCGGCCGCAGACGCCAAATCGGCTTCGGCCGGCATCTGGAAGGGCTGCTTTGTTGCACCGCAAGACTTTCGCACCGGCAAGAAGGACGGCGCGCTCCTGGGCGCCGCCTGCCGCTCCGACCGTGACAAGGAGATTCGCGCGGCGCTGTTTCCGGAAGACCTGGCGATGCCGCCGAGCTGCGGCATCAAGGGCAAGCTCGCCGTGCGCGCGCGCGTCACAGGCAACATCGGCATCTATCACTTAAGGGGCTGCCCGAGCTATGCCGCAACCACGAAGCCCGACCGCTGGTTCTGCTCGGAGGACGACGCGCAGGCTTCAGGCTTCCGCAAGGCGTATAATTGCCGCCGGCCAAAGTAAGAAAGCCCTCACAGGTGCGTGCGGTAGCCTGAGACCGTATTGACCCGGAATTGATCTCCATCGGGAGTTGCTGCAATTCTAACAACGTGCGGTAGCGCCTTGCGCTATCGTCTCCTTGGCAGACAATCCGGCTCCGGCCCGATTGTCTTTGCTCGGGCGTTTCCTCCCTAGACTTGGGCCGCTTGTTTACGCAAGCGGCTCTTCTTTTTTGATCAGACGCTCTAGCTCCGCATCTGCATGATCTGGTCCATCGGCGGCATATTCTGATTGAGATGCGCCATGATCCAGACAGTCCCGCCGACCACCAGAAACACGACCATCAGTCCGAAGGCCAGCGCCAGCACGTTGTTGGTGTTGTCAGGCCCCGTCGTGATGTGCAGGAAGAACACCAGATGCACGCCCATCTGCGCGATCGCCAGCACGATCAGCGCGACGGGAATGGAGGGCTGCCAGACCAGGTTAGTGCCGGCGATGAAGAACGACGTAGCTGTGAGCAACAGCGCCAGAGCAAGACCGACGACGTAGCCGACGATGCGGGCGCCGACACTGTGTTGCTCTTCCTCGCCCGGCGCGAGGTCGTGTTCGACAGACATCTGCGCTTGATCGCTCATACGCCACTCCCAAGCAGGTAGACGACGGAAAACACCCCGACCCAGATGATGTCGAGCGCATGCCAGAACAGCGCAAAACACATCATCCGGCGCAAGACGTCGGCGCGAAAGCCTTTGGCGAACACCTGCGCCATCATGGTAAGGAGCCAGAGTACGCCGGCCGAGACATGCAGGCCGTGGCACCCGACCAGCGAGAAGAACGCGGTCAGGAACGCGCTGCGCGACGGGCCATAGCCGCGGGCGACGAGATCGGCGAATTCGCGGAACTCTATCGCCAGGAATATGAGCCCCAGCAGGCAGGTTATGGCCATGCCGAGATAGAACCAGAACCGATCGCGCACATCGGCTGCGATGCTGGCCATGCCGCAAGTGAAGCTCGACAGCAGCAGACAGACCGTCTCGATCGCGACATTCCTCTGCTCGAAAATCTCCGAACCCTTCGGGCCATCGGCGGTCTGGCTCACCAGCACCGCATAGGCCGCAAAGAAGCAGGAGAACATCACGATGTCGGAGAGCAGGAAGACCCAGAAGCCGTAGGCCGTCACGATGCGCTTCGATGCGGGGCCGGGATGCTCGACGACAAGCCCGATGTGATGGGGATCGGCGTGGGCGCGGCCGACGGTTGCGGTCATTGACATCAGAGTGCCCCCGCCATGCTGACGAGGTTGCGTCGCTCCTCGAGATTGATGCGGTCGATACGGGCGACCTCCGCGGCCGGAATGACGTATTCGTCATGGTCGCGCCAGGCGAACACGACGAAGGTCGCGAACGCACCAATGCCGCCCAGGATCACCATCCACCAGATGTGCCAGATGAGCGCAAAGCCCATAATGGTGGCGAAAAACGCGCAGACGAAACCGGTTGGCGAGTTCCTGGGCATCTCGATGTCCTGGTATTCTGGCCCTTCGTGTTCGAGCGACTGCTGCTGGGCATGAGCCTTCATGTCCCAATAGGCGTCCTCGCCGCGCACGTCGGGGTGGAACGCGAAATTGAACACCGGCGGCGGCGACGAGGTCGCCCATTCCAGCGAGCGGCCATCCCAGGGATCGCCGGTGCGATCGCGCAGCGCCTCACGATTGCGGATGCTGACGACGAGCTGCATGATTTGGCAGATCACCCCGATCGTCAGCACGGCCATGCCGATCGCCGCCACGATCATCCAGGGCCGCCATGCTGCAACATCGAAGTGCTGCATGCGGCGCGTCATGCCGAGCATGCCGGCGATATAGAGCGGAACGAAGGTGACGTAGAAGCCGGTGAAGGTGAACCAGAACGCTCGCTTGCCCCAGCGCTCGTCGAGGCGAAAGCCGAACGCCTTGGGAAACCAGTATTCGAAGCCGGCGAACGCGCCGAACAGCACACCACCGATGATCACATTGTGGAAGTGCGCCACCAGAAACATGCTGTTGTGGAGCATGAAGTCGGCCGGCGGCACCGCGACCAGCACGCCCGTCAATCCGCCGATGATGAAGGTGACCATGAAGCCAACCGCCCACAGCATCGGCGTCGCGAAGCGGATGCGGCCACCATACATCGTGAACAGCCAGTTGTAGATCTTCACCCCCGTCGGCACCGCAATGATCATGCTGGCGATGCCGAAGATAGCGTTGACGTCGGGGCCCGCGCCCATCGTGAAGAAATGGTGCAGCCAGACCATGAAGGAAATGACGCAGATCGCCATGGTCGCGAGCACCATCGAGCGATAGCCGAACAGCGCCTTGCCGGAAAAGGTCGAGACCACCTCGGAGAAGATGCCGAAGGCCGGCAGCACCAGGATGTAGACCTCCGGATGTCCCCAGGCCCAGATCAAGTTCATGAACATCATGACGTTGCCGCCGGCTTCGTTGGTGAAGAAGTGGAAGCCGAGATAGCGATCGAGCAGCAGCATCGCGAGCGTGGCGGTGAGGATCGGGAAGGCCGCGACGATGAGCAGGTTCGAGGCCAGCGTGGTCCAGCAAAACATCGGCATGCGCAGATAGTTCATGCCCTTAGTGCGCAGCTTCAGCACGGTGGTGACGAGATTGATCCCGGCCACGAGCGTGCCAACGCCGGATATCTGGAGCGACCAGGCATAATAGTCGACGCCGACGCCAGGCGAATACGACAATTCCGACAGCGGCGGAAAAGCGAGCCAACCCGTGCGCGCGAACTCGCCGATCACGAGCGAAATATTGACCAGCAGCGCGCCGGTCGCGGTCAGCCAGAAGCCGACGGAGTTGAGCGTCGGAAAGGCGACGTCGCGCACCCCGAGCTGGAGCGGCACCACCAGGTTCATCAGCCCGATCACGAACGGCATCGCCGTGAAGAAGATCATGATGGTGCCGTGCGCCGAGAAGATCTGGTTGTAGTGCTCCGGCGGGAGATAGCCCTGCGACTGGTAGGCGATCGCCTGCTGGATCCGCATCATGATCGCATCGCTGCCGCCGCGCAGCAGCATCACCGAGGCCAGCAGGATATACATCACGCCGATGCGCTTGTGATCGACGCTGGTGATCCATTCGTGCCAGAGATAAGGCAGATGCCCCTTCACCACGACCCAGATCAGCACCGCCAGGATCCCCACCAGCACCACGGCGCCTGCGATGAGCGGAATCGGCTGGCCAAACGGGATCGCCGACCAATCGAGCTTACCGAGCATCATGGCCTCCACTGTGCGGCCTTCCAGCATCGGAGATGAGCTCGGGTCCGGGCCCCGGCGGAATGTGCTGGGTGGCGATCAGGTCGAACAGCCGGGGATCGTCGAGGCGATAGGTCGGCCTGCCCCTCTCGATGCCCTGCTGCATCAGCTTCTTGTAGCTCTCCTCGTTCAGCACGGCGCCGGTCTTCGCCGTGGCCGCGACCCAATCGGGAAAGGCGACCGGCGAGATCACGTTGACGTCGAACATCATGTCCGGAAAACCGTCGCCGGAGAAATGCGCCGACAGGCCCTGGAGCTTGCCTTCATTATCCGCGCGCAGGTTCAGCCGCGTCACCATGCCGTTCATGGTGTAGATCATGCTGCCGAGTTGCGGGATGAAGAACACGTTCATCACGCTCGACGAGGTCAGCTGGAAGTTCAGCTCCGCACCCGCCGGCACAGTCAACGTATTGACAGTGGCGATGCGCTGGTCCGGATAGATGAACAGCCATTTCCAGTCGAGCGAGACGGCCTGAATCCTCACTGGGCTGCCGGTGCCCGGCACCGACACGGCGGGATCGAGCTTATGCGAGCCGATCCAGGCAACGCCGCCGAGCAGGATGACAGTGAGCGCGGGGATCGCCCACACCACCATCTCGACGCGACCGGAATAGACGAAGTCCGGCTGAAACTGCGCTTTCGGATTGGAGGCGCGAAACCAGAACGCAAACGCGAGGATCACGATGATGGTTGGCACCACGATCGCAAGCATGATGAAGACGGAATCGACCAGGATGGTGCTGTTGGCGGCAGCCACCGGCCCTTGTGGATCGAGCAGATTCATCGGCAAGCCACTGGCGATTGGGAAACCCCGAGGAAGAGCCTAACGCGGAAAAGGCCCAGCAACAAACGCAGTTGCGTGAAGTCGGTTCCGCGATACGGCCGGTCGATTGTGCGCCGTGCCGCGCGGCGGCATGCAATTCCATGCGATGTCAATGACATGAGCGCGTGACGACCGGCCTTCTCATCCCCGTACCCCGTTGCTATCGTCCTCAAAAAATAAGGGACGGAACACCATGCAGGGCCCTGAGGACGATGCCGGCCTCGCCGGCAAGGTGGCGCTGATCAGCGGTGGCGGCGCCGCGGGCGATGGCATTGGCAACGGCCGCGCCGCAGCAATTCTGCTCGCCCGCGCCGGCGCGAAAGTGCTGGTGGCCGATCGCGACCTCAAGCTCGCCGAGCGCACCGTCGAGATGATCACTACCGAGGGCGGCACGGCCGCAGCCCATGGCGGCGACGTCACCAGCGAGGGCGATTGCGAGACCCTGGTCGAAGCTGCGCTGGACCGCTGGGGCCGGCTCGACTTCCTCGACAACAATGTCGGCATCGGCAGCCGCGGCAGCGTGGTGGATGAAGCGCCCGAGCAATATCGCCGTGTCATGCAGGTCAATGTCGAGACCATGTTCCTGCTCTCCAAGCACGCGATCCCCGCCATGATCAGGACCGCGAAGGGCGGCGCGATCGTCAACATCTCCTCGATCTCGGCACTGCGCCCGCGCGGGCTCACGACCTACACGACCTCGAAGGCTGCCATCATCGGGCTGACCCGCGCGATGGCGGTCGACCACGGCCGCGACAATATCCGTGTCAACTGCATCTGTCCGGGGCCGATGTACACGCCGATGGTCTATGCCCGCGGCATGAGCGAGCAGGCGCGCGCCCAGCGGGCCAAGGCCTCCGTGCTGAAAACCGAAGGCACCGGCTGGGACGTCGGCCACGCGGTCAAATTCCTGCTCAGCAATTTTTCGCGCTACATCACCGGCCAGGTGCTGGTCGTCGATGGCGGCGTGACGCTGCAAGCCCCCGAACGTGAATCACAAGAACACTGAAACACTGAAAGGAACACCAGGGATGGCCCGCCTGCCCTATCTCGAGGCCGACCAGGTCGCGCCCGAATATCGCGACATGCTCAAGCGCAACACCAATCTGCACAAGCTGCTGGTCAATTCGCCGGAAATGGCGCGCGCCTTCAACGGCATCGGCGGCTATATCCGTTTCAAGAGCAAGCTCGACCCGCGCCTGCGGGAGCTCGCCATCCTCCAGGTCGGCTGGATGGAGAAGTCGGAGTACGAGTTCACCCACCATGTGAAGATCGGCAAGGAGTTCGGCGTCACCGACGAGGATATTGCGGGCCTGATGGCGGAGACCGAGGGCAAACCCTCGAAGCTTGAGCCCTTGGCAAAAGCGATCCTGAAAGGCGCCCGCGAGATGGTGCGCGAACTCGCGATGTCAGATGCAACCTTCTCCGAGATCAAACAGCATCTCTCCGATGAGCACATGGTAGACCTCGTTCTGACCATCGCCTTCTATTGCGACGTGGTGCGCGTGCTCGCCACCATGAAGATCGACAACGAGCCCTATTATAAAGAGGTACTGCAACAGTACCCGATCCCGGGAGTGAATTGACATGCGCCTGAAAGACAAGGTCGCAATCGTGGTCGGCGCCGGGCAAAGCCCCGGCGAAGGCATGGGCAACGGCCGCGCCACCGCGCTGACTTTCGCGCGCGAGGGTGCGAAAGTGCTGTGCGTCGATCATCATCTGGAGTCGGCGCAGGAAACCGCCGCGATGATCGCTGCGAAGCAGGGCAGCGCCGCAGCCTTCAAGGCCGACGTGACCAAATCCGCCGACATCAAAGCGATGGTGGCGGACGCGCAGTCGCGCTGGGGCCGGATCGACGTGCTGCACAACAATGTCGGCGTCAGCCTGTCCGGCGGCGATGCCGAATTGCTTCAACTGACCGAAGAAGCCTTCGACCGCGTCGTCGCCATCAATCTGAAGAGCTGCATCCTTGCGGCGAAAGAGGTGATCCCCATCATGCGTGCGCAGAACAGCGGCGCGATCATCAATATCTCCTCGATGGCCGCAATCACGACCTATCCTTACGTCGCCTACAAGGCGACGAAATCGGCGATGATCGCCTTCACCGAACAGCTCGCCTACCAGAACGCCGAATACGGCATCCGCGCCAACGTCATTCTGCCGGGCCTGATGAACACGCCAATGGCCGTCGACACCCGCGCCCGCGAATGGCACAAGACCCGCGCCGAAGTCGAAGCCGAGCGCGACAGCAAGGTGCCGCTGCGAAAGAAGATGGGCACGGGGTGGGACGTGGCGAACGCCGCACTGTTCCTGGCGTCGGATGAAGCGAATTTTATTACAGGCGTGACACTGCCGGTGGATGGCGGAGCGAGCGTGAGACGGGGGTGAGCACTTTCTTCCCCCTCTCCTCGTTCTTACGGGGAGAGGGTTGGGGTGAGGGACTGCTTCCACAACGACGATGACAGTTGGACTCGCGGAGGGTCCCCCGCACCCGGAGTTTGCTCTCGCAAATTCCGCTCGCCGCCGCGCGATTGCTAATGCGTCACCCGCCAGATCGTGCCGCCAGTATCTTCCGAGATCAGCAACGATCCATCCTTCGTCACCGCGACCCCGACCGGCCTCCCCCAGACCTCGGCATCGTTCACGACAAACCCTGTGACAAAATCCTCGTACTCTCCCGTCGGCTTGCCGTCCTTCATCCTGATGCGGATCACCTTGTAGCCTGTGCGCTTCGATCGGTTCCAGGAGCCGTGCTCGGCGGCGAAGGCGTCGCCCTGGTACTCGGATGGAAACTGCGTGCCCTGATAGAAGCTCATGCCGAGCGAGGCCGAATGCGGCTGCACCAGCACGTCGGGGATCGTCACCTTGTCCTTGAGGTCCGGCCGCGCGCCGGCGTGGCGCGGGTCTTCATTGTTGCCGATATAGAACCACGGCCAGCCGTAGAACGCGCCCTCCTTCAAGCTGGTCACATAGTCGGGCACGAGATCGTCGCCGAGGCCGTCGCGCTCGTTGGTCGAGCACCAGGGCAGGCCCGTCTGCGGCTGAATTGCAAGACCGACGCAGTTGCGGATACCGGTGGCGTAGATCTTCCGTTCCTTGCCGTCCGGATTGAAGGCAAGCACGGTGGCGCGCTCGGTCTCGCTTGCCCAGGCCGCTCCCAACGGCTGCGTTCGCGACCAGGCATCCAATCCGCCCGGCGGATTACCCATGCCCTCAGCGACGTTGCTGAGCGAGCCGACCGACACCAGCATGCGCTTGTTGTCCGGCGTAAAGACGATGTCGCGCGTGGAGTGGCCGCCGTCATGCGGCAGGTTTGCGACGATCGTCTCAGCCTTGCCCCGCGCCTTAAGATCGCCGGCCTGATAGCGAAAGCGGACGACGCTATCCGTATTGGCGATATAGACCCATTGCGGATTGTCGCCGTTCGGAAAGAAGGCGATGCCGAAGGGCTGCTTCAGGCCCCCGGCAAAGACCTCGTTGGTCGCGACCTTGCCGCCGTCTCCGGCGCGAAGCACGCGGATATTGCCTGCCCGCATCTCCGCCACGAACACATCGCCGTTCGGCGCAACGCGAACGATCCGCGGACCGCGCAGACCTTCGGCAAACAGGTCTATCCTGAAACCGGCCGGCACCTGTAGCGCTGCCTCCGGCGGCCGCGGCACTACGCGCGGGAAGCTCGCAACCGACGGCGTGGCACCGGGCTTGGCGAGGTCCTGCGGCTGGATCAGCCGGACCGTGCCGGGCTTGTCGGACTGCCAATTGCCGTAGGCGTCCTTGCCTTGCAGCACCGGCTCGGCCGGCGCGCTGGCCACAGCGGCGACCAGCAGCCCCGCAGACATCGCCGCGGACCATATCCTGTATTTCACGCCGTATTCCTCCCGGCCTGCCCGTCTCAAACGTCAATGCCTATCCACCCGCAAACGCTCGGAGGCAGGTCACGTACCTGCCGAATCCCACGTCAGCTCATGCCCGCACGATGTGCATCAGCCGCGACCCATCGTACTGGAAAATGCGCCTGATCGGTGCGACACATTGTAGGGGCACGGCCGCCGGTTGCGGTCATCAAAGCTGCGGCATCGATGTCGCGATTGATGGGGTGATCATGTGGGGATCGATTTTATCGGAATGGGCGAGCCTGCTGCTGCGCTGGCTGCACGTGGTGGCGGCGATCGGCTGGATCGGCAGTTCCTTCTATTTCATCCATCTCGATCTCAGCCTGAAGCCGAAGTCTGACCTGCCAGACGGCGTGCAGGGCGAGGCCTGGCAGGTCCATGGCGGCGGATTCTACCGGATCATGAAATATCTGGTGGCACCTCACCAGATGCCGGAGGAGCTGACCTGGTTCAAATGGGAGGCCTACACCACCTGGCTGTCCGGCTTCGCGCTGATGGTGGTGGTCTATTATCTCGACGCCGACCTGTTCCTGGTCGACAAGTCGATCCTCGATCTGACGCCGGTTCAGGCCGGACTGTTCAGCTTTTGCAGCCTCGCGCTGGCGTGGCTGCTTTACGAGGTCGCCTGCCGCACCGGTCTTGCGCAGCGCGAGCTGCCCTTTGCCATCGGCGGCTATCTTTTCCTGGTTGCGCTGACCTACGCTTTCACGCACGTCCTCAGCGGCCGCGGCGCCTTCAACCAGATCGCCGCGATCATCGGCACCATCATGGTCGCCAACGTTTTCGCGGTGATCATTCCGAACCAGAAGAAGATCGTAGCCGCCTTGATCGCGGGGAAGGCGCCCGATCCGAAATACGGCAAGACCAGCAAGGAGCGCTCGGTCCACAACAACTATCTGACGCTCCCCGTGGTCGTGCTGATGATCAGCAACCACTATCCCCTGCTCTATGCGACACGCTTCAACTGGATCATCGTCGCGATCGTGCTGGCGCTGGGGCCTGTGATCCGCCATTTCTTCAACGAGCGGCATGCGGGGCGCAAATCGCCGTGGTGGGTGTGGGCCGTGGCAGCAGTGGGCGCGATCGCGATCTTCTTCCTCTCCGCGGCCGGCCCGCGCGAGGTGAAGACGGGCGCGCTGTCGGCGCAGCCCACGGTCGCCAATGTCGAGGAGATCGTGATGTCCCGCTGCAGCATGTGCCACGCGGCCGAGCCGGTCTGGGCCGGCATCGTGACCGCGCCGAAGGGCATTTTGCTCGACGCTCCCGAGCACATCCATCGCAACATCCGCCTGATCGGCCGCGTGGCCGCATGGTCGACTGCGATGCCACCGGGCAACATCACGGAAATGACCAGCGAGGAACGCGCCATCCTCGCTGCCTATATCAGCGAGCAGGATCGCTGACGGCATCGGCCCTCGTGTGTCGATCGAGCTTTTGGCGGAATGAAATTCCGCATTTCCCGCCGATTTGAAAATGACTTGATCGCCTATCCAGCATAGATAGGACCGGCGGCCAAGGTCGCCGTCCAAAGTCAGTGTGCATTCGTAGTGGGGAAAGAACAGTGGCCCTCAAGAACGTCATCGGTATCGACCACGCCGTGGTCATGGTTCAGGACCTCGACAAGGCCGCCGAAAACTACAGGCAGCTCGGCTTCACGATCTCGCCGCGCGGCACCCACAGCGCGCATATGGGGACCGGCAACTACACCATCATGTTCGACCCGGACTATATGGAGCTGCTCGGCGTCCTGGCTGCGACCGAGCATAATGCACCGGCACGCGCCTTCCTCGACAGGCGCGGCGAAGGCATCGAGCGCATCGCCTTCACCGCGGTCGATTCCGCCGCCGGCGCCGAGGAGATCCGCGCGCGTGGCCTCACGCCGATCGGTCCTACCGATTTCGAGCGGCCGGTGACGCTGCCGAACGGCACGATCTCAGCCGCAAAATTCCGTACCTTCATGTGGCCGACCGTGGAAGCGCCGGGTGGCGTGCGCATCTTCGCCTGCCAGCACAAGACCCGCGACACCGTGTGGATTCCCGAGTTGATGAAGCACGCCAATGCGGCCAAGCGCATCAAGCAGGCGCTGATCGCAACGCCTGAGCCCGCCAAGGAAGCCGCACATCTGGGGCGGCTGATCGACCGCGCGCCGAAGGCGGAAGCCGACGGCGCGGTCACGGTGCCCTCCGGCGGCGATCGCGCCGACTTCGTCTATCTGACGCTGGACCAACTCGGCAAACGCTATCCCGGCGTGCCGCTCGCAGGTCTGTCCGAGCGCGGCGGCGCGGCGCTGGTGCTTGTCAGCGGCGATTTGGCGGTCACCGAGAAGGCGCTGGGGCCGGTCGCGCTGCGCAGCGGGGCCGCGATCTGCGTACCGCCTGCCAAGGCCAACGGCACACTGCTCGCCTTCATTGCCGGCTGATTTGAACCTGTTCTTTAACGTGTGTTGACCCCGCGGCTTTAGGATTCCGGGCAGTCCAAGCCGCCCGGGGCCAAACGCATGTTTAAGGAAGGCTGACCGGTCGCCTATGACGCGCCGGCCGAACTGAAGAAATGGCCGTCCCTGAAGGGCGAGAGGCAGAAGGACCGAGGTCCGCCCTATCTCGTCTACAACGGCACGCTCGCCGATTGCGTCCGCAAGCTTATCGGGAGGCCGATCAAGGGCATCTCGCTCTACGACATCATGACGAAGCCGCAAGCGGCCTTCGAGCAGACCGTGCTGTCGCCCGGCGACGCCGCAGAGATAGCAATGCGGAAGGATTTTCCCAAGCCGTAGCCGCCGCTCGCCTACCCCGACGTAGTTTGCAGCGTCGCATTTCCCTGCGGTTCCGTAGATCCGCGGGGCCGAAGTCGCATATCCTGCTGTGGGAACACCGTACTAACACCGGCGGTCTCCCGGAATCGCAGCTTCGCCGCAATTGCGGTTAAGAAGTCGTTGTCACCGGCGCAGGCGCTGGTCGTTCCCCCACAGTTTGAGGTTGCCCACGCAATGCGATTTGTCATCGCGGCTTGCGCCGCGTTTCTGATTCTGATGTGCGACCTCGATCCTTCGGTGTCCCGGCAAACATCAACCTTCGACGACGCCGTTGTTCAGAACAATCAAGCCTCCCCACTTGTTCCGGTCGTCGAGCTCTTCCTTGCGAGCGTGCAAGCCATCGAACTGGCGAACGCGCGCGCGTCGTACGAGGAAACCAACGAGGCGGCGCGCGTGATTGAGTTCGCACCGCAGACTCCGGCTTCGCCAACCGAACAATTCTGTCGCGCGCTGAGGGAAGCGGCTGAAGCCAGCGGCATTCCGGTGCCGTTCTTCGCCCGCCTGCTCTGGCAGGAGAGCCGCTTTCGCTCCAATGAGGTCAGCCAGGCCGGCGCGCAGGGCGTGGCGCAGTTCATGCCCGAAACGGCCGCTGAGGTCGGGCTCGATGATCCCTTCGATCCGATGAAGGCGCTGCCCGCATCAGCAAAATTCCTGCGCAAGCTCCGCGACGATTTCGGCAATCTTGGCCTCGCCGCGGCGGCCTACAACGCCGGGCCGGGTCGCATCCAGAAGTGGCTCGCCAGAGAGAGCGAACTGCCCCGCGAGACGCGCGACTATGTCCGCATCATCACCGGCACCAAGGCCGAGGACTGGACCGAGCGCTCGGAAGCGCTCGCGATCCGCATCGACTTGCCGCGCGAAGCTCCCTGCGAAGGCGTCGGCAGTCTCTCCAAGACGAAGGATGTCGCCTGGGTTCCGGTGAACCTGACGCCCTCGATCGCAACCATCATTCGCAAGGCCGAGCAGTTGGCGGCGCAGCTCTCGGCCAACCGTGCACGCAAGCGGTTCGCATCGCTGCTGCGCAAGAGTGCCGCGGGCCATGGCAAGGCGCGCGGCATGATCGCGGCGCGTGCGGCCGGAAAGAGCGCAAAGGCCCGCGCCGTCCGCGTCGCATCGAGCGATCGCTAACCGGTCAGACCGGCTTCTCGTCGTCCGTCACCGGCGAGGTCACCACCAGGAACACGAGATCGGTCAGGCCCGAATTCGAGATCGCGTGCTCGACGCCAGGCGGCAGGAAGATCACGTCGTGCTTGCGCACGACATGGTTCCTGCCCGCGATCTCCATCAGCCCCTCGCCTTCGAGCACGTGATAGACCTGCTCCTGCACCTTGTGATGATGACGCGCGACATGGGCCATCGGTTGGTACATCGAGATGCGGTAGTCGATGTGGCGCGAGCCCGCGGTCTCCGGCATCACCAGCGGCTTTGACAGCGCGCCGCCGAAATGATTGGGGAATTCCCGCCAGGGCACTTCGGCGATGTTGCGGATGAAGGCGCCGTTGCTCTCCTCGGCCATGATCGTGCTCCCTTTTCACGCGTCTCAATTCACCAGCGCGCCGCCGTCGATATAGACAATCGAGCCCGTGGCAAAGCCGTTGGTCATGAAGCTTGCGATCTGCCGGGCGATGTCCTCGGCCATGCCGACGCGGCCGACGGGCAGAGCAGCCGCCGTCTTCGCCAGCATCTCCTTTCGCGCAGCTTCAGGCATCGCCGCCCGGATCGGCGTGTCGATCACGCCGGGCGACACTGCGTTGACACGCACCGGCGCAAGCTCGAGCGCGAGAGCACGGGCCAGCGATTCCAGCGCGCCGTTGGCAGCGCTGATGATCGCCGAATTCGGTCGTGGCCTGACGCTGAGGAAACCAGTGACCAGTGTCAGCGAGCCGCCCGGACGAATCTCGGCCTCGCGTGCGACGCGCCAGGCGCCCCAGAACTTGCCTTCCATGGTGGCGCGCACATCGTCCATCGCGACCGTCTTGAACGGACCGGTACGAAGTTGCGCAGCTGTGAGCACGACGTGATCGACAGGACCGGTGCGGCGGAACAGTTCGACAACACTCTCGTCGCTGGTGACATCGGTAGGAATCGCCGTCACCTTCAGCCGCTCGGCAACGGGATCGAGCTTCGCAGCGCTGCGCGAGGCGATGATGACGTCAGCGCCTTGCGCCTTGGCCAGTTCCGCCGTGGCGAGACCGATGCCTGAGGAGCCGCCAATCACGACGATTTTCTTGCCTGCGAGCGTCATTCCCATCTCCCCGATATCTTTTTGTTTTGTGGATCTGCGGGCCGCGCGATCAGCCCGGCTGGAAGCGCGTGCCGATACCGGCCTTGCTCTGGCCGAGGCCAGGCAGTTCCCAGACGCCGGCGCCAACCGGATTGACGTCGGCCGCGATGTCGACGTCGATCAGATAGGGCTTGTTGGCGGCGATGCCCTTGCGGATCGCCTCGCCAAGATCTCCGGCGCGATCGACCCGCACGCCTTCGACGCCGCAGGAGCGCGCCATCGCCGCGAAGTCGGGATTATAACGTTCGCCCGTCTCCGGATGCTTGAAATCGGTCGCGAGCTCGCGCCCGCCGAGATAACCGCGCTGTAGCCCGCGGATCGAGGCGTAGGCGTAATTATTCCAGACCACCCAGACCACGGGCAGATTGTACTCGACCGCCGTACCCAGCACGTTGGCATGCATGAAGAAGGCACCGTCGCCGCAGACCGACACGCAGGGCCGGTCGGGCGCCGCGAACTTTGCGCCCATCACGCCAGCCACGCCAAAGCCCATCGGGCCAAATCCCATCGAGCCGATCAGCGAGTCTGGCCGCTTCGGCTTGCAGAAGCCGAGCAGCCAGTTGTGATGCACGCCGATGTCGGAGACGAGGATCGCATCCTCCGGCAGCGCCTTGTCGATCTCGGCCGCCGCGCGCTGCGGATTGATCGGCGTGGTGTCATCGGAAAAGCCGGGCGCCACGAACTTGTCCCACTCCTTGCGATAGCCATCGATCTGCGCCAGCCATTTTTTACGCGCGTCGGATTTCTTGAAGAGGTTGTCGCGGCGGTCGAGCTCGGCATGCACCTGCCGAAGGAAGGTGCGGACGTCGGCCATCAGCCCGAGCGCAACGGGATAGTTGCGGCCGATCTCCTCGGGATCGATGTCGACATGGATCAGCCGCGTCGGCGGGATCGTGAAGGAATAGCCGGGGATCCACGAACTGGAGGTGCGGTCGTCGAAGCGAACGCCGAGCGCGAGCAGCACGTCGGCCTGGCGGGTTGCGTGATTGGCCTGATAGTGTCCGGCACGCGCGACAAGGCCGAGCGCAAGCGGATGATTGACGTCCAGCGCGCCAAGCCCGCTGGCGGACGCCGCAACCGGAATCTGAAGCCGCTCGGCAAGCTTGCGCAACTCGTCCGCGGCACCGCCGTAGCGCACGCCCTGCCCGACCAGCATCACCGGCCGCTCGGCCGCGAGCAGCATGTCGACCGCTTTCTCAACGCCTTCAGGGTCGGCCCCGCAGCGACTCGAGATATTCGCGCTCCACTCGGCAGCCTTCGGCGCTTCCTCCGCCGCAGCCTCCATGAAGACGTCGAAGGGCACGTCGATCACCACGGGCCCCGGCCGCCCCGTGACCATGGTTTTCCAGGCCTGCCGTACCGCGAGCGGCACCATCTCGCCGCGCGTCGGCTGAAACACCTTCTTGCACATCGTCCGCACGGTGGACGGAAAGTCGGCCTGATAGTGCCGGTACATTTCCTGGAACGCGCCACGATTGAACTGGCTGGTCGGCACGTTGCCGGTGATCGCCATGAACGGCACGGAATCGAGAAACGCGTTGGCGAGCGAGATCGGCAAATTGGCCGAGCCCGGTCCGCAGGAGGTGAAGGTCGCGGTCGGTCTGCCGGAGACGCGGTAGTAGACGTCAGCCATGAAGCCGGCGACGCTCTCGTGATGCACGGAGATCGTCTTGATCTCGGATGAGCGCTCGTACAGCGCGTCGATGAACTGGATGTTGCCGTGGCCGCAGAGCCCGAACACCTGCGGCACCTTCTCCTGGATCAGATAATCGACAATGACCTGGGCGCCATTGAGCATGTTTCGCGACATCAACCGGTCTCCCTCTCGGCCCGACGACTTCTTCTGTACCGATGCGGAGAACGCGGCCGGTCATCATTGGGCCGCGGGCACCCTATTTCTCATAATGCTGTACGTCAATTTATATTGTGATAGGCTGTTGTCTTGAGGAAACGCGAGGCTCCGCGCCGACGGCTGCGCTGGTTGCGTGCTACTGTCGAAACAACGAAGCCATGACGATTCACCGGAGGGGACCTTGTCCTTGAGATCGCATACCAAGCCCGCTACCGGCGAGAAGCCTGCAAGCCCACGCAAGGCCGCGATCGCCAAACTCATCCCAGCGCCGCAAGCCAATGGCGACGACGAGGCCGACGACAAGCAGCGGGTCGGCGGCGTTCAGTCGCTCGGCCGGGCCTTCTCGATCCTGGAAGAGGTGGCGCGTCACCGCGAGGGGATCGGGCTTGCGGAACTCAGCAAGCTCGTCGGCCTGCACAACTCGACGACCTTTCATCTGGCAAAGACGCTGGTCTCGCTCGGCTACCTCCGCCAGGAGAAGGACAACAAGCGCTACCGCATCGGTCGTCCGCTGTTCGCGCTCGCGGCAAGCGCGCTCGACGAGATCGAGATGGTCAATGTCGCTACTCCGGTGCTGGAGGAGCTGTCGCGCCAGACCAGCGAAAGCAGCCATTTTGCCGTGCGGATGGGCGATGCAGTGGTCGTCATCGCCCGGACCAGCGGCCCCGGCGCGTTTCAGCTGACCGACCGCGTCGGCGTGGTGCGCCCCGCCCATTGCACCGCGCTCGGCAAGATCATCCTCGCTTCACTGCGTCCCGAGCAGCTCACACGGTTCATCGATCGTGTGGAACTGAAACCGTCGACGCCAAAATCCATCAGCGATGTCGGCGCGCTGATGCGCGAGATTGCCGAAGTGCAGCGCACCGGCGTCGCCTTCGACGACGGCGAGTTCAACATGGAAGTGCGCTGCGTCGCCGTTCCCGTTACCGATTTCACCGGCCAAGTGATCGGCGCGCTCGGCATTTCCGGCCCGATCTGGCGGCTTTCCAACCAAGCGCTGCACGCCAGTGCGCAGGTGGTGCAGGCCGCAGCCGATCGCCTGTCGGCCGAATTCGGCGCCAAGGGCACGGCGCAAAAGGCGCTCACGCAAAAAGCCTGAGACGCGTGCAAGCGACTATTTTGCCGGTTGACACCAGCGACCGCGTTCGGGATTATCCTCCAGCATTAGAAGAATGCCTCTCACAATACCGGATGATCGGTTTTGCAGGGAGGCACGCGATGCACCCGGGGAGGAGACAGACATGATCCGCACCAGCCGACGGACGTTGTTACGCGCGGGCGCCGCATTCGCTAGCGCATCCGCACTTGGGTTTCCCGCGATCGTAAAGGCGCAGGCCGAGAAGATCCGGATCGGGCACCTCACACCACTGACCGGCTTCCTCGGCGTGATCGGCAGCTACGCTCGGTTGGGCGTGAAACTCGCGGCGGAGGAGATCAACCAGTCGGGCGGCATTTTAGGCAAGCAGATCGACCTGCTCTCGGAAGACTCGATCAATCCGGCCACCGCCGCGACCAAGGCGCAGCGCATGCTCGAGCAGGACGGCGCCGTGGTGCTGCTCGGCGAGATCTCCTCGGCCTCCTCGCTCACCATCATGCAGGTCGCCGAGCGCAACAAGAAGGTGTTCTTCTCGACCGGTGCGCGGTCGGACGCGCTGCGCGGCAAGAACTGCAACAAATACTCGTTCCACTGCGACATCCCGAACACCGTGATGGTGAACGCGGTCGGCACCGCGCTGTCGCAGAAGGGCATGGTGAAGGGCAAGAAGTTCTTCACGCTGACGGCCGACTACATCTTCGGCCACGACCTCCTGAAGGCCGCGAAGACCTTCTTCGGCGCGCATGACGCCAACCTGATCGGCGACGAGCTGATCGCGACCGACGTCACCGATTTCAGTCCGTATCTGCTGAAGGTGCGGCAGGCCAAGCCCGACGTGGTCTGCTGCAACCTCGCCGGCAACCAGGTCACCAATCTGGTCAAGCAATATGCCGAGTTCGGCTTCCCCTACCCGCTGGTCGGCTTCAACCTCAATACCGGCGACGCCTGGGCCGCCGGCGCCGGCAATCTCAGCGGCACCTGGCCGACGGTCTGGTATCACACGCTGACAAATCCAACGTCGCAGGCTTTCGTCGCGGCGTTCAGCAAGAAATACGGCAAGCCGCCGGAGAACCACGCCTGGATCGACTATGTCACGCTGAAACTGCTTGCGGAGGCGATCAACACCACGAAGTCGACCGACAGCGGCGAGTTGATCGGCTATTTCGAGAAGCAGGCACAGTTCGAGATCGGCAAAGCGCGAAAAGCCTATTTCCGCTCCTGGGATCATCAGCTCGTGCAGGAGGCCTATCCGTTCACCGTGAAGCCAAAGGACCAGATGAAGGACCAGTGGGACATGCTGGTGCTCGGCGATGCGGTGCCGGCGGCGAATGATCCGCTGGAGACGATCTATCCGACCAAGGAACAGAACCCCTGCGAGATGAAGGCCTGACGCGCGCTCGCGCGGCAAGGCCGATTGGCGTCAACGGCGCCGGCCCTGCCGGCGCCGTTTGTGTCGAGGCGATGGACGCAACATGCAGTTCGAGTTCTTGCTGGAACAGGTGGTGAATGGCCTCGTGCTCGGAGGCTATTATTTGCTCATCGCGCTTGGGCTGTCGCTGATTTTCTCGGTCGGCGGCATCGTCAATCTCGCGCATGGCGCCTTCTACGCGCTCGGTGCTTACATCTGCGTCGAGCTGACGAAACGCCTCGGCTTCGGCGCGTCCGTCATCATCTCGCCGCTCGCGGTCGCGCTGCTCGGCATCCTGTTCGAACGCTTCATCCTGCGCCGCTTCTACACCGCCGACCCGATCCTCAGCCTGCTCGTGACCTTCGGCCTCGCAATGGTTGCCGAGCAGGCAATCCGCATGATCTGGGGCGCGGCTCCTGTGTCGACCGAGATTCCGCAAAGCTTTCGCGGCTCGGTGATCGTCGGCGACTTCCTGTTTTCGCGCTACCGCCTCCTGATCCTTGGCGTGGTCGCAGCTATACTGCTCGGCATCTGGCTGTTGCTGCACAATACCTCGTTCGGACGCGTGGTCCGCGCCGGCATTCAGCGGCCGGACATGGTCGCAGCGCTCGGCATCCGGCTCCAGCCCTACATGACGGCGATCGTCATGCTCGGCGTCGGCCTGGCCGCGCTTGGCGGTGCCTTCTTCGCGCCGATTACGACGGTGCACCCCGCGATGGGCGCGGATATCATGACGGTTGCTTTCGTCGTGGTGGTCATCGGCGGGCTCGGCAGTTTCTGGGGTGTCATCATCGCGGCACTCCTTGTCGGCGTCGTGCGCGGCATCGCCATCCATTTCGAGCCGGCCGCGGGTGAAGCCTCGATCTACATTCTGATGTTTCTGGTGCTGCTGGTGCGCCCGCGCGGCTTGCTCGGCGAACGCATCGAGAAGTTCGAATGAGGAGCGCTTCGACCATCGACAGGCTCAGGCCGCTCGTAATCGCGGCGGTCGCAGTCGTCGCGCTGCCGTTCGTGCTGAGGGCGCTGGGCCTGTCGCTCAATACAGGCAGCTGGATGCTTGGCCTCGCAATCGCAGCGATGGGGCTCAATCTCTGCATCGGCTATACCGGCCTCGTCTCGTTCGGCCACAGCACCTGGTTCGGCATCGGCGCTTATGCGGCCGGCCTGATCCAGCTTCGCTTCTTCCCCGGAGCGATCTGGTTGCCGCTGTTGCTGTCGATGGTCGTCGTCGCGATCGCATCGGCCGTAACAGGCCTGCTGATCCTGCGCCGGCGCGGCGTCTATTTCTCGCTATTGACGCTCGCGCTCGCCGCGCTCGTCTACACCACCGCCTTCCGCTGGACGAGCCTGACCGGCGGCGAGGATGGGCTCGGCGGGCTGAAGCGCGGCGAGATCGGTCCCATCAGCCTCGACAGCGCGCTGAACTATTACGCGGTCGTCGCGGCCATCGGACTCATCGTACTCTACGTGCTCATGCGCCTGGTGCGCTCACCGTTTGGCCATGTGTTGGTGGCGATCCGCGAGAACCAGTTGCGCGCGAGCTTTCAGGGTTATCCGGTCGAGCGCTACAAGCTCGCAGTATTCGTGATCTCGGCGGTGGTGACCGGCCTTGCCGGCGCGCTGATCGCGTTCCTGAACTATCTCGTCTCGGCCGAAGCCGTCTCCGTGCCGTTCGCCGGCGAGCTGCTGGCCATGGTCGTCATCGGCGGCATGCGCAGCCTGCTCGGGCCCGCGCTCGGCGCGGTGTTCTTCATCCTGTTCCGCGAACTGTTCTCGATCTGGACGTCGGACTGGCTATTCTGGTTCGGTCTCACCTTCGTGGCCTTCGTGATGTATTCGCCCGGCGGCCTCGTCGGGATCGGCTCGTTGATCATGCGGCGCCTTCGTCCGCCCGCGGAAGAAACGGCCGCCATGAGCCGGCGCAAGATTTATGACGGCCTGCCGTTGCCTGATTTCCTCCGACCGCAATCCCTTGAAGGCACTGTGCTCGAAGTCAGCGGCGTCTCAAGAAAGTTCGGCGGCATCCGCGCCGTCGAGAATGCGAGCATCAACGTCGCTGCCGGCGAGATTCACGCGCTGATCGGGCCCAACGGCGCCGGCAAGACCACGCTGTTCAATCTGGTCTCCGGCCTCTATGCGCCAGATCAAGGCACCATCCGACTCCAGGGGCGCGACATCGCCGGCGTGCCGGCAAATGCGATCTGCCATCAGGGGCTGGCGCGCTCGTTCCAGATCACCAATCTGTTTCGCGGGTTGACGATCTACGAGAATTTGCGCCTGTCACTGCAGGCGCGCCGCCCGATGCGCTTCAACATCTGGAACGACATCGACGCGTACGAGGACATCCATGCCGAGACCGCCGCGCTGACAAAATTCCTCGGGCTCGAAGGCATCGAGGAGATCGAGGGCGGCGAGCTTTCCTATGGCGGGCAGCGGCTGGTCGATCTCGGCATAGCGCTCGGCTCCAAGCCGCAGGTGCTGCTGCTCGACGAGCCGCTCGCGGGCCTTGCCGCGGCCGAGCGCGAGCGGGTCTCCAACCTCGTCAAGAACATCGCGGCCAACATTCCCGTGCTGATCGTCGAGCACGACATCGACCGCGTGCTCGGCTTCTCGCAGGTCGTCACCGTGATGAACCAGGGTGAGGTCCTGATGTCCGACTGCCCGAGCGCAGTGCGAGCCGACCTGCGGGTGCAGGAGATCTATACCGGCAAGGGCATTCCGGCCGTCGCGCATCGGCGCAGCAACGAGGAAACCGGCGTGCACGAGACCGTGCTGCGCCTCGACGGCGTCAACACGTTCTACGGCAAGAGCCATATTCTGAACGACGCCGCGCTCGACGTGCGCGAGGGCGAGATCGTCGCGCTGCTGGGCCGCAACGGCGCCGGCAAGTCAACGCTCTTGAAGACCGTCGCCGGCCTCGTGCCGGCGGCATCGGGCACGATCGAATATCGCGGTAAGGATATCGCAAGCCTGCCCGCCCCCGACATCGCACGCCGCGGCATCGGCTATGTGCCGCAGGGGCGCGGCCTGTTCGCCGGCATGACCGTGCGCGAAAACCTCGCGCTCGGCCGCCTCGCGCGCAAGACCGACGGCAGCGACGGCGTGGTGTGGAACGAGGAGCAGATCCTGCATCACTTCCCGCGGCTGAAAGAGCGCATGAACATCGCCGCCGACTATCTCTCCGGCGGCGAGCAGCAGATGGTCGCAGTTGCGCGTGCGATGTCGGGTAACGTGCGCCTGTTGCTGCTCGACGAGCCCTTTGAAGGCCTCGCGCCGGCGGTGACGCTGGAACTGTTCAGGGTGTTCGATCAGCTTCGCCGGCACATGTCGATCGTGATTGTCGAGCACAATCTCGACCTCGTGCTGGCGCTGGCCGATCGCGTCTTTGCGCTGGAGCGCGGCGCCGTGTTCCACCAGGGGCCGGCGGCGCCGCTACTGGACGATCTCGGCTATCGGAAGCAGATCCTGTGGCTGTAGCGGAGCCTTACCATGCTTTTTGCCGTGCGCCTTCTCACCGCACTCCTGCTCGGCTGCAACATCCTCGCAAGCAACATCGCGTGCGGGGACGACACGCCGGTCATCGCCGTCTTCACCAAGAACACCACCAATCCCGCCTATGAGGCGTTCCGCATCGCAGCCGACAAGGCGGCCGCCGCCGCCGGCGCGCGGACCGTTCACTTCGTGCCGAAGCAGCCCGACAACGTCGACGAGCAGAAGGCGATGGTGGAACAGGTGCTAAAGGATCGCCCCAGCGTGGTCGTCTTCATTCCCGTCGATGATGTCGCGATGGTCGAGTCCGTCAAGCGAATGAATGAGGCCAATATCCCGGTCGTGCTCGCGTCCAATCCGCTGCCCGGCAGCTTCGTCACCTATGTCGGCGCCGATGATCTCGAGATCGGCTATCGCGAGGCTCGCTATCTGTTCGAGAAGATCGGCGGCAAGGGCAAAATCGTCGTGATCGAGGGCACGGCGAGCGCGCCGACCAACCGCGAGCGCTTGCGCGGCTACAAGCGCGCCTTCGCCGAATATCCCGGCATCGAAGTGCTTGCGTCCGGGGTCGGCAACTATCAGCAAACCGACGCGAAGCGCGTCATGGCGCAATTCCTGAAAGACCATTCGTCAATCGATGCCGTGCTGTCGGCGAACGACAGCATGGCGCTCGGCGTGCTGGAGGCGCTGAAGGACGCCGATCGCCACGCCATCGTGATGGGCATCAACGGCATCCTGCCGGCGGTGAAGCAGATCGAGGCCGGCAACATGCTCGCCAGCGTCGACTTCAACATGTTCAAGATCGGCTGCATCGCGACCTCAGCCGCGCTGCGCTATCTCCGGCACGAACCGCTGCCGGAGAAGATCATGCTTCCCGCCGACGTCATCGACAAGTCGAACTACCAGGCCTGGCTGGTGCCGGTGCCGCAGCGCAATTGCCCGGACTGGAGCGAGGTCGTCCGGTGACCGCGCCGCGCCGGCTCGTGCTCCCGGACAAAAATATCGAAAACAACCCCATGCACAGTAGCCGCCCCTTGTCGGATCAAGGACTTGCGCATCGTGCAAAGCCGTTTGACTCGTCGGGCAAAACACCGGCACGATGACATCATCGCAGCAATCGTCAGCGTCATACCGCACCCAGCCATGGGCGCCACGAGACGACTGCGCGTAAGCCCCTCATCGACATCTCAAAAATCACCCCAGCGCGCCGCGATTGATCTGGTGCGCACCGAGCCCACACGCCTGCAGCGGCAAAGGACAGGACATGACGACATCCCCGACACGCAACGCGACCGCGCCGATTGCGGCCAACGATCGCACCGGCCTCAGTGCAAGCCCGCGGGTCAGACTCTCCCGCAGGCGAATTTCGATCGACCATCCGGACCCGCGCGCCGGCGAACGGCTGCTGGCCGACGCGCTCGGCGCCGTCGACCGCGACGCGCTGGATGGCCTGCTGAAGCAATTGGTGAAGGTCAGCGTGATCGGCCAGAAGCCTGATGAAGCCAATCTCGCCTTCATGATCTCGATGATGAAGAGCATCGGCCCGCGCGATTCCATCGAGGCGATGCTGGCGGCGCAGATGGTGTCCGTGCACGTGACGGCGATGCGCAGCGCCTGTCGCCTCGCCTGCACCGACGACATTGCGCAGCAGGAGAGTGTGACGCGCGCATTGGCCCGGCTGGCCCGCACGTTTGCGGCGCAGATCGAGGCGCTCAGCCGCCATCGCAGCAATGGCGAGCGCGGGATTACGGTGCAGAATTTGTCGGTGCAGGATGGAGGAAGGGCGATCGTGGGGAACGTGACGCAACATACGAATATGATGGTTTCAGAGCCGAGCGCTGCTGATGCAGCGATGGATGCGGGATTGGTCTCGACCCGCGAAGTCGGCGAGCACGAACAGCCCGATGCGAGGCGAGGCGCCGCCGCATGAGTCGCGCCCATATTCGCAGCACGAGTGCGATGTTGACGAGCCCGCGCTGTGGTGCCGGGACACGAAGCGGCACCACCTGCCGCGCGCCGGCGGTGCGCGGCAAGACCCGCTGTCGCATGCATGGCGGCGCCGCGGGATCCGGCGCGCCGAGGAAAAATCAGAATGCACGTAAGCACGGGCTGTTCACCGGGATGGTGGTCGCAGAGCAGAGGCGGATCCAGGCGTTACTGAGAGAAACGCGGAAACTGCTGAGCGAGATGAAGTCAGAATGCCTACCGGAGGGATCTGGGGGCTGAGATTGGGCTATTAATGAACCATATATTGGTACACGGTCTGTTTATAGACCGCGCTGTTGACAGAATAACCGAATTGATTTATAAACAGCTCACTTGGACCCATACGGTCGATTAATGGATCAACAATGCCCAAAAAGGCGAGACCCTATTCGCGCTATGCCAAAGATGCGGCTGTGCTGCTGGGCCAGCTCATCCACAGGGCCCGTATCGAGCGGAAGATGACGGCCGAAGAGCTTGCCAGCAGGGCAGGCCTTTCGCGCGGATTGTTGCGGCGCATCGAGAACGGCGATCTCGGCTGCACACTCGGCGCAGTCTTTGAAGCAGCCGCCATCGCCGGCGTGCCGCTGTTCGACGTCGACGAACGGGCCCTGGCGAACACCCTCTCCTCCAATTCCGCCGTGATGGCGCTTTTGCCGAAATCCGTCCGCATGCCTCGCGAGAAGCCCGATGATGACTTCTGAAAAAAGGCCAGCCGAGGCCTTCGTATGGGTCTGGCTGCCGGACGCCACCGCGCCTGTCGTGGCGGGTCGATTGTTTGCCGAGGGCAACCAGCTCCTCTTCCACTATGGGCGAAGCTATCTCGCGCGAAACAACGCGATCTCACTCTATGACCCGGAGCTTCCGCTGCGGAGCGGAGTGCTCCCGCTGACGCCAGGGTTGATGATGCCGAACTGCATTCGCGATGCTGCACCGGACGCGTGGGGCCGCCGCGTTATCATCAATCGGACATTCGGAAAGAGCGGCAAGGACGTCGATACCGGAGATATCGACGAGCTGACCTATCTCCTCGAGTCCGGCTCGGACCGTATCGGTGCCCTGGATTTCCAGCTATCGGCGGAGAGCTATATACCGCGAGAGGCTTCGGCAGCATCGCTTGCAGAACTTCAGGCCGCGACCACGCTCGTCGAACAAGGGGTGCCGCTTACACAGGAGCTCGATCGAGCCCTCCTGCATGGAAGCTCGATCGGCGGCGCCCGACCGAAAACGATGATCACGGCAGACAGTCAAAAATATATCGCGAAGTTCTCATCGCAGAACGACCTCTACAACGTCGTCAAGGCGGAGTTCGTGGCGATGCGGCTTGCCGCAAAGGTTGGACTTGCTGCGGCTCCGGTCAGCCTCGACCGCGCCGCCGGAAAGGATGTTCTGCTGATCGAACGTTTCGATCGGCAAAAGACCGGGAACGGGTGGCGGCGCCGCGCGATGGTCTCTGCGCTGACGCTGCTCGAACTCGAGGAAATGATGGCGCGTTATGCGAGCTATGAAGACCTCGCGACGATTATCCGTCACAGGTTCACCTCACCCAAGGCGACTCTCCGCGAACTGTTCGGAAGGATGGTGTTCAACATCCTCTGCGGCAACACGGACGACCACGCCCGGAACCACGCTGCATTCTGGAATGGAAAGGAACTCTCGCTAACGCCCGCTTACGACATCTGCCCGCAAGCAAGGACCGGCGGAGAGGCAACTCAGGCGATGTTCATCACCGGCGAACGACGCACGAGCCAGATCTCGGTGTGCCTTCAGGCCGCGCCGCTCTTCCTTCTCGGCCTCAATGAGGCAACCGAGCTCATCGCAGGACAGATCGAGGCGATCAAGACGTCCTGGAAAGAGGTCTGCGACGCGGCAGCGCTTTCGGAAGTCGACCGCAACTTCCTGTGGGGGCGGCAATTCCTCAATCCCTTCGCGTTGGTCGAGGCTCCGGAAGCATTGGTCAGGCTCGCTGAATGAAGGCCGGCGGAGAGGCTGTGAACGTGCCCGGCCTCATGGTTCGCCCGGCGATGCAGAGCATCGTCCGGAGACGCGCCGTAAAACCCGGCGCCCCTCACCACGGGGGCTGCGATTTCACCGCACAATGAGACCTCATCCTGAGGAGCCCGGCCAAAGCGGGCGTCTCGAAGGATTGCCGCAACGAAAACGCCTGCGACCTTCATTTCCATGCCAATTACGTCGAGTGCAGGAAATCGGTCACCTAGTTCAGTGAACCGCAATTCCTGAAACCGCACGCCCCAACGGCTAGCATCGGCGCTGTCTCCGGTGATTTGCCGGAGGCTGGCGCGCCCGCGATTGAAGTGACCTCCGCTATGATAGAAGCGGGGATGAGTCGGCTTGAAGATTTACGAGAGGCCGATGTGGATCAAGCGTACTCGGTAGAGCAGGTTTTTCGAGCGATATTGGCGTCTTCGATCGATCTGCGGATGATCCGGGTGAGTTTATCCACCCCCATTAGATACCTGATGCCCGTGATAATATCGTTGTTGATGCGCTTTAGAGTTATTAGGTCGAGTTGATATATATTCTTGCCTCCCTGCTTTAGGCGCTTTTCAAGACCAATAGACCCCTTCTCGGCTTCAAAGGTCCACGAATCTTGGGAGTGCATCAAGACGTTTCTGTTTTCCGCGCAGATAGAGAAGAACTTGAGCAGGTGATCAACATGATCGAGAACATGCGGGTCGTGCTCTTTGTGTTTGGCTAGGGTTCGAATAGCTAAGGCCCGTTGTTCGTTCGACGCCTTCTCAAAGAGAAGGTCAACCGCCAACGGCTCGACGTAGTTTGCCAGAATGAATCTTAGCGAAGTTTCAAATACATTGTAACGTAACGAGATTAAGCCAAGCCCGAACACATGCTCTCGTAACTCGCCAAGCAGCGGATCGTCTTCAGGGGCCTCGGACATGAACTCTCCTACAAAAAAGACAGCTACGATGAGAAAGAAGCTCAAGAGCGTTTCAAGGCTGGGCTACGCGGCGCGCTCAAGACGCCTCATGAGCCGTTGAAGGAAAAGCCGAAGATGCGTGCCCCACGCAAGGTCAAGCCCAAGAGAACCAAAAGATAAGACTGCGAATTATGGATTGGCTCGGAACAGTGCTTGGCATCCGTTTGAAGGTGGGCGGCTGCCCTTGTGGAGCAGCCGACCGCCGACAGGTTGATCAAGACCAGTGAGTGTTAACCCAATCGTTAGTGCCTTTACCTCAGCCGTCGTATTCTCGGCACTCGCGCTGTCCCCCTTACTGCGACCTATCCGAGGTCCACCCCTTGTACTCGCCGACATTGTCGCGCGTCACGAGTTTCGACGGCAGCAGCTCGACGGTGGATGCCGGCTTCTGGCCGTTGAGGATGCCGACGCCGACCTGCACGGCGCGGCGGGCCATGAAGAACGGGTCCTGCGAGGCGGAGGCCTGGATCTGCGGCGACTGCGGGTCCTTGAGGGCTGCTTCGATGTCGGGCGCGCCGTCGACCGCGGTGATGATGATGCCGGTGCGCTGCTGCTGGCGCGCCGCGAGGTCGGTGCCGATCGCCTGCGGATCATTGATGGCGAAGATGGCATCGATCTTGGCAAAGCGGGTCAGATAGCCCTGCGCCACCGTGAGGCCGCCTTCGCGCGAACCCTTGCCGTCCTGGTCGTTGGACAGGACCTTGATGCCGGGGGTCTTGCCGAGCACATTCTTGCAGCCGACGACGCGGTCGATCACCGCGGAGACTTGCGGGCCGTTCTCGATGATCACATCGCCTTTGCCCCCAAGTTTGTCGACGATGTACTGGCAGGAGATCTCGCCGGCCTGAACGTTGTTGGTGGTCACCGTGGCGTCGGCGCCTTCGGCCGCGGTGTCGACGGCCACAACCACGATGCCGGCGGCCTGCGCCTTCTTGATCGCAGGGCCAACGGCCTTGGGATCGCCGGGATTGAGCAGGATCAGGTCGACGCCGGCTGCGATGAAATTGTCGATCTGGGTAACCTGCTTGCCGAGGTCATATTCGAAACCGACGGTGGTGATCTTGACGTTGGGATTGGTCTTCCTGGCCTCGAACTCGGCGCCCTTCGACAGCGCGACGAAGAACGGATTGCCGAGCGAGCCCAGCGAAATGCCGATCGACTTGAGCTCCTTGGCGAAGGACGGCGCGGAACTCAGGACCAGCGCCATCGCAGCGCCGGCAAACGAGATCGTCTTCAACATTGGCTTCCTCCCTGGTCTGTTTGAATTCCCACCGCGGCGACCAGTTGCCGTGACGGGTCCTTGGTCGTTTTATTTGAGCATGATCTCTTTCGAAAAACCGCTTCGCACTTTTTCGAATCATGCTCTCAGGTCCGGGCCGAGCCCTGCAGCCGATAGCGGTCCAGCGCCACCGCGCCGATGATCACCAGGCCCTTGATCACATATTGCCAGACGTCGGACACGCCGATCAGAATCAGGCCGTTCGACAACACCGCAATGATCAGCGCGCCGACCAGCGTTCCCCAGATCGAGCCGATGCCGCCGACAAAGGAGGTGCCGCCCAGGATCACGGCGGTGATGGCGTCGAGCTCGTAGGACTGGCCGAGCTGGAGGCCATTGGCGGCGTAGAGACGCGCCGCCTGCATCGCCCCGCCGAGACCCGCGAGCAGGCCGGAGACGCCATAGACGAAGATCAGCACGGCCCAGACCTTGATGCCGGCAAGCCGCGCGGCGCTCTCGTTGCCGCCGACCGCATAGATGTGCACCCCGAGCACGGTGCGCTTGAGCACCAGCCACGACACCAGGATGACCAGCAGCGCGATCACCCAGAGCCAGGGAATTGAGACGACGCCAGGAATAAGCGTCAGGGCGCCATTGCCGATGAAGGCATAGGGTATAGACGGATTGAACACCGTGGTGTCGGCGCCGAGCAGGCGCGCGGCGCCGCGCACGGCGGTCAGCGAACCCAGCGTGACGATGAAGGGCGGCAGCCGCAACAGCGCGATCAGCCCGCCATTGAGGATGCCGAACACAGCGCCGGTGAGCACCGCGGCCGGCAACCACAGCAACCCGAGATCGGGGAATTTGGAGATGATCAGCCCGGCCATCGCCGACGCCGCCAGGATCGAGCCGACCGAGAGGTCGATGCCGCCGGTAAGGATGACGAAGGTCATGCCTGCGGCCAGCACGGTGTTGACCGCGGACTGCTGCACCACGATGCCGATGTTCTGGCCGGTAAAGAAGCGGCCGTCCGACAGGACATGAAAGCCGATGCACAGCAGCAGCAGCACCGGTAGCATGCCGACCGCGCGAATGATCATCCGCGTGCGCTGCCGCTTCGTCTCCTGCGCTGCGGCAAGACCGGACGCGGCGGGGGCGGCCTTGGCCGAAGCGCCGTTCTCAGGCATCGATCTGCTCCATTCCGGTGGCAAGCGCCATGATCTCCTCCTGGCTGAGCGGCGACGTCGCGCCCCGCCGCATCTCGCCGGCAATCTGCCCTGCGCGCATCACGACGACGCGGTCGCAGATGCCGATGATCTCGGGCAGGTCGGACGAGATGACGAGAACCGCGGTGCCCGACTTCGCGAGGTTGTCGATGATCGAATAGATCTCGGACTTGGCGCCGACGTCGACGCCGCGCGTCGGCTCGTCGAGGATCAGGATTTTCGGGCCGATCGCGAGCAGCCGCGACAGCAGCACCTTCTGCTGGTTGCCGCCGGAGAGCCCGCCGGCGGGAACACCGACATTGGCGGCACGGATTCCGAGCGCAGCGAACGCTCGTTTGGCGCGGTCGCGCGCCTTGTCACGGTCGAGGATGCCGCCGAACTTTGCATCGCGGCCGAGCACCGCGAGATTGATGTTGTCGAGGCAGGACATGTCGAGGAACAGGCCGAGCGCCTTCCTGTCCTCGGTGAGGTAGGCAATGCCCGCGTCCAGCGCCTCGCCGGGCGTGCGGATGGAGACCGCGCGGCCCTCGATCTCGACATGGCCAGAGGTCATGGGCGCGGCGCCGATGATGAGATGCGCAAGCTCGGTCCGGCCGGCGCCAATCAGGCCGGCGAGGCCGACGACCTCGCCCGAATGCACCGTCAGGGAACATCCCTTGACGCGGCGTCCGTCGGCGATGTCGACGGCGGCGAGCACGGGCGCGCCCGGCCGCGCCTGGGGATCGTGGTCCTTCTTGTAGAAGGACGAGACGTCGCGTCCCACCATCATCCGGACGATGGTGTCGGCGCGGATCTCGGGCTTGTCGAGCGACCCGACCAGCGTGCCGTCGCGCAGCACCGTGACGCGGTCGCCGAGCGCATAGACCTCGTCCATGCGATGCGAGATATAGATGATGGCAAGACCTTCGGCGCGAAGCTGGCGGATCAGGGCGAACAGCCTTTCGCTCTCACCCGCCGACAGTGCTGTAGTCGGCTCGTCCATGATCAGGATCCGGGAGCGGGCATGCAGCGCGCGCGCGATCTCGACCAGTTGACGCTGGCCCATGGAGAGATTGGCCACTAGGGTCTGCGGCGTGAAATCCGCGCCGAGCCGTGCCAGGATCGGACCGACGCCGGCCTGCATCGCCTCGCGCGCCAGCAAGCCGCCGCGGGAGACCTCGCGGCCGAGATAGATATTCTCGGCGACGCTCAGATTGGGGGCGAGCGAGAGTTCCTGATAGATGATCGCGATGCTGGCCGCGCGGCCGCCGAGCGGGCCGCTGATCTGCACCGGCTGGCCGTCGATGCGGATTTCGCTGCCCGGATCGGGCCGGTAGGCGCCCGAAAGGATCTTCATCAGCGTGGATTTACCGGCGCCGTTCTCGCCCATCAAGGCGTGGATCTCGCCCGCGTAGACGGTGAGGTCGACGTCGCGCAGCGCCTTGATGCTGAAGAATGACTTGGAGACACGGCGCATCTCGAGGATGGGCTCGCTCATCATACCTCCCCGACGCGCCGACGGCGGCATCGCATCTCACCCGCGTCTCATTCGGTCCCTTGCGCGAGTGGGCGCATTAAACAAAAGGCCGCGGCGCGGGGCAATACCTCCCGCGCGCTCATCTGCGGTCGGCGGCGCTTTATCTTTTTCGGACGGAACTCATCTCCCGACGTGATGCCTTTTCTTCGCCACATCGGCGCGCAGCATCTTGTGCACGGTCGCGATGCTCCGCGTATCGCGGTCAGCGCCGCGGCCGGTACAGGCGGCGCCATTCCGGAAGCCGCTCGGCATAGGCTTGGGCAAGCGCGCGGTCGGGCTCGAACGTCTCGACGCGCTGCGGCGCGGTGCAGACGGCGTCGATCGCCTCCCCGGTGACGGCCAGCCGGCCAAGCCGCGCCGCACCAAACGCGGCGCCGGTCTCGCCGTCGGCAAATCGATGCACGGGCATGTTCAGGACATTGGCCAGCACCGAAAGCCAGAACCGCGACCGCGAGCCGCCGCCGATGACATCCGCCTCCGCGATCACCAGTCCGGTCTCGACAAGCACGTCCCGGCAATCCGCAAGCGCGAAGGCAACGCCTTCGAGCACGGCTTGCACGATGGCACCACGATCGGTGGCGTGACTGAGCCCGTCGAGCATGCCGCGCACGTCCGGGTCATCGTGCGGGGTGCGCTCGCCGGACAGATAAGGCAGGAAGCTGACAGGTGACGGCGCCTTCGGACGCAACCCGAGCGGCGCCAGCAGCTCAGCCTCGGAGGTCCCCAACAGCCGCGCGATCCAGGCCAGGCACGATGCTGCCGAGAGGATCGCGCCGGCGTGAATCCACCGGCCGGGGACGGCGTGACAGAAGGTGTGCACCACCCGCTCCGGATTGGCCGCGATTGTCTCGGTCGGCACCAGCAGAGCGCCGGAGGTTCCGAGCGAAATAAAGGCAGCGCCGCGGCTGATGGCGCCGATGCCGACGGCACCCGCCGGATTGTCGCCGGCGCCGCCGGCGATCATCGGCCGCCTCGTCATGCCCCAGCGCTGCGCCATCTCACTCGAGAGCCGCGCCGCCGGGGCGCAGCCCTCGACCAGACGCGGCATCTGCCGGCGCGACAGGGCGGTTGCGGCGAGCCCCTCATCCGACCAATCGCGGCGCGCCACATCGAGCCACAGCGATCCCGAGGCGTCCGAGACATCCTCGATCGCCTCGCCGGTCAGCACCAGGCGCAGATAGGCCTTGGGTTGCAGCACAAGCCTGGTGGCGGCGAAGATCTCCGGCTCGTGCCTGGCGACCCACAGCAGTTTCGGCGCCGTGAATCCCGGCATCGCCTTGTTGCCTGTCGTCGTCCGCAATGCGGGCCAGCGCTGCTCCAGTTCGGCGCATTCAGCGAAAGACCGTCCGTCATTCCAGAGAATGCAGGGCCGCAACGGCCTGAGACCGGCATCCAGCAGCGTTGCGCCGTGCATCTGGCCCGACAGGCCGATGCCCTCGACGTCGGCCAGTTCCCGCGCATGATCCGCCTTCAGCGCGTCCAGCGTCGCGAAGGTAGCCTCGATCCATTGCGCCGGGTCCTGCTCGCAATGGCCGGGACGCGGCGTGCTGACGCTCAGCGGCCGGCTGCGGCTCGCCACCACGCGCTGCGCGTCGTCGACGAGAACGATTTTGACGGCAGACGTGCCGAGGTCGATGCCGAGATACATGATGCCACTTGCCTTGCGCGCCCACGACATTGCGAGTCTGGCGCGATGATTTCAAGCCGTCGCCAGTGGAGCTCGATCACGGCCCCATTTGGCGCCATCAGGCAGGCGGCCGTGGCGGAGTCCTGAAGTTCGCGCCGGTGAGGCCACAATCCGGAATAGGGAGACTGCCGTTCCCGAGGTTGGCACGTGCTCCCCAATCGTGTAACGCCACCGAAAAGCTTGTCGGGACGGGACGCTGATGGGGACCGCTGCCACTGATGACGCGGGAGATGGCACACGCGCGCTGATCTTTGCGCTGCTTGCGCTGGCCTGCGGGCACATGCTGTCGACATTGCTGCGCACGATCCCCGCGATCAGCCTCGATCTGATGGCGGCGGATTTCCATATTGAGCCACAGGCGCTGGCGAGCCTCACCTCGGTCTATCCTTTCGCCTTTGCCGCCGCGCAGATTCCGGTCGGCGCCGCGATGGATCGCTTTGGCGTGCGCCTGGTGTCGCTCAGCCTGCTCGCGGGGACGATCGTCGGCGCAATCGCGTCAGGCCTTGCGACGGGGCCCGAGAGCTTTGCGGTCGGGCAATTGCTCCTGGGCGTCGCGACCTCGGGCATGCTGATGTGCCCGATGACGCTGGCGGCCAAGCAATTGTCGGCCGCGCGGTTTGGGTTGTGGTCGGGCGCGATCCTCTCGATCGGCAATATCGGCATGCTGTTGTCGTCGAGCCCGCTCGCCTTCGTGGTCGATCATTACGGCTGGCGCGCCGGGTTCTGGATCGCGGGCCTCGGCGGCATTGTGGTGGCGCTCGCCGTGTTCGCGCTGGTGCCGAACCAGCCCGCCGAGCACAAGGACCATTCCTCGCCGCTGTCGCAGATGATCGAGGTGCTGCGGCTCGGCCTGTCGCGGCCGCTGCGCGGCCTGATCGCGCTGGCGCTGGTGTCGCTTGCGACCTCGCTGGTGCTGCGCGGCCTGTGGGCCGGGCCGTGGCTGATGCAGGTCAAGGGACTGTCGCGGGTCGAGGCCGGCAACCAGCTCGGCGCATTCACGCTCGCGATGATCGCGGGTCCGCTTTGCATGGGCATGATCGATCGCAGGCTCAGCCGCCGCCGCGAGCTGGTGGCCGGCACGCACCTCGCCGCGGCGCTTCTGGTCACGCTGATGGCGCTTGGCGCACCACATTACGCGGTCTCGGTGCTGTTCGGCGTGGCCGTGATGCCGCCGCAATACGACCTGGTGCTGTTCGTGCTGATCGGCTTGGCGACCTCCGCGCAGCCGCTGCTGTTCGGCATGTCGCGGCAGCTGGTCGACGCGCAAACCGCGGGCAAGGCACTCGCCGCGATTAACCTCGCGTTCTTCCTCGGCGCGGCCCTGATGCAGTCGACCACCGGCGCGGTGGCGGCTTTCGCGGGACTGCCGGCGGTTCTGCTGTTCATGGCAGCCATGCTTCTGTTCGGTACGCTGATCTTTTTGACTTACACGTCGTCGCGTTCGTAGGATGGGGCTTCGCGAAGAGCTCTGCCATCTTAAGCGTGTGCACCAAAGGAACGCTCCATGCCTGTCGACACCAAAGCTGCCACCGACCGCCTCATGCGCTTTCTCGCCATCGAGGGCGTGACTGGACAGGAGGCAGCGATCGGGCGTGAGCTCACGGCCGCGCTGAAGGAAAGCGGCGTGCCGGCAAAGGCGATCCGGCTCGACGATGCTAATACGCGCATTCCGGTGCCGACCGAGACCGGCAACCTCATCGTCGACCTGCCCGGCCGCGGCGCGCTGCACAACCAGCCGCGCATCATGTTCATGACCCACATGGACACCGTGCCGCTGTGTGCCGGGGCGAAGCCGAAGAAATCGGGCCGCAAGATCGTCAACGACGCCAAGACCGCGCTCGGCGGCGACAACCGCTGCGGCTGCGGCGTGCTGGTGACGCTGGCCGCCGAGCTTGCCAAGCAGAAGCTCGATCATCCGCCGATCACGCTCTTGTTCTGCGTGCGCGAGGAGAGCGGGCTCTATGGCGCGCGCCACGTCAAGCTGGACGAGCTCGGCGCGCCGGTGATGGCCTTCAACTATGACGGCGGCTCGGCCTCCAACGTCGTGATCGGCGCCGTCGGCGCGGATCGCTGGAACGTCGAGATTTTCGGCCGCGCCTCGCATGCCGGCGTCGCACCCGAGCGCGGCATCTCCTCGACCATGATCCTCGCGCTGGCACTTGCCGAGGTGAAGGCCGGCGGCTGGTTCGGCAAGGTGGTGAAGGGCAAGAGCCAAGGCACCAGCAATGTCGGTCCCGTCACCGGTGGCGAAGGCCGCCCCGCGGGCGACGCCACCAATGTCGTCACCGACTACGTGCATGTGCGCGGCGAAAGCCGCAGCCACGACGGAAAATTCTTCAAGGAGATCACCAAGGCCTACAAGGCGGCGTTCGAGAAGGCAGCCAAGCGCGTCACCAACACCCAAGGCAAATCCGGCAAGGTCAAGTTCAAGGCCGAGACCGACTATTTTCCGTTCCGCATGAAAGAGAACCTGCCCGTCGTCAAACGCGCGATCGAGGCCGTGTCCGCGGTCGGCGGAACACCGAACGTCCGCGCCGCCAGTGGCGGGCTGGACGCGAACTGGATGGTCCGCCACGGCGTTCCGACCGTCACCTTCGGCGCGGGCCAGAACGAGCCGCACACGATCGACGAATGGATCAATCTCGACGAATACGACCGCGCCTGTGCGCTGGCGCTGCAGCTTGCGACGATGCGGTGAGCTGCGTTGCGCTGCTCGCGCTTGCCGAGCAGCGCCCGTCGGCCTAGCCTCCCAAAAAAATACAGGGAGGACGCATGCCGCGCATTGCAACGACCGAATCCGCACTCTACCGGATTCCCCTCCCCGTCACGCTCTCCGACTCGACGCATGGTGAGATCGCGGCGTTCGAGCTGATCACCTGCCGGGTTCGCGATGCCGATGGCGCGGAGGGTGTGGGCTACACCTACACCGTGGGCCGCAATGGCGGCGCCGTTGCCGACATCCTCAGGCGCGAAATTCCGCCGCTCGTCGAGGGCCGCGAGGCCGATGACACCGAAACAATCTGGCATCACGTCTGGTGGGGCCTGCATTACGGCGGCCGCGGCGGGCCGATGGTGCTGGCGCTGTCTGCGCTCGACATCGCGCTGTGGGATCTGAAGGCGCGGCGGGCGAAGCTGCCACTGTTCCGCCTGCTCGGCGGGTACGATTCGCGCGTGCCGTGTTATGCCGGCGGCATCGACCTCGATCTCTCCGTCGAGGCGCTGCTGAAGCAGACCGACGACAACCTCGCCAAAGGCTTTCGCGCCATCAAGATGAAGGTCGGCCGGCCCGATCTCAAATCCGATGTCACACGAGTCAGAGCGATGCGCGACCACCTCGGCGAGGGCTTTCCGCTGATGGCGGACGCCAATATGAAGTGGACCGTCGAGGAGGCGATCCGCGCCGCCCGCGCGCTGCAACCCTACGATCTCACCTGGCTCGAGGAGCCGATCATTCCCGACGATATCGCGGGCCACGCCCGCATCATGCAGGCCGGCGGCGTGCCGATCGCGGCGGGCGAGAATTTGCGCTCGCTATGGGAGTTCAAGAACTACATCGTCGCCGGCGCCGTGTCCTATCCCGAGCCCGATGTCACCAATTGCGGCGGCGTCACCGCCTTCATGAAGATCGCGCGGCTTGCGGAAGCCTTCAACCTGCCCGTCACCAGCCACGGCGCGCACGACATCACCGTGTATTTGCTCGCGGCCTGCCCGAACCGCTCTTATCTGGAGGCGCACGGTTTCGGACTCGACACCTATATCGAGCATCCGCTGGTGCTGGAGGACGGCAAGGCCCTCGCCCCGGCGCGGCCGGGCCACGGCATCAGCTTCGACTGGAAGGGGCTGGCGAAGTTGTCGCCTTAGAATGCGAGGTCGTCATGCCCGGGCTTGTCCCGGCCATCCACTTTCTTTGTACGGCGAGGTAAGACGTGGATGGCCGGGACAAGCCCGGCCATGACGATGTGGCAAACCGCTTTGCTGCACGCGAGGCATTCGCTGGTGCTGGGTGCAGCGAGCGGATAATCCGCTATGGTGGCAGCAGTCGACACCAGAGAGCAAAGCCTTGACCCCCGAGCTGCACCAGAAACTAACCGCGTGGCGCCGGCATCTGCATGCCCACCCCGAGCTCTCCTTGCAGGAAAGGGCCACCGCCGCCTTCGTGCAGGACAAGCTCACCGAGCTCGGCATTCCCTTCGAGGCCGGCATCGGCGGCCACGGCATCGTCGCGACGCTGACGCGCGGGTCTGCGCAAACGCGCGTCGGCTTGCGCGCCGACATGGATGCGCTGCCGATCACCGAGGACACCGGCCTCGCCTACGCCTCGAAGACGCCCGGCGTGATGCATGCCTGCGGGC
Organism: Bradyrhizobium sp. F1.4.3; assembly: GCF_040548375.1. NCBI lineage: Bacteria > Pseudomonadati > Pseudomonadota > Alphaproteobacteria > Hyphomicrobiales > Nitrobacteraceae > Bradyrhizobium > Bradyrhizobium sp. F1.4.3. The sequence goes on from NZ_JBEPRN010000004.1 coordinate 263,744, forward strand.
ATGACGGGCACACCGCTTCGCTGCTCGGGGCGGCCGCGCTGTTGGCCGCGGACACGAGCTGGAGCGGCACCGTCGATTTCATCTTTCAGCCGGCCGAGGAAGGTTATGGCGGCTCGCGTGCGATGGTCGGCGCCGGCCTGTTCGACCGCTTTCCGATGGATCGGGTGTTCGGCTTCCACAACTGGCCGGGACTGGAGGCCGGCACGATCGCGGTTCATGACGGCGTCGTCATGGCTTCCGGCGGCCGCGTTACCATCACCATCGAGGGCCATGCGGGACACGCCGGCATGCCGCATCTGACGCGCGATCCGGTGATGGCGGCAGGCCATTTGATCGTGGCCATGCAATCGATCGTATCGCGCAGCGTCGATCCGCTCGACACCGCCGTGCTCTCGCTCTGCACGATCGAGGGCGGCACCGCGCCGAACCAGATCGCCGGCAAGGTCGTGATCCGCGGCACGCTGCGGCATCACCGCAATGCGGTGAAGGACACCATTGTCGAGCGGATCGGCGAGATCTGCGCCGGCATCGCGACGAGCTTCGGCGTCAAGGTCACGCCCGAGATCGTCATGGGCGTCGGCGTCGTGATCAACACGCCGGAGGAAGCCGGCCTCGCGCGCGTGGCCGCGGACAAGGTGCACGCGCCGGTCAGGCGCGATCTCGCGCCGAGCATGGCCGGCGAGGATTTCGCGTTCTACCTCCAGCAGCGGCCAGGCGCTTTTGTCTGGATCGGCAATGGGCCCCTGCGCGACGGCGCCGAGCTGCACGGCCCGCGCTACGACTTCAACGACGCGATCCTGCCGGTCGCATCCGGCTGGATGGCCGAGGTCGCCAAGACGGCGCTGTCGGCGAACTAGCCAGCAACCCTCTGAACATGTAGCGGCAATGCCCGCCGGCGGGAGCCTCTCGCCGCCGGCGCGCGGCCGTGCGCTTGACGCACACCGCCCGGGCAGGTTTAATAATCGACAACAACATTTGTTCGCATTCCGAACACGACCTTAGTCGGGCAAAGCGGGCTCTCAACACCGCGTCCGCGTCACCAGGGGAAACGTCACCGATGCAAGCCATCCTCTCGGGCGAGAGCACGCTCATCCTCGCGATGATCGTTGCCTACATCGCCTTCACGTCCTGGCTCACGCTCAAGCTGCGCAGCAGGACCAGCGACCAGTTCATGACCGGTGCGCGCGCCATGCCGGCCGTGGTCGTCGGTGTGCTGATGATGTCCGAATTTGTCGGCGCCAAGTCGACCGTCGGGACCGCACAGGAAGCGTTTCAATCGGGCATGGCGGCCGGATGGGCCGTGCTCGGCGCCTCGCTCGGCTTCCTGCTGTTCGGCCTGTTGATGGTGAAGAGGCTCTACAATTCCGGCGAATACACCATTTCGGCCGCGATCGCGCAGAAATACGGCAAGTCGACCATGCTCACGGTCTCGGTGATCATGATCTACGCGCTGCTGCTCGTGAACGTCGGCAATTACGTGAGCGGGGCGGCCGCGATCGCCACCGCACTGCATGTCAGCATGCCCGTTGCGATGTGCGTCATCGCTGTGGTCAGTACCTTCTACTACGTGTTCGGCGGCCTGAAGGGCGTCGCCTGGGTGACGATCCTGCACAGCGCCTTCAAGGTCGTCGGCATCGTCATCATCTTTTCGGTTGCGATGTCGCTGACCGGCGGCATCGCGCCGATCCAAGCGAAATTGCCGGCCTATTATTTCAGCTGGGACGGCAAGATCGGCTTTACGACCATCTTCGCCTGGACCTTCGGCACGGTCGGCGCGATCTTCTCGACGCAGTTCATCGTGCAGGCGATCTCCTCGACGCCGAGCGCCGATGATGCCCGCAAGGCCACCTACTATGCGGCTGCATTCTGTCTTCCGCTCGGCTTCCTGCTCGCGCTGATCGGGGTTGCCGCAAAATATCTCTATCCCGACATGAACAGCCTCTACGCGCTGCCGGTGTTTCTGGAGAAGATGCCGCCGCTGGCCTCCGCCTTCGTCACGACCTCGCTGATCGCCTCGATCTTCGTCAGCGTCTGCACGGTGGCGCTGGCGATCGCTTCGCTAGTGGTGCGCGACTTCTATGTGCCCTATTGGAAGCCGACGCCGGAGCGCGAGCTGAAGATGACCCGCGTTTTCTCGGTGCTGATCGGCATCGCGCCGCTGGTGTTCGTCTTCTTCATTCCCGAGATCCTCAAGCTGTCGTTCTTCACGCGCGCACTGCGCCTGTCGGTCACGATGGTGGCGATGATGGGTTTCTATCTGCCGCTGTTTGCCAGCAACCGTGGCGCCACCGCCGGCCTGATCGGCGCGGCGGTCTCGACAACGCTCTGGTACGTGCTGGGCAACCCCTTCGGCATCGACAACATGTATATCGCGGCCGCGACGCCACTGGTCGTGATGACGCTCGAACGCCTGGCGCTTGGCCGCGCGCGCGCCGAGCCGCAGGTGGCGCAACCAAATGCATTCGTGGAAAGGACCTCGACATGATCACCGATATCGAGATCGCAGCCGGCGGCGCCGTCGGCCAAATTGCCGGCGATCCCGAGCGGTTCGACGCCTTCATTCCCTCACCTTGCGTGCAAAACCACGCGGCCAATCTGATGCCACTGGCCAACGGCGATCTCGCCTGCGTCTGGTTTGGCGGCACGCAGGAAGGCATGTCGGACATCTCGGTCTATTTTTCGCGCCTTGCTCGCGGCGCGACGCAATGGTCGCGCGCGGAAAAGCTGTCCGACGATTCCGCGCGTTCGGAACAGAACCCGGTGCTGTTTCCCGCCCCGGACGGCACGCTGTGGCTGATGTGGACGGCACAATTGGCGGGAAACCAGGACACCGCGCTGATCCGCCGCCGCCGCTCCCGCGACCATGGCAGGAGCTGGGGCCCGATCGAGACGCTGTTTCCCGAGGAGCGCGGCCGCGGCACCTTCATCCGGCAGCCGATCGTGGTGCTCGACAATGGCGACTGGCTGCTGCCGGTGTTCTATTGCCACAGCACGCCGGGCAAGAAATGGAACGGCGACGAGGACACCAGCGCGGTCAAGATCTCGTCGGATGCGGGTGCGACCTGGCGCGATGTCGACGTCCCCGGCAGCCGCGGCTGCGTGCATATGTGCATCGAGCGGCTCGACGACGGCTCGCTGCTCGCGCTGTTTCGCAGCCGCTGGGCCGACAACATCTATCAGAGCCGGTCCACCGATCACGGCCGCACCTGGTCGGCGCCGGTCCCGACCGCGCTGCCCAACAACAACTCCTCGATCCAGGTCACGCGGCTCGGCAACGGCCATCTTGCGCTGGCCTTCAACGACTCAAGTGCAAATGATGCAACCGGACGCCGCCTCTCGCTCTATGACGAGATCGAGGACAATCTGCCGCCCGTTCTCGCCGGCGACGGCGGCAAGGCCGACGGACGCACCGCCTTCTGGGGCGCGCCGCGCGCGCCGATGACGCTGGCCATCTCGACAGACGGCGGACGGAACTGGCGCAGGCGCAATGTCGAGACCGGCGACGGCTACTGCATGACCAACAATTCGCGCGACCAGACCAATCGCGAGCTGTCCTACCCCTCCGTCAAGCAGACCACCGACGGCGCACTCCACATGGCCTTCACCTTCCATCGCCGCGCGATCAAATATGTGCGCGTGACCGAGCAATGGGTGACGCGGGACTGAGATCATGGACAAAAGGCCGTACGCCCTGGTCACGGGCGCCAGTTCAGGGATCGGGGCTGCGATCGTCGAGCGCCTTCTGCGCGATGGCTGGCGCGTCACCGGTATCAGCCGCCGCCCCGGACCGTTCGACCATCCGGCCTTCGATCATTTGTCGCTTGACCTGAGCGACGTCGACGGCATTGCGAACGCCGTTGCGGGCATCGCGCCGACCGCGCTGGTTCATGCCGCCGGCATGCTCAAGGTTGGTCAGCTCGGATCGCTCGACCATGACGACGGCGCAGCGATGTGGCGGCTGCATGTCGACGTCGCCGAGCGTCTCGCCGACGCGCTGGCGCCGCGCCTGCCGCAGGGCGGGCGCATCGTCTTCATAGGCAGCCGCACCGCATCGGGCGCAGCCGGCCGCGGGCAATACGCTGCGACCAAGGCGGCGCTGGTCGCGCTGGCACGATCCTGGGCGATCGAGCTCGCACCTCGCGGCGTCACGGTCAACGTCGTTGCCCCCGCCGCCACCGAGACGCCGATGCTGAAGGATCCGACGCGCGCCAATGTCGCGCCAAAACTGCCGCCGATCGGCCGGTTCATCCGCCCGGAGGAAGTCGCAGGCGCGGTAGCATTCCTGCTCTCGGCAGACGCTGCGGCCATCACGGGACAGCAGCTCGTCATCTGTGGCGGCAGCTCGCTCTGAATTCACCGCCCTGCAATCGCCGGGCTCTGAATTTCGCGAAAGATCGACCCGTGGCCACTCCAGATCGGTTGCTGTACCATGGACCTCGTTCAGGCGAGCGAGATCCAGATGAACCGGCGCGAGCTCGTTTCAGGATTGACCGTTGCAACCGCGTTTGCAGGCTTGCTGCCGACCGGCGCCGCGGCAGACGGCAAGCGGGTCGCGCTGGTGATCGGCAACGGCGCCTACAGGAACGTGCCCACGCTGCTCAATCCGCCGAACGACGCCGGCGATATCGCTGCGGCGTTGAAGCGGCTCGGCTTCTCGGTCTCGCTGATCACCAACGCCAGCTTCGATGACATGCGTCGCGGCCTGATCACATTGGGGCGCGATGCCGCCGGAGCCGACATGGCGACCGTGTATTTTGCAGGCCATGGCATGGAGATCAGTGGCGAAAACTGGCTGATTCCGATCGACGCAGAACTGAAGCGGGACACGGATGCCGCCAATGAAGCCATCGGCCTGCAGAGCGTGATGTTGCAGGTCTCCAACACCACGAGCCTTGGCCTCGTCATCCTCGATGCCTGTCGCAACAATCCATTTGCCGCCAAGATGAACCGCTCGCTGGCCACACGGGCGGCGCCGAACGGCGGGCTCGGGCGCATCGAGCCCGTCGGCAACGTTCTCGTCGCTTATGCCGCACGGGACGGCACCACGGCGCTTGACGGCGACGCGCGCAACAGCCCGTTTGCAGCGGCGCTCTTGCGCAATATCGAGGCGCCTGGCGTCGAGGTTACGTTCATGTTCCGCAACGTCCGCGACGACGTGATGGAAGCGACCCACAACGGGCAGCAGCCCTTCGTCTACGGCTCGCTGTCTCGTAAGGCGATTTATCTAGCCGGTCGACCATCAGGCGGCACGGACGGAGCAGAGCCCGTCGCCCCGCTTCCGGCCGTCGTCCCCCCTGCGCCGTCGCGCGCACCGACGTCATCGACGGTCGATCCTGCGTTGGTCGGCACCTGGGAAATCATGGTGCCGAACGGCCATGGGCAATCGCGTTGGATCTGGCAGATCATGGGTGACGGCACCTACAAGTTCCGCGCCGAGCCGGAGCGCTCGGCTCGCTCTCATGAAGGCACGATGACCGCCGCGAATGGCCGCTGGACCCTGCATGCCCTCAGGGGCCTTTCGGGCTATAGCGATGGCGGCGCGTACGAGATCCACGACACGCTGGCGGTGATTACTGGCAAGCTCGGCACCGGCGCCTGGAGGCGCAGCGTGGAGTGACGGCATAGCCGGCGCCTGAGGGCCTCACCTATCCACGGCAGATAACCGGCGCCCGCCGGCGGACGATTTCCGGAGGATGGCCGAACCGGGAGATCCGCCTGTCCGGTCCGCCGCAATCACGCCTCATCCAGAACATCGAACAATTCTTCGACCCGATCGAACGGGGCATCGCGCATCTGACCGTGGTAGACGACGCGATCGCCGTCACGTTGCAGCGATCGCCCCGTGGATTTCCCCTTGGACTTCCGCAATCGTCCCGGCAGGAACGTCGCGGCCACCGCCTCGCGCCCGACATCCAGGCGGATAATGCCCCTGCGCTTGCAATCCAGCCTTAGTCTCGCCGCCGCGAAGAAATCGCGGGCCCCCGACGGCAATTGCCCGAAGCGGCGGGAGGTTTCCTCTTCCAGATCGTCAAGCTCGTCCTCGCTGCGGCACCGCGCGGCACGGGCATAGAGTTCGAGCCGCACCGGCTCGGATTGCACATAGCTTTCCGGAAGCATGTCCGCGACCGGCAGATTGAGGTCAGGCACCCAAACCGCGGCCCTTGCGTAATCGACCTTTTCCGAGGCCATTTTCAGGAGGTGACTGTAGAGCACCGGTCCAAAGACCTGGACATGGCCGGATTGCTGCTCGGAGAACAGATCTCCCGCACCTCTGAGATCCAGGTCGCGCTCGCTGATGGCGAAACCCGCACCCGGCCGGCTGAACTCCTCAAGCACGGCGAGCCGCTTTTCGGACTGCACGGAGGCCGACTCGGTCAGCAGATATGCGAAAGCGCGTATCCCGCTGCGGCCCACCCGCCCGCGCAGCTGGTGAAGCTGGGCAAGACCGAATTTTTCGGGCCAGCAGATCACGATCGTGTTCGCACGCGGGATATCGAGGCCGCTCTCCACGATGTTGGTCGCGAGCAGAACGTCGGCGTTGCCCTCGACGAAGCTCATCATCCGGTCGTCGATCTCATCGGCAGCCAATTTGCCATGGAGACAAACGATGTTCAGATCGGGCGCCACCGCCTGCACCCGCGCCAGCATCGGATCCAGATCCTGGATGCGCGGACAGATCAGGAAGCTCTGCCCGTGGCGCCTCTGCTCCCGCAGCAATGCCGAGGCGATCGCAGCATCCGACAAGGGCGCGATTTTCGTCGCGACCGGAAGCCGGTGAACCGGTGGCGAGGCGATGATGCTCAGGTCCCTGAAGCCGGCAAGACCTGCGGCAAGCGTCCGCGGGATCGGCGTGGCGCTCATCCAGAGCGTATGGACATTCTTGGCGAGGCCGGAGAGCTTCGCTTTCTCGGCTGCACCAAAATGCTGCTCCTCGTCGATGATGACGAGGCCGAGATCGTCGAACTTCACGTCCTTCGAGGCGAGCGCCTGGGTTCCGACCACGATCTTCATTCGGCCGCTTCGCAAGCCTTCCTTCGTCACCCGCATCTCCGCGCCGGACGTGGCACGCGACATGTTCCCCACGTCGATGTCGAACGGAGCAAAACGCTTGCGGAAGGTTGCGACGTGCTGCCGTGCCAGGACGGTGGTCGGCACCGCGATCGCCACCTGTTTTCCGGACAGCACCACGGCTGCGGCCGCCCGCAGCGCCACCTCGGTTTTTCCAAATCCCACGTCGCCGCATATCACCCGGTCCATCGGGTGGCCGGAGGCAAGATCATCAAGGACATCCCGGATGGCCTTGGCCTGATCGGCCGTCGTGAAATAGGGAAAGCGCGCGACGAACTTTTCGTAGACCGACCCCGGTGGAATCAGCTTTGCCGCGCGCCGCCGGCGGCGCTGGCTGATGTGTTTGGCAAGCACCTTGCCGGCGACCTGGATCTCGCGCTCAGCCTCGGTGCGGCGGGCCCACCAGGTACTCCCATCGGCCTTGTCGAGCACCAGCTTGCCGCGCTCTGCCGCGTAAGGCCACATCAGGGCCAGATCAGGCGGCGGCACCAGAGCCGCATTGTCTGCCGCAAAGCCCAGCCTGATCATCTCCCGCAAGGTGCCGCCGCCCGTGTTCACGGTCTGCAAGCCTTCGAGCACGGCGAGGCCGCGCTGGAGATGAACGATCACCGTGCCCTGTTCCGGCACATCGGCATGATCGAAAGCCGCGCTCCAGGCTTTGGCCATCGGCTGCGGATGATGGGCCCTGCTGCCGAGCACGTCGGACGCCGTCACGACGACAAGCGCCTTTTTCCCTGGCACGACGAAGCCCGCGTCGAGATCGGCCAGCAGTGCCGCTTCGCGATCGCGTCCGCTCGTCACCTCGTCCCAATTCGAAAGACGCTCCGCCTTGACGCCGCTCATCCGTTCCATCGCGCGCAGATCCTCCTCCTGCGCTGCGACGAAGATCAACCGCGAGCCAGCTCGCCGCGTCTCCTCGACAAAGGCACGAAAGGCTTTCCTGGAGGAGGTCAGCTTCGAGAACTCCGGCGTGGGTTGGTAGGGAGCCGTCGGCGGCAACACCTTCATGCCCTTGGTGGCCTGCTTCCAGTCGTGCCGTCCCAGATATTCGCGCTCCCTGTCGGCGCGACCCGCGGCCTCCTCGATCGTGCTCAGCCAGCCGTCGGCGTGCAACGGGACGCCAGCGTCCGCGATCCACCTGGCGCGTCCGCAATAGTCGAACAGCGTCGCACGCTGAGCGCGCCTGGCGGCGAAGCCGAGCCGTTCCGACATGGGATCGACGAGAAGCTCCTTCGTCTCGAAAATGATGTCGTGCTGTTTCGGGTCGAACGCCACGATCCGGCTTATGGCGCGCCCCGCATGCTCCACCCGGAAAGGACCTAGCGCGCCCGCGGGAAATATCTCGAAAGTCTGCCCATGAAACAGCACACCGCCTGGATAATCCGGCTCGTCGTCCGGATCGTAACCCAGCGCTTCGAGGCGCACGCGAAGGTCGGCTTCCGAGAACGTGCCGCCGACCTTCAGGCTTATCGGCAGGCGCGAAAGGCTCGCCGGCGGCGGCAGCCGCTCCATCACGGCTTCCGCCGTCGAGACGAGAAAGATCGGCCGTTTGGATTTCGCCAGTCGTCTCAGTACCGAGGCGCGACGCCCTGCAATTTCGCGAGACGGCTCCAGTTGATCGAACGGCAAGGTGTTCAATCGCGGAAACACCAGGACCTCGCAGGACGGGTCGAGCGCATGAATGACGCTGCCGAGCCGCTCCGCTCTGTTCTCACTCTCGGCGAGGAACACGAGGCCACTACGGCCTGACTGCTGCCATTGCGCAAGCAGATGAAGCGCCATCATGCCGAGCGGCGACGACGACGAGATCGTGGCGCGTCGCGAGCCTTTGTCTTGCTGCGGTGATGCCTTGCTTGGCGAGCGTCTGCTTGTCGAGCTCTTCGCCGGCGAGCGCTTCTTTGGCGAACTCTTGACTGACGAGTTCTTAGCTACTGGCCGCAGTTTCTTGGAATGACGCACGTTAATCCGTTTCTCGTCGTAGGCAGTCGTCAATGGCACGCGCAGCCGGGTTCGTCCCGATTCGGTCGCGGATGGTCATGCATATGGGACGGGGCGCGCGAACGCACGCCTCCCCTAAAACCTCGTGCGATGCAAGGTCACCGGCACACGCAAAAGCGCGAGGACAAGCCGCCAGTCGTCTAGCAGACGCGCCGGCCCATTTCCACTCTTGTCATCACGTCGCGGCTAAATGATGCCGCTCTGCCGAAGCGCCGCGATCGCGGCCGTGTCGTAGCCGAGTTCCGCCAGCACGGCATCGGTATGCTCGCCGAGTGTCGGCGGACGCGTCGCGATCTCACCCGGCGTTTCCGAGAGTCGAATCGCGGCGCGCGCAACGGGGGCCTGTTTCGGCAAGCCGGGATAGTCGAGGTCCTGCAAGAAGCCGGCGGCGCGAATATGCGGATGATCCAGCGCCTGTTGCGGGCTCAGCACAGGGCCCGTCGGAATCATCGCGTTGCCGAGGGTGTCGACAGCCTCCTGCGTGGTACGCTCGGCGCACCAGCCCGCCATCCGCTCGCTGATGACGGGGCCGTTGTTGCCGCGACTGATGTCGTCGGCAAAGCGCGGATCGTTCAGCCACTGCGCCTCCTCACCCATCAGCTTCGCCCAGCGTTTGAACAGCGGATGACCGGTGACCTGGCACAGCACCCAGCCGTCCTTGGTGCGGTAGATGTCGGCGGGTGCAGCGGTCTGGCCGAGATTGCCGGTCGGAACGCGATTGACTGATATCACGGCCTGCTCGATCAGCGTAGCGTTGGTGAAGGACAGCGCGGTTGCGAGCAACGCGCCCTCGACGATCTGCCCGCGCCCGGATTTACCGCGCTCGATCAGCGCGGCGAGTGTCCCGAACGCGCAGTGCAGCGCGGTGCCGAAATCAACCCAGTTCACAGCGGCCCGGTATGGCGGATCACCGGCGCCGGTCATGTATACCGAACCCGACATGACTTGGCCTACACCGTCGAAGCCGACGCGATCGGACCACGGCCCCGGCCCGCCGAATGCGGTGGCCGTCGTCAGGATGATGTCGGGCTTGATCGCTTTCAATGACTCATAGTCGAGCTTCATCGCGCGCAGGGTCTGCGGCGGCAGATTGGCGACGACGACGTCGGCGGTCCTAACCAACCGGCGCATCACCTCCTGGCCCTCCGGCTTCATCGGATCGAGCGTGATGCACTTCTTGTTGCGGTTGATCTGGAGGAACAGCGCGCCCTCACCGCCTTCGCCGACCGGCGCCACGAAGCGATCTTCGCTGCCGTCGCGTTTTTCGACGCGAATGACCTCGGCGCCGAATTCGGCCAGCAGGGTCGCGCAATACGGCCCCGCGATATAGCGCCCGAAATCGAGGACGCGCACGCCCTCCAGAACTCCCCCCATCGATCTCTTTCCTTATGTGTTTTTGTCAGATTACAGGGACTAGTTGCCACGGCAAGGCGGCAACCGCCAGCCTCTGCCGGCAGAAGTGATCGCCCGACGCTTCGACCTGCTCTGTTATTTTGACGCGTTTTCTTCACGCGAACCGGTATCCACTTCGCTCGAAAACGCTCTAGTATAATCTGTCCGTCATCTCACCCAGAGCCGCATCCATGCCACAGCAATTCGATCGGTCCACTGAAGATCTCGGCAACGCGATTCATCTCGAGCACGTCAACATCCAGGTCCCGAATCAGCGCCTGGCGACCTTATTCTACGTCACGGGACTCGGTCTCACCCGCGACCCCTACCTGATGGTGTCCGACACCAACATGTGGATCAATGCCGGTCGCAGCCAGTTTCATTTGCCGAGCGGTCAGCCGCAGGTGCTGCGCGGTCATGTCGGACTGGTCATCGAAGGCCGCGAGGCGCTGTTGCAGCGATTGGCGTCGGTCGCCAAAAAGCTCGAGGGCACGGCGTTCGCGTTCACCGAGCACGATGGCCATGTCGAGGCGACCTGCCCGTGGGGCAACCGCCTGCGCTGTTATGAGCCGGACGCAGCGCGCTTCGGACGCATCGCGCTCGGCATTCCCTATGTCGAATTCGACGTACCGATTGGGACCGCGCCGGCGATCCGCGCCTTCTATCCGGAGATCATGGGCATGCCCGCCGAGCTCTGGAATGGCGACGGCACGGTTGCGGCGGTGAAGACGGGCCGCGACCAGCATCTGCTGTTTCGCGAGACCGATCGGCCGCTGCCCGACTATGACGGGCACCATGTTCAGATGTACATCACCGACTTCTCTGGTCCCTACCGCAGGCTCCTCGCGCGCAATCTGGTCTCGCGCGAGGACAATCGGTTTCAGTACCGGTTTCGCGACATCGTCGATCTCGGCAGCGGCAAGCCGCTGTTCACGGTCGAGCACGAGGTGCGCAGCGCAACCCACCCGATGTTCATGCGCCCGATGGTCAACCGCAATCCGGCGATCAACAACCGCAACTATGCGTTCGACCACGATCAGACGTCATGGGCGATGGGGCCGGACCAGTACGAGGGATAGGCAATACCAAGTCCCACGAACCAAGTCCTGTGCCTGGCGCGGCAACGTCCGGATGAGCGAAGTCTTGGTTGCAGGGCGGCTCCGCTGAGCGGAGCCGCCGCATGTTGCCAGACGGGTGAGCGTCACATCAGAAGTGGACCTCGGTGCGCATACCAAGCACCACGGCATTGTCGGTCTTCACGCCCGCGGCGTTATAGCCGCGCCCGCCAGGATTGATCACGTACTGCGCGTCGAACTTGAGGTTCAGCCAGCCGGTCGCCTGCCATCCGTACCAGACTTCGATCGGAACTTCGTTGCCGTCGGCATTGGGGCTAAGGGCGGCCGAATTCACGTGGGTGGTGCCCACGGCGAAGCCGACTTCGTCCATGGGACGCCAAGCGAACGTTCCGGTATGCCTGAAGCCCAGGGCGATCTGGTAGTCCTGAAACGACGTCCGGTGATCGGCGACAGTCGTATTGAGGAAGGTGTACCAACCCACCGCGCCGGGACCGTCAACGGTCAACCGTTGGAGGATCGACTCGTAAACGCCGAAGCGACCTCTTTGATCCCCGAGATTTTGATCCGGCACGCCACCGACGCCCGGAATGGTGGAAATGATACCCGGAAGGCCACCGTCAATGGTCGACGCGCTGTCGTACCAGCCGCCAAGTCTCCAGGTCCCGCTCAAGGGACCCTTGGGCGTCCAGACCAACTCCACCGGCACCATCACGCCACTGGCGGGGGTTGAGGAAGGAATGCCCGGCAAGAAGTAGGTGGTCGCTTGGTCCGTCGTCAGATAATTCGGATTGGCGTCGTAGACGCCGACCGAAACCGTGAATTCCGGGGCCACCTTGTAGTGGACGACACCGGCCCACTGGCTCACCGGCCAGTTGTAGATGTACCCACCCACGATGTTGCCGGGCTGGCCGCCGCAGAAGGTCAGGTTGATGAACTCGCACAGACCGAAGAAGAAGTCGGAGCCGACGGGAAGACGGCCGCCCTTGAGTTCAAGGCGGTCATCGAAGAGCTTCTGCGAGTAGTAGAGCTGTGTCAGGCGCAGAATATTGCCGCGGCCGAACACTTCGTTGGTCAGTTGCAAGGCGGGAATGTCCGCTTCCGTATTCAGGTTTTTGCCGAAGCGGTCGACCAGCGTGAGGCCGACCGTGCCGCCCTGGATGCCGGCAAGCTTCCCCATATCGAGCTTCGCGCCAAACCACAGCTGACCAGCGTTGGCTGCGGTGTTCCTGCTTCCACCCGTGACGTTGCCGACAGATTCGTTACCCAGCGTCAGGCCCAGATCGATGCCCCGCTCCTTCAGCTGCGTCCTGCCGAGATCGCCAAACAGATACGGTCTCGTCCAGAAATCGTCGGTCTCCGCATACGGAAGAGGCGCAGCTTTCGTTGAAAAATCGGCTGCATGGACTCCCCCACCCAACAGCGATGAGAAAGCAATCCCCACACCGCACGCTCGTGCCGTGTTCACAAACCTGCGCAACATTTTACTCGTCCTCCCGCCGTCTCTGGCCTTGCTTGTTTGCCTCACGTCTCTGTCCAAAGCCCTCGCGCCTGGACCGCGCTCCTTCCCCGGAAGCCACCGACGAAGCGCCCTTGTGGCAACTGGAGCCTGGATCTGTCATGCCTGATCGCCCGTTCTCGCCGGCAACGCATCTGCGCCGCGCGGTGATGCGCCCTTCTGTCCTTGCACAAGTGTCGATCTCGGCGCGGTGCGGGCGAGGCCGGCCAGTGCCAGCTTGCGCCGCCGGCGGGCCTGCAGTTGATGATCCGCCAACACGCCGAGCAGAATCACCGTCCCCATCACCGCGAAGTTCAGGGAGTTCGGGATGCCCAGGATATTCACGAGGTTCTGCAGCACCTGGAGCAGCGCTGTCCCCAGCACGATACCGAGAATAGAGCCCTCGCCGCCGCGCAGGCTGCACCCGCCCAGGACGGCAGCCGCGATCGCGTAGAGCTCGTAGAAATTGCCGAAGGAGCTCGGCGAGACCGAGTTCGTGTAGAACACGAACAAGACCGTTGAAACTCCGGCGAGGCCACCGCTGATGATATAGGCGGTTGCGATCACGAAATTTGTGCTGATGCCCGAGAAGCGCGCCGCCTCCTCGTTTTTGCCGACGGCATAAAGCCAGCGCCCGTAGACCGAGCGGTGCAGCAGCACGCCGAGGATCAGCGCAAGGATAATCAGGAGGATGAAGGTGTTCGGGACGCCCGCCACATTGCCGGAGGCGATGTTGCCCAGTGTCCCGGCCTCGTCGCCGTAGCCGAAACCGCGTGTCGAATCGGACGTATAGTAGCGGGCCGCGCCGCGATAGATCAGCAACCCGCACAGCGTCACGATGAAGGGCTGCATCTTCAGCCGGGTGATCAGGAAACCCTGGATGCCCCCCAGCGCCAGCCCGCCCAGCAGCACAGCCAGCAGCGCGAAGGGCCAAGGAATCTCATAAGTCGTCAGAAGGTCGATAAACACGACGCCGAGCAGCGCGAACATCGAGCCGAGCGAAAGGTCGATGCCTCCGGTGATGATCACGAGCCCCTCGCCAAGCGCAAACACGCCGAACAGGCCGATCAGATTGGCCATGTTCAGCAAGTTCACCAGCGACAGGAAGGCCGGATTGATCGCGCCCGTGATGGCGGAGATCACCACCAGCAGCAGTCCCAGGCCGAGTTCTTTCTTGATCATGGCCTAGGCGCTTCCACGGTTTCCAGCGCCTGGCCCATTGCTAGCCGCAACACGTTGTATTCGCTGAACTGCGGGCGCTCGAGCACGCCGCTGACATTGCCTTCATGCATCACGGCCACCCGGTCGGAGACGCCGATGACCTCCTCCATGTCCGAGGAGATCATCACGATCGCGACGCCCTGGTCGGCGAGTTCGCGCATCAGCGCGTAGATCTCGCTCTTGGCACCGACATCGATGCCACGGGTCGGCTCGTCGAAGAACATCACCCGCGGCTGCATGGACAGCCACTTGCCCAGCACGACTTTCTGCTGGTTGCCGCCGGAGAGCGTCACGGCGTCCATGTCGATGCTCGGCGCCTTTATGGAGAGGCGCCTGACCTGCTCTTTCGCGACCTTGCGCTCGGCCGTGCCGCTGACCAGCCACATCCGCGCATAATTCAGCAGGTTGGCCAGCGTCACGTTCTCCCGGATCGGCAGTTCCAGCACGAGCCCGGATCTCTTGCGGTCCTCCGGCACCAGATAGATGCCTTGCCTGATCGCATCCCGCGGCGATGCGACGCCGACCGGTGCGTTGTCGATCCTGATCTCGCCACCCAGCAGCCGGTCAATGCCGAAGGCGGCGCGGGCAAGAGAGGTGCGGCCAGCGCCCACGAGTCCCGCCAGGCCGAGGATCTCACCGTGCCGCACGGAAAGATCAATCTGCCGGTCGGGAAAGGCTGATGTCACGAGGCCGACGATGTCGCAGCCGCCCGACTGCGGCGGCCGTTTCGGCGGCGTATGCAGCGCCTTCAGGTCGCGGCCGATCATCAGCCGGATCATTGCGGCGTGGCTCAGCTCGTCCCGCGCCAGCTCGCCAACCGTGCGTCCGTCGCGCAGCACCACGACGCGGTCAGCGCAGGTCATGATCTCGCCGAGCCGGTGAGAGATATAGATCACCGCGATGCCGTGCAGCTGCAGATCGGCAATCACCTCCAGCAGCCGTTCGGTCTCCGAAATTGTCAGGCTGGAGGTCGGCTCGTCCATGATGATCACGCGGGCATCGATCGAGAGCGCCTTGGCGATCTCCACCATCTGCCGCTCGGCGATGGACAAATTGTCGACCAGCGTGTCCGGGGTGAAATCGGCGCCCAGCCGCTCCAGCAGCGGCGTCACGCGGGCGCGCATCTCCGCGTTGTCCACCAGCTTCAGCGGGCCGCCGACAAGCTTCTCGCGTCCGATGAAGACGTTCGCGGCGACGTCGAGATTCTCGAACAGGTTCAGTTCCTGATGCACGAAGGCGATGCCGGCCTGCGTCGCCTCGGTCACCGTCATCCGGGCATGGTCGTTGCCGCCGATGCGGATCACGCCCTCGCTCGGTGCGATCACGCCGCCCAGCACGCGCATCAGCGTCGATTTGCCGGCGCCGTTCTCACCGATCAGGCCCAGCACTTCGCCGCGGTACACGCGCAGGCTGACATCGTCGAGGGCCATGACCCCGGGATAAGACTTGCTGATGCCGGCGAGCTCGAACAGGATTTCCGCCATTCGCTTCCTCCCGCACGACGCCCAGCGGCTGTGGCAGCCGGGCGCCGAAAGGCGCTGAAACTCACTTCTTCAGCAGGTCCTTCAGATTTGCGGTGAAGTCCGCGACGTTGGACTTGCTGATCACCTTGGTCGGTACGATCAGCTTGCCGCCCGCCGGGATCCAGGACTTGTCGCCGGTCAGCGTCTTGATGATGTTGGTGGCGGAGAGATAGCCGAACTCGTAGGGCTGCTGCACGACGGTCGACTCGATCGTGCCGTCGGCAACGCCCCGCAGCGTGCGCTGGTCCTCGTCGAAGCCGACGATCTTCACCTTGCCGGCCTTGCCCGCCGCCTTGACCGCGTCATAGATCAGCGGCGTCTCGTAGCTCCAAAGGCCGGACAACAGCGCAATGTCGGGATATTTGACGAGCACGTTCTCCATGTTCGCCTTGGCCTTGGCGAAGTCCACCTGGTCGGTGAACACGTCGACCAGCTCGACCTTGGTGCCGGCGATCGCTTCCTTGATACCCTGCACCCGCTCGCGGGCATTGTCCGCGTCCATCGTGCCGACAAACAGCGCGATCTTGCCGCCGTTCGGCAACGCCTTCTTGATCTCCTCGCCTGCTTGCCGCCCCGCGGCGACGTTGTCGGTACCGATATAGGCGAGACGATTGCTCTGCGGCGCGTCGCTATCCGTCGTGATCAACACGGTCTTGGCCGCAACCTTGTTGAGTTCTTCGGTTGCATGCGCCGCATCGTCTACCGAGATGGAGATGCCGGCGACGCCGCGCACCAGCAGGTCGTCCAGCTCGCGCCGCTGGCCCGCCGCCGTTCCTTCGTTGGTGACTATCAACTCGATATTGTAGTCCGGGTGCTCCTTCTGCGCCTTCTCAAGGCCACGACCGGCGATGGTCCAGAAGTCGGCCGCAACATTGGTCACCAGCGCGATGGTCTTTTTCTGCTGGGCCTGCGCCGTCCCCGCGGCCATCAAGAGCGCAGCGGCGATCGCGAGCACCGGCACCATCAATTTCTTCATTGATCCGTTCACGTGTACCTCCCTTGGTCCCCCCGCATGAGGGACTTCACAGCGCTTTTGCGCTCTATTTTATTTACACAGCGAAGAAATGCCGCAGAGACAACCGTCCGATTCGGGATGTACTTGCGCCTTCTTCAAGCTTAAATAGTACACATGGTACGGTTAGAGTAAATATGGCCCGCTAAGAGCGCATCCAGATGTGCTTTTTTGATCACACCACCGTCACGGGCGCCTATTAATTTCATCTTTCGAACTAAAGGGACAATATGGTTGACCAAGTTGACCCGCCGAGACGTGTTTCAAGCATGGCTCGCGGATCGAACCGGGGCCGCCTCGTCGACGTCTTGCGACGTCAGGGGCCGTTGCCGCGTGTGGAACTCGCCCGGAGTACAGGACTAAGCTTCCCCGCCATTTCGGGTCTGACGTCGAGACTGATCGCGGAAGAGTTGCTGTGCGAGACCGAGACGGCGGCAACCTCCTGGTCCGACGATACCGACGAAGAGGATGCGGACGGGCTCAATGGCCGTCGCCGTGGCCGGCCGGCCGTGCTGCTGACCCTGAACCCGGAGTTTGGGCGCATCATCGCAATCTCCGTACGCATGAACCTGATTGAGACGCTGATTGCGGATTTCAGGGGCTCTGGCCTGGCGCAATCGCGACTTGCACTCCCGACGCGCGCTCTCGATGCAGGCGCGTTGTGCGATCTCATGATCGCGCAGATCAATGCGATGCTCGAAGCGACGGCGACGCCGCGCCATCAGCTGCTGGGAATCGGGATTGCACTCCAGGGCATGGTGAACGCCGACACCGGCCGGACTCTGTGGAGTCCGGCGCTGTCGATCACCGACGTCGATCTGGCGACGCCGACACGTCAGGCGTTCGGCGTCGAGGTCGTGATGGCGAACGACGCTGTCGCAGTTGCGCTGGCCCTCACAGCCGCCGAACCGGCGCTGGCGCAGGGCCTCTCAGCCACGATCATGGTCGGTCACGGCATCGGGATGGGCGTCGTTGTTGACGGTGAAGCGCGCTGGGGCGCCGGCAGCGAGATCGGCCATGTCAAGTTGGCGCCGGACGGTCCGCAATGCCGCTGCGGCCAACGCGGCTGCATCGAAGCCTATCTTGCCGACTACGCGCTCTACCGCGACGCTCGCACCTTTCTCGACCTGCCGCCGGCGGACTCGCAGCAGCCGTCCGAGGCGCAGATGGCCCTGCTGCGCGAGCGAGCACTGGGCGGCGATCCCCGCCTCGAGCATTTATTCCAGCAGGCAGGTCGCGCGCTTGCAGAAGCGGTCGCGGCAACGATATCGGTGCTGCGCCCACACCATGTCATCCTGGCGGGCCCCGGCCTGCAGGCATTTGACATGATGCGCCACGCCTATGAGGAGCGGCTTGAGCAAGCGGTGTTGCCATGGCTGCTCAAGTCCACGGCGATCTATCTGCGTCCAAGCGAGTCGGCGGCGATTGTCGACGGCATGGTGCTGCGGACGCTGCGGGTCGTGGACCGAAACCACATGGAAGCGACCGAGTGAACACCGGGGGCTACTGCCTTGTTCGAGCCGCGGCAACGCGGCCGCCGCCGTCCAAGGGCTGGCTGGGGCGGGAGGGATCGAACCTCCGAATGCTGGATGACCTCATGCACTGCTTCCTTCGCTCTCTTGACATTGAGACGATGGATTGGGACGAGACTATCATCGAACACTAGGCGCAACGAATGGTGCTCCTGTCTCAATCGGCCTTCATCCGAATTCCCAGTTTCGCCCGTTCATCCTTGAATACGACAGAGATGGCCTCGATAATGAGCTTGTCTGGATTTGCCTTGCAATACTCGATCACCTCATGCTCCACGACCTTTCCCTTCCTGAGATCCAGGAAGTGCTTCTTGGCCAGACCGTTGTACCAACCACTGTACCAGGTCGTCAGGGCATCCGCGTCTTCCTGGTAGGTACCCGCGAGTTGGGCGCATGTCAGCGTTTGAACATCGATGAAGCCGTTGCTGTCGACATAGGCCGAAAGCGGCGTCTGGGCGAGAGCGCTGGAGCACGCAATTGCCGCAGCAACTGCGAGAAGGTAACAATGCCGCATGCTAAATCCTCTATCTCTTGTTCGACTTGGGTGTTCCGCGACAGGTGCGCTTTGCTCAAGGAGCCGGTCGCAGTTGCAACGCTGACATGCCAAGTGTGACATCCAGCGCGACCGAGCCCTCGACTGATACCGGTTGCAGCGCGAAGCTCCTGTTGGATCCGCCGACCAGAACGTTTGCCCCGACACCAACACCCAACGCTACATCACCGCTTGCACCAACATAGGTGCCAGCCAGAGCGCCGGCAGGAACGCCGGCGACAGGCGCCAGAACGCCCCACGCCAAGGCGCCGCCACCGATTACCCCAATATCAATTCCTACCGTGTTGAGGGCGCCTTCGTAAAATTGTGGGGGAGCGGGCATGGATGGCACGAAGCGGCACTCCATCGACTGGTGTCCGACGATAATGAAGCCAATGCTCGGGTTGAGCTTACAGCTGAGCATACCCGTCTGGGTCCATGTCGGCGTCTGGGCCGAAGCAGGACCGGTAAGTGCAACCAGCGTTGCACAAAGAGCCAATGCCTTAGGATTCATAACAATACCCTACCCCCATCTTCTATTTCAAAATCGATAATTGATGCCGCCACGGAAGGTGTTGAGCTTGTCGGTGCTTACGCCCGTGCCGATCACCTGGGTGTAAAGATATTCACCCTTCAAGGACCAGTTAGGTGTGAAGCCATATTCTATGCCCACGCCTGCAACGATGCCGGGGCGCCAGGCGGAGGCCGCGCAATTCGGAAGCACGCCAAGCGTACCGCAAGGCGCGCCAGCAATTGACGTGCCATTGACGCTCGATTTCACAAATGCCGCACCGCCGGTCACGTAGAACAGCGTGTTATTCATAGCGACGCCAACGCGCGCTCGTGCCGTTCCAACGGCGCTGATGTTGGACGCGGTATTGAGTGTAATACCCTGCCCGATGCCAGCGATAGCCGGACTTATGATGCCGTTGCCCTTCACATTCGCCCAATCAAGATCACCCTCGAGGCCGAGCACCACATATCCCTGCTGGATTTGGGCCCCCATGGTGCCGCCGAACATCCCGCCACTGAGACTGAAGCTGGTACGGTCGAACCTGTTAGAGACGAGCGTCAGCGGGTCTTGCGTGCCCCAGCCGTAACCGCCGTTCACACCGACATAAAGGCCCGTCCAGTTATAGACTTGGGCCGCCACGGGTACGCTCTTATAGGCCTGCACCGCAAGGTCCGCCGCAGAGGCGCAGGTAGAACTGACGGCAGCAAATGCCGCCCCAATGATAAGCTTCTTCATGTCATCCCTCACGAAAACTTCGCTCCAAATGGCCAAGAGCCAACAAGGGCCGGCTGTTAAGCCGGCCTTCGCTAGCAAAGATCAGTATGCCGCAACGACCGGTCCACCGAATTTGTAGTTCACGCGCACGGTGACCAGATCCACATCCTGGCTGATCCGATTGACCACAGCAGCAGCGCCTGCCGGCACCGAGAAGGAGTTGTTGGCGTTACCCATGATCAAGCGATCGTATTCAATGGCGGCCGACCAGTTCGGCGTGAAGCCGTATTCAAACCCAACGCCGATGACGCCGCCCCAACGGGTTGAGGTCGCATAGTTTAGGCCAACGCCTCCAAACGTGGTCGCTTGAAGAAGGTTATTGTTCGTCACCGCCGCGCCGCCTTTCAAATACAGCAGCGCCGCGTTCCAGGCGTAGCCAATCTGGCCGGTGAAAAGGCCCAAGCCAGTGACCTTGGAGGAATCGGTAAGAAGCGGATTAACAACGCTCACGTGTGAACTGCGCATGCTTGCCCAGTCGCCCTGGCCTTCCAAGCCGAACACAAACTGACCCGCCTGCCAACGGTAGCCCGCCTGACCACCGAGGACGCCTCCAGACTGACTGTGGCAGCCGTCAGGAATGACCGCGCCACCTGCCGGTACGACACCCCAGCAATTACGGCTCGTTCCATATCCGCCGTTACCGCCGATGTAGAATCCGGTCCAGTCGTAGACGGCGGCCATCAAGGGGGCCTTGACCGGGGCGTAAGTCCGCTGTGGCAGGTCGGCAGCGAACGCGGGGGCTGCGAATGCAGCGAACGTAGCGGCTGTGAGTACGATCTTTCTCATTCTTAAATCCTTATGAAACACATCAGCCGCAAGTTTGAGGGCCTTTACCGAAAATATTTGGGTCAACTCCCGGTCGCTATGTAAAATCGGACAACTAACCGAAAGAAGTTGGCTCGTTGCAAATTCGATACAGTGCAGCGTGACGCTTCTCCGAAGCGCATCGCTTCATCGCGCTCTTTGCATCCGCGACCTCGCCACCGTCTCCGATGGTCGCTCTCCAAAAAGGGCTTTGTATTCCGAGGCAAAACGACCGAATTCACTAACGCCGTGTTCGCTCATGATGTTCGTGACTTTACTTGACGGCTCACATTTTCCGCGGAGTGCACGGCGGACCATGTTGAGTTGACGCAGCTTGAGATAGTTTGCCGGTCCAATGCCCAGCTGCTGCCGGAACGTCCTCAGGAGCGTCCGGCTTGTTACGTCGGCCGCAACGGCCAGGTCGGCAACCTGAAGCCCTCCCCATTTCTGACCATGGGCGTGCTCCAACGCTCTTGTCACGGGGTCACTGGACAATCGCGACTTTTCCGTTGCGAGACACATTTCGTTGTCCGAACCCGCAATTGCAGCGATCAATGCGTTTAATAACCAGGCAATACCAAGTCCGTGGCGCGTCGACATTTGCTCCTTGCGTACGAGCGCGGCTGTGCTCGCGGTTGTCGCAGTCAAACATTTGAGCAATTGTTTCGGGGACGAAAAGACGCACTTTTCTTTCTCGAGCCATGCCAGATGGTTTCTGCCGGTCCTGATAACAAATGTTTCAAAGAGCCCAACAGGCATCGAAATCGACATCCAACGATGGATGCCGCACGACGCGAACGTAAAATCGCTCCCAGGCGGAAGCACCACGAAGTCGTGAGGCTGAAGGATTTGACCGTCAAAAATCAAGCGATCGGCAATTTTCTCATCCTGAAAGATAAAGCTCAAAGCGTCCGGGCACGAAATGCCGTGCAAGATCTTGGATCCGCCCTCCAGGCCAAACTGCAAGACGATCGAACCCAATTTGCAATGATCAACCGACCAAGGAGCTTGACTTGGACCCGTCAGCAGGAAATTCCCCGTCGCTCCAACAACCATGTCGGAATATTCGTCAAAGCTGAGGCTGTGTGATGCGACGTCGCTAGCAGCCGCCAACGGAAAAGTCCTCCCATTCGGCTTCCTGCAGCCTCGCCTACGGCTTCATGTTGATACCAAGCTTCGCGCGCAGATCCTCGCTGCGAGGATCTGCGGGCTATGTGCAGTGCTTACGTTCTTCGTTTCCGATTGCTGCCTTAGCCCGTGAGTTGTGCTCGAACTCGCGCCCGCCAAAAACGGCCGGCACGAGTTCGCGCGCTCAAGTCACCTTCGGGGCAGCGTGATTGGTCCAGGTGCTATCAAACCCGCTTGATGCCGGGCGGCTGCCATGTCCCTTGGCCCGCCGGCAGGATCGAAGGTGGCGTAGGGTTCGGCCAGTATAGGCGCATCACGAGATAGATTTTGTCAGCCGGCGCCGGAAGCCAGTTTGCTTCCTTGTCCGCGCCGGGGCTGTCGTTTTGAATGTACAGCGTCAGCGAGCCGTCTGCGTTTTTTTTCATCGCTGGCAACATCGGAGAGTTGATGAGGTAGCGATTGATCGGATTCTTGACCAGGAGCTGGCTCTTGCCGTCGTACATCGTCACGGACCAGAACGCATTCACTGGTGGCAACTGGCCGGGTGCGAAGGTGATGGTGTACTCGTGCTTGCTGCCATCGAGCGCCTCACCAGTCGCGTCCGTTCGGGTATAGGGGTACATCGCTTCCACGGCATCGTTGCCATAGATACCGCCCTTGGCAGCTCCGGCCCGCATCACCCAATCGCCGTTGTAGAAGGCCTCGCCGCCAAAGAACGAGCCGACGCTCCAGCCGTTGATGTCTTTGTTTCCTCCGACCAGCCATTTGTCGACCTTGTCGTCACCCTGCTTCATGGCCACCAGGATTTCGGCTTTGTGTTCGAGCGATAGATCCTTGAACTCGAAGGTCTTGCCGGGACCGACGCCAATCTTCGCAAGTTTCGCGCGGATCGCCTTGTCCCTTGGCGTCTCAGGGACGAACTGCAGGGCTGCGTCGAGATATTGGAAAAAGTTATCCTTGATCCCGGCCGTGGTGGCGGGGAGGAAATCGATCTTCGGCGCGGCGGGCGGGGCCGGACGTTTAAGAAAGCCAGAAAGCGGCTGCGCCTTGTAACCGGCCTGGATTTTCTCGACGTTCGGCATGTCGCCGGCGTTGAAGAGTTGAGTGCGGATAACCGCGAGGGAGAACGGCGTCGTCGATCGAAAGACCTTCTTGATCCCTGTGGGCGTTTCACCCTTCCAGTCGGGGGCGACCACCAGATAGTCGCCCGGCTCCGTCCCCGTGGCGCGCGTGCCGATGTAGCCATAATTGTAGGTATTGCCGTCGACGAGCATGACCGCGTAGTAGCGGTCCCTTTCGATCATCGGCACCGAGATAACCATCGGTTCAGCGCGCAAATCCAGCCAGAGCACCGAGTAAGGGGTGTCGCTGTTCGGCGTGATGACTGCCGTATCCTCTGGCGTGGCGACGTGGTGCAGATTTTTGATTTCGTTGAACGGCGCTTTGAACTGTCCCGAATTCTTGTCCACGGCATACTCTTGCATAACCGCATAATTCATCACGAGCGGTAAGCCGTAGATGAAGCCTTCTTCGGCGATGTCCTTGGCCTCTAGCAGCCTGGGCCAATCGGCTTTGCTCTGTGCAATTGCCGGGGTGTACTTCGCCGTCGTGGCGGCGAGCGTGGCGATAGCCGCGGTGGAGCGAAGTAAATCTCGCTTCGTCAACATTTGCCGTACTCCTTGTTGTTCGATTGAGTTATCGAATCGATCTGCATTCGGATGTCAGGAAATCCATTGCAGTTTATTGATTGATAAGGTCATTCGTACTTTCCCGCGGCCCCTCAGTAGCAAGGCGGATAAGGATAGTAGCCACAGCGCGGCGCGTAATAATAGGGATAAGCGACCGCAGCCGCGGCCCCGGCAATAGCAGCGCCACGATAATACGCGCCGCGCCAGGCCGTTCTGCGGGCGACACCGGCAAATGACAGCGGCGTTAGCGGCCGGCCAATGATGTCGATGAAGACCGATGCCGGTCCATCTGCACCCGCCAGATCACCCTCGAGTACATCGACATCGAAAGTCAGCTTGTCACCTTCGAGCTTCGGCGACTTCAGCACAACCACCGCGTCGAAGACAGCCGATCCGTCCTTCTTGAATCCGGACACCGTAGCGTTCGGCGGATCCTTTGCGAAATTGTCGCTGCCGTTGCCCCAATCCTCGACGATCCGCGTCGTCAAATCATGCCCAGCGGCCCGCACAGGGCGATCCGCGAACACGATGGCATTCGGAGAAACTCCGGCCAGGACGAGCTTTCCGTCCTTCAGGCTGGCGCCCCTGGAGTTAAGTACGAACAACGACGGCACGACCTCGGGCTTCGACTGTCCGATGGATTTCTCCAACGGCACGTGCGGCTTCGGCTCGGCGGCCGATTGAGCGGAAAGGACCGTCGGCGCACACGCCATTCCGGCGGCGGCAATGGCGAGAAGAGCGGCACGCAGTATTGTCATTGGTTCACCTTTCTGTATCCTGTTCGCACGGCGGCGAACCGATGTCGCGCCCTCGAACAGGGCACCTCGACTGCCAGATCACCGTGTCACGCTCTCCGCCCCAACTCGGACCATCGTTGCTGGCATCCGGCGAGCACCGGGAAGTGGTTTTCATCCCGCTATTTCGCGGCAACCGGGGAGGATGTCTTGCCATTTCACGCCAATGGCTGCGGCCTTTGCTAATTCTTGCTGCCGGATCGCGAAGCCCGTGAAACCGTCGAGTCGACAAACATGCGCTCGATAAGATCACGCGGGTTGCAGGCTTTGGGATCGCAGGAGTACGGATGTCGGCTGATCGGGTTTGACGGGCGGCTGCCATGCCCTAACGCTGCATCTGCGGTTGCCGGCGACACGCCACTCCCCTCCCATGTGGCTATCAGACCGAACACTACAGGTAAGCCGTGTAGGATTGGATCCAGAGCACGATGCGGGCGATGAGTCCGATCGGTCCCGCATTTTCGGCGAACACCGTCGCCGTGCCAGACGTACCGAGGCGCAAGACAGAGCGATCGGCATTCGCTGGAATCGAAATCACCGCGGGATACGCGCCCGTACCGCCGATTGATCCGACACGAGCGAGCGTCCCTGATACCGCGATCTGACCCTGCCCGACGCCCTCCGGAATCTCTGTGATCCTGGCCTCGTGGATGCGTCCCGGGTCATTGTCGAAAACGAGCCTTACCCGCGCGCCGGGCTTGATGGTGCGAAAACCATTCTGCGAAAATACACCGACAATGGAAACGTCCGACTCTATGATGAAGGACATCGCCGCACGCGCCTGCAGGGCGCGGGCACCAACCGCGAGCGCCACGACGCTGGCGTAGCCGTCCGACGGCGCCTTGACCGTCGTCTGCGCAAGCTCCCATTTTGCATCATCGAGCTGTGCGCGGGTCTGCAACACGGTCGTGTTGACACCGCCGATCGACGATTCGAACGAGGCCTTTGCGCTCTGCTGTTGAGCCTTTGCGGACTGCAACTGGGCCATCGTAATGTCGAACTGTTCGCGCGTGTCCTGTTCGCGAAACGACGTGGCGGCTCCGCTTCTTGTCAAGTCGGCGATATCGTTCAGCCTCTTTTCATGAAAAGCGACCTGCTTTTCAAGACCGGTCACATTGGCGTTGGCCTGATCGTAATTCGCCTTCAGCACCTCGGCCTGATGCTGAGCGGCGATTAGTGCGGCTTCAAGCTGACGAACCTTGTATCGAAACGGCGTCGGGTTGATTTCGAACAAGACCGCGTCGGCCTTGACCGGCACGTTTGGTTTGACGGGGATTGCGATCACCTCACCACTGACGTTCGGCGTCACTTCCACAACGCGTGATACGACCACGACGCGCCCGTTGGGAGTGAGATAATTCAGCATCGCCATGAAGACTGCGAGAATGGCAATGCCTGCAAGGGCAGCGACGATTCCGGACGACCAGGTCAGGCGTATCAGCTTGAACCTTGAAAATGCCAGCCAGATCAGGACAAGGTAGCTGACGAGAATGATAACCATCGTTTGTCCTGTCGTAGCGGCGGCAGGCTGACGCTATCGTTCTTCAGTCAGTGCCGTTAGAACGCTGTTTTTTCCCTTGTCGGTAGGGTGCGGCGTTACTCCCGCATGGCAGGGAAGATGTCTTGCCATTTCGCGCCAATCGCGACGGTTTCTGCTGATTGCCCACATGCGGCTCCTTCCCGAGACGGGACTTGTCATTTCCCTGGACAGTTCGCTGCCGCCGATAGGTGACAGGTTGCATTTTTGTCAAACGCATGAAGATACGGCTGAAGCTGCTCGTTCCCGCGTAGCCGAGACGCAAGGCGATCTCCGATATGCGGTCGTTGGATTCAAGAAGCAGATGGCACGCAGTATCGAGGCGCACTTCCGCAACCATGTCACTGTAGCTGGTGCCCATTCCGGCGAGATAACGCTGCAACGAGCGCGAGCTCATCCCCAACTGGAGTGCTGTATGTTGCAGGGCTGCGTCACCTTGACACAGGGAGGCAGCAATCGCCGCCCGCACCGAGTACCGGGAAGGTATGTGACCAGGCTTCATGGGACCGAAGACATGTGGTGAAGTTCAAACGCCGAGAAATGCCTCGTCTAGCCATCGCTTTTGCTGGAGCATGGGTGAAGAATCGTCGGAGGTCTTGCCACAAGCCGCCAAGTTAAAGCCGAACGACGCGCTGGCTCCCAACGGGCCAGCCCGTCTTTTCCCAATTCAGCGGGCAACGATTTTGCAATACACGCCAAGCGGGAGCGATTAAGCTTCGGCGGCTCAGCCGGGCCTCGCGTCGAAAACGTGGAGAACCGCCGAACTCAATTTCTGCGCGAGAAAAAAATGACCATACTTCCTTTAACTCGTTGCCAATTCATTATTCCTGTCGCTGCCATTTGTGATGAGATCGGTGCTCCAACGGAGGCGTTGCTGACCAAGTTTCGCCTTCCAGCTTCTTTGGAGGAAAAGCCCCAGCATTATATCCCGATGCTGCAAGCGATACGTTTCGCGGAAGCCGCACAGCGATCGCAAGGCATCACAGACATTGGATTTCAAACTGCTCGCCGGCTGCAATTCTGTCACCTGAGCGAAAAGCTTCGCGCCAGCATCCGCTTCGCGCCGACGCTGTTCATGGCCTTGCAGCAATTTTGCAAATGGGCATCGCTTGAAGACACGATCTTGAGTATGTGGCTGGAGCGCGACGACAATCACGTGAGAATTTGCGGCAAGCTCGCGGGCACGACCGGGGTACCGCATCTTGAGCATTCGCAATGGCTTCAGAATGTTATGTCGATGCATATCGTGAGGCAATTTTCCGGCCCCGACTGGGTTCCGGAGACGATGGCCTTCGAAGCCCGCTTTGAACCGGGCCTTGAGACTCGGTCGTTCTGGGCAAATACCCGCTTCATGTCCGGTCAGGATTCCTCATGGATCGATATTCCCGTTTCATTCCTGGATCTCCCCAATCGCGCAAGGGAGACTCCGGCGGCTCCACATGACGACGGGGTCGCGTCGTTCGGCCACGGAATCGTCTCAGCGGTCAAATTGATGCTGCCGTCCTACTTGGACGAAAGGATTCCAACCGTCGCGGAAATCGCGGAGATGGCCGGCATCAGCATCCGAAGCCTTCAACGCAAGCTCTCAAACGCCGGCGTTACATATTCTGATCTGCTTGACGGGGTCCGCTTTGAAAACGCCGCTAAGCTTCTGCGCGACACGAATTCCAAGATTATCGATGTCGCATTTTCTTCGGGCTACACCGACCCTGCGCATTTCACTCGCGCTTTCCGACGATTTTCCGGAATTACGCCGAGAGAGTTTCGCGGCAAATGGAAGCTGCAACAGGCGTTGGTCCCCGTGATATGAGCTTCCAACGCGAAACTCGGCTTTCGATTGGCGTACATTGGAAACTTTCGGTAGCATATGTCCGCCATGGGATGCCATCACCGGTTAGAAGCACTCGCTGCAAACAGGCTGCGATTTCGATTCCCGATTTGAGTAGCGAGAGGACGTAACGGACCTGCCCCGACTGCTCTCCACAGTATATGTTGGGATGAAAGATGAGAGACAAGTTGATATGGGTCAGCATGACAGGCGAAGCCGCCTAATCCGGCTCTCGACCGAGATTCAAAAACAACCCTGTTTCCAAGCGCGCTCAAAAATTTGGCCGGGAACAGAGCTGTTTATATAACGAACTCAGTAATTTGAGCCTGGCTGGGGCGGGAGGGATCGAACCTCCGAATGGCGGAATCAAAATCCGCTGCCTTACCACTTGGCTACGCCCCAACAGGCGACGAACGGAACGGCGGAAGAACTGGCTACCGCAGATTCCGTCCAGTCGCAGCCGGTCTATAGGGAGCGGCGCTGCATTTCAACCGCCTGGCGGGGCAAAATACCACAGGCTCGGAGCTGACCGCGGCACACTCTATTATGGGCCCGACATTATGGGCCCGACGACCGGCCCGTTCCGGCTGCGACCGGCCCTCCCGGCAGTTGAGACCTCCGGCGTTTCATGGGAATACGGCGGACAAGACTGTCCTCGGGAGTGAGCCATGACCTACCGCGCGCCGATTTCTGACATGCTCTTGTCGCTCAACCATGGCGCCGGCCTGAAGGCCGCCATGGAAGCCGGCCATTACGGCGATTTCGACGCCGACATCGTTGCCGCGGTGCTGGAAGAGGCCGGCAAGTTCGCAACCGACGTGCTGGCGCCGCTCAACCGGGTCGGCGACGAGCACGGGATCAAGCTCGACGACGGCAAGGTCACGACCGCGCCGGGCTGGCCGGATGCCTACAAGCGCTGGACCGAGGGCGGCTGGAACGCGGTGTCGGGACCCGAAGCGTTCGGCGGCCAGGGCCTGCCGACCGCGATCAACGCGCTGTGCACCGAGATCTGGAGCGCCTCGAATGTCGCGTTCGGCCTCTGTCCGCTGCTGACGGCCTCCGCGATCGAGACGCTGGACGCGCATGGCAGCGACGAGCTGAGGAAAATCTATCTCGAAAAGCTCGTCACCGGCGAATGGACCGGCACGATGCAGCTCACCGAGGCGCAGGCCGGCTCCGACGTCGGCGCGCTGCGCACCCGCGCCGAGCGGCAGGCCGACGGCACCTATCGCATCAAGGGGACGAAGATCTTCATCACCTATGGCGAGCACGACATGACCGACAACATCGTGCATTTCGTGCTGGCGCGCCTGCCTGATGCGCCCGCCGGCACCAAGGGAATCTCGCTGTTCCTGGTGCCGAAGTTCATGGTCAATGAAGACGCCTCGCTCGGCGCGCGCAACGACATTTTTGCCTCCGGCGTCGAGCACAAGCTCGGCATGCATGCATCCCCGACCTGCACCATGACCATGGGCGATCATGGCGGCGCGATCGGATTTCTGATCGGCGAAGAGAACCAGGGCATGCGCTGCATGTTCACGATGATGAACCAGGCCCGCCTCGGCGTCGGCCTCGAAGGTGTCGGCGTCGCCGATCGCGCCTACCAGCAGGCGTTGTCTTATGCGCAAGAGCGCAAGCAGGGCCGCGCCGTCGGCAAGAAGGGCGACGGCTCGGACGCGATCTTCGTGCATCCCGACGTCAAGCGGATGCTGATGCGGATGCGGGCGCAGACCGCGGCGGCGCGCACCATCTGCTATGCCACCGCGGTTGCGATCGACGTCTCGACGCGCGCGAGGGATCCCAAGGTCCGGGCTGACGCGGCCGCGCGCGCGGCACTGCTGACGCCGATGGCAAAAGCCTATTCCACCGATGTCGGCAACGAGGTCGCCTATCTCGGCGTGCAGGTGCATGGCGGCATGGGCTTCATCGAGGAGACCGGCGCCGCGCAACATTATCGCGACGCGCGCATCACCGCGATCTACGAGGGCACCAACGGCATCCAGGCGATCGACCTCGTGACGCGCAAGCTCGCGGCCAACGGCGGCGCGTCGGTGTGGGCGCTGCTCGACGAGCTCGCCGGCATCATCAAGCAGGTCGAAGCCTCCAACGATCTCGCCTTCGGCACCACCGGCACAAAACTGCGCGAGGCAATCGAGGCGCTGACGCGCAGCAGCAAGTGGCTGTTGGGGCGCGTTGCGTCGGCGCCGAACGAGGCGCTCGCTGGCGCCACGCCTTACCTCCAGCAGTTCGGTGCGACGCTCGGCGGCTGCATGCTGGCGTCCGAGGCGCTCGCCGCAAAGGCCGACGGCAATTCAGATGCGCCGCGCTATGTCTCCCTCGCGCGGTTCTTCGCCGAGAACATCACGGTGCAGGCGGGCGCGCTGGAGCGCACCGTGACGGAGAGCGCGGAGTCGGTCGCTGCGGCCGATGCGGTGTTGTTGGGGTAGGTAGTTGCACGTGTCCCGGACGCGTTGCAACGTGTAGCGCTGCTGCATCCGGGGCACGAGAGCGCAATCAAACCTAAGCTACGAAGCTGCGATCTTCGCAGCTTTCCCCGGCCGCCACAGCACGACGCCGGCCGCAACGAGATCAAGCACCACGCACATCGCAAACGCCATCGTGTAGTCGCCAGTCAGGCTGCGCACGACGCCGACGATGCCGGGACCGAACGCGCTGATGATGCCGCTGATCGAGGTCCCCAGGCCCATCGCTGCGGCGAATGCGGTGGCTCCGATCTCGCGCTGGATGATCAGGGGCGGAAACGTGATCATGTTGCCGATCGAGAAGCCGTAGACGGCGCAGCACATCAGCAGCACCGTCGGACTCTCGGTTTGCAGGAGCACGAACAGCGCCGCCGCCTGGCTCGTCATCGACGCCGCGCAGGCGAGCCGCGGATCGAGCCGGTCGACGAACAGGCCGAGCGACAGCCGGCCTACGACCGCCATCGCCGCCATGATGGTGACGGCAAGGCCCGCAGCATAGCGGCCGATCATCGGCTCGAGGAACGTCACCTGGTGGATGATGAAACCCATCTGCGCCAGTAGCGCAATCGCGATCGGCAGCACCATGGTCCAGAACGCCGCGTTGGCGAGCAGCGCCCTGCGCGAGTGATCCGCAGGCGCGGCCGTGTCGTCGCCCGAGGCATGCCTGCCCGATGCCGGCGGCATCTCGGCCGGCCATCCCGTGAAGATCACGACCACCGGCAACACCAGCACCACCATCACGATGGTGGCTGCCAGCATGGCAGAGCGGAAGCCGATGCTCCCGGTCAGCGCCAGCAACAGCGGAACCAGGACGATGCCGCCGCAGGTGGCGCCGTTGAACGCAAGGCTGAGCGCGAGCCCGCGGCGCCGCTCAAACCAGGAGTTCAGCACGGTTGCGATCACCACGGTGCCCATTCCGGTCCAGCCGACCGCCATCAGTGCATAGGCGAGATAGAGCTGCCATGGCGTCTGCATCAGCGCCAGCAGCACCGTCGATGCGCCAAGCGCCGACAGGCCGCACAGGATCAGCGACCGCAGCCCGATGCGGGCGAGCAGACCGTCGGTGAAGATGACGAGGACGGAGGTCAAGAGAAACGAGAAGGTGCTGGCGGCGGACACCAGCGTACCCGGCCAGCCATGGGCGCGCTGGAGCTCCGCAAGATAGACGCCCTGGCCGTAGAGGCCGAAGCCGAACATGAAGAAGGCCATCAGGAAACAGGCCAGCACCACGCGCCAGCCGCGATAATGCAGCGAGGATTCGTCAACGCCTGTTGCGGCAATCATCAATCAAGCAATCGACCAAATGGAACGTGACTTGCCATCGTGCCGCACAACCACCGGTTTTTCAAATGAAACATTGTAGCCATTTGTTGCGGCGCGCAACAGCATCGAAAATGCAAAGCGGCCCTCGCGCCATGGTTCCCCCGACGAATGCAACCGTTGGGCGGGTGTCATGCACGGGGATCACCGTCGAAAAGGTTGAGCCGCAGGATTGGCACGCCTGCGAGATGATGTAGGCTGAGCATTGCAAGACTCGCCGATGGCAGGCGCCGCGGCGACCGCAGGGGGCCTTCATGGCGAACGGCAACATCATCGTGACGGAGGAGCGCGCCACGCGCGTGATCACCCTGCGCCGTCCGGGCAAGAAGAACGCGATCACGCAGGACATGTATCGCGAGATGAGCCGTGCGATCGACACCGCGCAGAACAATCCCGACATCCGCTGCATGATCATCACCGGCGGCTCCGGCGTGTTCACCGCCGGCGACGATATCGACGACTTCCTGAAGGCCGACGCGTCACGCCCCGAGACGCTGTCAGACGGCGCCAAGTTTCTCTATTCGCTGGCGCTCAACGTCAAGCCGATCATCGCAGCCGTAGACGGCGCGTCCATCGGCATGGGCACTGTGATGCTGTTCCATTGCGACTATGTGCTCGCCTCCAACGCCGCGACCTTCTCGGCGCCCTACATCAATCTCGGGCTCGTACCGGTCGGGGCCGCCAGCCTGCTGATGCCGCGCACCATGGGCTACCAGCGCGCCTTTGCGATGCTGGTGATGGGACGGGCCTTCACCGCCGCAGAGGCCCATGCCGCCGGCTTCGTCAACACCGTGGTCTCACCGGGACACACCGAGGTCGAGGCGCGCAAGGTGGCGCGCGAGATCTGCCGCCTGCCTGCCGAGGCGGTCGCAACCTCGCGCAGATTGCTGCGCGCCACACCGGAAGAGCTCACCCGCCGCATCGACCAGGAAGGCCATCTGTTCGGCGAGCGGCTGAAATCGGACGAGGCGATAGCCGCGTTCAACGCGTTCGCGAACAGGAAGAAGCGGTGATCTGCTCTTCCCCTCCCCCCTTGTGGGAGAGGGTGGCTCGCCGCGTAGCGGCGAGACGGGTGAGGGGTATCTTTCCTCACACTCACACGTATCCTCGCGGATAGAACCCCTCATCCGGCGCTTCGCGCCACCTTCTCCCACAAGGGGAGAAGGAAAGAACGGCCGCACGTTCACGACAATGCTTCGTGAAATCTTCGCGCGGAGCGACTAATCTTGTTCCATGGGACATCTTCTCCGCCTCGCCAGCTTTACTCTCACGCTCGCCGCCGCCCTGCCCGCTGCGGCCCAAACGGCCGCACCCGTCGAGCTGCGCATTCTCGCGATCAACGATTTCCACGGCAATCTGCGCCCGCCGCCGGGCGGCATCCGCATCAATGATCCCGAGGACAAGGCCAGGAAGGTGATGGTGGCAGCCGGCGGCGCCGAGTACATGGCGACGCTGGTCAGACAGCTGCGGGACGGACACAAGAACACGATCTTCGTCGCCGCCGGCGATCTGATCGGCGCGAGCCCGTTTTTGTCGGCGATGTTTCACGACGAGCCGTCGATCGAGTCGCTCTCGATGATGGGGCTTGCGATCACCTCGGTCGGCAATCACGAGTTCGACGAGGGCAAGGCGGAGTTGCTCAGGATGCAGAACGGTGGCTGCCATCCGGTCGACGGCTGCCAGGGCCCGCATCCTTTCACTGGCGCCAAGTTCCACTATCTCGCGGCATCCACCATCGAGACCGCGACCGGCAAGAGCGTACTGCCGCCCTACGAGATCAAGGAGTTCGACGGCATTCCCGTCGCCTTCATCGGGCTGACCCTGAAGGGCACGGCCGGCATTGTCTCGCCAGCCGGCATTGCCGGCCTCGAATTCCGCGACGAGGCCGAGACAGTGAACGCGCTGGTGCCGCGGCTGAAGGCGCGCGGCGTGGAAGCGATCGTCGTGCTGATCCACGAAGGCGGCGAGCCCGTCGGCGACTACAATGAATGCCCGGGCATCTCTGGGCCGATCGTCGACATCGTCAAGAAATTCGACCGCGCCGTCGACGTCGTCGTCAGCGGCCACACTCATCGTGCCTATATTTGCCAAATCGACGGACGGCTCGTCACCAGCGGCGACAAATACGGCACGCTGGTCACCGCGATCGACCTCCAGCTCGATCCGGCAACACGCGACATCGTCAGCGCCAAGGCCGAGAACGTCATCGTTGCAAACGCATCGCTCGCCAAGGATCCCGAGCAGACCGCGCTGATCGACGCCTATGACAAGCTTTCGGCGCCCATCGCCAACCGCCCGGCCGGATCGGTGACGCAGACATTGTCGCGCGTACCGAACGAGGCCGGCGAAAGCGCGCTCGGCGACATCATCGCGGACGCGCAGCTTGCAGTCACAAAGGACGCCAAGGATGGCAGCGCTGTCATCGCGCTCACCAATCCCGGCGGCATCCGCACCGACATCGTTCCGAAGGAGAATGGCGCAGTGTCCTACGGCGAGTTGTTCGCGAGCCAGCCGTTCCGCAACCGCCTTGTCACCATGACGCTCACAGGCAGCCAGCTCAAGGACATGCTGGAGCAGCAATGGCTCGATCCGAAGCGGCCGCGCATCCTCCAGGTCTCCAACGGATTCAGCTACACGTGGGATGCGACGAAGCCATACGGCGAGCGCATCATGACTGAGAAAATGACGCTCAACGGCCAGCCGATCGAACCGGCCACAGGCTACCGCGTGACCCTCAACGACTACCTCGCTGTCGGCGGCGACGGCTTTACGGTCGCGAAACAGGGCGCATCGCCGCAATATGGCGGCTACGACGCTGATGCGCTGTTTGCCTTCTTCAAGGCGCACGGGCCGATCGGCCCGCTGCCGCCGACCCGCATCCTGCGCGTGAATTGATCTGACGCAAAACGGACTGGCCCGGGACCACCCTTTGCCATTCCCGCCCAAATGCATAGATTGGGTTTTGCATTGCGTTTTGGCGCCGGATGCGCCAAGCGACGTCGAGAGCCCGTTCCCAGTGAGGCCGACCTGATGAGCACGCTTCTTCTCTCCCACAAGGCCTGCCTCGACCACGTCACGCCGCCGGGACATCCCGAGCGACCGGACCGCCTGCGCGCGGTGGAGGAAGCGCTGTCGCATGAGCGTTTCCAGTACCTGGTGCGCGACCAGGCACCGGAGGGCGATCTCGATCTGGTCACGCTCTGCCACAACGAGGATTACGTCACCGAGCTGCGCCACATCGCCCCCACCAGCGGCCAGGTCTATGTCGACGGCGACACCTCGATGTCGCCGGGCACGTGGGAAGCGGTGATGCGCGGCGTCGGCGGCGCGGTCGCAGCGACCGAAGCCGTGATGGCGGGCGAGCACCGCAACGCCTTCGTCGCGGTGCGCCCACCCGGCCATCACGCCGAGATCGGCAAGCCGATGGGCTTCTGCTTCTTCGACAACGTCGCGATCGCCGCGCGCCACGCGCAGCGCAAATACGGCATCACACGTGCGGCCATCGTCGATTTCGACGTGCACCACGGCAACGGCACGCAGGACATCTTCTGGTCGGATCCGACCGTGATGTACTGCTCGACCCACCAGATGCCGCTGTTTCCGGGCACCGGCGCACGCGGCGAACGCGGCGATCATGACACCATCGTCAACGCGCCGCTCGCCTCGGAAGACGGCGGCCCCGAGTTCCGCATCGCGTTCGAGAACCTGATCCTGCCGCGGTTGACGGAATTCAGTCCCGAGCTCCTCATTATATCGGCGGGCTTCGACGCGCATTACCGCGATCCGCTGGCCTCGCTGAATTTGCGCGCGGAGGACTACACCTGGGTCACGCGCAAGCTGATGGAGCTCGCCGACAAGACCGCCGAGGGCCGAATTGTTTCGGTGCTCGAGGGCGGCTATGATCTGCAAGGACTGAAAGAATCTGTTACGGCGCATGTCGGCGCCCTGATGGGCGCCTAAAGCGCGATTGGGATAAATCGCAATCGCGCTTTAGGTTATCGTTTGAGCATGATCCTATCGGAAAACCGCTGCACACTTTTCCGGATCATGCTCTAGCACCCGCCACATTACGCCCGCAAAACTCTGCTTTTTCTGCAAGCGAAGCGAATCGGGCAATCGGAAACGGATATGGCCGAAAACACCCAAGTCGACGTCTCCAGGCTCACCTTCGAACGCGCTATCGAGGAGCTCGAAACGATCGTGAAGCGGCTCGAGGACGGCAAGGTGCCGCTCGAGGAATCCGTCACGATCTATGAGCGCGGCGAGGCCCTGAAGCGCCGCTGCGAAGAACTGTTGCGGCAGGCCGAGGCGCGCGTCGACAAGATCACCACAGATGCCAGCGGCCAGGCCACCGGAACCGCGCCGCTCGACATGCAGTAAAGGCACATTTAGCACTCCAGTTCGTGCAGTGGCCGCCTGCAATTATTTCATGATGGTAGGACGCTCTGGTTCCGCTCGCGGGAACGCGCGCTCGAAGATGATGTCGCGCCTGCCTGGCGCGTGCTTTCCATCCCGCGAAGCTCGTCCAAAATGGTCTCGTTTTGGCCAAAAAGCCTGCCGAGGAACCGGGCAAGATTGGAACCTCCGCCCCGGCGCCGCTGTTAACCAGACTGGCCCGCCGGTTGCACCTGCATACCCCTAATCGGTCCGGCGGGTTGGCTTTGGCCCAAGCTTTGGTGTAAAGCTGCGCGGAGTGTGGCTTTTTGTTAGCCTTGCGTGGGCACCGATTACCGACGACAAGCGCTTCAAACTGCTGATGAAATTGGCTGGGACGGACGAAGCCGATCTAAGTGACAGGGATCACAGAGACTGAACCGGAGCGCACTTAAGCTCACCTAAGCTTGAAGACGGGGCTTGGCCCCATGCAGGTGGCTCCGACGGTTTGAGGACTCGCGCTGCGCCGATATTGTGCAAACCCATCGCGCACCGGAATGACCTTCCGGCGCTGACAAATTGGAAATCGCCGTGAACGCATACAGTAAAACGCCGCTTCTCGACACCATCCGGACGCCGGATGACCTGCGCAAGCTCAAGATCGAGCAGGTTCGTCAGGTCGCCGACGAGCTGCGTCAGGAGACCATCGATGCCGTCTCGGTGACCGGCGGTCACTTCGGCGCGGGCCTCGGCGTGGTCGAGCTCACCACCGCGATCCATTACGTCTTCGATACGCCGCGCGACCGGCTGATCTGGGACGTCGGCCATCAGGCCTATCCGCACAAGATTCTCACCGGCCGGCGCGACCGCATTCGCACGCTGCGCACCGGCGGCGGCCTGTCCGGCTTCACCAAGCGCAGCGAGAGCGATTACGATCCGTTCGGCGCCGCGCATTCCTCGACCTCGATTTCCGCCGGCCTCGGCATGGCGGTCGCACGCGACCTCTCCGGCGGCAAGAACAACGTTATCGCCGTGATCGGTGACGGCGCGATGTCAGCGGGCATGGCCTATGAAGCCATGAACAATGCGGGTGCGATGAATTCGCGCCTGATCGTCATCCTCAACGACAACGACATGTCGATCGCACCGCCGGTCGGCGCCATGAGCGCCTATCTGTCGCGGCTCTATTCCGGCAAGACCTATCGCACGCTGCGCGAGGCGGCCAAGCAGATCAACAAGCGCCTGCCGAAGATCCTCGCCAACCGCGCCAACCGCGTCGAGGAATATTCCCGCGGCTTCATGATGGACGGCGGCACGCTGTTCGAGGAACTCGGCTTCTATTATGTCGGCCCGATCGACGGTCATAACCTCGATCACCTGCTGCCCGTGCTGAAGAACGTCCGCGACATGGAGACCGGGCCGATCCTGGTTCACGTCGTGACGCAGAAGGGCAAGGGCTACGGCCCGGCGGAAGCCTCCGCCGACAAGTACCACGCCGTCGTCAAGTTCGACGTCGCCACCGGCACCCAGGCCAAGGCCAAGCCGAACGCACCGGCCTATCAGAACGTGTTTGGCCAGAGCCTCGTCAAGGAAGCCGAGAAGGACGACAAGATCGTCGCCATCACCGCGGCGATGCCGTCCGGCACCGGCGTCGACATCTTCAACAAGGCGTTCCCGGACCGCACCTTCGACGTCGGCATCGCCGAGCAGCACGCGGTGACGTTCGCCGCCGGTCTTGCGACCGAAGGCTACAAGCCGTTCTGCGCGATCTACTCGACCTTCCTGCAGCGCGGCTACGACCAGATCGTGCATGACGTCGCGATCCAGAACCTGCCCGTGCGCTTCGCCATCGACCGCGCCGGCCTCGTCGGCGCCGACGGCGCGACGCATGCCGGCTCGTTCGACAACGCCTATCTCGGCTGCCTGCCGAACATGGTGATCATGGCGGCGGCCGACGAAGCCGAGCTCGTGCACATGGTGGCGACCCAGGTCGCGATCAACGATCGCCCGAGCGCGCTGCGCTATCCGCGCGGCGAAGGCCGCGGCATCGAGATGCCCGACGTCGGCGTTCCCCTCGAACTCGGCAAGGGCCGCATGATCCGCCAGGGCAGCAAGATCGCCCTGCTCTCCTTCGGCACGCGTCTGGCCGAATGCGAGAAGGCGGCCGACGAGCTCGCCGCCCACGGCCTCTCCACCACGATCGCGGATGCGCGCTTCATGAAGCCGCTCGACACCGATCTGGTGCTCAAGCTCGCCCGCGACCACGAGATCCTGATCACGATCGAGGAAGGCTCGGTCGGCGGTTTCGGCTCGCATGTCGCGCAGTTCCTGACCGACCAGGGCGTGCTCGACAGCGGCATGGTCCGCTTCCGCTCCATGGTGCTGCCCGACGTGTTCCAGGACCACGACACGCCGGCGGCGATGTATGGCCGCGCCGGTCTCGACGCCAAGGGCATCGTCGCCAAGGTGTTCGAGGCGCTCGGCAAGGACGTCAAGACCGAGACCGTCAAGCTCGCCTGAGCTGGTTCACCTCTCCCGCTTGCGGGAGAGGTCGCGCCGAAGGCGCGGGTGAGGGCTTTCTCCTCTTGGGGAGAGTCGCTTGCGGAGACACCCCCTTCCCAGCCCTCCCCGCAAGCGGGAGAGGGAGTAGAGCACGGGCCGTGGCTCGCACCTCGATCCAAATTTTTCGGCTTGCACCCATGAA
This sequence comes from Bradyrhizobium sp. F1.4.3, assembly GCF_040548375.1. Lineage (NCBI taxonomy): Bacteria > Pseudomonadati > Pseudomonadota > Alphaproteobacteria > Hyphomicrobiales > Nitrobacteraceae > Bradyrhizobium > Bradyrhizobium sp. F1.4.3. The sequence goes on from NZ_JBEPRN010000004.1 coordinate 302,541, forward strand.
AATCTATCTGGCAGGCCCCGAGGTGTTCCTGCCGGATGCGGTTGAGATCGGCCGGCAGAAGGTCGCGATCTGTGCTGCGCATGGGGTCGCCGGCCTTTATCCCCTCGACAACGACATCGACCCCACCGCTCCAGACGCCTCGCGGCAAATCTTTGCAGGCAATGAGGCGATGATGGATCGGGCCGACGCCGTCATTGCCAATCTCACGCCGTTTCGCGGGGCCGGCGCCGATCCCGGCACCGTCTACGAGCTCGGCTACATGGCCGGCCGCGGCAAGTTTTGTCTGGCCTATTCCAACGATCCCGCCACCTATGCCGACCGCGTCGGCCGCTTCATGAACGTCACCTCCGAAGACGGGCGGCTGGTCGATGCGCAGGGGCTGACCGTCGAGGATTTTGGCCTCGTCGACAACCTCATGATGATCCATGCGCTGGAGCTGCATGGCTGCCCGCTGGTGACGCCGGCCGAGATGCCGATCGACGTCTGGCATGATCTCGCTGCGTTCGAGACTTGCGTCCGGATGGCGGCCGCGCGACTTATCACTACATAAGCGCATTCCCCGGAGAGCCGATGTCCCCTCCCCGCAAGCGCGCGGATGTTCTGCTGGTCGAGCGCGGCCTGTTCGAGAGCCGGGCGCGGGCGCGCGCGGCGATCGAGGCCGGGCTCGTCACTGCCGACGACAAGCAGGTTTCAAAGCCGTCGGAGACCATCGCGGAAGACGCGGTGATCCAGGCCGAGCCGGCGCACCCCTATGTCTCGCGCGGCGGCGTCAAGCTCGCCGGGGCGCTGGAGCATTATCCCATCGAGATCGAGGACCACGTCTGCCTCGACGTCGGCGCCTCCACTGGCGGCTTTACCGAGGTGCTGCTGGCAAATGGTGCCAGCTTGGTGTTCGCCATCGACGTCGGCACCGGGCAGTTGCACCCATCGCTGCGTGGTCATCCCAAGATCGTGTCGATGGAAGAGACCGACATCCGCGCCTATGACGGCAAGCGCCTGCCGGCGCGGCCTGATGTCGTCGTCATCGACGTCAGCTTCATCTCGCTCAAGACCGTGCTGCCCGTGGCGCTGGCGCTGGCCGCAGCGCCGATGAGCCTGCTCGCGCTGATCAAGCCGCAATTCGAGGCCGAGCGGAAGCACAACAAGAAGGGCATCATCCGCGACGCCGCCGTGCATCAGGCGATCTGCGACGACATCGCGGCGTTTGCCGCCTCGCTCGGCTGCACCGACATCGAGGTATTCCCCTCGCCGATCGCCGGCGGCGACGGCAACATCGAATTTTTCCTGGGCGCGCGCCGTGGTTGAGCGCGTGAAGATCGATCACGTCGGCCATCGCGGCGACGGCGTCTCGCTCGATGCGGGCGAAGCGCTCTACGTGCCCTATGCGCTCGGCGGCGAGACCGTCGAGGTCGACCATGTCGCGGGCAACCATCCCGATCGCCGCAAGCTGCTTGCGGTCGACGTCGCAAGCGCTGAGCGCATCGCACCGTTCTGTCCGCATTTCGGCGTCTGCGGCGGCTGCGCCATCCAGCACTGGGCGGCCGAGCCGTATCAGGCCTGGAAGCGCGGCATCGTGGTCGAGACACTGGCGCAGGCCGGCATCGCGTGCGACGTCGCGCCGCTGGTCGATGCCCATGGTACGGGGCGCCGGCGCGTCACGCTGCACGGAAGGTTCGGCACCCATGACGTCCTCAAGGTGGGCTTTTCCGCCACAAGTTCGCACGACGTCATCCCGATCCATCGCTGCCCGATCCTCGATCCCGCGCTTGAGGGCGCGCTCGATGCCGCCTGGGCGCTCGCCGAGCCCTTGACGTCGAAGATGCCGGTGACGAAGCCGCTCGACATCCAGGTCACCGCCACCGCCAATGGTCTCGATGTCGACGTGCGCGGCTCCGGCCCACTGCCGACGCGGCTGATCACGGCACTGTCGCGCGTCGCCGAGCGGCATCGCCTGGCGCGGCTGACGCGACACGGTGAGCTGGTGCTGCAACGCCTCCCGCCGACGTTGCAGATGGGCCGCGCCGAGGTGACACTGCCGCCGGGCTCGTTCCTGCAGGCGACCGTCGCGGGCGAGGAGACGCTGGCTGCTCTCGTCGCGGAGCGCGTTGGCAAGGCCAGGGAAGTCGCCGACCTCTTCTGCGGCGTCGGCCCGTTCGCATTGCGGCTCGCGGAGAGGGCGCGCGTCACAGCTTACGACAACGAAGCCGGCGCGGTCGCCGCGCTCGCGAAGGCCGCACGCACGCCGGGGCTAAAGCCGATCAAGGCCGAGCCGCGCGACCTGTTCCGTCGTCCCTTGGTGCCGCCGGAGCTACGCGATTTCGATGCCGTGGTGTTCGATCCCCCGCGTCAGGGCGCGCAGGCGCAGGCGCTCAAACTCGCCGCGAGCAAGGTGCCGGTCGTCGTCGCGGTGTCCTGTAACGTCGCGACCTTCGCCCGCGATGCGCGGCTGCTCATCGACGGTGGGTATAAAATCGAGACAGTGGTACCGGTCGACCAATTCCGCCACACGCCGCATGTGGAATTGGTGGCGCGGTTTACGCGGTGATGTCTTAACGGCGAAGGGCGCCGAGCGCCGGCGACTCGCCAGGCAGCAGGTTTGATCTGATGTCGCTGTCCATGCGGCCCGAGTCCAGCTGGGTGAACCCGGCCCCAAACGACAGGCTGAGATTGGAGGTCGGCTTGAATTCGACGCCCGCAAACGCGCCGTAGCCGGGCGCAGTGCCGGAGGTCAGCGGTGCAACCGAACTGCCGATGCCGTTGCCGTATCTCAGCGTGTCGAAACCGGCAAAGAACGTCACGGGCAAGCCGCCCGCAGTCTTGGTGTTGTAGCCGAACTGCGAGCTATCATAGGAGAGCGCGCTGAAATTGCCGGCTGGTCCAGTCTGGCTGAAGCCGCTCCAATTGAGGTTGCCACGTTGGCTGCCGACAAAGAAGCCGTTGGCAAAATTGCTGCGTCCGGCCGCGTCGCTGGCATTGAAGCTTGGAAAGTTGCCGTAGGTATCGGCGCTCTGGCCATCGTTGCCGCCAAAGCCGAAAGACCCACTTGGTATAAAATATCTCAGAGGCGCAACTTGCGCATGAGCCGACGCTCCGCAGAAGCAAAGCACGGCGAAGAGAGCTGCGAGACCGCAAGAACCTGCAAGGCTGGACATTCAGGCTTCCGTCGAAAGGGTTCCAAATTATACTCCCGTGATGGCGCGAATGCCAGCGGAGGGACGCCGGGCATCGCTTGATCAAGTTCCAGGATTACGTTGTCCTGACACGTTTGAACCTCCCCCGCGCCGGATTGACCCACATAGAGGACGCGCAAGCCCAAGTCGCGGTTTTGATCGCGAAGGCCTGGCGCAGTCCGGCAACGCGCAGTTGCGCAGACCCTTGAAAATGCCCAACGTTTGTATGGAGGCTGTCATGGAGGTCAATTCCGACAGGTTGAATGCCTTTATGGGCAAGATGGTCACCGAGTTCGGTGCGGCGATGAATGCATCGCTGGTCCTGCTCGGGGACAAGCTCGGTCTCTACCGCGCCCTCGCCGCCAAGGGACCGATGAACTCGTCCGAACTCGCGAGCGCCACCGGCACGACGGAGCGCTATGTCCGCGAATGGCTGTCGAGCCAGGCCGCGTCCGGTTACATCGAATACGATTCGGCTTCAGGAAAATTCTCGATGCTGCCGGAGCAGGCGATGGCGCTTGCGGACGAGGACAGCCCGGTTTTCCTCGGTGCGTTCGGCAACGTCATTGCCTCGGCCTTTCTCGACGAGCCGAAGGTTTCGGATGCATTCAAGTCCGGCAAGGGTGTCGGCTGGAACCGGCGCAGCGAATGCTTGTTCTGCGGCACCGCCCGCTTCTTCCGCACCGGCTACATGCATCACCTGGTGCAGGAATGGCTGCCATCGCTCGACGGCGTCGTGGACAAGCTGAAGCGCGGCGCCAAGGTCGCCGATGTCGGCTGCGGGCACGGCGTCTCGACACGGCTGATGGCGGAGGCCTTCCCCAACTCCCGCTTCTACGGCTTCGACTATCACGAGGGCTCGATCGAGGCGGCGCGCCGCTCGGCCACTGAGGCGAAGCTAAGCGATAGGGTCAGCTTCGCCGTCCATTCCGCCAAGACCTACCCGGCCGAAGGCTATGATCTCGTCTGCTTCTTCGATTGCCTGCATGATATGGGCGATCCGGTCGGCGCCATCAGTCACGTGCGCGAAACCATGGCGAAGGACGGCACATGCATGCTGGTCGAGCCGTTCGCCAACGATCGCCTCGAAGACAATCTCAACCCGGTCGGGCGCGTCTACTATGCGGCGTCGACGATGATCTGCACGCCGGCCTCGCTCGATCAGGAGGTTGGCCTGGCGCTGGGTGCTCAAGCCGGCGAGGCAAGGCTGCGCAAGGTCGCGCGCGAGGGTGGCCTGACGCACTTCCGTCGTGCCGCCGAGACGCCCTTCAACCTGATCCTGGAGGCACGGATCTGACCTCGCTCACGCCGGGCATGCGGGCCGGTGCGCGACATAGCCGACCCGCAGGCCCGGCACAAAGCCGCACCCCTCGTAGAAGCGGTGCACGCGCGGGTCCCTGCGGCCGCTCTGCATCAGGACGTGATGGCAGTCCTTGCGCCAGGCTTCCTCCAGCGCCGCTGTGACGACGGCGCGTCCATGACCAAGCCCCTGAAAGTGGGGATGAGTCACGACATTCTCCAGAAAGCCGTGACGCCGACCGGCGCGCAGGAGATTTGGCGCGGTGATCAGCATGCAGGTGGCGACGATTTTGTCCGCTTCTTCCGAAACGAACAGCGCGAGATCATCGCGGGACAATGTCTGCCGCCAGATATCCTCGGCCCTCTCCCGCGGCTCGGCCGCTGCGCTGACTTCCGAGGCGCGAAACAATTCGAGCAGCGCAACCAGATCGGATTCTTCGGCGAGCCTGGCGGTCGGCATTGTGGGGTCTCCTTGCATTGGACCTGCGGGCGACGAGGTCAGGCCGCGGCGTCCGCTCCCATCCCGAACGTGAGCTGGTTGCCGTCGGCATCGACGACATCGAAATCGCGCATGCCGTAGTCGCGGCCCTCGGGCCGGTTGATCAACCTGGCGCCGCGTCCCGCCACCTCGGCATGGATCTGGTCGACATCCCTGACGAAAATGCAGATCGCGCCATGGCCGGGCAATCGCTTCGTGCTGCTCGCTGCGAGCAGGTGCAAGGCGACCTCGTCGCAGCAGAGGCAAACATAAGACAGAGGCTGACCGTATTCGAACGCGACCTCGAAGCCGAGCACGTCGCAGTAATAAGCCAGGCTTGCAGCAATGTCTGAGACAACAAAGACGGTGGCGGAGCCGGCCATCATCGGATGTTCGTCGATCATTACAGCCTCCTCGTATCGCGAGCCTGTCCCCTGGCGCAGTCTAGCATGCGGCCAGGAGGCCTTGCACGACCCATCCGGCAACGTAATCTGGAGGCCGAACGCGGCGGCGGCAGTCCGCCGGAATGGGAGGATGACGATGAGATATCTGAGCCTGGCGCTGGCTGTGCTGTTCACTGTCGCGAGTTCGGGAGCCGGCCGCGCAGCCGAGCCGACCCGCTTTACGCCGCTGAAGCCGGACGAACTCACTCCGTCGCAGAAGGAATGGGCGGCTGCAATCGCCGTGCCGCCGCGCAATGCCAAGTTCACCAACCCGCCCTACCGCGCCTATATCCGCAATCCGGAACTCGCGCCAAAACTCTCGGCGATGTCGGACTATCTGCGCTGGAATTCGTCGCTGCCGGCGCGCTTGAGCGAATTCGCCATCCTGATCACGGCGCGGCAATGGACGGCGCAATATGAATGGTTCGCGCATTATCCGCTCGCGATGAAAGCGGGGCTCGATCCGCAGGTCGCCAAGGACGTCGCAAGCGGCGTGCGGCCGCAGGCGATGAAGGACGACGAGGCCGCGCTCTACGACCTCGCGATGGCGCTCTATCGCGACAAGAAAGTGTCCGACGAGATCTATCGCGTGGCACAGCAAAAGTTCGGCGAGCGCGGTATCATGGATATCATCGGCCTGATCGGCTATTACGATCTGGTCTCGATGACGCTGATCACGATGCAGGCGGAAGCGTCGAACGACAGCGTTCCGCCGTTGCCGCCGCTCGCCGCCCAATAGCAACTCTGCATCCATGCCGCACGATCCGCTGCTCACGCGCCTGACATCCGCCTTTGCCGAGGTACCGGGCGTTCAGGCCATTGTGCTCGGCGGCTCGCGTGCGCGTGGCAGCGCCGGTCCGACATCCGACTACGACATCGGATTGTACTTCACCGCGGCGATCCCGCTCGATACGGAACGGCTGCTGAGCGCCGCGAAAGCGGTCGCCGACGATCCCGCCGCCACGGCGATAACAGAGGTCGGCGCATGGGGACCGTGGATCATCGGCGGCGCGTGGCTGTCGATGGAAGGACACAAGGTCGATCTGCTCTATCGCGACGCCGGCGCGGTCGAAGCGGTGATGGAATCCTGCCGCGCCGGCGCGGTCACCTTCGACTACCAGCCCGGCCATCCGCACGGCTTCAGCTCGACAATCTGGATGGGCGAGATCGCATATTGTCAGCCACTGCACGATCCCCAGCAGCTGATCGCCGGGCTGAAATCGATCGCGTTGCCTTATCCTCGCCCGCTGCGCGAGGCTCTGATCCGGCGCTTCCAGTGGGAAATCCTGTTCGGCATCGAAAACGCCGAGCTGGCCATCGCGCGCAGGGAGCAAACCCATATCGCCGGATGCGCCTACCGATCCCTGGCCTGCGTTGCGCAGGTCCTGTTCGCGCTGAACGAACGCTATCTCATCAACGAAAAAGGGGCGCTCCAGGAGGCGGCGCGCCTGCCGCTGACGGTTCCGCGTCTCGCGGAATGCGCCGCCGAGATCTGGCGGCTGATCGGCGATGACGCCCTTGCGCCGGCCTGCGCGAGCTTGCGCGACGTCGATCGGCAGTTGCAGGCGCTGACGCAATCCTGCGCGGATCGGCAGTAGGGCTATGCCGTCTTGTCCACTGAGGAGGACGAATCCGCCGGCGGATATTTCGTCACCGGCACCATGAAGGACTTCATGCCGACCTGGTAGATGATCTTGCCGTTCTGCCCGTCGTCGGTCGCGATCTGCGCCTGCCCGAACATGATGACGTTCTTGTAGACGATGCCAGTGCCCTGGCGGGTGATGCCGTCGGTGGTGACGCTGACCTGGGCTTCGTTGCCGTTGACGGCGAGAACACGAAAGCTCGCGCTCTTGCCGTTGTCGGAGGAATAGCCGCCCCAGCTTCCCATGAGACGGCTGTCGGAGGCCGGCGGCGCCTGCTTCTCGAGAGACGCGGTCTGCTTGCCAGCGCCGCCCGCGGAGAACAACAGCACCAGGTTCTTGCCGTCCTTGGTCCCGACCGTGACCGAGCCAAAGGTGATAAGCGCGCCACTGACCTGGCCAAAACCGCGGTCGGTGTGCCCGTTATGGGTGTATTCAACCTGGGCCCGGGCGCCGCGAATGTTCACCACCTTGAAGCCGACAGGCTGGTTGTTGCCCGCCCAATTGCCCTTCCATTCACCGAGCAGAGCGCTCTGGTGATACATCCGCTCATTGGCGGGCGAAATCTGGCTGGTGCTCTGCGTGACGATGGCCATTGTTTTGCTAGGTGGACGAGTTTGAAGAACTCGCTTGCGTTCGAGCGCCGGGAAACAGCGTCAGAAACATTCAGAAACAATTCTGATTAGGGCCATGCGCTGGTTAACGAGCGGTTAATTTCAACCGCAGGGTGCGATGGGGCAAATAATCTCAGCAGGGATGCGCTTCAGCGCCCCCAGCGGTCCGACCAGATCTTCTCGCCGATGGTGCAGCTCACCCGCGGCTCCTTGTCCTTCTCCGCAACGCGTGTCACCGGACGCTCGGGCGTGCGGCCGGCGACTTCCATCAACAGTTTGGTGCGGATCGCTTCCTTGAACTTCTCGCGATCCTTGATGGTGATCACGAAGGAGCCGGGGCCGCCGATGACGCAGTCCTCATAGTAGTAATCGAGATTGTCGATATCCATGGTCGAATACGACGGCTCCTTGACCATGATCGGCAGGCCGTTGATGACGATGCCCTTCTCGAGCGCGGCGTCACGCGCCAACGTGACCGGGCTGCCATTGTTGTTGGGGCCGTCGCCGGAGATATCGATGACGCGGCGAAGCCCGTGATAGGGATCTTCGTCGAACAGCGGCATCGCGAAAGTAATCGCACCGGAGATCGAGGTGCGCGAGGCGCGCCGGATCGGCGTCCTCATGATCTCGGTGGCGACCGCATCCGCAGTCTCCGGTCCGTCGATCAGCCGCCAGGGGATGATGATCTTCTGGTCGTTGGAAGCAGCCCACTCGAAATAGGTCACCGCGATCCTGCCGTTGGGGCCAGCCTTCAGTGCCTGCAAGAACTCCTTCGACTGGATCGCCTGGGCGTAGCCCTCGCGCTGGATCGCGAGCTCGTCCATGTCCATGGAGTAGGAGACGTCGACCGCGAGGATCAGCTCGACATCGACCGACTGCGCGTCCCCGTCGGCTGCCTGCCGCTGCGGTTGATGTCTTGTCGGTTCAAATTTTGGCCCTGGTGCCGCGATGCCCGCGACGTCCCCTCCGGCAAGCACACCGGCCACCAGCACAGCCCCGATCGAGAACAGCATGCGCATCGCAGTCTCCCGTCGTATGACGCGATGGTGACATGCAAACGCCTTGCCGCAAAGTGCGAAGATCGCTTGTGCTTCACATTCGAGTTAGGGTTTTCCGGTGTTGCGCGAAACCGCCGCCATGTCGCCACCCTTGCGCCGCCACGCATGCAAGTCACGGGACAGAGCACCCCACCCACTTGTCCCGCGCGATTTCCATGCTAGGCTGACCGCACAGATGGGGATGGAGTCCCCCGACAACCGCCCGGCGGTCGACGATCGTAGTGGGCTGATGACTCCTGCTTGAGGTGAGGCAATCAGCCTCTGCCTTTGGCGGGAGCATCGACAAACCCGCCGATGGCGGGTTTTTTTGTTGCCTGATGATGAAGGCCAAGACTTGAAGGCCAAAACTTGAAGGCAACGACGTGACGACGACGACACCGAAGGCTGCGCGTGCCGGGCTGCCCAGGGGAATCTGGGTGCTCGGCTTCGTCTCGATGCTGATGGACATCTCATCCGAGATGATCCACGCGCTGCTGCCGGTCTATCTCGTCACCGTGCTCGGCGCCTCCACGCTCACCGTCGGCTTCATCGAGGGCATTGCGGAGGCAACGGCCTCGATCACAAAGATCTTCTCCGGCGCGTTGTCGGACTGGCTCGGCCGGCGCAAACTGCTCGCCGCGCTCGGCTATGGGCTTGCCGCCTTCACCAAGCCGCTGTTCCCGCTCGCCCCCAGCGTTGGCTGGCTGGTCGCGGCGCGCTTCATCGACCGTGTCAGCAAAGGCATCCGCGGCGCGCCGCGCGATGCGCTGGTCGCCGACATCGCGCCGGCTGGCTTGCGCGGCGCGAGCTTTGGCCTGCGCCAATCGCTCGACACCATCGGCGCCTTCGTCGGACCGCTCGCGGCGATCGGCCTGATGTGGTGGACCGCGGATAATTTTGCCGCCGTGTTCTGGGTGGCCGTGCTGCCGGCGTTCTTGTCATTCGGCTTGATCACGCTCGCGGTGAACGAGCCTGAACCGGATGCAAGCCGCGAGCTGACGAAAAATCCGCTCAACACCGCTGCCATGCGGCAGCTCGGACCCGTGTACTGGCGCGTCGTCGCGGTCGGCGTCGTCTTCACGCTCGCGCGCTTCAGCGAGGCCTTCTTGATCCTGCGCGCCCAGAACATCGGGCTCAATGCCATGTGGGTGCCCGCGGTGCTGGTGCTGATGAACGTCGCCTACGCGCTCTCCGCCTATCCGGCCGGCGTGCTGTCGGACCGGATCAACCGAACCGGCCTGCTTGCGGTCGGCCTCGTCCTCCTCGCAGCGGCCGATCTCGCGCTTGCGCTGCTACCAGACCTTGCGGGCCTGGCGCTCGGCGTCGTGTTGTGGGGATTGCATATGGGACTAACGCAGGGCCTGCTCTCGGCCCTCGTCGCCGACACCGCACCGCCACACTTGCGCGGCACCGCGTTCGGCTATTTCAACCTGTTCACGGGCCTTGCATTGCTCGCCGCGAGCGTGATCGCCGGGGCGCTGTGGGACGCTTACGGCCCAGCCGGCACGTTCTTCGCCGGGCTCGGGTTCGCGCTGGTGGCGCTCGCGGGATTGCTTGTGGTCGGCAATGGACTGGCAGCGGAGCGCAACTGATGACGGGAGGCTACATATCGTGCTGAGCGGAGTGATCGCGATCGTCATCGGCAGCATTTTCGGCGGCTGCGCGCGTTATTTCTTCTCCGGCGCGATCGCGCGGCGGCTGGGCGAGACGTTTCCCTGGGGCACCATGACCATCAATGTCAGCGGCGCCTTCCTGATCGGCATCTTTGGCGCGCTGGCAACCCATCCCGGCTCGATCTTCGCCTCCCCCAACCCGTGGCTGTTCGCGGTGACCGGGTTCCTCGGCTGCTACACCACGGTGTCCTCGTTCAGCCTGCAAACGCTGACGCTCGCCCGCAACGGCGAGCCGCTGTCTGCGTTCGGCAATGTCGCCTTCTCGGTCGGACTGTGCCTCGCGGCCGTCAGTTGCGGCTTCTTCCTTGCCGACAGTTTTGGAGGGTAGAGGTACATGAGCGCCCCCTCCTTCACCAACCGCTGGCGCAGCGCAATGCTCTACGCCTGGGTTGCCGCCGGCAGCATCGTCGGCGGGCTCACGCGCTATCTGGTCTTTCTTGCGCTCGACACCGGACCGGGCTTCCCTTTCGCAACTCTCTTCATCAACGCGACCGGCTCGCTGATCATCGGCTTCTATGCGACACTGACCGGGCCTGATGGCCGCATGCTGGCGCGCCCCGAGCACCGGCAGTTCGTCATGACCGGGTTCTGCGGCGGCTACACCACCTTCTCGGCCTTCAGCCTGGAGACCTTCCGCCTGCTTCACGGCGGCACGAAATATACCGCGCTGGCCTATGTCGGGTCGTCGGTTGCCTGTTGGCTGGTCTCGGTCTGGGTCGGCCATATGATGGCGACCCGCTACAATCGCTTGAGAAGGAGCTGATCATGCAAATCCCGCGTCAGGCAGTTTCGCTCCGCATCTTCATCGGCGAGAGCGATCATTGCGACGGCAAGCCGCTTTATGAAGCGATCGTGATCAAGGCACGTGAGCGGCACCTCGCCGGCGCCACCGTGCTGCGTGGCCCGATGGGCTTCGGCAAGTCGAGCCGGCTGCACACGTCGAAAATCCTGCGGCTTTCGGAGGATTTGCCGCTGTTGATCGAGATCGTCGACAGCGAGGACAATATCAACGCATTCCTGCCCATCCTGGATGGCATGATGTCGAGCGGGCTGATCACCTTGGAGAAGGTGCAGGTCCTGCAATATGGTGCGAAGGCCCCGAGCTGATCGCTCCGGCAGGGAACCCGAGCCCGCCGTTTCCGGAGGCCGAATGAACGACACTGTCACCAAACCGAAGACGCGGACGAAAACCAAGGTCGAGCGGCCGAAGCTGCACAAGGTCATCCTGATCAACGACGACTTCACGCCGCGTGAATTCGTCACGATGATCCTCAAGGCCGAGTTCCGCATGACCGAGGATCAGGCCTACAAGGTGATGATCACAGCCCACAAGCTCGGCGCCTGCGTCGTCGCCGTCTTCACCAGGGACGTCGCCGAGACCAAGGCCACCCGCGCCACCGACGCCGGCCGCGCCAAGGGCTATCCGCTGCTGTTCACGACAGAGCCGGAGGAATAGGGACGCGCCGTCTCAAGCTAGTCCTTGAGGCGCGCCATGATGATCTCGTCGTGGTAGATTCCGTCGACCAGGATGGCCATCCGCCTGGTGCCTTCTTCGACAAATCCGACCTTGCGATAGAGGGCAGCCGCAGCAATATTGGTCGCGAACACCCCGAGCTCGATGCGCCGGAAGCCGAACGCGTCCGAAGCCTGAACCGCCTGCCGCAACAGCCTTTCGCCAAACCCCTCGCCCCTGAATTCCGGCAGAAGCCCCATGAAGAGATCGCCGACGTGAGCCGATACGGCGCGACTGGCGGGCGGCACGTTGCACCATCCGACCACGGTGCCGTCCAGCACGGCGACGATCTGCGGATAGCCGCGCTCGACATTGCGTGCAACGAAGGCGCGGACCTGCTCGATCGGCGGCGCCTCCACGAGCGCGATGTATTTGCGCTCGCGGGCAACGACATCCACGGCGGCACGAAAAGCCTCGGTGTCGGCGAGCTCAATCTGGCGGAATTCGACGGTCATGGGCAGTCCCGTTGCTTCGTCCGGAGCATAGCCCGATTGTTCCGATGCCGCGACTACCGTTAGGCTATCGCAAGAGTCTGCCAATGGACGCGCAGGACTGTCTTTCCGCCGGCTGCCGGGAGAGTAGAATGATCCTTCCCGACGACGCGGCCTCCAAGCCGTTGGTAAAAGCGAAGAGCTGCGACATTCGCCTCGAAGACCCACAAATGCAGCCCGGGACCAGCGGCCCCTGCCGAGAGTTGAGCGGCGACGTCGCGAAAAAGCCGCTCACCTATTCCCCGACCGCGCGCGTCCGGGCGGACGTGAAGATTGTCCACGAGACTTCCCCAGGCAGGATCGAAATCGCAATAGCTGCAGATGAACCCCTGCACGAGCCCGGTCGAGTCGCAGGCCACATTGATCAATTGCGTTGGGGAACGATCGCGGAGCCGTTGAGACCAGACGGCTAGCCGGTAAGCTTTGATGGCACCATTCAGGAATTCCGGCGCAAGAATGTGAGCATACGCGTCACGCCAGCTTGATGCATGGATGGCGGCAATGACCGCTGCATCCTGCCCGGTCGCGGGTCGGATACTGATGTCGCTCACGTGACGCTCTTCATCCGCATGCGCGCCTGCACGCTAAGCCATCACCACCGGCGTCTCCTCGGCGAGCCCGTACACGCGCTGCGCCTTGGAAAATCCCGCGATCGGAAATTCGCCGAGCTCGCGCCAGCCTTCGCGACAGACGTTTGCAAAGCCCTCCGACACCACAACGGTGCGCCCAAGACGGCCGGCGATCTTCTCCAGCCGGGCCGCGAGATTGACGGCCGGGCCGATGCAGGTGAAGTCGAGCCGGTTGCCGCCGCCGATATTGCCGTAGAGGATGTTGCCGACATGCAGCGCGACGCCGAAGCGGAAGCGCTCGACCACGTCGCCGACCGGATGCGCCAGCGCCTCGACACTGGCGCGGGATTCGCGTGCGGCTTCCAGCACGCGCGTACAGACATGCGCGGCGTCGCCGACATATTCGTCGATCGGAAACACCGCGAGCAGTCCGTCGCCCATGAATTTTAGGACCTCGCCGCCATGGGCCCGAATCGCGGTCACCTGGCAGTCGAAATAGCGGTTGAGGATATCGACCACGATCTCAGCCGGCAGCCGGTCCGACAGCGCGGTGAAGCCGCGCAGGTCCGAGAGCCAGATCGCGGCCTGCATGGTGTCGTTGTGGCCGCGCCGGATCTGGCCGGCGAGAATGCGCTCGCCGGCGCGGTTGCCGACATAGGTGTCGAGCAGCGTCGCGGCGGTACGGCGCAGGGTGACGATCTCGCTGACGCGCGCGAGCGGCGCCACGATCGAGCGGATCGTCGCGATGTCGTCATCGCTGAAACCGCCGGGATGCCGCGTTGTCCAGCTACAGGCGTGAATCGAGCCGTCGAGAAACCGCATCGGCGTCGCGATGTAGTCGGTGACGCCCTCGGCGCGCATGTCCTCCAGGAACGGAAACCGCTTGGTGTCGAGGTCGTCGATTCGTCCCCTGACTTCCAGACCGTCCTCGAACACGATCCGAAGCGGGCTCCGCGCAAATTCGGGCGTGGCCAGGATCTCGAAATCGACGGTGCCGATCTCGACCTCCTGGCCCTCCCGCCAGATGAAGTTGCGGCCGAAGATTTCGGGATGCAGCGTGCGGATGAAGACGCCGAACCGCCACAGCGGCAGGCCAGCCGCGACCAGATGCTCGCAGGCATCCGAGATCATCTCGGCCGGCCCCCGCGACGACCTGGCGCCGTCGATCAGCCAATTGATGATCCGCTGCAGCTCGGAGTTTTGCATGCCCGCATTTGCCGACGAAGTTGTGGAGCCGTCAAGCTGCGCGGTAGGCTGGTGCCGTTGGCGCTACCGCCCCACCTGCCCGCGGTCGCGCAAGAAGTGATCCGCCAGCACGCAGGCCATCATGGCTTCGCCGACCGGGACGGCGCGGATGCCGACGCAGGGGTCGTGGCGGCCTTTGGTCATGATCTCGGTATCGGCGCCCTTGCGATCGACCGTCAGACGCGGTTGCAGGATCGACGAGGTCGGCTTCACCGCGAAGCGCACCACCACCGGCTGACCAGTGGAGATGCCACCCAGAACGCCGCCGGCATGATTGGACAGGAAGCGCGTGCCGTCATTGCCGGTGCGCATCTCGTCGGCGTTCTCCTCGCCGCTCAATTCGGCTGCGCCAAAACCGGCGCCGATCTCGACGCCCTTCACCGCGTTGATGCTCATCATCGCGGAGGCGAGCTCGGCATCGAGCTTGGCGTAGATCGGCGCGCCGAGCCCCGCTGGCACGCCCTCGGCGACGATCTCGAGCACCGCACCGATCGAGGAGCCGCTCTTGCGGATGCCGTCGAGATAGGTTTCGAAGAACGCGGCCTTGTCCTTGTCCGGACAGAAGAACGGATTCTTTGCGATCTCGTCCCAGTCCCACTTCGCGCGATCGATCTTGTGCGGCCCCATCTGCACCAGCGCACCGCGCACCTTCACATCAGGCAGCACTTTTCGCGCGATCGCACCGGCGGCGACGCGCGTCGCGGTCTCGCGCGCGGAGGAGCGGCCGCCGCCGCGGTAATCGCGCAGGCCGTATTTGGCCTCGTAGGTGAAGTCGGCATGGCCCGGACGAAACTTGTCCTTGATCTCCGAATAGTCCTTGGAGCGCTGGTCGGTGTTCTCGATCAGAAGCCCGATCGGCGTGCCCGTCGTCACCTGCACACCGGTCTCCGGATGCGCCATCACGCCGGAGAGGATTTTGACCTGGTCCGGCTCCTGGCGCTGGGTGGTGAAGCGCGACTGACCCGGCCGGCGGCGGTCGAGGTCCTGCTGGATGTCGGCCTCGGTGAGCGGGATCATCGGCGGGCAACCATCAACCACGCAGCCGATCGCCACCCCGTGGCTTTCGCCAAAGGTGGTGACGCGGAACATGTGGCCGAAGGTGTTGAAGGACATCCGTCTCTAGCTCTTAAGTCAGTTCTGACTTGTCGTAACGCGCCCTGAAATGAGGGTCAAATGGCGCCCCTTTCGTCATGGCCGGGCTTGTCCCGGCCATCCACGTTCTTGGCCGCCCCAAGCAGAAAGTTCGTGGATGCCCGGGACAAGCCCGGGCATGACGGCGGAGAACGCGGCGCCGCCCTTAACTATACTTCTCCAACCGCCCGTCGCGGAATACGTAGACGGCGCCCTGCTCGATATAGAGGTCGGCGGCGCCGGCCGGCGTCTCCAGGCCGAGCGAGACCATCAGCGCCCGGCAGGTCCCACCATGGGCGACCGCGACGGTATCGGTCCGGAGCTGGTCGTACCAGGCGCGGACACGGACCTGCACATCGGCATAGGTCTCGCCGCCTGCGGGGCCCACGGTCCATTTGCCGGCGAGGCGCCTGGCATAGATGTCGGGATCGGTCGCCTCGCTCTCGGCCAGCGTCAGCCCCTCCCAGACACCGTAGCCGATCTCGCGCAGGCGGTCGTCAAGCGCGTAGTCGGCAGGCGGCAATTCGAGCTTGCCGCGCGCAAGTTCCATGGTCATGCGCGAACGGCCGAGCGGGCTCGACACGTAGGGCAACGCGGCCTTGTCGCGGCCGTCGCGCTTGAAGAGATCGGCGAGAATGCCGCCGGCCTGCACGGCCTGGCCACGGCCGCGCGCATTCAGTGGAATGTCTTTGGTGCCCTGGAGCCGCCCGAGCGCATTCCACTCGGTCTCGCCGTGGCGAAGATAATAGATCGTGGGCGCGGGCATTGCTGGTCGTGGTCAGTCCTTGGGCGCATCAGGTCGCATCATGCCCAGCACGTTGTAGCCGGAATCGACATGGTGGACTTCGCCGGTAACGCCGCGCGACATGTCCGACAGGAAATACACCGCACTGTCGCCGACCTCCTCGATCGTCACGTTGCGCCGCAGCGGCGCGTTGACCTCGTTGTATTTCAGGAGGAGGCGGGAATCGGCGATGCCGGCGAACGCCAGCGTCTTGATCGGGCCCGCCGAGATCGCGTTGACGCGGATTGCCTTCTCGCCGAGATCGGCGGCAAGATAGCGCACGCTGGCTTCGAGCGCGGCCTTCGCCACGCCCATCACGTTGTAGCGGGGCATCCACTTCTCGGCACCGTAATAAGAGAGCGTGACGATCGAGCCGCCGTCGGTCATCAGCTTCTCGGCGCGCTGCGCGAGCGCGGTGAGCGAGTAGCAGGAGATCAGCATCGACTTGGAGAAGTTTTCCGGCGTCGTGTCGACATAGCGGCCGTCGAGCTGTTCGCCATAGGCGATCGCGTGCACGACGAAGTCGATCTTGCCCCATTTTTCCTTGAGGGCATCGAAGGCCGCATCGATGGTCGCGGCGTCGGTGACGTCGCAATGGCCAAGCACGAGCGCGCCGACTTCAGCAGCCAGCGGCTCGACGCGCTTCTTCAGCGCATCGCCCTGGTAGGTGAAGGCGAGTTCGGCGCCTGCCATGTGGCATGCCTTGGCGATGCCCCAGGCGATCGAGCGATTGTTGGCGACGCCGAGGATCACCCCGCGCTTGCCTTGCATTAGACCTTGCATCAGCCCTGAATTCTGCGCCATTTCCTAACGTCCCGTCGAACTGGGTTATGGTCTGGAGGTACACCAGCCCTCCCTTGCGGTACAGTCCTAATACGCGGCGTT
The DNA here is from genome assembly GCF_040548375.1 of Bradyrhizobium sp. F1.4.3. Classification (NCBI taxonomy): domain Bacteria; kingdom Pseudomonadati; phylum Pseudomonadota; class Alphaproteobacteria; order Hyphomicrobiales; family Nitrobacteraceae; genus Bradyrhizobium; species Bradyrhizobium sp. F1.4.3. Next base: position 319,513 of record NZ_JBEPRN010000004.1, read on the forward strand.
AACGCTGTTTCGAGCGCCGGAATAGCCGTTCCGTTCGGGTGTTATGATCGTTGAGGCGCTCGCGCCGAACGTGAAGGACGTCAAGACGGCATGAGTGCGTTTCGCCAGAGTGTGGAAGCCATGATCCCGGCGTTGCGCCGTTACGCCCGCGCGCTGACGCGCGACGCGGATGCGGCCGACGATCTGGTACAGGACACCTTGGTGCGGGCGTTGCGTTCGGAGCGATTGTTTCTCGGAGGCGACGTCAGGAGCTGGCTCTACACGATCCTGACCAACCTCAACAAGAATCGGCGGCGCTCGCTGGCAAGGCGGCCGCAATTCATGCAACTGACGGAGAACAACCCGGATGCCAGCGGGACCGAAGCCGAAGGGCGCGACATCGAGAGGGCGCTTTCGACGCTCGTCGAGGAGCAGCGCTCGGTGCTGCTGCTGGTGATGCTGGAGGGCATGAGCTACCGCGAGGTCGCCGACATCCAGGGCGTGCCGATCGGCACCGTCATGTCGCGCCTGGCGCGCGCTCGCGCCCACGTTAAAGCTTCACTGGAGGGTGAGCGCCCGGCGCTCAGGCGGGTGAAATGATGGCAGGGTTGATGCATCGCGTTTTGTCCGCCCGCAGCCTGACGACGAGGCGAGCGAAGTTGATCCACGAAGGATATTTTGGGCCGCAGAGCCAGAGACGACCGATATGAACGACCGCAATATTCCCATTACCGAAGACGAGCTGCACGCCTATGTCGACGACGAGCTGCCGGCCGAGCGCCGTGCCGACGTCGAGGCCTGGCTTGCCACCCGCCCCGAGGACGCCGAGCGGGTGCAATCCTGGCGCGCCATGGCCGAGATGCTGCATGCCCGCTACGACAGCGTCGCCCTGGAGCCGGTGCCAGCGCGGCTGGAGCTCGAGCGGCTGGAGCGCCGCCCGCGGCAATGGCTCTACGGCGCGGTTGCGGCCGCGCTGGTTGCTTTCGTGGCCGGCGGCACCGCCGGCTGGGTGGCACATGGCGCCGCCAACGCACCCTCGACCTTCCAGAGTTTCACGGAAGACGCGCTCGACGCCCACCGGCTCTACGTCGTCGAGGTCCGCCATCCCGTCGAGGTCCCTGGCAACGAGCGCGACCACCTCCAGGCCTGGCTGACCAGGCGCTGCGGCTGGACCGTGTTCGCGCCCAATCTGGAGGCGAGCGGGCTGAAGCTGGTCGGCGGCCGGCTGCTGCCGGGACCGAACGGCCCGGCGTCGTTCCTGATGTATGAAGGCGCCTCGGGCGAGCGCTACACGATCTACACCTCCAAGACCGAGAGCGGCGCAACGCAGATGCGTTACGCTAGGGCGGACAAGGACGGGGCGCTGTTCTGGGCCGACCGCGGCGTCGGCTACGTTGTCAGTGGCGGCAGCGACCGTGACCGGCTGACCAAGGTGGCGCAGGCCGTTTACGACCAGGCAGAGAAAAACGGCGGCTAGACAACCGCACGAACGCGGTGCCTCGATTCCGACATTGAAAATTTGGAATCAAGACATCGGCGCGTCTCATTATCGCACCGGATGCTCACGCGAAAATGAGCAGCGTTCGATCCGCCGATCGACGCGGGCGGCCTCGATTGGGGTTTTTGGTACCGCGCTGGTCCCCCTCTCGAGGCCGCACCTTTTTATCGACTGCCCCGCCGGACAGCCGACACGTCGAGTACGTGAGCCAAGAAGCGCTACCACGCCTCGGACATATGATGAGCATCATCTGCACGGATGATGCTCTCAGCCTTTAGGAGAACCCCTTCAGTTGCGATCTCGCCCTAAATCGCGATGGCTCGCGCTTTAGCTCTTTGTTTGCGCATGATCTTTTCGGAAAACCGCTGCGCACTTTTCCGGATCACGCTTCAGCCAAGCCCGCTACGTGGATTGTAGGGGTGTTGGTCCCGCCACTTTTCCATCAATGCCTCAAGCTCGGCGTCGTTCCCGTCCGGTAGCATAATCCTGATGGAGACGAAGAGATCCCCGGTTCCGCTGGATTTCGGCAAGCCCTTACCTTTCAGACGGAAGGTCCGGCCACTGGAGGTGTTTTTCGGGACCGACAGTTCCACCGCATTGCCGAGTGTGGGCACGCGGACCTTGCCGCCGAGCACCGCCTCGTACAGCGTGACCGGCAGCTCGATGCGCAGGTCGGCACCTTCGACCTTGAAGAAGGGGTGCGGCGCGATGCTGATGGTGATCAGGAGATCGCCGGGCGGATGGCCTTGGGCGCTCTCGCCCTGTCCCCTCAACCGGATCTGCTGACCCTCGACGACGCCGGCCGGAATCTTGACGTTGAGCTCCTTGCCGTTCGGCAGCCGGACGCGCTTCTCGCCACCCTTGACCGACTCTTCCAGCGAGACGGACATGGCGACATTCACGTCGAGATCGAGCCCGATCCCGCCGGTGTCGAATTCGAACTGGGCACCGCCGCCGGCCCCCGGCCGCGCACCGCGCACCCCGCCGCCGAACATGCTGTTGAGGATATCCTCGAACGCGCCCGCGCCCTGACCGGGGCCAGCGCCGCCGCTACGAAACGTATAGCTCTCGAAGCCGCCCGGACCCGCGCGCCCGCGCGGACCGCCGCCGCCCGGAAAACCCTGGAAGCGCGGCTTGCCGTCGGCGTCGATCTCGCCGCGGTCGAACTGCTTGCGCTTGTCCTCGTCGCCGAGGATTTCGTTGGCCGAATTGAGCTCAGCGAAGCGCTCGGCGGCCTTCGGATCGTCCTTGTTGCTGTCAGGATGATGCTTCTTGGCAAGCTTGCGATAGGCGCTCTTGATCGCGGCAGCGTTGGCGCTCCGCGGCACCCCCAAGACCTCATAGGGGTCGCGCATCCGTCACGTCTCCTCTTGGGAAATCGGTATGGTCAAAGGGCTCCCCGCCCCATCTGCGTTTCATGTGGGGGGCGAGTGGCATTTTTGCAACTAGCTTTCGGAGCTGATTCTCTACGTTTGGAGCATGATCTTATCGGAAAACCGGTTCCCACTTTTCGCGAACGCGGCCCTTCGGGTCCGGATCAGCTCCGCCACGGCTTTAGCGTATGAATCTCCCAACGGCCACGGCTGCTTTGGCAGCCGGCGCCCTGAAGCCAGCTTTCGGTGTTCCCGTTGACATAGCTCGCCAGGAAGTCGCGGCACTTGCGACCGTCCTCGGCGGCGTAGGACTGCGCTATCGGCGTCACCGAGCCCCGCGCGCCGGTCTCCGGATTTTCCCAGTGCTGGCTGGAATCCTTGTCGTCCTTGCTCAGAACGTCGGAGGCGGCGTTGCGGGCGAAGGCGAGATCGGTCTCGGTCGGCGCGGCGTCCTTTCCCTGCCGCACGACCGAGCCGGTGAGATCGTTGTCGTCGGCCTTGGCGTAGGCATTGCCGTCATTGCGGGAGAAGCTGCAGCCGCCGGCGCCCAGACCGATCAGAATCATCATCATGACGAAGCCGGACGGCCGCATCGCCGATAGGCCAACGCGCCCCCATGCCCTATATAGGGCGGTAGCGGACAACAACGCGTTTTGGGCCGCGGGACGCAACTCGGACTCCAGACATGACCGACACGACCTCGATGAAACACCAGACACCCTTAACATCCGGTGATTTCACCGCCGCCGACGAGCCTTTTGCGCTGTTCGAGGCCTGGCTGAACGAGGCGATCAAGAGCGAGCCGAACGATCCGAACGCGATGGCGCTCGCAACCGTCGATCCCGACGGCCTGCCCGACGTGCGCATGGTGCTGATGAAAGGCTTCGATGCCGACGGTTTCGTCTTCTACAGCCACATCGCGAGCCAGAAGGGCCGCGAACTCGCCGCAAATCCTAAGGCGGCGTTACTTTTTCACTGGAAGTCGCTGCGCCGTCAGGTCCGCATCCGCGGCAACGTGACGCCGGTGACCGAGGCCGAGGCCGACGCCTACTTCGCCACGCGGCCCAAGCAGGCGCAGATCGGCGCCTGGGCAAGCAAGCAGTCGCAGGAGCTGGAGAGCCGCTTCGCCTTCGAGCAGGCCATCGCCAAGGTCGCGGCCAAGCACATCATCGGCGAGGTCCCGCGGCCGCCGGGCTGGAGCGGCTGGCGCATCACGCCCTCGCGCATCGAGTTCTGGCACGACCGCCCATTCCGTCTGCACGACCGCATCGAATTTCGCCGTGACGCGGCCGGCCAGCCGTGGTCCAAGACGCGGATGTACCCTTAGCATTTTGTTTGAGCATGATCTTTTCGGAAAACCGCTGCACACTTTTCCGGATCATGCTCTAACCTGAAAGACCTTCATGCCGCAGTCCTCCAATGCGCCGCGCCGTACGCTGCTCCTGACCGGGGCGAGCCGCGGCATCGGCCATGCCACCGTGATCCGTTTCTCCTCGGCGGGCTGGCGCGTCATCACCTGCTCGCGGCATCCGTTCCCGGAGGATTGTCCGTGGGACGCCGGCCCCGAGGACCACATCCAGGTCGACCTCGCCACTCCGGTGGACACGGCGCGCGCGATCTCCGACATCCGCAACCGCCTCGAAGGCGGCATGCTGCATGCGCTGGTCAACAATGCCGCGATCTCGCCGAAGGGGTCGGGCGGCTCCCGGCTCGGCTCGATCGACACCGATCTCGACACCTGGACGCACGTCTTCCACGTCAACTTCTTCGCGCCGATCATGATGGCGCGCGGGTTGATCGAGGAGTTGAAGGCGGCCAGGGGCTCGGTGGTGAACGTCACCTCGATCGCGGGCTCGCGCGTGCATCCCTTTGCGGGCGCGGCCTATGCGACCTCCAAGGCCGCACTCGCATCCCTGACACGCGAGATGGCGTCGGACTTCGGCCGCATCGGCGTGCGCGTCAACGCGATCGCGCCGGGTGAGATCGACACCTCGATCCTGTCGCCGGGCACCGAGAAGATCGTCGACCAGCAGATCCCGCTGCACCGGCTCGGCACGCCCGACGAGGTCGCCAAGATCATCTACGTGCTGTGCACGGACACCTCGTCCTACGTCAACGGCGCCGAGATCCACATCAACGGCGGCCAGCACGTGTAGGCCAGGCGAAGCATGAGCCGGTTCGCGAGCACTGCGTCACTCTACGAGCATTTACGGCCGCCTTATCCGCCCGAATTCTTTCGCAGCGTCGCGCAAAAGCTCGGCTTATCCAAACGATGCGCCTTGATCGACCTCGGAACCGGACCTGGGCTGCTGGCGCTCGGCTTCGCTCCCTATGTCGGCCACATCGTCGGCGTCGACCCCGAACCCGCAATGCTCGAGGCGGCGCGACGCGCGGCGGCGCGCGCGGGCCACGCTCTCGCGCTGATCGAAGGCAAGGCCGAGACGCTTGCTCCCGACATCGGCAGCTTCGATGTCGTGTCGGTCGGCCGTGCCCTGCATTGGATGGATCGCGACCCGACGCTTGCAGTGCTCGATCGGCTGGTCGCCCGCGACGGCGCGATCACGATCTGTGCCTCGTTCCCCGCCACCGACGGCCGCAACCCGTGGCTTGATGGCTACAACGAAGCCCGGCGGTGCTGGTCGCCGGTCCAACTCTGGGAGGAGGCCGGCAGGGGCACGCGGGCCCATCGCGACCTTCCCGCGTTCTTTCGCGGCAGCGCCTTTCAGCCCACTGAGAGCGTCGCGGTCGAGACAAGCCACACAGTCGGCGTGCAGGACCTTGCACGACGCACCCTCACCTACTCGTCATCTTCGCCGGACGCTCTGGGCGAGAATGTCGAGGCGATGCTGCGCGATGTCGAAAAACACCTGACTTCGTTCAGCCGTGACGGCATGATCGCCGAGACCATCGTCTCGACGGCGCAGATCGTGAAGCGCTAGCTGATTTGCCGAAGGGCGGAAGCAAGGCGATCCAGACGAAGCCGCCGCAAGACCTGGATCGCCTAACCCTTCCGTTCCTCAATCGACTCGAAACCGACGTGACTGTTCGCGCAGCCGCGGAGCGGCAGCGTTGATTGCAGTCGAGCAGTCGTCGTCGTTCTCACCGTCGAGCAGCGGAGCACCACAGTGCCGGCACATGCGTGCCGACAACGACGGCGCCTTGCCGCTCGCCGCGACCTGACGATAGCTCGCCAGATCGATGACGTTGCGGGGCGTCGTTATGTGTTTTTCAACCATGGCTGTTCCTCGCGGCTAACCCGCTGGTTATCGCAGACAAGTTTCGCGCAAACGTTCAGTCCACCGCTCAAATTTTACCGGAGGAATTGGGGCGGAGAACAGGCATCATGGCGCAGCCGCAATCCCGCTCTATTCTGCGACACCATCCGCCGCGTCTCTGCGACCGGCGTAAGGTCTCGGTCACTATTTTCCGAGAGCGCGATGGGATCAGAGCCACTTCTTCCACTTGAAGATCCAGTATGGAACGATCGCGGCAAACAGCATCAGGACCAGCGCGTACGGATAACCGTGCGCCCAATCGAGCTCCGGCATCGCCTTGAAGTTCATGCCGTAGATCGAGGCGATCAGCGTCGGCGGCATCAGGACAACAGCCATGACCGAAAACAGCTTGATGATGTTGTTCTGCTCGAGATTGACGACGCCGAGCATGGCGTCGAGCACGAAGGTGATCTTGCTGGAGAGATAGGAGGCGTGGTCGGTTAGCGAGACAACGTCGCGCTGCATGGTCTTGAGCTGCTCCCGCATGTCCTTCGACCATTTCACGCCCTCCACCACCGCGGACAGGAAGGTGACGACGCGGCCGATCGAGACCAGGCTCTCGCGAACCTTCGAGGTCAAATCGCCCTTGCGGCCGATCGAGATCAGGATCTGCGAATACTGCTTGGCGTGGCCGTGGCGCTCGCTCTCGGGCTCGAAGATGTCGTGCGAAACCTGGTCGATGTCGGCGCCGCATTTCTCCAGAATGTCGGCACAGCGGTCGATCACTGCGTCGAGAAGTTCCACCAGCACCATCTCCCCGGTGATCGTGGGCGCGCAGGAGCGGGCCAGCTTGGCCTCGACCAGCGCGAACGGCTTGGGCTGATCGTAGCGCACCGTCACCAAACGATGGTCGCCGAGAATGAAGGTCACCGCCGTGGTCCGGGGCATGTCGGTATCGGAATGGCACATCAGCGTCGCGGTCATGTAGCGCGCGCCGTTCTCGATATAGAGGCGGCTGGAGATCTCGATCTCCTGCATGTCCTCCCGGGTCGGGATCGCGATCCCCGAAAGCCGCTCCACGGCCTTGTCCTCGGCCGCGGTCGGGTTGAACAGGTCGATCCACACCGCGTGCTCCGGCACCGCCGCAAGATCCTCGACGACGGCCTTCTTGAGGGAGGAGTCGGTCGGAACGAACACAGAATACATGAACAACTCCAGCACTTAGCCTGCGACAGGCTGTCAGCTCTTAGCGCGATTCTGACAAGTTCATGATGACAAGCACATTAACGGAGCGTTTGCATTTGTGGCCGCCTCGTGGCTCAACCGTGGCAAGGAATCGACAGTTCAGCATCCTTTGCCGCGAAACCAGCACAGGGTCGCAAAATATGCGGCAGAAAAGCCACAGGTCTGGTCTCGCAGCGCGGGAAAAGCCCCTAAAAGCTGGAATTGTGGCAGATTTCAACGATAATGGGATTAACGGAGTCGAGGGCCTTGGGTGCTACGCTCAGGACCTGCGCGGTATTGTTTTGATTGGAACCAAACTATGTCGTCGCTGAAAGTTATGTTGGGAATTCTGGCTGCTGGCTTCATGCTGTCGGGCTGCATGCAGGCCACGCATTTCGAAGCCACCAACACGCAGAATTTCAAGCCGAAGGACAAGGAACTCCTTGCCAAGATCCGGTACGAGAATACGCCGGTGGCAGAGCCGTTCCGCCGTGCCATCGTCGACTACCACCGCAAGGAATCGCCGGGCTCGATCGTGGTCGATTCCGACAACCATTACCTCTATTACGTGATGGATGGCGGCAAGGCGATCCGCTACGGCATCACCGTCGGCGAAGAGGCCATGGCCTGGTCCGGCATCGCCAAGGTCGGCAGCATGACGGAATGGCCGGCCTGGCACCCGACCGCCGGCGAGATCTCGCGCCTGGGCGTGCCGACCTATGTCGCGCCCGGTCCGGACAATCCGATGGGCTCCCGCGCGATGTATCTCTACTCGGGCGGCAAGGACACGCTGTTCCGCATTCACGGCACCAACCAGCCTGAATATATCGGCGCGTCGATCTCCTCGGGCTGCATCCGCCTGACCAACGAGGACGCGATCGATCTCTACAGCCGCGTCAAGATCGGCACCATCGTCGTGGTGCTCGAGCCGAAGCACGGCGACTCGCCCTACAACTCGCGCCTCGCCCTCCAGGGCGGCGGCGTCGGCCAGGCCGGCAGCTACTGATCGCCGCCTGATCTGAGGATCTTCAAAAGCGCCGGTTTCACCGGCGCTTTTTTGTTGCCGGCTTGCTCTTGCCGGAGTCAGCGACCGGCTTGTCGGCAGGCTTCGCGCTCTCCTGATCGTCGGCTCCGTCCTTCGTCATCTCCGGCTTGGATGCGACCTCGCGCGGCGGCGCCTCATCGGGACGTTCCGCCGGCAGCAGCGGGGCGACCTGGGGCACGGGGTCCCAGACATTCCACTGGCAGATCCGGTAATCGTTGCGCCGCTGCGCCAGGTCGAGATGGATGTGGTCCTCGTGATACCAGTCCGAGCCGGGACCGAGCACGGTGGAAAAGCGCGAGCAGACCGAATGCAGCACGCGCTCGCGCACCTCGCGCGACAGGGTGCGGTCGGTCAGGCCGATCGACTGCCCATTGGCGAGCTTGATTGCGCGGACATCGAGCGCGTTGGCCTTGCCGTGCTCGGATAGCATCGCGCCGACGATACGGTTGCGGCCGCGGCACTCGAAGCTATCGAAATTGTCGAGGTCGCTGATGGTCGAGCCGAGGCTCGCGGCCAGCGGCACCATGTCCGTGCGCACCCAATCGGCGATCGCGGACGCCATGGTGCAGCGGAGGACCGCCGCCGGCTTGACCGCGACCTTGCGCTTGTCCGGCAGCACGATGGCTTCCAGCCGCACCAGATCCTCGCCGCCGCAGCCGCCGGGGCCACGGATATCGGGAATGGAGGGCGCAATCGCGATCTTCTCGGTCAGCGCGAGCCGGCAGGCTGAGGCCTGCTTCTCGGGCGGCGGCGCGGGCTCGGCGGGCGGTTTGCCCTCGGCGGCCGGAGCCTCCCGCGAGCCCTTGTCCGATGTTTTGGGGGCATCCTCCGGCCGCTGCCTGGGCAAGGGGATCTTGGCGGTATGAACGGGCGCGCGCCGCCGTGGTGTACCAAGGCCAAAGATATCGAGCGGCGCAGCATATTTTCGCGCATCCGCGGGGGTTGGCAGCACAGGCAACAGCCCGAGCCCGACGGTAACCATTGCCGCGCCTGTGGACATATAGCCGCGACAAGACCATTTGCGGCGAAAGTCCGGCAGGCTAAAACTCATGACAATTCTTTGGCCCAGCGCTGAGAGCGATAACAAAGTCCAGCCCACCTCGGAGGAACGTCTGAATGCTTGGTTTGATGCAAGATTGGCCCCTGCTCTGCCACCGGATCATCGAACACGCTGCCAGGATTCATGGCAAGCAGGAGGTCGTGACGCGCTCGGTCGAGGGACCGATCCATCGCACCACCTATGCCGAAATCCACAAGCGTGCGCTCAAGGTCTCGCAGATGCTGGAGCGCGACGGCATCAAGCTCGGCGACCGTGTCGCCACGATCGCCTGGAACACCTGGCGCCATCTCGAGGTCTGGTACGGCATCATGGGCATCGGCGCCATCTGCCATACCGTCAATCCCCGCCTTTTCCCCGAGCAGATCGCCTGGATCATCAACCATGCGCAGGACCGCATCGTGATGACCGACCTCACCTTCGTGCCCGTGCTGGAGAAGCTCGCCGACAAGCTGCCGAGCGTCGAGCGTTACATCGTCCTCACCGACAAGGCGCATATGCCTGAGACCACGTTGAAGAATGTCGTGGCCTACGAGGACTGGATCGCGGAGGCCGACGGCAAGTTCAAATGGAAAGACTTTGACGAGAACACGGCGGCCGCGATGTGCTACACCTCCGGCACAACGGGCGATCCCAAGGGCGTGCTGTACTCGCATCGTTCCAACGTGCTGCACGCGCTGATGGCCAACAATGTCGACGCGCTCGGCACCAGTGCTTCCGAGACGATGTTGCCAGTGGTTCCGCTGTTCCATGCCAACAGCTGGGGCATCGCTTTCTCAGCACCCTCGCAGGGCACCAAGCTCGTGATGCCCGGTCCCAAGCTCGATGGCGCCTCGGTCTACGAGCTGCTCTCGACCGAGAAGGTGACGCACACCGCCGGCGTGCCGACGGTGTGGCTGATGCTGCTCCAGCATATGGCGGCCAACAATCTGAAGCTGCCGGACCTGAAGATGGTGATCTGCGGCGGCTCGGCGATGCCGCGCTCGATGATCAAGGCGTTCCTCGACATGGGCGCGAACGTCCGTCACGCCTGGGGCATGACCGAAATGAGCCCGATCGGCAGCGTCTCGGCGCTGAAGCCGCCATTTGCCGATGCGACGGGTGAGAAACAGCTCGACGTGCTCCAGATGCAGGGCTATGCGCCCTTCGCCGTCGAGATGAAGATCACCGACGATGCCGGCAAGGAGCTGCCGTGGGACGGCAAGACTTTTGGCCGCCTGAAAGTCTCCGGCCCCGCGGTCGCCAAGGCCTATTTCCGCCTCGACGCCAACATCCTCGACGAGGACGGCTTCTTCGACACCGGTGACGTCTCGACCATCGACGAGGACGGTTTCATGCGGATCACCGACCGCTCCAAGGACGTGATCAAGTCCGGCGGCGAGTGGATCTCCTCGATCGACCTCGAAAACCTCGCGGTCGGCCATCCGGCCGTGGCGGAAGCCGCCGTGATCGGTGTCTTCCACCCCAAATGGGACGAGCGGCCGCTTTTGATCGTGCAGCTCAAGCAGGGCCAGCAGGCCACGCGCGACGACATCCTCAAATACATGGACGGCAAGATCGCCAAATGGTGGATGCCCGACGACGTCGCTTTCGTCGACGGCATCCCGCACACGGCAACGGGCAAGATCCTGAAGACGGCGCTACGCGACCAGTTCAAGGAATACCGCTTCCCGAACGCGGCGGCGTAGCGACCGCCTCGCACGTCATTCCGGGACGCCCGCAGGGCAAACCCGGAATGACGGCCGTAACAACCCGGACTCCCTTGAATTTGCCGCGGGACCGTGGTCTCAACGGCGCATCCGGCAATCCCGCCGTTTCGCGCGGCGACGCCTCAAAACCCCGGCAGAGCTCACCCGATGGCCCGCAGGTTTTCCGCTCCCTACCAGTCGGAGCCCGTGTCCAGCCTGGCGAGCTGGGCGCGCAATCTGGCCGTGTTCGCGGTGGTGGCGGTGGTGGTGTCGATCATCATCGTCCGCTTCGGCTTTCTGGAGCCGAAGCCGGCGCTCGTCACCTTCTTCGGCGGCCTGGCGATCGCAGCGCTCTCCATCCTGTTCGGCCTCGCCGGCTTTGCCGCGATCTGGCAGAACGGCTCGCGCGGCATGGCGCGCATCCTGCTCGCCTTCCTGATCAACGGAGCGATCCTCGCCTACCCCGCCTATCTCGGCCTGCAATACCGCAAGCTGCCACCAATCCACGACATCACCACCGATCCGATCAATCCGCCGCGCTTCGACGCGCTGGCGCGGTTGCGAACCGGCGACGGCGCAAACCCGGCGGTCTATGCCGGCCTCTATTCGGCCGAGCAGCAACGCCAGTTCTATCCCGACATCGAGCCGATCGAACTCGAGATCCCGGTCGACCGCGCCTATGCGATCGCGCTCCAGCTCGTCAACAAGCGCAAATGGCTCGTCATCGACGAGCGCGCGCCGCAGCCGCCGCGCCGCATCGGCCGCATCGAGGCGGTGGCCCGCACGCCGATCATGGGGCTGCGCGAGGACATCTCCATCAGGGTCGTGCCCGATGGCGACGACTCCCGTGTCGATATCCGCTCAGCCTCGCGCTATTTCGAGAGCGACCTCGGCAGCAACGCCGCGCGCGTGACAAAATTCATCGACGATCTCAACACCGCCGCCGATGCCGACGCGCTGAAGCCGGTGAAGAAGACCCCCGTCACGCCGCCCAAGGCGCCGGCGAAGACGGTGAAGAAATAGGATCTCGTCATTCCGGGGCGATGCGAAGCGGCGAACCCGGAATCCATCAGGCCGCAGCGTCCGCGGATAAATGGATTCCGGGTTCGCGCTAGCGCGCGCCCCGGAACGACGAGAGACTAGCTAGCCATCCGATACGTCCCGCCAATCACGGGATCGCCGTCCGTCGCCACCACGCCGCGCGCGACCAGATCTTCCAGATGCGCCAGCACCGAATAGCCGGCCGCCGTCGTCAGCCGCGGATCGATGCCGATATAAATCGCGCGCACCATGGTCGGGATATCGGCTTCACCCTTGGCCAGGCGATGCAGGATCGACGCCTCACGCGCCTTGCGGTGGCGGATCAGGAAGCGCACGAAGCGCGGGCCGTCCGGTATCTCGGGACCGTGGCCGGAGAAGTACAGATCCTCCTCGCGCGCGGCGAGCCGGTCGAGCGACTCCATGTAGTCGATCATCGAGCCGTCGGGCGGCGCCACGATCGAGGTCGACCAGCCCATCACGTGATCGCCGACGAAGTTGAACTTCCGCTGGGGCCAGGCGAACGCAAGATGATTGGCGGTGTGGCCGGGCGTCGCGACGGCCTCGAGCCGCCAGCCGGCGCCTTCGACGACGTCGCCATGGGCGATCCTGACATCCGGCGCGAAATCGCGGTCGGCGCCAGACTCCGGATTGTGCTTCTCGCTCTCGAAGCGCGGCCGCGAGGCGCGATGCGGCCCCTCGGCATAGACGGTCGCGCCGGTCGCCTGCTTGATCCGCGCGGTGTTGGGCGAGTGGTCGCGATGGGTGTGGGTGACGAGGATATGCGTCACGGTCTCGCCGCGCACGGCATCGAGCAGTGCGGCCGCATGGGCCTCGTCATCCGGACCGGGATCGACCAGCGCGACACTCCCTCGGCCTACGATGTAGCTGACCGTGCCGGTGAAGGTGAAGGGGCTCGGATTGTTACAGAGCACGCGCCGCACGCCCGGGCGGACTTCCTCGACGATTCCAGGCTTGAGCGGAAAGTTGCGGTTGAACGGGACGTCGTCGTTCTCGGACATGGCATTTCCTGTACGTACAGCCACACTCTCGTGTCATACCCCGCGAAGGCGGGGTATCCAGTACGCCGCGGCGCCTGAGGCGAAGGCGAGGTCTCCGGGATACTGGATCGTCCGCTCCAGTGCGCAATGCGCACAAGGCGGACGATGACGGCGGAGCAAATCGACCACCTCCGAGCCCCGAAACGCTCAGAAAAATGCCTGGATGCCCGTGATGGCGCGGCCCAGGATCAGGGCGTGGACGTCGTGGGTGCCCTCGTAGGTGTTGACGGTCTCGAGGTTATGGACGTGGCGCATCACGTGATACTCGATCGAGATGCCGTTGCCGCCGTGCATGTCGCGCGCGACGCGGGCGATGTCGAGCGCCTTGCCGCAATTGTTGCGCTTGACGATCGAGATCATCTCGGGCGCGAACTTGCCCTCGTCCATCAGGCGGCCGACGCGCAATGAGCCCTGGAGGCCCAGCGCGATCTCGGTCTGCATGTCGGCGAGCTTCTTCTGCACCAGCTGGGTCGCGGCCAGCGGCTTGCCGAACTGCTTGCGGTCGAGCGTGTACTGGCGGGCGCGGTGCATGCAGTCCTCCGCGGCGCCAAGCGCGCCCCAGGAGATGCCGTAGCGGGCGCGATTGAGGCAGCCGAACGGACCCTTGAGGCCAGAGACGTTGGGCAGCAGCGCGTCTTCCGGAACCACGACGCCGTCCATCACGACCTCGCCGGTGATCGAGGCGCGCAACGACAGCTTGCCGCCGATCTTCGGCGCGGACAGGCCCTTCATGCCCTTCTCCAGCACGAAGCCGCGGATCTGGTTGTCGTGCGCGGCGGATTTGGCCCAGACCACGAACACGTCGGCGATCGGTGCGTTCGAGATCCACATCTTGCTGCCGGTCAGGCGATAACCATCCGAGACCTTCTCGGCCCGGGTCTTCATCCCGGCCGGATCGGAGCCTGCGTCGGGCTCGGTCAGGCCGAAGCAGCCGACCCACTCGCCGCTGGCAAGCTTCGGCAGGTACTTCTTGCGCTGGTTCTCGTCGCCATAGGCGTAGATCGGGTACATCACCAGCGAGGACTGCACCGAATTCATCGAGCGATAGCCGGAATCGACCCGCTCGATCTCGCGTGCGACGAGGCCATAGGCGACGTAGCTCGCATTCGCGCAGCCATATTCCTCCGGCAGCGTGATGCCGATCAGGCCGAGCTCACCCATCTCGTTGAAGATCTCGCGATCGGTCTTTTCTTCGAGATAGGCCTTGGTGACGCGCGGCAGCAGCTTGTCCTGGGCATAAGCGCGAGCGGTATCGCGTACCATGCGCTCGTCCTCGGTGAGCTGCTCGTCGAGCAGGAACGGATCGTCCCACTGGAAAGAAGCCGAAGCCGGCTTGTCCTTGGCCTGAGGGCGCACGCTCATGAAACGTCCTTTCGCATCTGGTTCCGTCAAGAATTGCCCGACAAACTAAAGCGCCGCGGCAACAAGTGCAATTGCATCCTGGTTTCGGTCATTCCGGGGCGCGCATCAGCGCCAACCTGGAACGACGTTGTCAGGTGTCGAGCTGTTCGTTGGCGACGATCTCGATACCGAAACCCGACAATCCCTTGTAGTCGTGCACCGACGAGGTGAGATGGCGGATCGAGCTGACGCCGAGATCGCGCAGGATCTGCGCGCCGACGCCGACCTCGCGCCACTGGCGGTTGCGGTCGGCCTCCGTCGACGTCTCATCCGGCAGCGGCGACACGGGGACACCGGCCGCGCCGTCTCGCAAATAGACCAGCACGCCGCGGCCCGACTTCTTGAAGTGCTCGAGCACGGCCGCCATACGCTTGTGGCCGGTGAAGGTGTCCTTGACGATATTCGGCTTGTGGAAACGCGTCAGCACGTTCTTGCCGTCGCCGACGCCGTTATAGACGAAAGCGACGTGGGCGATGGAATCGAACGGCGAGCGGTAGGCATAGCCTTGCAAGGGTCCAATCGGGCTTTCGGTGACGAAGGTCGAGACCCGCTCGATCAGCTTTTCGCGGGCCTGGCGGTAGGCGATCATGTCGGCAATGGTGACGTGCTTCAGCTTGTGCTGGGCGGCGAAGCGGGCGACCTGCTCGCCCTTCATCACGCTGCCGTCGTCATTCATCAACTCGCTGATGACGCCGACCGGCGGAAGCCCCGAAAGCTTGCAAAGATCGACCGCGGCCTCGGTGTGGCCGGAGCGCAAGAGCACGCCGCCGTCCTTGGCAATCAGCGGGAAGATGTGGCCGGGCCGGGCGAAGTCGTTGGCGCCGACATTGGGATTGGAGAGCGCGCGGCAGCAGGAGGCGCGCTCCTCGGCCGAGATGCCGGTGCCGCCGTCGGGCTTGTAGTCGATCGACACCGTGAACGCGGTGGTGTGGGCGGAGTCGTTATGGGCGACCATCGGATCGAGCCGCAGCCGGCGCGCGTCCTCCGTCGTGATCGGCGCGCAGACGATGCCGGAGGTGTGGCGGATGATGAAGGCCATCTTCTCGGCCGTGCAGAACGAGGCCGCGACGATCAAATCGCCCTCGCCCTCGCGATCCTCGTCATCGGTCACGACGACGAGCTCGCCCCGGGCAAAGGCCTGCAAAACTTCCTGAACGGTATCGGGCATTTCCCAATCTCTATCGGTTATGGGCCGGAGGCTTAGCCGGACGCCTTAGCCGGACTTGGGCCCGCGCGCTAGTGTCCTGGACGCAACCGCATATGCCAGGAGGCAGTCTGCGGGCAGGCTTTCAGGCCTTGCACCCAACATACCAGCGATATAGGCGCGGATGTTTCAGGAAGGAAGGCGGCCCGGAGGCCATCAGGGCAGCACTTCGCGCCGCTCGCTCAGCCGCACGTCGAGCTCGGCGCGCTTGTCGGCCAGGAGGCCCGCCTGGGCGGCTTCGATCACCGTAAACAGCTCGTGGGCGTCGCTGAGCCGGGTCACGGTGACATAGCTGGCGCCGGCCCCATAGAGCTCGCCGACATCGGACAACAGATCTGCGGTCGCCACGATCAGGGCATTCGGGTTGAGGGTGCGGACGTGGCGAACCAGCTTCTCGTTGCTGGCGCCCTTCAACAGCGCATCCGGCACGCTGAGGATGATCATCTCGGACTTGCCGATCCCGGCGTGGAGCAGCGTGTCGACATTGCTGATGTCGCCGTAAATTACGTGCAGGCCGCGCGAAAGCAGGGTCTGGTACACATTGGGGTTGAAATCGACCACGGTGATCTGGTCGAGCAGCAGCGGGTTCTGCCGCTCGATCTCGGCGAGCAGCGCGCTTGCCGCACGGAAAAAGCCGAGGATCACGATGCGGCGGGCCTCGCCATGGCCGCCCTCATCCCCCTCCTCGGCATGGCCGTTGCCATGATCGAGATCGCGCAGGCCGATCCGCTTGAGGGGGCCGATCGCCCAGCGGGTGATCTCGTCGCTGCGCGTCATCACGAAGGTCGAGAGCACAGCGAGCACCACGAAGGCGAAGGAAGCCGCATTCGCCGTCTCGGCGGCGATGTGATTGTCGGCGACGCCGGTCTGGATCACCACCAGCGAGAATTCGGAGATCTGCGCCAGGTTGATCGCCGGCAGCAGGCTCGCGCGCAGGCCCTGCTTCATCAGATAGAGCGGGGTGAAGGTGGTGACGAGGCGGCTCACCACCGTGAACGCCGCGATGAGCAGCGCGAGACCAATCACCGAGAGGCCGGGCACGGGAATGGTCATGCCGAGCGCGACGAAGAACAACGTGATGAAGAAGTCGCGCAGCGTGGTGACCTTGGCCGTGACGTCGAGCGCATACGGAAAGGTCGAGAGCGAGACGCCGGCGATCAAGGCGCCCATCTCGCGCGACAGCGAAAGCTGCTCGGCGGTCTCGGCGACGAGAAAGCACCAGGCGAGCGCACCGAGCAGGATCAGCTCGGGACGCCGCGCAATCTGGTGAAACAGCCGCGGCAGCACGTAACGGCTGACCAGCAACGCGGCCGCGACCAGCACGGCGACGCGGCCGATCGAGAGCAGGATGACGCTGATTTGGAGGTTGGCGAGGCTCGGCTGCACCGCCAGGAACAGGATGGCGAAGATATCCTGGAGCACCAGGACGCCGAGCGTGACGCGGCCAGGCAGCGTGTCGAGTTCGCGCTTCTCGTAGAGCACCTTGACGATGATGACAGTGCTGGAGAGCGCGCAGGCGACGCACAGATAGAGCGCATCGAAATGGCCGCCGCCGAGCGTGAGCCCAATGCCCGCGAAGAACAGGATGCCGAGCAGGCAACCGCCGAGAAGCTGGCCGCCGGCTGCGAACAGGATCACCTTTCCCGCCCGCACGATCTTCTTCAGGTCGATCTCGAGCCCGATCATGAACAGCATGAAGATCAGGCCGAGTTCGGAGATGACCCCGATCGATTCCTGCGACTTGACCCATCCGGCGCCGAATGGACCAATGCAGAAGCCGGCGATAAGGTAGGCCAGGATCAGCGGCTGCCGAGAGAAATGGGCGAGCAGGCCCAGCATCCAGGCAAACAGAATACAGAGAGTGATATCGCGAATGAGTTCGTGCATGCCAGATCGGCCCGTTTCGCCGCACCCTAGAGACCGAGTGCGGCGCGGCAAGCGAGCAATTCGTCACATGCTGATGGGGCTCACCGCTGCAATGCTGCTATGCCCGTTCACGCCGGCCCTGCCCGCGCTCGCACAGCCCAAAGTCAATATCGAGCAAAACTTTGCCGATTCACTCACGGCGGTGCCGAAGGAGGACCTCGGCGTCTCCGGCGGCTTCTATGTGCCGGCCTATTCCAGCGTCGCGATGAGCCAGGGCAGACTGCGCGTCGACTTCTCGGTCACGCTGAGCGTGCACAACGCCTCCGAGACCCAGCCGCTGGTGGTCAAGCGCATCGCCTATTTCGACACTGCGGGCAAGCAGGTCGAGAGCTATCTGAAGTCGCCGGTGGCGCTCAAGCCGCTCGCGACCGTCTCGATCTTCGTTCCGACCGACGATGTGCGCGGCGGGACCGGAGCCAATTTCATCGTCGACTGGGCCGCCACGGGCGATATCGCCGAGCCGGTGGTCGAGGCCTTGATGGTTGGCGGCGTCGCCAACGCGCATTACGCTTTCATCAGCCAGGGCCGTCCGACCCGGACGGCCGGCAAGAAGTAAGGCAGGCCGGCGCAAAGCCGGCCGCTCAACAAGAACAGAGACGAGGAACGCTCCCATGACGTCCAGCTTCGATTTCGCACCCCTGTTTCCCGCAGGGCTGCCGGCCCCTTCCGCGCGCTGGACGGGCCTCGCCAAATACAGTTTTGTCGGCGGCAACAACGATTCCGAGCAGGTGCCGCTCGACGACCTGATCGAGGCGGCCAATCTCGCCCTGCAACGCGAGGGCCGATCGCTTGCCACCTACGGGCTGGCGCACGGCCCGCAGGGCTATTTGCCCTTGCGCGAATTCCTCGTCGCCAAACTGAAGCGCGATGCCGGCATCAGCTGCACGATCGACGATCTCATGATCGTTTCCGGCTCGTTGCAGGCACTCGACCTCGTCAACAACACCCTGCTGGCGCGCGGCGATACCGTGATCGTCGAGCAGGAGACGTATCAGGGATCGCTGCAACGGCTGACGCGGTTGGACGTCAACACCATCGGCATTCCCCTCGACGAGGACGGCATGCGCATGGACGCCCTGGCCTCGACGCTGGCCGACCTGAAGCGCCGGGGCATCCGGCCAAAATACATCTACACCATTCCGACCGTGCAGAACCCGACCGGCAGCATCATGCCGGAGAGCCGCCGCGCCGAATTGCTGCGGCTGTCGGCCGAATATGGCGTGCCGATTTTCGAGGACGATTGCTATGCCGACCTCGTCTGGTCAGGACAGCGGCCGCCGGCGATCCACGCGATGAGCCCCAACGGCGGGGTGATCCATATCGGCTCGTTCTCGAAATCGATCGCGCCGGCGCTGCGCGTCGGCTTCATTCTGGCACCCTGGGATGTGATGTCGCGGATGCTGGCGCTGAAGACGGATGCCGGCTCCGGCGCGCTGGAGCAGATGGTGCTCGCCACTTATTGCAAGCCGCATTTCGCAACTCACGTGCCGGCGCTGACCAAGGCGCTACGCACCAAGCTCGACACACTGATGGAGGCGCTGAACGAGCAGTTCGGGACGGCTGCCGAATTCGAGGAGCCCAAGGGGGGCATCTTCCTGTGGGTGAAGCTGCCCGACCAGGTCGATACGCTCAAACTCTATCAGGCAGCGCTCACCGCCGGCGTCTCGATCAACCCGGGACCGGAATGGTCGACCAACAAGGGCCATTCCGGCTCGCGCCTGCGGCTGTGCTTTGCCAGCCCGACACACCAGCAGATCCGCGAGGGCGTCGCCGTGCTGGCCGAGGTCTGCCGCAAGGAGTTTGGCGTGCCGACCCGCAGCGCCAATGTGGAGAAGGCGCAGGCGTAGGCGCCGTTTAACGGTCTCGTAGACGACCGGGCCAGGAATGCTAGACTTCGATCTCGTTCGAAGCGGGGCTTCCTGAGACATGACACGTTGTTTGAGCCGCTGGATCACGGCTGCGCTGCTGTGGGTTGCGCTCGCGTCCCTGACTCACGCCGAGACGCTCGCAGCGACAGTCGAGCGATGGGGCTTGCTCGGCTCATGGTCGGTC
This sequence comes from Bradyrhizobium sp. F1.4.3, assembly GCF_040548375.1. NCBI lineage: Bacteria > Pseudomonadati > Pseudomonadota > Alphaproteobacteria > Hyphomicrobiales > Nitrobacteraceae > Bradyrhizobium > Bradyrhizobium sp. F1.4.3. The sequence continues at coordinate 339,274 of NZ_JBEPRN010000004.1, forward strand.
GACTGCGCGCTGCCACCCGACCGCGACAAGGGCACGATGCTGACCTACGAGATCTGGCCGGACGGCCGGGTGATGTACCGGCGCAATTTCGGTGAGGCCAAGGACGAGAGCGAGCTGGTGTCCGCCACGGTCAACGCCGAAGGCCTGCTCAATCTGATGGTCTACTTCCCCTCGCTGCATCAAACGCGCGAGTTCGGATTGCTGCTCTCGAAGGACGCCGGCCTGCGCGCGATCTACAATCGCAGCGAGCGCGGCGAGTACACGATCAGGGACGGCAAATACGTCAAGACCGGCGCGCCAACACCGCCGCAACGACGCTGCGATTAAGCGCTATTTTGAGCATGATCTTGTCGGAGAACCGCTTCGCACTTTGCGCTAACGCGGCCCTTCGGATCCGGATCATGCTCGTCTGAACATCCATTCAGAATTCTCCCGCAGTTCCTCCGGAACGTTCCCGCGTATGAGCGGTTCTCATGTGCATTGAATTGGAGGAGGACATCGTGAAGAAGCTTGGTTATGTGGTTGCGGCTCTCGGCGCGCTTGCGATCGTTGCACCGATGATGGCGAGTGCCGAGACAGTCGTCATCAAGGGCGGCCATCACGGCGGCGCCTACGGCGCCCGCGCCGAAATGCGCGAGCATCGCGACCACGGCTGGCATCGCGGCTGGCACCATCACGACCGCGTCGTGGTGGTCAAGCGTGGTCATCACCACATTGACTAATGCGCAACGCAACATGGAAATGGCCCCTCACGGGGCCATTTCTTTGCGTTTGAAAAGCATAATGAGAAGACTAATCCCACACGGGCGCGAAGCCAGGATTGACGCAGCGTCTTTCCTTCGGCAGCGCGGCGATCTTCTTGCGGTCGGCATCGTCGAGCGTGATCTTCAGCGCATCCAGATTGGCCTGCTGGCTCTCGCGGCGCGATGCCTTCGGAATCGCAGCGACGCCGTCCTGGTCGAGCAACCATTTCAGCGCGACTTGAGCCGCGGTCGCGTTGTGCTTAGCGCCGATCTCGGCGAGCACCGGATCGGATGCAACGCGCCCCTGTGCGAGCGGGCAATAGGCGACCAGCGGGATCGACTTGGCGGTGAGATAGGCCAGAACCTTCGATTGATCGAGCATCGCGTGATATTCGATCTGGTTGCAGGCGATCGGCGCCTTGATATCCTCGACCACGGTCTTGAGCAGTGCCGTGGTGAAATTGGCAACGCCAATCGCCCGCGTGCGCCCCTCCGCCTTCAGCTTCATCAAGGTCTCGAACACCGCACCCCAGTTCGCTGCTTTCGACGGCCAATGCACGAGATAGAGATCGACGTGATCGAGCCTGAGCTTGTTCAGGCTGGCATCGAAGGCGCGGCGGATCGCATCGGGCGCCAAATTCTCGTGCCAGACCTTTGTCGTGACATGCAGCTCGGCCCGCGGCACGCCCGCGGCGGCAAGGGCGGCGCCGATCGCCTCCTCGTTGGCGTACATCTCGGCGGTGTCGATGTGGCGATAGCCGATTGACAGCGCGCTCTCGACCGCAGCGCGGCACGCGTCGCCCTGCATGCGAAAAGTGCCGAGGCCGAGCTTGGGAATGCTTATGCCCTGTGTCTTCAGATTGTCCATGCGGTAACTCCTGACGTATTTCGGCCCGCCAGACACGCGGTGAGGCCGCGGCGATAGACTCTTTGGTGATGGAGAAGAGGTGGCGGGAAAAGGCACTATAGCGCGGGAGCTGCGCAGTGGCCAATCAAGATCGGGTTAGCGCCTCTTACGAATGCTGCGCCACCACGGCCGGGCGTACCTGCGGCTGCGGCTCGATGTCGACCGACCAGAGGTCGCGGTTATCGACATCCTTCAGCGTCACGATCATCACGCCGGTCGTGCCGTCGATGTCGACGCGACCGAAGAACTGCAATCCGAAGCAGGGCGCGAGATTTTCCCCTTGCGCTTCGCTGCAGCCGTTCTGGTACATCGCGACCGGACCAAAGGTGTTGTCGAGCTCGCCCGGGCCCCAGGTGCCGGCATGCAGTGGGCCGGACACGAACTCCCAGAACGGCTCAAAATCCTGGAATTGCGCCTTGTTCGGATCGTAATAATGCGCGGCGGTGTAGTGCATGTCAGCGGTGAGCCAGACGATGTTGCGCACACCAGCGCGCTTGATCGAGGCAAGAAGATCAGCGATCTCGTGCTCGCGCCGATCAGGCGGACCGTCACCGAGAGCGACGGCATCGAGGCTGATCAGGCCGATTGGCAGATCGGCCGCGATCACCTTCCAGGTCGCGCGCGAAGCGGTCAACTCCCGCTTCAGCCAGGCGAGCTGCTCGGCACCCAGGATCCAGCCGCGATGGTCGTCACCCTTGTTCCAGGTGTCGTCGCGATAACTGCGCATGTCGATCATGAAGACGTCAAGCATCGGCCCGTAACCGATCTTGCGATAGACCCGGCCCTGCCGCGCGCCGATGTCGCGGATCGGCATGAAATCGAAGAAGGCGCGGCGCGCACGCGCGACCAGACGCGGCGTGCCGTCGTCCTCATAGCCAGCCTCGTCGTAGCTGCCGGTGGGCGACCAGTCGTTGGTGACCTCGTGATCGTCCCACTGCGCAAACATCGGCACTTGCGCGTGGAAGGCGCGAAAATTGTCGTCGAAATGGTTGTATTTGTAGTTGCCGCGGAACTGCGCCAGCGTGTGCGCGACCTCCGCTTTTTCTTCGGACACGAGGTTGCGCCAGGTCTCGCCGTTCGGCAACTTTTGCTCCGACGGGATGGTGCAGTCGGCATAGATGTGATCGCCGGAGTGGATGAAGAAATCCGGGCGGTTGTCGAGCATGGTGCGATAGCTGCGATAGCCGCCGCGCGCTGTGTCGATGCCCCAGCCCTGCCCTGCGACGTCACCGGACCACAGGAACGAGATCGACTGGCCGGCGGCCGGCGCGGTGCGGAAATGGCCGATGCGGCTCTCGCTGGCGATGCCGGTCGCGATGTCGTCAAAGCGCACACGATAGAAGATGTCCTGCCCTGATGGCAGATCGTTCAGCAACAGTTTTGATGTGCAATCGGCATCGGGCAACGCATCGCGAGATGCCGCAGCAACGATCGTCTTGAAACTCTCGACGGTCGAACATTCCACCTGCATCCGCGCAGGCCGGTCGGCGCGCGCCCAGATCACGGCGGAGCCGTCGGAAATATCGCCGGACTGGATGCCGCCCGCAATCTTCGGGCGGTCGGCGGCGCGACTGATGGAGGGTCTTGCAAGCGTGCCGAGCGAAGCTGCAGCGAGGCTGGAGGTCGATCGAACCAAAAACTGCCGCCGGGTCCATGCGCGCGAGGCGCGGAGCGTTGCCATTCAGGAAACCTTCGTCGAATCACGACGGAAGGTGCCTGCGCTCCTTGACTCCCGGCTTACGGTTTCTTGACTCCGCGCCGACGGTTTTGCGACGCGGGGATGACGACCCTAGACCGGACTAGCGCTGCCAGTTGCAGATGCCGCCGGAGCGGCACGGCCAGGTCTGGATTCGAGTATCCCTCGCCTGGGCGTCCAGCGGATTGCCGTGACGATGCGCAAGCCTGGTGCGCGCTGCCCCGCGTGGCTGCGCGCTCCTGGTGTGCGCGACCTTTGGCTCCGACACGTGCACGCGTTCGGCGGCGACCTTCTTCGGCACGTCGATCGGCTCGGCACGCGCCTGCGCCTCGTTGCCGCCCTTCGCTTCGAGCGCGACGGGTGCGAACCGCGTCTCGGGCCCGAGCCGCCTCGGCGACAGCACGGCCTTTGAGAGATCAAGGCCCAGATATTCGTCAGGCTTGTAGTCGTCAGCGCGCGCGACGCCGCCCCATGCGAGCACGAGGGCAACGGCAACAGCAAAACGAACGCTCTTCAGGACCACGGACGCCTCCTGAAATTGATTATTTAAGAGGTAATTTACCTCTATTTAGGAGGCGTCGCGCGCAATTCCAGCGGTCAGTTGCCGCCGTGGTTAAGAACTTTGGCGGTGTCAGGCAACTTTTCTTGCCGTTCCCGTACCCTCCAGGAACCCCATCAGGCGGTTGCGAATGATTTGTTCCGCCTCGCCCATGACGCGATCGACGAGTTCCTTGCAGGAGGGGATGTCGTGGATGAGGCCGGCGACCATGCCGCAGCTCCAGGCGCCGGCATCCATCTGGCCCTCCAGCATGACCTTGGGATAGACGCCCGCGACCTGATCGTGGATGTCGTCGATCGTCAGCTTGTCGCCCTTGGCGTGCTCGATCTCGAGCAGGCGATCGACATTGGCGTTCTTCAGCACGCGCTCGGTGTTGCGCAGTGCGCGCATGATCAGGCGGGTGTCAAGCTCGGTCGCGGCGACCAGTGCGTTCTTCACGTTCTGATGCACCGGCGCTTCCTTGGTCGCGATGAAGCGCGTGCCCATGTTCATGCCGGCCGCGCCGAGCGACAGTGCCGCGACGAGACTGCGCCCATCGGCCATGCCGCCGGAGGCGACGAACGGGATCTTCAACTCTTCTGCCGCGCGCGGCAGCAGGATCATGTTGGGAATGTCGTCCTCGCCGGGATGGCCGCCGCACTCAAAGCCGTCGACGCTGACGGCGTCGCAGCCGATCCGCTCGGCCTTCAGCGAGTGGCGCACCGAGGTGCATTTGTGGATGACCTTGATGCCGGCCGCCTTCAGCGCCGGCATGTAGGCTTCCGGGCTGCGGCCCGCGGTCTCCACGGACTTCACGCCCCCCTCGACGATGGCCGCGATGTATTCCGGATAGGGCGGGGCCGAGAAGGTTGGCAGGAAGGTGAGGTTCACGCCAAACGGCTTGTCCGTCATGTCGCGGCAGCGCGCGATCTCTTTCGCAAGCAGCTCCGGCGTCCTCTGCGTGAGGCCGGTGATGATGCCGAGCCCGCCGGCATTGGAGACGGCGGCGGCAAGCTCGGCAAAGCCGACGAAATGCATGCCGCCCTGGATGATCGGGTGCTCGATGCCGAACAGTTCGGTGATCGCGGTCTTCACTTAAGTACCTCCCGGAATTCTGCCTGGTGTTGGGATCAATCTAGCCGGACTCTTTGCGCCGCGGTCACCATTTCTCTCCGAAGGGGCGGATCTCCATCTCGAAGGTCCAGGCGCTCTTCGGCTGCTGATAGAGCTGCCAATAGGAGTCAGCCACAGCCGACGGCGGCATCAGGAGATCGGGATTGTCGAGCGCGTTGGGCCCCAGCGCCTCGAGCCGGCGTTGCCGCACCCATTCGGTGTCGACGCCGGAATCGATGATGAGATGGGCGACGTGGATGTTCTTCGGACCAAGCTCGCGCGCCATTGCCTGTGCCACCGCGCGAAGTCCGAACTTGGCGCTAGCGAACGCCGCAAAGCCGCTGCCGCCGCGCAAGGACGCGGTCGCGCCCGTAAAGAAGATCTTGCCGCCGCCGTGCGGCAGCATCAGCCGCGCCGCCTCGCGGCCTGCGAGGAAGCCGGAATAGCAGGCCATCTCCCAAACTTTCCGGAACACGCGTTCGGTGGTGTCGAGGATGGGGAAATTGACGTTGGCGCCGACGTTGAAGATGCAGACCTCGAGCGGCGCGTGCTTGTCGGCGTCGTTGAGGAAGGAGATGACCTCTTCCTCCTTGCGTGCATCGAGCGAGCGCGCGTGAATCTCGCCGCCGGCGGCCTCGACATCCTTCACGAGCGGCGCGAGCTTGTCGCCGTTGCGGCGGCCGGCGAAGATCGAAAAACCCTCGACGGCAAACTTCTTGGCGATCTCAGAGCCGATGAAATCGCCGGCCCCGATCACGGCGGCTGTCGCGTTTCGCTTGGGCAAGGTCGCCTCCTCCGGTTGAGAGCATGTGATTGGATCGGAGGCTATAGTTCTAAAATAGAACTGTCAAATCCTGCCGGTGAATGCTATGGTTTGCTGCGAATAGCGTCGATCATTCAAGTCGGTTCCTTTTTCAGACTTACGATGACCAGCCGGAGACCGAATCATGAAGTGGGACACTCTGGACGAAGAACCCTGCTCGCTCTCCCGCACCGTCGCCGTGGTCGGCGACCGCTGGACGTTGTTGATCCTGCGCGAATGTTTTTTGCGCGTGCGCCGGTTCGAGGGCTTTCAATCCTCGCTCCAGATCACGCGCCACCTGCTCTCGGAGCGTCTGAAGAAGCTGGTCCGCTTCGGCATCCTGCGCCGCGTCCCCTATTCCGAGGCGCCGAAGCGCTACGAATACATCCTGACACAAAAGGGGCTCGACCTCTACCCGATCATCATGGCGATGGTGCATTGGGGCGACACCCACATGGGCGACGAGCGCGGCCGTCCGCTGCTGCACGAACACAAGTCTTGCGGCAAGCTGTTCGATCCGGTGATGGTGTGCTCGGAATGCGGCGAGGTGCTGCATGCCAAGCAGGTGCATGTGCATGCGGGGCCGGGACGGAGACAGGTGGCGGCGGGGTGAGCCCGGTGTCGTCCAGGCGAAGGCCAGGACCCATTACCCCGACGTGCAGTTTGGCAAAGACTCGGAGTTCCGGTACTGCGACGACCCGCCATCGATAGTTCCCGCGGTATGGGTCCTGGCTTTCTCGCCAGGACGACGTTGGGGCTTCAATGTCCCCGTGCTGGCGCTTGCAGGTCGATGGGCCGCAGCACGGCCGCGATCGGAATCATCAGCAAAGCGATGATCGCAAGCGTCCAGAACACGTCGATATAGGCAAGGAAGTCGACCTGCTGCTGCAAGGTTCGGCCAACCCAGGCGACCGCCTGCGACGCCGCATCGCTCGCGTTCGAGCCCTGGGCCTGGAAGAAACGCGTCATGGTGTCGATGGTCTGCTGGTAGCCGAGATCGGATGGCGCGGCGTGCTCGATCAGCCGACTCTGGTGGAATTGCTGGCGCTGGGCCAAAATCGTCTGCGCCAATGCGACGCCCATGGAGCCGCCGATGTTGCGGGCGACGTTGATCAGCGCGGAGGCCTGGTTGGTCTTGTCCGGCGGCACGCCGTCATAAGAGGCGGTCGTCACCGGCAGGAACAGGAAAGGCAGCCCGATCGCGAGGAAGATACGCGAGAGCGCCGCATAGCCATAGGTGATGTCGCCGTTCAACCCCGTCAGATGCCACATCGAGAACGCGACCACCGCGGCCCCGAACATGATGAGATATTTCGGCTGCACCGTGCCGACGAGGCGGCCGACCACCGGCATCAGCATCAGGGTCGCAACCCCGCCCGGTGATAGCGCGAGACCTGCCAGCAGCGCGGTGTAGTTCAGCTCGGTCTGGAGCAGCTGCGGTAGAATCTGCGTCGTGGAGATCAGCACCGCGCCGGTGCCGAGCATGACCAGGAAGCAGGCAGCGAACTGGCGACGACCGAGCAGGCGAAGGTCGACGATGGGATCCTCCCGCGTCAGCTCCCACGGGATCAGCGCAATCAGCGAGATCGCCGAAAGTACGGCAAAAAACACGATCATGTCCGAGCCGAACCAGTCGTTGCGCTGCCCCTCGTCGAAAACGTATTCGAGCGAGCCGAGCCCGATCGCGACGAGCAGGAAGCCAACATAATCGACACGCAGCCCCTTGTTCAGCAGCTTCTCCCTCTCCTCCTCCGCGCCCGACGGCTCCTTGACGAGCGTGCCCACCAGGAACAGCGAGAGCAGTCCCATCGGGACGTTGATCAAAAACACCCAGTGCCAGGTGTAGGTGTCAGTGATCCAGCCGCCGAGCGTCGGGCCGATCACGGGCGCGACCACGACGGCGACGCCATAGATGGCAAAGGCCTGGCCGCGCTTCTGCGGCGGGAACGAATCCGCCAGGATCGCCTGCTCGCTGGTCGCCATGCCGCCGCCGCCGAGGCCTTGCAGGATGCGGAACAGCACCAACGACTGCAAATTCCAAGCGAACCCGCACAGCAGCGAGGCGACCGTGAAGGTCGTCACGCACATCATGTAGAAGCGCTTGCGGCCGATCACGGTTGAGAGCCAGCCCGAGATCGACAGCACGATGGCGTTGGCGACGAGATAGCTGGTGATGACATAAGTGCTCTCGTCGATGCCGACCGCAAGCCCGCCGGCGATGTGGCGCAGCGCGACGTTGGCGATGGTGGTGTCGAGCACCTCCATGAAAGTCGCGATCGAAACGACGAAGGCGATCAGATAGGGATTGTGCCCGCCGGCCGCCGAGCGCTCCGGCGACCAGCCTCGCGCCGAGGCTCCGCCTTCCGCGACGTCGGTCATCGCACCCGGGTCCAGGGCACGACCGACATGCCGGGGCCGACCGGCAGATCGGGCGGCCAGTTGTCGACCACGATCTTCACCGGCACGCGCTGCACCACCTTGACGTAGTTGCCGGTGGCGTTCTCCGCCGGCAGCAGGCTGAACGCTGTGCCGGAGCCCGGCTGCACGGAACCGACATGGCCGGTCAGCTTGCGCCCGGGATAGGCATCGATCCGGATCTCGACCGGCTGGCCCGGCCGCATATCGTTGAGCTGGGTCTCCTTGTAGTTGGCGACGATCCAGACTTCGTCGGGCACGAACATCATCAGGCTTTGCCCTGCGGTCACGAAGGTGCCCTTGGCGCCGCTGAGCTTGACGACGCGTCCGGACTGCGCCGCGACGACGCTGGTGTATTGCAGGTTCAGATTCGCTTGGTCGAGCTGCGACTGCGATTGCTCGAGCTGCGCCTTGGCGCCTTCGAGCTGCGCTTGCAGCGTCTTGATGCCGACCTGCGCCGCAACAACCGCGGTCTTGGCACGCTCGGTGTTGGCCTGCTGTGCCTGAAGGTCGGAGCGAGTCTGCTGCTGGCGCTGCACTGTGCCCGCGCCTTTCTCGACCAGGTCCTGGGCCCGCGAAAACTCCTCCTGCGAGAATTGGAGCTGTGCCTGCGCCTGTTCGAGCTGAGCCTGGGCCTGCTTGATCTGTTCCTGCTGGGAAACGATCTGCGCCTCGACATTAGCGATATTGGCCTTCGAGACCGCAACCTGCGCAGCCGCCTGTTCGATCGCAATCCGATAGTCGCGCTCGTCGATCTTGGCGAGGAGATCACCCGCATTGACATGCTGATTGTCCGTGACCGGGATGTCGGTCACATAGCCACCAACCTTCGACGCCACGGAAAAGCTGCGCGCGGCGACGAAGGCGTCGTCGGTGGATTCGTAATGGCGAATTTCGAGCCAGTAGAGCAGACCGCCGACGAGTGCAGCGATCAGCACGATGGCGCCGATAGTTGCCAGCAGCCAGTGCTCGCGAAGCCGGTCGCGCAGCGACGGCGCCTTGGCCTGGTCTTGCGACTGGTCCTTCGTCTCAGGGCTTTGGTCCGGCGAATTCTTCGGAGCTTCCTTCGCCTTCTGCGGCAGCGGCTGCTCCGCGGACGGCCCACGTTCCCGGGTATGAGCATCCACGGTGAACACCTCGATCAGGACTGAACCTGCGGCAAGCGGCCGAAGCCAAGCTCGCGCGCCGAGGGCCTAACCGCAGCGCCGAAGCATGGTTCCGGCTTGCGGTGCAGCGCTGTTATTCGTGAATCCGCTGCTCAAGAAAGAAGCGCGGCACTCTGCGTGCCGCGCTCACTTCGATGTCTCTCGTCAGCACATTTGGGTCAATGCGTCTTTGTCTCGTGCCATTTTCCAAGATCAGACTTCACCTCGCCCGATCTTTGTTCCTTCTCCGGATTGCCCTTCCAGGGCTTGTCCGTCTGGGCGTGCGATCCCCAATCATTCTGATGTCGGGGATCGTCGGTGGGCCGTTCCTTGCTCATCGCATCTCTCTTCGTGTGAAGCGTCTACGCAAAGGGAACACCGTAATAGGCGTTGATGCCACGAACTGCGGCGTCATCACCCCAGTTCCAGTCGTTCCTTTCGCCGTATTTCGGCGCGCCTTCGAGCTCCTTGGTGGTGATCCCAGTGACATAGCCGCCGAGCTCGGTGTCGTATTTCAGCGATTGCCAAGGCAAGGGATAGTGGTCGTTGCCGAGCCCCAGGAAGCCGCCGAAGCCAAGCACGGCGTAGGATACCTTACCGCTGATCTTGTCGATCATTACGCGCTCGATCGAACCAATCCTGTTCCGATCGGCGCCATAGACCGACGTACCCTCGACCTTGTCGCTGCCGATCAACCGGCCCATTTCGGTTCGATCCAGTTCGGCTTGATTCAACATCGCGATTCTCCACTCAGCCGATGTGTGGACCAACCGGACGCAAAGATGATCGTTCCAAAGCGCGTTGCTCAACTCGTCGGGAACATGGCGCGAAACGCGCTGTTCTCTGAGTTTCACGCCTGCGAAACCGGGAGCCGCCCGCGATGTCCCAGACTGCCTCCAACTTCATCGTTCAGCGTCTGCATCAATGGGGCGTGCGCCACATCTTTGGTTATCCGGGGGACGGCATCAACGGCGAGCACGCAAAAAACTTCGTGCTCGCACTGATGAAGGGCGATCCGAATGAGAGCGGCGTGATCAAGGGGGCAGCGCGGCAGGTGCTCGAGTCAATCCTGCCCGGAAAGGAATGAGGGAAGCCATGAGCGATTTCCGCGATATTCAGCACGGCGTCAACGATCCCGTGGATGGCGTCGACGTGAAGCGACAGATCAACGACAACCAGACACCGCACGAGCGTGCGCAGCACCACGCCGATGTGCGGTCGGAGCCCTCAGCCTCTCCCGGCGAACCATTCCTTCCGGAACGACTTCGGCGCAAGCCGACCGATCCGATCAACCCACGCACCGGCAGGAATCCGACGGGCTAACCACTTAGGAACCTCGGTCCCTGCGGCGTGTTGGTCGGCGCAAACGCCGCGCGGCAAAGCCGCGCCGCCACCCCGGAGGAGCCGAAACATGAAACGAACTATCATCGCCTTTGCTTGCGTGCTTCTGGGCGGGCCCCGCGCTCGCCCAGTCGCTCGGTGAGAAGACCGGCGTCAACTCGACGCTCGGCGGCGCGCCGACCACGGCCGATTTCGTCAAGGAAGTTGCGGTCAGTGACATGTTCGAGATTGAATCGTGCAAGCTTGCCGAGCAGAAGGGTAACGCGCAGGAAAAATCCTTCGCGCAGCAGATGGTGGCCGACCACACCAAGACCAGCAGCGAACTGAAGAGTCTCGTCGGCGGCGGTAAGGTGCAGGCAACTCTGCCGACGGCGCTGGACAGCTCGCACCAGAGCAAGCTCGACAAGCTCAAGGGCGCTACCGGTAAGGATTTCAGCTCGGACTTCGATTCCTACCAGACCAGCGCACATGAGGACGCGGTCTCGCTGTTCGAGCGCTACGCGAAAGGCGGTGACAATGCCGCATTGAAGGACTGGGCCGGCAAGACGCTGCCGACGCTGCGTCACCACCTCGACATGGCACAGGAGCTCGGCAAGGCGCCGAGCGTTGGACAGTCCAAGTAAGCAATTGATGGGGATGCCGGCCTCGCCGCGAGCGTAAGGCGCGCGGCTTCGCTGGCATCTTCAACAGCGAAAGGAAATGCGCCCATGGCAGAGCAGGACTTGATCGACCCCGTCAGCCGCTATCCAAAACCGCCGTTCAAGAAACAGTCGCAGCCCTGGCCGGGCCTCGCCGGCAAGATGGAGCCGCGGCCGGACCATGGCGAGAGCAGCTACAGGGGTTCTGGCCGCCTCGCAGGTCGCAGGGCGCTGATCACCGGCGGCGATTCCGGCATGGGACGCGCCGTCGCGATAGCCTTTGCGCGCGAGGGCGCCGACGTCGCCATCAACTACCTGCCGGCGGAGGAGCCGGACGCGCAGGAGGTGATTGCGCTCATCAGGAAAGAGGGCCGCATTGGGCTCGCGATCCCCGGCGACCTCAAGGATGAGGCCTTCTGCAAGAAGCTGGTCGAGCAGGCCGTGCAGGGCCTCGGCGGTCTCGACATCATCGTCAACAACGCGGCGAGGCAGCAGACGCGCGCCTCCATCCTCGATGTCTCTTCGGAAGACTTCGACGCAACGATGAAGACGAATATCTACGCGCCGTTCTGGATCATCAAGGCCGCGCTGCCGCATCTGAAGCCGGGCTCGTGCATCATCGGCACGACGTCGGAGCAGGCCTACGATCCGTCTCCGGACCTCTATGACTACGCGCAGACCAAGGCGGCCACGATGAACTATGTGAAGTCGCTGGCCAAGCAACTCGCCGCGAAGGGCATTCGCGTCAACGGCGTCGCGCCTGGACCGATCTGGACGCCGCTCCAGGTCTCCGGCGGCGCCACCATGGAGAAGCTCGAAAAGTTCGGCGGAATGACGCCGCTCGGCCGCCCCGGCCAGCCCGCCGAGCTCGCCTCGATCTACGTGCAGCTCGCCGCGGCAGACGCGAGCTATGCGACGGGCCAGGTGTACGGTGCCGCCGGCGGATCGGGGCAGCCGTAGGCACCGATCCGGCCAGCGCGTCAGTCCAGGAACCTTCAATGGCGCAGGGCTTTACAAAACTGTCATGAAGCAAATCTTTCCGGCCGCAGCGCGATGGCGCTCGTAACAGTCAAGCCCACGCGAATTGATACCGCGATCGCCGATGAGATCGCAGCTCATACCGATTACGAGCTCGAGGATGCCGCAGAGGCGCTAACCTGGGGCGCTGACGAGCATGTGCTGCTCGCGCTGTCGGCGGCAGGCTGGCTCTATGTCCAGCTTCGCCAGCCGCAGCACCGTCTTGCGGCAAATCACGTCCTGATTGTTTCGCTGGTGACCGCGGTGCTACCGCATATTCTCAAATCGGTCGTCGACCAGACCAGACCGGACCGGCTAACTGTCCGCGGCCATCGACATGGGGTTCCCATCTCCGGGCGGGCTCGCGACGCGTTTCCATCCGGTCACGCCGTGCACATGGGCGCCCTCGCCTCCGCTGCCGGTCTGCTGCCGCCGGAGCCCCGACGACTGGTGCGTTCCATTGCCGTCGCGCTTTCGCTGACTCGGATCGCGTTGCTTGCGCACTGGGCGAGCGACGTGGTTGTGGGCTTCGCGCTTGGCGCCGCGGTCGAGAGGGTTTTGCGGCCATGGACGCTGGGCGAGCCGCGCCGCAAGCGCGCAAGGTCACGGACACAAGCATGACCGAATATATCCTGCGCTTCATCGTCGGCGGGGTGATCGTCTCCGCCTTCGCGACCCTTGGCGACATGCTCAGGCCCAAGAGTTTCGCCGGACTTTTGGGTGCAGCGCCTTCGGTCGCGCTCGCCACGCTCGGCATTGCCCTTGCGCGGCCCGGCCCCGGCTATGCCGCGGCCGAGAGCTGGACCATGATCTATGGCGCCGTCGCGCTCGCCTGCTACAGCGTAGTCGTCTGCCACATCCTGATGAGATTCCAGCTTGCGGCGCTGCCGGCCACTATTCTCGCCTTCGCCGCATGGCTCGCGGTCGCGTTCGGACTGCTTGCCGGTTTCGGAGGCGCCTGATGCTAGTCAAGCTGTCATCGTCCGCACTGAAGCAGACCCATTGGTATGAATATGGCGTTCGCTTCGTGCGCGGCGGACTGGCCACGGTCTTGGCGGGAATCGTGGGTGCCCGCTTTGGCGTGTCCACAGGCGGACTCTTCCTCGCGCTTCCCGTCATCCTCTGTGCCAGCGCAATACTGATCGAGAGCCACGAGCGCCGCGTCAAGGAGAAGGCAGGTTTCGACGGCCGCCGACGCGGGCAAGAGGCAGCGGCAGTCGACGCGGCGGGCGCGGCGATGGGAAGCATCGGTCTTGCTGCTTTCGCCGCCGTGTTCTACGTCGCCGTCCCGGTGAGCATGATCGGCGCATTCGTCGCGGCCGTCGCGGCCTGGACCGTCGTCTCTGTTTCGGCATGGTGGCTGAGGCGGAAGCTCCGCACCGTCTCCCGCGGCCCGCGGTCCGAACTCCGAACGCGATCAGCGAGAGGCCGCGGCTTCCTCGCGTAACATCAGGAAACCGTACATCTCGGCGGCAGTCTGAAGCTGCTCGATGCGCAGGCTGACGGCGTCCCGCTGCTTGCCTTCGGGCAGACTCGCCAGTTCATGCTCGAGCCGCAGCCTCTGCGCTTCAAGACGTTGTTCAAATGTATGGGGCTCAGACCGTTTTCGCATCGTCCGTCCTCGGGGGTTGCAGGCCTGGGCTGTTGGCCCAGCGCTCGACTTGCTCAATCACCTTCTGATGGCTTGGGCGCACCGGCTTTGGTGGTTCACGCTCCTCGGAAAGCTTGCGGGGTAACCTGACCTCGTCCGTCATGGCACGTCTCCCTTCCCCCTGAAAATGCGCCTGCGCGGGAATCGTTTCAAGCATAACGCATTGATTTTATTTGACTATCTTACTCAACTGACGTTTTCTTGGACTCCTGTGGAACTCTCGGCAAATTGGCAGGTTTAGCAAATTACTCATCTTGCTAACTTTGCGTGATCGACCATGAACGACCTTCGCGCCGAGCGGCTTCAAGTCATGCTCTCGCCGGAAGAGCTGGCCGCAGTTGATGATTTCCGGTTCAAGCACCGCATGCCGACGCGCGCCGCGGCGGTTCGCGAACTGCTCAAATTCGGACTGGCTGCCGCGGGAATCGAAACGAGTATCGACCCTTCGGTAGGCGTCAAATCAAGCGAATTTGGTGTATTTGGCCGTGGTCCGGACGGACACGCGCCGGGAAAAGCCGAAGGCGACGCCGAAGATTGATGGCCGGCCTCTGCCTCTCACAGCAAAACGACCCCGGCACAGCGGGGTGCCAGAGCCGTCCATGGAGATTGCTTCCGGATCACCGGGGGCATGACAACCGGAAGCAATCCGTCGACTCTTCGTGGTCGGATTCGTTCCTCGCGCCAATTTCCTATTGTTTGAGCATGATCTCTTCGGAAAACCGCTTCACACTTTTCCGGATGATGCTCTAGCCGCTCGGCGCGGCGCCGGAATCATCCGGCGTCATGCCGGAGCCCGGCGTCTTGCTGTTGTCGTTCAACGCGGGATCGCGCGTCGCTTCGCGCGACGGCGAGCCCTTGTGATCGGTCTTGTGCACGGTCTGCGCACGCTGCTTGTCGCGCGGCTGATCCTCTGCCTCTTTGTCCTTGACGATGCCGTGGTCGGAATGCGCCATGATGTCCTCTCGCCTCTGATGTCTCAAAGCGCTTACGCACCGGAGCGTCGAATGTTCCGACGCGCGAGGAGGCCGCGACGCTAGCTATGCACCGCGTGCACCGCAGCCGACGCATTCTCCTGATGCACCTGCCGCACCGTCGTCACCGTCGCGAACGCGACCGAGACGCCGAAAGCCAGAATGAGCGAAAGAAGTGCCAGACGTGGAGCCATTGCAAAACCTCCTGCTGGAATCAAAAAAGCAACGCGATGACTGTTCCTGGTTATTGGTGGTTGGTCGCCTGCTTCCGTGAGCGGTCTCACATGCGGAGCCACGAAACCGAGAGCGGTCAGGCATCCTGCTTGTGGCGGACGCGGACCATGACGGGCGGGATTTCGCCATCGAGCCAGTCCTGCTCGTTCGCGAGCGCCATCCAAGCCTCTGCCATGCGCGAATAGCGCTTGTAAGTGGGTTGCCCTTCGGCGCGCTCGGCGAGCTGCAGGCAGTTGTCGGCGTTATCCCTGAAGATATCAGACTGTTTCATGGACAAAACGTGGGCACGGAACCAGCGTCCCGCAACCGCCCTTACGGGATCGTAACGTTCTGCGGAACATCGCACGCTATCGGTCATTGGATATCCATGCGGATTCTTGTCGCGATAGTCCTGGCCTTCATCAGTACCGCAGCGTTTGCCGACAGTACCGGCGAGCAGATGCGGGGCGATCGTGCGCCCAACGCAACCGACGTCATCAGCGGCCTCTACGCATTTGGCCGCTTCCAGCAAGGGCTGCTGGAGAGCACCGATCTGAACGGCAATGCGGAGGTCAAGAACCTGGCCGCCCTGCGCGCCGAAGAGGCAGCCAAGCGCGACAAGGCGCTCAAGCAGATTCAGAATACGATCGGGTCCGAGCCGCGCGTGAGCAAGGCAGCATCAGCCAGCGCGAGCCTGGCCGAGCCCGAAAACGCGGACGGACCAGGTTACGTCAGACGCTTCTACGCCGCACAGATCCCGGAATATGAGTCAGCCATCAACCTGATCGAGCGCTATCTGAAAGCGCCCGACAATTCCGCGCTTGCCACTTTCGCGCGCGAGCGATTGCCCGCGTTGCGCGCCCAGCTCAAAGACACGGAGCGCACCCTGGCGGACAAGTAGCCGCTCATTTGTCCTCCGGATGATGCTGCTGGCTCTCGGACCGCGCGGTGCGGCCGCTCTCGGGCATCCTGTCCCGGCCCTGATCGCCGTTGTCGTCCTTACCGCCGGAGGTTGAAGTGCCGCTGCCGCTCCGGCTCGGCCTGGTCACAGCACCTGTGGTCGACTGTCCCGCGCCCGGGGTCGCAGAGCTTGCGGCAGGATCTCCGGTCACCGCCCCCCGCCCGCTCGGCTCACCGCCTTGTTGCGCCTGGACCGATCCCGCGATGAACAACGTGACGATAATGGTAGCAAACCCGGCTCTCATGGGCGGCATCTTCCTGTTGTGGGGAGTTAACCTCAGGCGGGAGTGGCCGTTCCTGCCGGGAGTGGCGCGCGAGCCGAGACGCTTATTGGAGAGCATACCGTCCCCATCCAAAAATCTCCGGAACCGCATGGAACCATTCGCGATCCGCGTCGTTACTTTCGTCGGGCTGAGCAAGGCAAGTTCCATTTTCGTGCGCCGAGACCTTGGCGCTTGATTTGGGATTCGGCAGACGCTCTATTTCGGCTACTGCGTCTTGCCAAAGATTCGGCGACGCCTGCGGGGGAATGATATGAGCGACCTCGATCCCGGGACTGGATCACGCTCCGGTCGTCGCGTCCCAAAGCCAAAAATCAACGGTACCTCGGAGCCGGATTCCCGGCCGGAATTGCTGCTTGCGCTGCAAGCCATGCGCAGCGGCGATTTTTCGGTACGGATGAGCGGCGACTATCTCGGTATCGACGGCAAGATCGCCGACACTTTTAATGAAATCATCGCCGCCAACCAGCGCATGGCGCAGCAGCTCGAACTGGTCGGCCAGGTGGTGGGACGCGAAGGCAAGACCCGGCAGCGGGTGAAGTTCGGTCTCGCTTCCGGCTCCTGGGCCGACATGGAAGGCTCCGTCAACACACTGATCGACGATCTGTTGTGGCCGACCCGCGAGGTGACGCGCGCGGTCGCAGCCGTGGCGCAGGGCGACCTGCTCCAGACCGTCAAGCTCGACGTCGACGGCCGCCCGCTCCGCGGCGAATTCCTGCAATCGGCGACCATCGTCAACACGATGATCAAGCAGCTCGGCGTGTTCACCTCCGAGGTGACGCGCGTCGCGCGCGAGGTCGGCACCGAAGGCAAGCTCGGCGGCCAGGCCCAGGTGCCGGAAGTGACCGGCGTCTGGAAGGACCTGACCGAGAGCGTCAACTCGATGGCGAACAACCTGACCAACCAGGTTCGCAACATCGCCGAGGTGACGATCGCGGTCGCCAACGGCGACTTGTCCAAGAAGATCACGGTCGACGTTCGCGGCGAGATCCTTCAGCTCAAGGAAGCCATCAACACGATGGTGGACCAGCTCCGCTCGTTCGCCTCCGAAGTGACGCGCGTGGCGCGCGAGGTCGGCACCGACGGCAAGCTCGGCGGCCAGGCCATCGTGCCCGGCGTCGCCGGCACCTGGAAGGATCTGACCGACTCCGTCAACGCGATGTGCGGCAACCTGACCGCACAGGTCCGCAACATCGCCAACGTCACCACCGCCGTGGCGCGCGGCGACTTGTCGCGCAAGATCACGGTGGACGTGCGCGGCGAAATCCTGGAGCTGAAGGACACCATCAATACCATGGTGGACCAGCTCAACTCGTTCGCTTCCGAAGTGACGCGCGTCGCGCGCGAGGTCGGCACCGAAGGCAAGCTCGGCGGCCAGGCTCAGGTACCCGGCGTCGCCGGCACCTGGAAGGACCTCACCGACAACGTCAACTTCATGGCGTCGAACCTGACGGCGCAGGTCCGCAACATCGCCGACGTCGCCACCGCGATCGCGGGCGGCGATTTGTCGAAGAAGATCACGGTGAACGTGTCGGGCGAGATCCTTCAACTGAAGGAAACGCTCAATACCATGGTCGACCAGCTCAACGCTTTCGCCGGCGAAGTGACGCGCGTCGCGCGCGAGGTCGGCACCGAGGGACGACTGGGTGGTCAGGCCAACGTGCTCGGCGTCGCCGGCACCTGGAAGGACCTCACCGAGAGCGTCAACTCGATGGCCTCGAACCTGACCGCGCAGGTCCGCAATATTGCCGAGGTGACGACGGCGGTCGCCGGCGGCGACTTGTCGAAGAAGATCACCGTGGACGTGCGCGGCGAGATCCTGGAGCTGAAAGACACCATCAACACCATGGTGGACCAGCTCAACGCCTTCGCCGGCGAAGTGACGCGCGTGGCGCGCGAGGTCGGCACCGAAGGCAAGCTCGGCGGCCAGGCCCAGGTGCGCGGCGTCGCCGGCACCTGGAAAGACCTCACCGACAGCGTCAACTCGATGGCGTCGAACCTGACTGGCCAGGTCCGCAACATCGCCGAAGTGGCGACCGCGGTGGCCAAGGGCGACCTGTCGAAGAAGATCACCGTGAACGTCTCGGGCGAAATCCTTCAGCTGAAGGAAACGCTCAACACCATGGTCGACCAGCTCAACGCCTTCGCCGGCGAAGTCACGCGCGTGGCGCGCGAGGTCGGCACCGAAGGCAAGCTCGGTGGCCAGGCGCAGGTGCCTGGCGTCGCCGGTACCTGGAAAGATCTCACCGACAACGTCAACTCGATGGCGGGCAACCTCACCGCCCAGGTCCGCAATATCGCCGAAGTCGCAACCGCGATTGCTGGCGGCGACCTGTCGCGCAAGATCACGGTGGACGTGCGCGGCGAGATCCTTCAGCTCAAGGACACCCTGAACACGATGGTCGACCAGCTCAACCGCTTCGCGGGCGAGGTGACGCGCGTGGCGCGCGAGGTCGGCACCGAAGGCCGCCTCGGCGGCCAGGCCAACGTGCCCGGCGTCGCCGGCACCTGGAAAGACCTCACCGACTCCGTGAACTCGATGGCGGGCAATCTCACCGCGCAGGTCCGCAACATCGCCGAAGTGACGACGGCCGTGGCGCGCGGCGACCTCTCGCGCAAGATCACCGTCGACGTGAAGGGCGAAATCCTCGAGCTCAAAAACACCATCAATACCATGGTGGACCAGCTCAACGGATTTGCCGGCGAAGTGACGCGCGTCGCCCGCGAAGTCGGCACCGAAGGCAAGCTCGGCGGCCAAGCCGAAGTGCCCGGCGTTGCCGGCACCTGGAAGGATCTCACCGACAACGTCAACTTCATGGCCTCGAACCTCACCGCCCAGGTCCGTAACATCGCCGAGGTCGCGACCGCGATCGCCGGAGGCGACTTGTCGAAGAAGATCACGGTGGACGTGCGCGGCGAGATCCTGCTGCTCAAGGACACCTTGAACACGATGGTCGAGCAGCTCCGCTCCTTCGCCGCGGAAGTGACGCGCGTGGCGCGCGAGGTCGGCACTGAAGGCCGGCTCGGCGGTCAGGCTGTCGTGCCCGGCGTCGGCGGCACCTGGAAGGACCTCACCGACAACGTCAACCTGCTGGCCGCGAACCTCACCACGCAGGTCCGCAACATCGCCGAAGTCACCACGGCCGTGGCGCGCGGCGACTTATCCCGCAAGATCACCGTTGACGTGAAGGGCGAAATCCTCGAGCTGAAGAACACCATCAACACCATGGTGGACCAGCTCAACGCCTTCGCCGGCGAAGTCACCCGCGTCGCGCGCGAGGTCGGCACCGAAGGCGAGCTCGGCGGCCAGGCCCAGGTGCCCGGTGTCGCCGGCACCTGGAAGGACCTCACCGACACCGTCAACTTCATGGCGGCAAACCTGACCGAGCAGGTCCGCGGCATCGTCAAGGTGGTGACGGCGGTCGCCAACGGCGACCTCAAGCAGAACCTCACGGTGAAATCGAAGGGCGAGGTCGCGGCGCTCGCCGACACCATCAACAACATGACCGAGACGCTTGCGACTTTCGCCGACCAGGTGACGTCGGTGGCGCGTGAGGTCGGCGTCGAGGGACGGCTCGGCGGCCAGGCCGATGTGCCGGGTGCTGCCGGCACCTGGAAGGACCTCACCGGCAACGTCAACCTCTTGGCAGCCAACCTCACCTCGCAGGTGCGCGCGATCGCGGAAGTCGCGACCGCCGTGACCAAGGGCGATTTGACGCGGTCGATCCAGGTCGACGCCCGCGGCGAGGTCGCGGAGCTGAAGGACAACATCAACACGATGATCACGAACCTCCGTCTGACGACGGACGTGAACACCGAGCAGGACTGGCTGAAGACCAATCTCGCCAAATTCACCAACATGCTCCAGGGCCAGCGCGATCTCGCTACCGTCGGCCGCCTGCTGCTGACCGAGCTTTCGCCGCTGGTGAACGCGCATACCGGCGTGATCTATCAGGTCGAGAACGAGGACAGTCCCCAGTTGCTGCTGCTCGCCTCCTATGCTGGCGACGGCGTCTATCCCTATCCGCGCGTGCTCCCGTTCGGCGATGGCCTGATCGGCCAATGCGCCCTCGACCGGCGCCCGCGCGTGGTGGCGGACATTCCCGCCGACGTGGTGCCGATCAATTCGGCGCTGCTCCGCGTCGCACCGAAGAACCTCGTGGTGCTGCCCGTGCTGTTCGAGGGCCAGGTCAAGGCGGTGATCGAGCTCGCCTCGCTCACCTCGTTCACCACCTCGCAGATGACGTTCCTGGAGCAGCTCACCGACTCCATCGGCATCGTGCTCAATTCGATCGAGGCGACGATGCAGACCGAAGGCCTGCTCAAGCAGTCGCAGCAGCTCGCGGGCGAACTCCAGACCCAGCAGCGCGAGTTGCAGCAGACCAACGATCAGCTCGAGCAGAAGGCGCAGCAGCTCGCCGAGCGCAACGTCGAGGTCGAACGCAAGAACCAGGAAATCGAGCAGGCCCGCCGCGCGCTCGAGGAGAAGGCCACCGAGCTGGCGCTGACCTCGAAGTACAAGTCCGAATTCCTCGCCAATATGAGCCACGAGCTGCGCACGCCGCTGAACTCGATCCTGATCCTCGGCCAGCAGCTCACCGACAACCCTGACGGCAACCTCACGAGCAAGCAGGTCGAATTCGCCCGCACCATCCACGGCGCCGGCACCGATTTGCTCAACCTCATCAGCGATATTCTCGATCTCTCCAAGATCGAGTCCGGCACGGTGACGGTCGACGCCGAGGAGATTTTGACCGCGAACCTGCTCGAAACCGTCGGGCGGCCGTTCCGGCACGAGGCAGAGAACCGCAACCTGACGTTCAAGATCGACGTCGATCCGAACCTTGCGCGCAGCATCGTCACCGACTCCAAGCGCCTGCAACAGGTCCTGAAGAACCTGCTCTCCAACGCCTTCAAGTTCACCGGCGAAGGCGAAGTGCGGCTGAAAGTCGGCGGCGCGCTCGGTGGCTGGGGCACGGATCACCCGGTGCTGAATTCCGCGCCAGCCGTCGTCGCATTCGAAGTCTCCGACACCGGCATCGGCATTCCGCTGGAAAAGCAAAAGCTAATCTTCGAGGCCTTCCAGCAGGCGGATGCCGGCACCAGCCGCAAATATGGCGGCACCGGCCTCGGCCTTGCGATCAGCCGCGAGCTCGCGAGCCTGCTTGGTGGCGAAATCCATCTGCGAAGCGCGCCCGGCAAGGGCTCGACCTTCACGCTCTATCTGCCGCTGAAATATTCCGGCCCGACGCTCGCACCGCGTGCCGCGCCTTCGCTTCAATACAACCAGCCGCCGGCACTCCAGCCGGCAGCGACGGCGCCGGAACGCGTCATCGAGCAGCTTCCCGACGACCGCCTCAATCTCGAGCCCGGCGACAGCATCCTGCTGATCGTCGAGGACGATCCGCATTATGCGCGCGTTCTGGTCGACCTCGCACGCGACAAGGGTTTCAAGGTGCTGGTCGCCGCGCGCGGCGCAGAGGCGCTCGAGCTTGCGAAGCAATATCAGCCGCGAGCCGTCTCGCTCGATGTGTTCCTGCCCGACATGCTCGGCTGGACCGTGCTGAGCCAGCTCAAGCACAATCCGCTGACGCGCCACATCCCGGTGCAGATCATCACGCTCGACGAGGACCGCCAGCATGCGCTGGCCCGCGGCGCCTTCTCCTTCGTCAACAAGCCGACGACGACCGAAGGCGTTTCGGCCGCGCTGACGCAAATCAAGGAATATGCGCGACCGCGGCGCAAGCGACTGCTGATCGTCGAGGACAACGAGGCCGAGCAGCTCTCGATCCGTGAGCTCCTGCATCACGACGACATCGAGATCGTGACGACCGACACCGGCGCCGGAGCGCTCTCGACGCTGCGCGAGGCGCCCTGCGATTGCGTGGTGCTCGACCTGCGGCTGCCCGACATGAGCGGGTTCGAAGTGCTCGACCAGATCCGTCACGACGAAGCGCTGTCGAACATTCCCGTGGTAGTGTTCACCGGCCGCGAGCTCTCGGCCGAGGAAGATGCGGAGCTCCACACCATGGCGCGCAGCATCGTGGTCAAGGGCGTGGAGTCGCCCGAACGCCTGCTCGACGAGACTGCATTGTTCCTGCACCGCGTAATCACGGAACTTCCGGTCGAGAAGCAGCGCATGCTGGAAAAACTGAACAGTTCCGACGAGGACCTGATCGGCAAGACCGCGCTGCTCGTCGACGACGACGCTCGTAACATCTTCGCGCTGTCGAGCGTGCTGGAGCGGCGCGGCATGAAAGTGCTGACGGCGACCACCGGCCGCGAGGCGGTGACGCTGGTCGCGTCCAACCCGGAAATCGCGATTGTGCTGATGGACATCATGATGCCGCAGATGGATGGCTATCAGACCATTGGCGTGATCCGGGAGAATCCGGCCTTCTTGCGCCTGCCGATCATCGCGCTGACGGCGAAGGCGATGAAGGGCGACCGCGAGAAATGCCTGGAGGCAGGTGCGTCCGATTATCTCGCAAAGCCCGTCAATACCGATCAATTGCTGCTTGCGATCCGCATGTGGCTGCACCGCTGAGTGGGGTCGGATTACATGGACCATGAAAAGGTCAACATCCTCCTCGTCGACGACCAGCCGGCCAAGCTGCTCGCCTACGAGGTGATCCTAAAGGAACTCGGCGAGAACCTCGTGATCGCTTCGTCGGGTCGCGAAGCGCTCGAGGTGCTGCTCAAGACCGAAATCGCGGTGATCCTGGTCGACGTCTGCATGCCCGAGCTCGACGGCTTCGAGCTCGCCGCGATGATCCGGGAGCATCCGCGCTTCCAGAAGACCGCGATGATCTTCATCTCGGCGATTCAGGTCAGCGACATCGACCGGTTGCGCGGTTACGAGATGGGCGCGGTCGACTATGTGCCGGTGCCGGTCGTGCCGGAGGTGCTGCGCGCCAAGATCAAGGTATTTGCCGAGCTCTACCGCAAGACGCGCGAGCTCGAACGGCTGAACCAGGAGCTCGAGGACCGCGTCCGCGCGCGCACGGCAGAACTGGAGAACTCAACCGCAAAACTGCGCGAGAGCGAGCAGCGGCGCAGCATGGCGATCGCGGCCGGCAAGATGGGATCCTGGGATTGGGACTGGGTCAACGGCGACTGGATGTGGGACGAGGGCCAGTACCGCATCTTCGGCGTGACACCGGAAACCTTCAACGTCTCTCCGGCGAACATCCAGGCCTTGCTGCATCCTGACGATGTCGACCAGTTCCGCCAGGCCGTCGCCGCATTCAACACCGGCGCGCGCTCCTACGAGGCGGAATTCCGTGTCGGCCAGCCCAATGGCGAGGTGCGCTGGTGCGTCGGCACGGCGGCCGCGACGGTGGATGAGAGTGGCCGTGTGGTGCGGGTCAGTGGCGTCACCGTCGACATCACCGAGCGCAAACGTGCCGAAGAGCGGCAGAACCTGCTGGCGCGCGAAGTCGATCATCGCGCCAAGAATGCGCTGGCGCTGGCGCAGTCGATCGTGCGCCTCACCCGCGCCGACGAGGTCAAGGCCTATGTCAATGCCGTCGAGGGGCGCATCAACGCGCTGGCGCGCGTGCACACCATCCTGTCGCTGTCGAGCTGGCAGGGCGCCGAGCTCTCCAAGCTGATCGACGAGGAGCTTGCGCCCTATTCGCTGGGCGGACAGATCAAGCTTGCGGGTCCCGAGGTGCAATTGCTGCCGGCCACCGCGCAGACGCTGGCGCTGGCGCTGCATGAGCTCTTTACCAATTCGGCGAAATATGGCGCGCTCTCGACGCGGTCAGGACGGCTCGCGATCGGTTGGCATGCCGAGAACGACCTCCTCGTCCTGACCTGGGAGGAATCCGGCGGTCCGCTGGTGAGGACGCCGAAATCGCGCGGCTTCGGCACAAGGAGCCTGCTGGCAAGCGTCGAATCCCAGCTCGGCGGACAAGCGCAATTCGATTGGCGGGCGGAGGGCCTGTTGTGCCGTATCGAGGTGCCATTGTCTCGCAAGATTGCGGCCACGGCAGCGCAGGGCAAGTTCGACGCCGACCCCTCCGCTGAATTGCAGCGCGCGTCGGGCTAACGCGACGCGGCGGCCTTCATTCGCTGCACCGACCGAGGTTGATTGGCAACGCGCCCTTCGAGCCAGGCTTCCGTTTGTGCGAGATCACGCAACGCCGTCGCGTAGCGGCGGGCCGCGCTGCGCTCCGCACCGCGCGGCAGCTTGCGCGCCTTGCGCAGCATGTCGGCGGCCGCATTGCGATAGGCCAGCGAGCGATAGAGAAAGACTACCTTACCCATATCTAAGGTTCCCGTGTTGATGCCTTTCATCGTCGCAAGATGGGCATGAACGTCGGATGAAGCCCACTATGACAAATTGTTCATGCGATTGGAACCCGCGGTCCCCGGCTGCGTTGCATGCAAAATCGAGGGGCGGTTCCATGCGCGCGAAAAAGTCGCCGGGCCTGATCTCTCCTACCGGCGTCATCAAGCTGATGACGCATGCGATGATGGGCGCGGCCCTCGGCCTTGCTTTCACATTCGCTCTCATTCTGGCCAATCCTGCGGTCGCCGAATTGCTGAACCATGGCGGAAGCGGGGCCGTCTTCGTCTTTGTCGTCACGCTGGTGACGACATTTGCAATCGGGGCAGCGCTGACGGGTGTCGTGTTCATCCTCGACGAGGACAAGGAATCTTGAAGCCCTCTTGAAGATCATGCGACACTTTGTTCGGAACTCCTGGCTTGAACGGCGGTTGGCTGCCTGCGTCAATTCAACTCAGGAGTTCCCGCGCATGAAGACGACCAAGCTCGCCCTCGCCGTAATGTTGGCAACCGGCCTCGCCGCCGCGCCGTTCGCCGCGCAGGCCAAATCGCACAAGACGAAGCATGAATCCTCGACCTCGTCGTCGCAGACGACGGGTGCCAACACCAAGTCCAAGGGCAGTGATGCGTCCGGCCAGGGCGGCTCTGGCCCCGGCTCCGACCAGGGCGGCACCATGTCGAACAACAAGGGCACGAGCAACACCAAGTAGGCTCGCCAAAGTTCAGGAAAGGCCCCGCGATCGCGGGGCCTTTTTGCTTTGGTGCGCCGCGAACGAGGTTTTCTCAAGGCCACATGGTCGGTGCACGGGTCAGGGCATCCCGGCCCGCCCGCTTGAAATCCTCGACCGAGCAGTGCCTCGATCGGACGACTTCACTCAGCCTCGCAGTAACGCGCTCGCGCGTCGCTGTCTCGGATGGAGGAATGTCGGCGCAGACGTCATCAAGCACCGCCCACAGCAGGGTGGCTATTTCGGCATCCGGCATTGTGACGCGCTCCGGCATGTCGCGTTGCGCGACCGCCTTAGCTGCGTCGGATCTCAGTGATGTTAAGGCGGGCTGCCTGCGGAATTTGTCTTCACGAGGCGATCGAGCTGTACCCGCTTGCGCGTGATCAAGAGCTGGGCCGCAGCGTCATCGAGGCCCTCGTGCTGCAATTGCCGGATCGCGGAGCCCAGTTCGAGGATCTCGGCACGCAATTTCAGAATCCGGTAGGCGTCCGGGTCCTCGTCCACGGCACGCCTCCAAATATCCTAGCGGCGTGCGATTGCGCCTGCCGGCTTATCAACCTTCTTCACGGAGCGAAGCCGCATCCGGCCACGGATGTCGGGCAAGACATCGCCGCCACCCGCCGCCTTCCATTCGCCGATTAGCAGGTTGATTTTCCGGCGCAGATCCATCTGCGCCAAGGCTTGTTCGGTGCAGGCGCGATCGCGATTGACGAGGTCGCGCACAGATGCCTCGACATCGGCCATTTCCAGCCTCAAGGCACTGATTTTACGTCGAATTTCATTAATTCTGTTGTCCATGGCTTGTTAGAACAAAATAAGAACATATAGTCAAGTGGATTTCAGAACGGAGAGCGGACATGCAGGTTCAGGGTAAATACGACGCCAAGATTTTTCTCATGGAGCAGATGAGCCGGGCCCAGGGATTGAGGCTCAAGCGGCTGAGCGAAGAGGCCTACCAGCCCGCGCAATACGATCGGGACCTGTCCTCCGTTGAAGCCGCGCGACGCATCCAGGTGCTTGAGGCGGAAATCGAGCTGGCGAATTCCTTCTAGATTGCTTGCTGCATTCGCGCCTTGTGGCGCGTTTCGGAACCATGCCTGTTTCGAGCAGTTCTCTCGGCCGAAGGGAGAAACTTAATGGCACGCAAGGCAAAGAAACGCCGCTACGCGCGCAGCGCCGGCAGCGATGTCGAGCGCGAGATGCGACGCTACAAGAAGGGGACTGCGAAGAGCGGACCCGGCGGTCGTGGCGGACGCGTAAAGAGCCGCAAGCAGGCGATCGCGATCGGCCTTTCAGAGGCGCGCGAGAAGGGCAAGAAGGTCCCGAAGAAGGCGTCGAAGCGAAGGACGGCCAAGAAGACGGCAAAGAAGACGGCAAGGAAAACGACTAGGAAAACGTCGAAGCGCAAATCCGCCAAGCGGTGAGGCTCTCTGGCCTCAGATCATGCTGCCCGGCATGAAACAGCGGATCGAAATGCCGAAGGCGGTCTTCACCGGCCAGACCATGGTACGGCCGGCGCGGTTCGGCTCGGTGATGACGGCTTCATCGGGTACTTCGACCCACTGCCCGTCGAGGCGCACCCGATAGTGCCCCTTGTACGATTCCCAGTCGGGATCGGCCACCGCAACGCCGTCGGCATCCGAGCAGCACGGACCGAGATGACTGCGCAGGCTGTCGAACCAGGGCTTGAGCGGCGAGTCGGCGAAGCGGCCGTCATCGCGGCCCGAGGCGCTGCCGGCCGACAGCACGAGCGGCGCCACAAGCAGCGCACATCTCAGCGAGAGCTTCAATCGATCCATATTGGCACCGATCAAATGCGGACCACCGGCCGGTTCCACAAAGCGGCCGGACGTCCGAAGTTCCACGCTTGCAATTCGCTTTGGCGCCGTCATTGCCGCCGAAGCACAACATGCGACTTTCAAGTCTGACGAGCGAACGCGGCTTTTTCGGACGAACCCGTCATCCTTGCTGCCGTTAACGAGAATGTTATCGACAGCCTGTGGGTATCTCGCAGACGAGCACGAAAAAGGCGGCCCGCAGGCCGCCTTTTGAATTTGCCTGGACAAGCTCGACTTACGCCAGCGGCACCGCGACGAAGCGGGTCGCCTCCGCGCTCTTCACCTGCAACAACACACTGTTCTTGCCAGACGATTTGGCCTGCGCCAGCTCGGAGCGAACGTCGCCGACATTGGCGACGGGCTTGCCGCCGACATTGAGGATGACGTCGCCGGTCTGGATGCCGCGCTGCGCCGCCGGGCCTTGCGGATCGACCTCGGTGACCACGAGGCCCTTCTGGCCCGCGCCCTGCACGTCGCCGGCCGGGGCCAGGCTGAGACCGAGGCGCGGTGTGCCGGCACCCGGCTGCACCTTGCCGTCGTCGGTCTTGCCTTGACCGTTTCCTTGGGCCTGCCGCTCGTTCGGCAGCTCGCCGAGCGCGAGCGTCACGATCTTGCTCTCACCCTTGTGGAAGACGTCAAGCTTCACCGAGCTGCCCGGCGCCAAGGTGGCGATGGTGCGGGCAAGATCGCGGGAGTCCTTGATCGCGGTGCCGTTGACGGCGGTGATGACGTCGCCCGCCTCGATGCCGGCCTTCGCCGCCGGGCTGCCGTCCTGCGGATTGTCGACGATCGCGCCGCGTGCCTCCTTCAGGCCGAGGCTGTCGGCGATGTCGGCGGTCACGGGCTGCACCTGCACGCCGAGCCAGCCGCGGGTCACCGCGCCCTTGTCCTTCAACTGCGCGACGACGAGCTTTGCGGTCGAGGCCGGAATGTCGAAGCCGATGCCGACCGAACCACCGGAGGGCGAGAAGATCGCAGTGTTCACGCCGATCACGTTGCCGTTCATGTCGAAGGCCGGACCGCCGGAATTGCCCTTGTTGATGGGCGCGTCGATCTGGATGAAGTCGTCATAGGGACCGTTGCCGATGTCGCGGCCGCTGGCCGAGACGATGCCGGCGGTGACGGTGCCGCCGAGACCGAAGGGATTTCCGACCGCGACCACCCAGTCGCCGATCCGCGCTTTCTGGTCGGAGAATTGGACGAACGGAAAGTCTTTCTTGCCTTCGACCTTGATCAGCGCGAGATCGGTTTTTGGATCGGTGCCGACCACCTTCGCGGTGTAGATCGTGCCGTCGTCCGTCGTCACCTGCACCGATTGCGCATGGTCGACGACGTGGTTGTTGGTGACGGCATAGCCGTCAGCAGAGATGAAGAAGCCCGAGCCCTCGCCCGTGATCACCTGGTGACGCTGGCGCGGCATGCCGTTCATACCGCCCGGGAAGCCGAATTGCCGCGAGAACTGGTCGAACGGCGTCGCCTCGTCGGAGTCCATCCGGTTCTGTTGCAGCATCGCGCTCTTGTCATTGTCCTGGTCGATCTTCACCCGCACCGAGATGACGGCGGGTTTGACCTTGGCGACGAGATCGCCGAAGCCCGGCGGCGTCGCGGCGACCTCAGCAGCCTGCGCCGGCGCAATGAGGGAGCTCACGTTGAACGGCGAAGAACCAGAAGAAGCAGCCAGCACGGCCACGCCAAGCGCAGCCACGCTGCCGAGCAGCGCCAGCCGGCGCGGCCTCAGAATCTTACGGGACGTTGTGGTGTCGGAATTGACGCGATCGTTCATGTCGAAATGTCCATGTTGGTGAAGCTGTCGCCTTGCACGCACCATGGGCGCTGGCACCTTACGGCGTCCCGTCCACGCGATTAAATCTTGGCAAAGAAGGCGTGACTGGCGGCCGCAGGCTTTGCGCGATCACACACCCTTGTCGTTCGGATTGGCAACCGCGCCCTTCAGCGGGCGCCGGCATCGGGAAGTTCAGATTCACATTCTTCGGCGGAATGGGTTTTGTGAACCATTTTGCGTAGAGCTCCGCGAACTGACCGTTCCTCATCGTCGCGACCAGGGTCTTGTCGACCAACGCCTTGAATTCTGGATCGTCCTTGCGGATGATCAGCCCATAAGGCTCGGTACGGAGGCTGTCGTCGATGATCCGCCAATTGTCCGGCGTCTGGCTGTTGGCGATGAGACCGGCGAGCAGGATGTCGTCCATGACGAAGGCCTCGCTGCGGCCAGTCGTCAGCGCCAGAAACGAGGCCGCATGATCCGGAGACAGCACCTGCTTGACCCCGAATTTTTTCTCCTGGCCGCGCGCGAGCAGGAGCGCGATCGACGTTGATCCGGTGGTCAGTGATACCGGCTTGTCGTTCAAATCCTCGAACGTCTTGATCGCCGCATCCTTCCTGATCACGGCGCGAATGCTCGAGACGAAGATGGTGTCGCTGAAGGCCACCACCTTCTGGCGCTCCAGCGTGTTGGTCGCCGGCCCGCAGACGATGTCGATGGTGCCGTTCTGGATCAGCGGAATCTGGGTGCTGAGCTGGATCGGCTGAAGCTTTGTTTGAAGTGCCGGAAGCTTCAGTTCGTCCTTTACCGCATCGACGATCCGCGCGCAGAGGTCCATCGCGAAGCCGACCGGCTTCTGATTGTCGTCGAGATAGGAGAACGGGACCGAGACATCGCGATGCCCGAGCCGGATCTCACCGGCTTCCTTGATCTTGGCCAGCGTCCCAACAGGCGACTGGGCGTAAGCAGGGACTGCCGCCGCGGTCACGATAATGAGCGAATAAAACAGTTGTTTCATGACCTTACTCCTACTTTGGATACAAAATTCCTATATTTTATACACATCATTGCATAATTGGCCAACTGATTTTATACAATCTGACATGGCTCCCGCTGCGGGACCCAAAGGACAGGTTGCGAAGAGCGCCGGATGAGACCAGCAGAACCTCCACGTTACCGAGGCGCCAGCGCGCACGGGTCCGCTCCTGATGCAGTGCGCGACGCGCTGCGGCGCGCGATCAGCGCGGGCGAGATGGCCCCCGGACATCAGCTTCGCCAGGATGAACTGGCCGAGCGGTTCGGCACCAGCCGCATTCCGGTGAGAGAGGCGCTGCGGCAATTGGAAGCTGAGGGTTTTGTGACGTTCCTGCCCAATCGCGGAGCAGTCGTCTCGGATCTCTCCATCGACGAGGTCGTGGAGCTGCTCGAAATTCGCATCGCGCTCGAATGTCACGCGCTGCGCCTCGCGATTCCCGCAATGGGCGATATCGATCTCGACGATGCCAGGGAGATCCTCCGCTCCTACGACGAGGAACCCGATCCGGAAAAATGGGGCGCGTTCAACTGGCGCTTCCACAAAGCGCTCTACGCCCCCTGCAATCGTCCGCGCCTGCTTGCAATGATCGAAGCGAATTACGGCCATGTCGGCCGCTTCACGCGTGCGCTGGTTTCGCGGGCCACCGGCAAGGATCGTCCGCAGCGCGAGCACTACCAGTTGCTGGAATTCTGCCGCGACGGCGAGGTCGAGAAAGCCCTGCGCCTGCTGCGCGAACACATCGTGCAGACACAAAAGACGCTGCGATCGGCGCAACGCCATGCATCGCGGAACGAAGCCGACTGATCCGGCGATCGATCGTCCCATCGAGTTGAAGGAGAGTACGCTTGAAAGCGAACGACGTTGAGATTCTCGTTATTGGCGCGGGCATCGCGGGTCTCGCGACGGCCTACTATCTTGCCGTCGAACATAAGCGCACGCGCCTCTTGATCGTGGATGAAGGTCAGCCGATGGCGTTGACTTCGGCGCAGTCAGGCGAAAACTATCGCAACTGGTGGCCGCATCCGACCATGGCGGCGTTCACCGACCACAGCACCGACCTGATGGAGGACATCGCGCGCCGCACCGGCAACCGCTTCAACATGACGCGGCGCGGCTATCTTCTCGTGACGCGGGAAGAGAAGCCGGAAGAGCTGCTCCGGCAGTTATACGCGGGTTACGGTGCTTCGGCCTCGAAACTGATCCGCCTGCACGAAGGTGTGAGCAAGAACTACGCCCCGCCGCTGTCGGAGGACTGGCAAACCGCCCCCAACGGCGTCGACGTGCTGCTCGGCCGCCACCTTATCCAGCAATATTATCCGGCCTTCGACAAGCAGGTCGCCACGGGACTGCACATCCGCAGGGCCGGCGACATCAGCGGCCAACAGCTCGGCCAGTACATGCTGGAGACGATGCGGCCGCTGGGCGCGCAGTTTCAGCAGGCGCGCGTGGTCGGTATCGCCAAGGCCGATCGCTTCGTGGTCGACGTCATCGCCGATGGCGAGCGCCAGACCATCAAGGCCGATATCATCGTCAATGCGGCCGGCCCGTTCGCGTCGCACGTCTCGGCGATGCATGGCGAGAAGCTGCCGATCCTGAACGTGCTTCAGCAGAAGATCGCCTTCCTCGACCGCAATCGCGCGGTGGATCGCAAGATGCCGTTTGCGATCGATCTCGACGGCCAGACGCTCGGCTGGTCGGCCGACGAACGCGAGGCGCTCGCCGCGGACCCCGAACTGGCCCGCCTGCTGGAACCGATGCCGGGCAGCATTCATTGCCGCCCCGACGGTGGCGATCACGGTCAATGGATCAAGCTGGGCTGGGCCTTCAATGCGACGCCGAACGAACCCGTTCGCGAACCCGAACTCAATCCGTATTTCCCGGAGATCGTGCTTCGCGCCGCGAGCCGGCTCCAGCCTGCGCTCAAGCAATATCTCGGCGCCCTGCCGCGAGACCGGGTGCACTACGGCGGCTTCTATCCGATGACGAAGGAAAACTGGCCGCTGATTGGAGCTGCGAAGACGCCAGGCGTGTTCCTGACGGCCGCGCTGTCCGGCTATGGCACGATGTCGGCCTGCGCAGCCGGACATCTTTGCGCCCGTGCCGTGGTCGGTGCGCCGGTTCCGTCCTTCGCCGGCGTCCTCTCGCTGGCACGCCACGAGAACAAGGCGCTCATGGATGAGCTTGAGAGCGCCGAAAGCCGCGGACTTCTCTGAGTCTCTCGCGAGGCTGACACCTTCACGCCGCGGCGGGGGTCTCCCATGCTGCGGCTGCGAGGGCGTCATCCTCGCCCTTCGCATTGCACGCCGCGAAATGCGCCTTGAGCTCGATCTCGGCAAGATGTTCGAAATGCTCGGCCTGGCCGAGCAGCTGCCAGTTCTGGAGCGGCCGGTAGGCCGCCTGCTGACGACAGAGGGACGCCAGCGCCCGGTAGCGACGTACGTTCTCCATGAGAATCTCCCTCTCGGTCACATCCGACATATTCCTCCGATTTGCGTCAGGGACATTGCGCTTGTGCGAAACATTTTCTGCGCAGAACCGGTAGGTTTTCGAAACGTTAACGTGCGCCGCAAGGCGGCCGCTTTGCTTTGGCGCAAAACTTTACAAATGTTTGGCGGTTGTTCTCGGCAGCCAACAGCTCAATGCCATCCGTGCCACAAAGTTGCGGCATGTGTGAGGCAAAGCACAGCCGGACGATGCGATCATGCGTATAAATTTGGGCGTATGGCCGCAAACAAGGTAACGGCGGTACACGGGGTTACGCGATCGGCGCAGCCTGCGACTTCGGAGCCGCTCGGCATGGAACCGGCGGCTCATTTCGTTTCCGGCGGCTTATCAGGCGTAGAGGCGCCGTTCGACGGCCACGCCGATCAGATCGAGATACCGCTCGATCAGGTCGAGACGACCGACGAGATAGCCCTGCATCTCCTCGCAGGCCTCGCGTTCCAGGAAGGCGCGCTGCGCTTCCGTCTCCACCCCTTCCGCGACGACCGGGATGTTGAGCGCGTGCGCGAGGCTCAGGACCGCGCGGACGATCTCGGCCGATTGCGGCGTCGCCTCGAGGTTGGAGATGAAGCTGCGGTCGATCTTGATCTTGTCGAACGGGAACGACTGGAGATAGGACAGCCAAGAGTACCCAGTGCCGAAATCGTCCATCGCGATGCGGATGCCGAGCGCCTTCAGTCGCCGCAGCAGATCGAGTGCGCGGGTGAAATCGCCGATCAGCACGCCCTCGGTGATCTCGACCTCGAGCCGCGTCGGCGCAAGCCCGGTCTCCAGCAGGATCTGGTGGATTGACCCTTCGAGATCGCCGGCATGGAACTGGACCGGCGACAAATTGACCGCGACCCTTCGTTGCGCGATTCATCCGTAGTCTACCGGATGAGCGCGCTCTCTTTGGTGCGCATCGATTGCACGGAATTATCTTGCAATTTTGGAGCCCGGGCGGCCTCCGCCGCGGCCCGAATGGCCGTGATGTTGTCGGCATAATCGGCGCTGCTCTTGCCACGAAACACGGCGGAGCCCGCTACAAGCGTATCGGCGCCCGCGGCGGCAACGACGCCCGCATTGTCGCGCGTGATGCCGCCATCGACCTCCAGCCGGATCGGCCGGTCGCCGATCATGGTTCGAATGCGTCTGATCTTCTCGATCTGGGAGTCGAGGAAGGACTGGCCGCCAAAACCCGGATTGACCGTCATCACCAGCACGAGATCGACGCGGTCGAGCACGTACTCGATCGCGCTTTCAGGCGTTGCCGGGCACAGGCCGACGCCGGCCTTTTTTCCGAGCGCGCGGATCGCCTGGAGCGAGCGATCGAGATGCGGACCGGCTTCCGCGTGAACCGTGATGACATCGGCACCGGCCTTCGCGAACGCCTCGAGATAAGCATCGGTCGGCGCGATCATGAGGTGCACGTCGAATATCTTCTTCGTGAGCGGCCGGATCGCCTTGATGATATCGGCGCCGAAGCTGATGTTCGGGACGAAATGTCCATCCATGACGTCGCAATGGATCCAGTCGGCGCCGGCCGTGTCGATCGCCGCGATCTCCTCGCCGAGACGCGCGAAATCGGCGGCCAGGATCGAGGGCGCGATAATGATCTCTTTCGTCATGACTTCGCACTCCTCTCCGCATCCGCACCGCCGCTGAAGACGCGGCTCGCCAGAACGTCCGCCGGATCGATGGTTTCGAGGTCGGAAACTTCCAGCATACGATCGAGATCGGACACCAGGCGATCGGCCTGCCGCAGGCGGATGCGGTCGACCGCGTTGCGGATCGAGCGTGCGTTGGAGAAGAACGGCTGGGTCCGGCGCAACGCGATGTATTTTTCGAAAGCTTCGCGTGCCGCGACCGACAAGCGATAGCCACGTTCCCCCAGCATCAGTTCGGCGATGACGAGCAGCTCGGCTTCCGCATAGTCGGGAAAATCGATGTGGTGGGCGATGCGCGAGCGGAAGCCGGGATTGCAGGCGAAGAACTTCGTCATGCGCTCGCCGTAGCCGGCCAGGATTACCACGAGGTCCTCGCGCTGGTTCTCCATCACCTGGAGCAGGATCTCGATTGCCTCCTGGCCGTAATCGCGCTCGTTATCGGGCCGGTGCAGGTAATAGGCCTCATCGATGAAGAGCACGCCGCCCATCGCCTTCTTCAAGATTTCTTTCGTCTTCGGCGCGGTGTGGCCGATATACTGGCCGACGAGATCGTCGCGCGTCACCGAGATCACCTGCCCGCGCCGCACGAAGCCGAGGCCGTGCAGGATTTTGGCCATGCGCAACGCCACCGTGGTCTTGCCGGTGCCGGGATTGCCGGTGAACGACATGTGCAGCGTCGGCGGCGCGGATGCCAACCCCGCGCGCTGGCGGATACGCTCGATCAGGAGCAGCGACGCGATCTGGCGCACGCGGTTCTTGACCGGCCTCAAGCCGATCAACTCCTGTTCGAGCTGTTGAAGCGTATCGGTGATCCCGGCAGCTTCAGCTTCCTTTCGAAGATCGAAATTGGTCTCGCCGCCTTCCGCAGTCGCATGGGGCATGTCAAGCATCGGCACCTCGAAGAAAAGAGCTTCGCCGCAGGGAAGCGGCGAAGCAGTGGTCCGCCAAGGATACGGAGCAGGGAGCGCTCCGCGCGGAGAGGAATAGCTATTGCGGCGCGTGAGCAGCCGGCTTTCGTACAGTGCTGTACCGGATTGCGCGCCCACCAACCTCCTGCCTCACCAGATCGAACTCCGCCTCCTGCGGCGGCCGGTTGACCAGAAAGGAGATCCGCACCGATTCCCAGCCATGGCTGGAATCGAAGCCGCTGATGCGGATGTAGCGGTCGCCGTACACCCTGCGGCACTCGGCGAGCTCCATCATCACGCCGGCGGCGTCCTGGAGATCGAACATCGGCAGGCCCCACATCTCCCAATAAGTGTTGCGGGGATGCGGATCGTCGGTGAACTCGATGTTCACCGCCCAGCCATTGGCGAGGCAATATTGCACCTGCTTGGTGATCTGGTCGTCAGTCAGATCCGGCAGGAACGAAAAGCAGCCCTGAGTGAGTTTCATGTTGCGTCTCCTCAAACGGTTTCGAGCGCGGTCGGCACGAAGTCCGGCGTGTCGGTGGATTGATAGTTGAAGCTGACGTCCTTCCAGACTTCGAGCGCGGCCTTCAGCGGTGTGCAGGTTTCGGCCGCCCTGGCCAGGATCTCCGGACCTTCATGGACGTAGTCGCGACCCTCGTTGCGGGCGAGGATCATCGCCTCCAGCGCCACACGGTTGGCGATCGCGCCCGCCGCAATGCCCATGGGATGACCGATGGTGCCGCCACCGAATTGCAGCACGACGTCCTCACCGAGCAGATCGAGCAGTTGATGCATCTGGCCGGCATGGATGCCGCCGGAGGCGACCGGCATCATCTTGTTCAGGCTCGCCCAGGACTGATCGAAGAAAAGGCCGTGCTCGAGCTTGGTCGGGTTGAAATCCTCGCGGCAGACGTCGTAGTAGCCGCGCGTGGTATTGGGATCGCCTTCGAGCTTGCCGACCACCGTGCCGGCATGGATGTGGTCGACGCCCGCGAGCCGCATCCATTTGGCGATGACGCGGAACGACACACCGTGACTCTTTTGCCGCGTATAGGTCGAGTGACCGGCGCGGTGCAGATGCAGGATCATGTCGTTGCGGCGCGCCCATTTCGCCATGGACTGGATCGCGGTATAACCGATCACGAGGTCGATCATGACGATGCAGGACCCGAGCTCCTTGGCGAACTCCGCGCGCTCGTACATGTCCTCCATCGTCCCGGCGGTGATGTTCAGGTACGTGCCCTTCACCTCGCCGGAGGCCGCCTGAGCACGGTTCACCGCTTCCATGCAATAAAGGAAACGATCGCGCCAGTGCATGAAGGGCTGCGAGTTGATGTTCTCGTCGTCCTTGGTGAAGTCGAGCCCACCTTTCAGCGCTTCGTAGACCACGCGGCCATAATTGCGGCCCGAGAGTCCGAGCTTCGGCTTCACCGTCGCACCCAGCAGCGGCCGGCCAAACTTGTCGAGCCGCTCGCGCTCGACCACGATGCCGGTCGCCGGCCCCTGGAACGTCTTCACATACGCCACCGGGAAGCGCATGTCCTCAAGCCGTAGCGCCTTCAGCGGCTTGAAGCCGAACACGTTGCCGATGATCGAGGCCGAGAGGTTGGCGATCGAGCCTGGCTCGAACAGGTCGAGGTCATAGGCGATGTAGGCGAAATACGAGCCCGGCGTGCCCGGGACCGGATCGACACGATAGCATTTCGCGCGATATTTCTCCGCGGCCGTCAGGCGATCGGTCCACACCACCGTCCAGGTCGCGGTCGAGGATTCGCCGGCGACCGCAGCGGACGCTTCAATCGGGTCGACGCCCTCTTGAGGTGTCACGCGGAACAGTGCGATGACGTCGGTGTCCTTCGGCACATAATCGGGCTCCCAATAGCCCATGCGCTTGTATTCCATGACGCCTGAGCGATAGCGCTCCTTGCCGCGGACCGTTCCGGTATGTGCGTTCATGTTTCTCTCCTGCTCTTCTCTCTCTGAATGATTAGGCGGCGACCGGCTCGCGGGCGTCGATGCACGGGTCGAGCTCGCCGGCGCGATAGCGCCGCGCCATCTCGCTCATCGGGATGACCTTGATCCTGCTCGCGTGACCCGCCGTGCCGAACTGCTCGAAACGCTCGCGGCAGAGTTCGCGCATCGCGTCCATTGCCGGCTTGAGGAATTTTCGCGGATCGAACTCGGAGCGCGCCTGCGCCGCCACTTTCCGGAACACCGCCGTCATCGCCAGCCGGCAGTCGGTATCGATATTGACCTTGCGCACGCCGCTCTTGATACCGCGGACGATCTCCTCGACCGGGACGCCCCAGGTCTGCGGCATCTCGCCGCCAAACTGGTTGAACATGTCCTGGAGCGGCTGTGGCACCGAGGAGGAGCCATGCATGACAAGATGTGTGTTCGGCAGCCGCCGGTGGATCTCCTCGACCACCCGCATGGCCAAAATATCACCGTCCGGCTTGCGGCTGAACTTGTAGGCGCCGTGGGAAGTACCCATCGCGATCGCGAGCGCGTCAACCTTGGTGGCACGGACGAAATCGACGGCCTGGTCGGGATCGGTGAGCAGCTGGTCGTGGCTCATCTTGCCCTCGACGCCGTGGCCGTCCTCCTGCTCGCCGCCGCCATGCTCGAGCGAACCCAGCACGCCGAGCTCGCCTTCCACGGAGGCGCCGACCCAATGCGCGAGATCGACGACGCGGCCGGTAATCGCGACATTGTAATCGTAATCGGCCGCCGTCTTGGCATCGGCCTTGAGCGAGCCATCCATCATCACGGAGGTAAAGCCATGGGCGATCGCGGATGCGCAAGTCGCCTCGTCATTGCCGTGGTCCTGGTGCATGCAGAGCGGAATGTCGGGATAGGTCCGCTCCAGCGCGTCGATCATGTGCGAGAGCATGAGATCGCCGGCATAGCTGCGCGCGCCGCGCGAGGCCTGGATGATGACGGGCGCATCGACCTCGGCCGCCGCCTGCATGATCGCAATCCCCTGCTCCATGTTGTTGATGTTGAATGCCGGCACGGCATAGCCGTGACTGGCGGCGTGATCGAGCAGCTGGCGAAGAGTGATACGGGCCACGAAGATTCCTCCTGTTATCGCTTGCAAGCGCGGGCGATTGCCCGCCGGGCGGCTTCCGCAATGCTCTGAGGCGTGATGCCGAATTCGCGGTAGAGCACGGACGCCGGCGCCGAGGCGCCAAAGCCGCGCATGCCGACGAACTCGCCCTCACTGCCGATCCAGCGCGGCCAGTCGCCGAGCACGGCCGCCTCGATGCCGATGCGTGGCACAGTGCCGAGCACGGCGGCGCGGTAGTCGTCCGGCTGTTCCGCGAACAGTGCGAAGCACGGCGCAGAGACCACGGCCGCACGGACGTGCTCGGTGGCGAGCAGGCGGGCGGCTTCCAGTGCGATCGAGACTTCCGAGCCGGTCGCGATCAACGTCACGTCACGACCGCCGTCGGGCGAGACGATGAGATAGGCACCACACGCAACGCGGTTTCTGCCGCGGGCATCGCTTCGGAAAGTCGGCAAGGCCTGACGGGACAGGCACAGCACAGACGGACGGTTCTCGGCCTTGAGCGCACAGTCCCAGGATTCCAGCGTCTCGACCGCATCGGCCGGACGGAACACCAGAAGGTTGGGAATGACGCGCAGCGCCGCGAGATGCTCGACTGGCTGATGCGTCGGGCCGTCCTCACCGAGCCCGATGGAGTCATGGGTCATGACATGGATGACGCGCAGCCGCATCAATGCCGCAAGGCGAATCGCCGGCCGGCTGTAGTCGGAGAAGGCGAGGAACGTGCCGCCATAGGGGATGAACCCACCATGCAGCGCGAGACCATTCATTGCGGCCGCCATGCCGTGCTCGCGGATGCCGTAGTGGATGTAGTCCCCCGCGAACGCGCCACGCTTGACCGGCTGCTGGGTCTTGGCATGCGTCAGATTTGAATGTGTCAGGTCCGCGGAGCCGCCGACCAACCCCGGGATTGTCGCCGAGATGCCGTCCAGCACTTGTTGCGAGGCCTGGCGCGTCGCGATCTTGGGACGCTCGCTGGCAAAACGCTCGCGCAATTTCGCCGAAGCCTGGGCATAGGCACTCGGCAGGGCAACAGCCTTGCCCTCGATGAACAAATCGCGCTGTTCGGGCGTCGCGCTTTCGTAGCGATCGAGCCAGGCCAGACGATCGACCTGCCCACGCTGCCCGATCATCCGCCACGCCCTGAGGATCGGGATCGGCACCACGAAGGGCTGATAATCCCAGCCGAGCGTCCTGCGTGCCGCTGCCGTCTGCTCCGCGCCGAGCGGCGCGCCATGCGCCTTCTCGGTGCCCTGGCGGTCGGGCGCGCCAAATCCAATGATGGTGCGGCAGGCGAGCAAGGACGGCTTTGCGGTTTCACGCTCTTCGGCAATCGCCTGCGCAACTGCTTCGGGATCATGTCCATCGATACGGCGCACCGACCACCCGGACGCGGCGAAGCGCGCGAGCTGGTCGTCGGAGGTCGCAAGCGAGGTCGGCCCGTCGATGGAGATGCCGTTGTCGTCGAACAGCACGATCAGGCGGCCGAGCTGGAGATGGCCGGCGAGCGAGATCGCCTCCTGGCTGATGCCTTCCATCAGGCAACCATCGCCGGCGATCACGTAAGTGAAGTGGTCGACGAGACCATCGCCGTGACGCGCATTGGCCATGCGCTCGGCGAGCGCCATGCCGACCGCGGTCGCGATCCCCTGCCCCAGCGGCCCCGTCGTGGTTTCGACGCCCGGCGTGTGGCCGTATTCCGGATGGCCCGGCGTCTTCGAACCCCATTGCCGGAACGCCTTGATGTCGTCGAGGCTGACCTCGCCGCCGGTGAGATGGAGCAGCGCATAGAGCAGCATCGAGCCATGGCCAGCCGACAGCACGAAGCGGTCACGGTCCGGCCAGTTCGGGTGCGCGGAGTCGAACTTGAGGAAGCGCGAGAACAACACGGTCGCGACGTCGGCCATGCCCATCGGCAGGCCGGGATGTCCGGATTGCGAGATCTCGATGGCATCGACCGCGAGGAAGCGGACGGCATTAGCGAGATCGCTGTGTGAGACTGCCGTGAGGTCGGCGTCGGCGTGGACGGAGATGTTCATCGGATCCTCCCCTTGTTCACTTCAGGTTTCGCTTGCGCTCGATGAGCTGCATGATCAGCGGTGTCAGGATCAGCTGCATCGCGAGATCAAGCTTCGCTCCGGGACACACGATCGAATTCGCACGTGACATAAAACTGTGCGGCAACATCGAGAGCAGATAGGGGAAGTCGATGCCGCGCGGATTCTTGAAGCGGATTACGACCATCGATTCGTCCGGCGTCGGGATCCAGCGCGCGATGAATGGATTCGACGTGTCCACCGTCGGCACACGCTGGAAGTTGATGTCGGTCTCGGTGAATTGCGGGCAGATGTAGTGGATGTAGTCCGGCATCCGCCGCAAAATCGTGTCGGTGACGGCCTCGGTCGAATAGCCGCGCGCGCTGCGGTCGCGGTGCAGCTTCTGGATCCATTCGAGATTGATGACCGGCACGACACCGATCTTGAGGTCGGCATAGCGCGCGACGTTGACCTTATCGGTGACGACGGCACCGTGCAGGCCCTCGTAGAACAGAAGATCTGAGTTCTCCGGCAGCCGCTCCCATTCGGTGAAGGTTCCGGGAGGCGCGCCATGCAGCGCGGATTCCTCAGCGTCGTGGACGTAGTGCCGCGTCGCCGCACTGCCGGTCTCGCCATAGTCGCGGAACGCCCGCTCCAGCTCCTCGAACAGATTGGTCTCGGGGCTGAAATGACTGAAATGCCTGTTGCCGCGCTCGGCCTCCGTCGCCATCTGCGTGCGCATCTCGGCGCGGTCGTAACGATGGAACGCGTCGCCCTCAATATAGGTGGCGTTGACGCGCTCGCGGAAGAAGATCTGCTCAAACGTCTTCTTGACCGAAGTCGTGCCGGCGCCGGAGGAGCCGGTGATGGAAATGATCGGATGCTTCCTGGACATGCGCCGCCTCCCTCAGAGCCGAAAGAAGCCACGCCGCGCGAACAGCGGCGCGGAGACGCTGGCGACGAGCAACGGATCGCAGTGCAGTTCGGCGACGCGCCGCACTTCGTTGCTCGATCCCATGACCAGCGGCACGCGCTGGTGCAGGCTTTCCGCGGATAGATCGAGGATACGTTCACGGCCGGTCGAGGCGGAGCCGCCGGCCTGCTCGATGATCAAGGCCATCGGGTGCGCCTCGTAGCTGAGGCGCAGGCGACCGTCGCCATAGCCGGGCCGCGCATCGGAGGGGTAGAGGAAGACGCCGCCGCGGGTGAGAATGCGATATGCTTCCGCGACCAGCGAGCCGATCCAGCGCATGTTGAAGTTGTGGTTGGCGGGCCCGTCGACACCCGCGAGGCACTCGTCGATGAAGGCGCGCACGGGCGGATCCCAATGCCGGCGGTTGGAGGCGTTGATCGCAAACTCATCGCAGACCTCGGAGACCTGCACGCTGCTGCGTGCGAGACGGAAGCAGCCGGACCTGCGGTCGAGCGTGAAGATGTCGACGCCGTCGCCGAGCGTCAGCACCAGCGAGGTCTGCGGACCGTAGGTGACGAAGCCCGCCGCAAGCTGCGCCGAGCCGCGCTGATGGAAGGCGAGCGCGAGATCGTCGGGCGCAGGCAGGATCGAGAAGATCGTGCCGACGGTCATGTTGATGTCGATGTTGGAGGAGCCGTCGAGTGGATCGATCGCGACGCAGATCTTTGCCGCGCGGTCACCGATCTGCGGCTCGCGCATCTCCTCTGACGCCAGCGCCGCGATCGGTAGCTTGCCGAGACAGCGGCGCAGGATCGCATCCGCCCGGACGTCGAGATCGCGCTGGAGATCGCCGTCGCTGTTGCGGCCCGTGGTCAGACCCGAGGCGTCCGCCAGATCACCGGTGCCGATGAGGTCGGCGATCTCGATCGCGGCCGCCGCGATGGCATCGACTGCGGCCGCCACGGCCAACGCATGGGGCGCCGTCTCGGAATACCGCTGAAGGTGGTCGTCCAGCCTGAGTTGCCCGGTCATCTGCGTCCATCCCTTGCCGGCGCCACATCCAGTTCCCTCCCCGGCGGAGGTCGGTGCGGTCGGTCCCAGCACGATGAGATTGACAGGGCTGGCTTAATAAGGAAAATTTCTATTCATAATGGGCTCCAAAGAATTTTCTTATAATGGCCCCGGCCATGCGGCGACCCAGCTCCGGCATCTGACGATCCGGCAGTTGCGCTCGCTCGGGGCGCTCTCGGCCAAGGGCAGCGTCACGGCGGCCTCGAGCCAGCTCGGGCTGACGCAACCGGCCGTGACGCAGCAGCTCAGGCAGCTTCAGGATCTCGCCGGCCTGCCGTTGATGCAGCGGACCGGCGACGGCATGCTGCTGACGGAGGCGGGCAAGGAGGTGCTGGCGCTGGCCGAACGCGTCGAGGCCGCAATCGCCGACTGCCAGGGCGCGCTCGACCTCCTCGCAGGGCGGACCGGAGGCACCGTGCATCTCGGCGCGGTCTCGACCGCAAAGTATTTCGTGCCGCACGCGATCGCGGCGTTCTCCAAGCGCTCTCCGAAGATCGAGATCAGGCTGACCATCGGCAACCGCGAGGAGATCCGCGAGGCCATGCACGGCTACGATCTCGATTTCGCGGTGATGGGTCGGCCACCGGCCGACGTCAGCGTCGACGTCCGTCAGCTCGGGCGCAATCCGCACGTCATCATCGCGCGCAAGGGACACTGGCTGGAGAAGGATTCCGGCCTCAGCCTGACCGATCTCGTGCACGAGACCTTCCTCACCCGCGAGCCGGGGTCAGGCACGCGCACGCTGATGGAGGGCATGTTCCAGAAGTCGGACCTCGAGCCGATCATCGGCATGGAGATGAGCAGCAACGAAACCATCAAGCAGGCCGTCATCGCCGGGCTCGGCATCGCCTTCATCTCGGCCCACACGGTGGCGCATGAGCTCGCCGAGGGCCGGCTCATCGTACTCGACGTCGCGGGCCTGCCCATCGTGCGGCAATGGTACGTGATCCGCCGCAGCGACAAAGTGCTGCTGCCGCCGGCGCAGGCGATGTTCGACTTTTTGGGCTCGGAGGGGGCGAACTATCTGCCCGACGTGCCGGAGTTCGGCGGGCGATAGCCCGCCGATGTTCAGCCCATCAGCTTCATCGCGACCGTCGCCGCCAGAATGACGATGATCTGAAGCTGGCGCTCTGTCGTGAAGATGCGGTTGAAAGTGGTCATCGCTCGCCCCCGGCCGTCGTGAAGGAGATCTGGACGGACGAGTTGCTAGCACACGGGGACACCGGGGTAACTCCGTAGTCGCCCCGGGTTCTGCCCCCAAGCCGGAATCGGTGATCGCCGCAACCCGAATTGTTTCGAACGATTCAAATCTCGTTTCTCGGAATCCGACGACACGGTGAGATTGCCGAGCTTCGTACGCTTCGATGCCGGCGTCTATGCCACGATCGATGCCAACTGGCGCGCGCAACTGACCGTCGAGAATATCTTCAACAGGGGATACTGGGCATCGGCCGACGGCAACAATAACATCTCGCCCGGCCAGGGGCGCACGGTGAGGGTTCAGGCGAGCTACAGGTTCTGATCGTGGCGCCCGTGGTCACGTGCTGATGGTTAACAATCAGGCAGCGAGCGGGGTGGCGTAAGCCGCCCGGCTGGCGAAATAGGCTTCCAGTTCCGACAGCGCGCGGTCCTCCCATTCCCTGGCCTGCTCCAGCAGCGACCAGCTCTGGCCCGGCCGAAATGCTGCGGTCTGGCGATAGAGCGATGCTATACCGCGGTAGCGGCGCACATTCTCAAAGATGGCCTGGCCGTTCATGTCGAAAACTCCCTCGTCATTCCCGCGAGAGAAATTGCGGCCAAATCTTTTTCGAAAAGTTAGCGGCGCGGGAGAAGCGCGCGGATGGTTGCCGGACTGTTGCGGGAAGGCAACGCGCGGCCTGCCGCGCCGCGCAGTTTATTGCGGATTCGTTGCCGGGCTTTCGCCTGAACGCTTCAGCCCGCCGCGGCTGACGATCGCCCTCGTCTCGCGACAGAGATCGGCGAGGCCGATCAGCAGCACGGCGAGCAGGAAGAACAGATTGATGGAATCCGCATAGGCGCTGGTCAGCGGACTGAACTCGAAGAAGGGCGGCATGAACGCCCACCACACCAGCGGAATGATGAGCAGCACCGAGAATGCCGCAGCCGGCGCGCCGGCCAAAATTCCGACCACGAAGATGCTGGGCAGGAATGCCGCGAAGTAGAGCTTTGCGCCAAACGCGACGCAGATGCCCTGAACCGCCGCCGACGCCGCCACGATTGCAAAGCCGAGCAGAAACGCCTGCCACGACCATGGCCGTACCCGCGGTACGCCAAACAGTCCCGCACGCCTCATGGGCCTCCCCTGCCGCCTGTTCACCAAGCCCGATTGCGACCAAAGTACTACAGCCGCGCCGAAACCGCGAGGCGGAAATCGCCTGGTCCAGGGCTTCATATCGAAGGCTTGGTTAAACCAGCCGCAGCGCACAATCGGACCACGCCGCGATTACTCGGTGGCGGCATAGAGCAAGGCCGCGACGGGCAAGGCTAGACCTATGCCTGCGGCCAGCGTCCAGCCGCCTTGCGCGAAGGCCCAGGCGCCGAGCGCGGAGCCGGCGGCGCCGGCCGCGAAGAACGTCGCCATGTAGAGGCCGTTGAGACGGCTGCGATGCTCATGCCCGAGCACGAAGATGGCGCGGAAACCCAGCACGACATTGCCCTGCACG
Source organism: Bradyrhizobium sp. F1.4.3 (assembly GCF_040548375.1). Classification (NCBI taxonomy): domain Bacteria; kingdom Pseudomonadati; phylum Pseudomonadota; class Alphaproteobacteria; order Hyphomicrobiales; family Nitrobacteraceae; genus Bradyrhizobium; species Bradyrhizobium sp. F1.4.3. The sequence goes on from NZ_JBEPRN010000004.1 coordinate 384,216, forward strand.
CCGAAATCGATGGCGATCGCAGCCAGGACGAGGCAGGCCAGATTGAGCGCCGATCCGGCCGCTCCGATATGCGTCACCAGGAAGCCCACGGCTACGAGCAGCATCGCGACGATCGTGGCGATGCGGCTATGGCCGCGATCGGCGAGACGTCCCGCGATCGGAGCCGAGAACACGCCGGCGACGCCGGCGAGCGCGAACAGCGCGATGCCGCGCTGGGTGAAGCCGAATTCGCTCGCCAGCTGGAGCGGCACCACCGTCCAGAACAGGGTGAAGGCGCCAAACAGACCTGCTTGATACAGCGCGCGGCGCCGGAGCAGCGGCGTGGTGCGTGCCAGATGCGGCATCGACATCAGCAGCGCGCCATAATGCATGCGCGCAACCGGCCTGCGTTTCGGCAGCACCATCCAGAGCACGGTTGCCAGCAAGACCATAAGCGCGGCGGAGGCGAAGAACACCGCGTGCCACGACAGCGCCGCGGTGACGAAGCTCGACACCGGCCGCGCCAGCATGATGCCGAGCATCAATCCGGTCGAGACGTTGCCGACGACACGGCCGCGAATGGCCTCGGGCGCGAGATGGGCCGCATAAGGGATGATGATCTGCACCGCCACCGAGCCGAGCCCGATGAACAGCGCCGCGATCAGGAACGGCAGCGCATGGGTGGCAAAGGCGGCGGCGAGCAAGGCCGCAGCGCCGAGCGTGATGACGGAGCAGATCAGGGTGCGGTTTTCGACGAGATCGCCGAGCGGCACGATGAAGAGCAGCCCCGTGCCGTAGCCGATCTGCGTCATGGTCACGATCAGCCCGGCCGCGGCATGCGACAGGCCGAGCGCGGCGCTGATCGGGGCGATCAGCGGTTGGGCATAGTAGATGTTGGCTGCGACCATGCCACAGGCCGCGGCAAGCACGAAGGTCAGTCGTTGCGACACCGCATCCGTCTCCGGCGCAGTCTCGATCGTGGCATTCATCGTCATTCCCAGTCTCCAGATATAGGGAATAATCATTCCCTAATTTGACAAACATTCAAGCAAGCAGCTTCATCGCGACGCCGACCAGGCGCTCGCCGTCGAGCGGCAGGCGCGCCTTGCCGACGACGCGCAGGCCCTGCGTCAGGCAGATCATCAGTCGTGCGGTGTCGTCGGCCTCGACATGGTGCGGAATCGAGCCGTCGGCCTGCCCCTCGCGAATGAGGCCGGCGATGAAACTCTCGTTGGACTTGAGCTGCGCAGTGACGCGCGCGCGGATCACCGGATCAAGCGCGGAGAGCTCGACCGCGCTGCCGACCACGATGCAGCCGCGGCGCCCCTCGCTGCCCTGGGAGTGCTCGACATAAGACAGCAGCACGTTGCACAGCTGTTCGCGGCCGTTTGCACCGCGCGCCGCCGCACTGCGGGTCTGCTCCCGGCGCACCGCGGCGTAGCGCTCGAAGGCGGCGAGGAACACGGCATGCTTGTCGCGAAATGCCTTGTAGACGCTGCCGGTGGCAAGTCGCATCGCGGCGGTCAGGTCGCCGATCGAGGTGGCATGATAGCCGCGCTCGCAAAATACCCGCACCGCCCCGTCCAGGGCCGTGTCCATATCGAACTCCCGGGGCCGGCCGGGTGGATGGGCAACAGGCTGAGATTTGCGGACGGTTTTTTGCATTGCGGGATAATAGGGAATGATTGTTTCCTAATCAAGACACCTGGTTGTGATTTGGGAAAAGGCTCGGCAAATGGATGGCAGCACCATCAACTCTCGTGTCCCGGACGCGCTGCAACGCCTCTTCGCGTTGCTGCGCAGAGCCTGCGACCGAGCGCCACACGGATTGCTCCCGGAGACATGGGCACCGGCTCTGCAGCGCACCGTCAAAGGACGCTGCGCTGCGTCCGGCGCACGAGAGGGGATTTATCTTCGCGCTCATCTTCAAATCGCAGACACAGCTTCGCATCCTCGCGGCTGATTTTGCCCGAGCTTTGCTTCGTCTCTCCACCCTCTCAACCAAGAGGGCGCAGGGAAGGCCGGGTGCCGGCTGGCACCCACGGTCCACTGTGCGCAGGTAGCGCAGAGGAAACCGCACAGCAGCATACAGGTGTAGCCAAATCACTCGGCCTTCCCTGCGCGGTGGTTTGACGGCTTATGCCGTGCTCTCCCGGGAGCCGAATTCCTTCTGGCCTCCCTCGCCCTCGCGAATTGACGGCGGACGCTTGCCCGGTTGAGCTCGCTTCCGCCTCCGCAAGAACTTGACCGTAGCAACGACGGCCAGGACCACACGGTTTTGCCGTACGCACGGCTCGCTTGCTCGCCGCATTATCTCCCGGCGTTGTCGACGTTGCCGGAAGAATGCTGGCGAGACGAACCTGACAGCGCCGCTCATCTAGCACGAAGCCTCGGGCTCACGGAGAGCAATCCGCCCTGCCCACGCCTCTCGCGCCCGACGCTGCCGCGTCCACCGCAAGCCCAACTCGCGAAACATGACGACACGTGATCGCCCCTCAAGGTCGAGCCGGGATGGGCGACCCATACGCCATTTCCGAATTTCGGTAAAGTGGAATATTTTCGCGATGACGGATTGACAGGCGAGCGAAACAGGCCCGACAGGCTCCCGCAGCCCGGATGGAGCGCAGCGCAATCCGGGGTAGGTGCCGCGCCGAAAGTGCAGCCCCGGATTACGCTGCGCTCCATCCGGGCAACAAGAAAACAAATCACCCCTTCGAGCGCACCGGCGTTCCATCCGCCATCGTGCTCATGCCCTTCCGCTCCACGATCATCCCATACGCCCGGGGCTGGCGATGAACGTCGAAATTGAAGGTGGTGCTCTTGTAGGAATTGCAGAGGTCGAGATCGCAGCGGGCAAGCGCGATCTCGTCGCCTTTCGTGGCGCAGGCGGCTATGATTTCACCCGAGGGCGCGATGATGCAGCTGCCGCCGATGTGGTCCACGCCCTCTTCCAGGCCGGCCTTGGCGACCCCGACCACAAAGGTGCCATTCTGGTAAGCGCCGGCCTGCATGACCAGATGATTGTGGAACAGCGACAAATCGTCGTGCTCGGGCGCGGGTGGGTTGTGCACCGGCGTGTTGTAGCCGATCATCACCATCTCGACACCCTGGAGACCCATCACCCGGTAGGTCTCGCTCCAGCGGCGGTCATTGCAGATTGCCATCCCCATCACGCCGCCGAAAGCCTCCGTCACGCCGAAACCGGCGCCGGGCTCGAAATAGCGCTTCTCCAGATGCTGAAACATGCGCCATGGCTCGTGCTCGGCATGGCCGGGCAAGTGGACCTTGCGATATCTGGCGACGATCGCACCGCTCCTGTCGACCAGGATGGACGTGTTGTAGCGCCTGATAACGCCAGCCTCGACGGTCAGCTCGGCGTAGCCGAGGTAAAACCCCATGCCGATCTCACGCGCGAGGTCGAACAGGGCCTGCGTCTCCGCCCCCGGCATCTCGCGCTCGAAAAAACCGTCGATCTCCGCCTGGTCCTCGAAGTACCAGCGCGGAAAGAAGGTGGTCAGCGCGAGCTCGGGATAGACGATCAGGTCGCAGCCGTTGGCCTTCGCCTGACGCATCAATGCCATCAGCCGCGCCACGACCTCGGTTCTCGTCTCGGCTCTCGCAATCGGGCCGAGCTGGCCGGCTGCGACATTCACAAATCTCGCCACGCGTCTTTCCTTTGTTTCCCGCATCGTATCGAGACCAAGCCTATCGCGCGGCACGCCGCACGCACAGCCTCGCTGTCCGGCACGATGCCCAACCGGGAGGCAGGCCTTCCGTCAAACGGAAAGCGCCGACGACAAATTGTAATCTTGCGCGCGTACGGTTGCGCCGGGTCGAAGCAAGAGCGGAGCAGGCAAGATGTCGAACCAGCTGGCTGAGGACGTGAAGGCGTTTTTCCAGACCTATTGCGCGGCGTTTCAGGCGCTCGACGTGGAAGCGATCGCCGATTGCGTCACCTATCCAAGCCTTATCGTCTCGGACGGTGATGAAATCACCTTGATTGCGATCGCAAATAGGCAGCAGTGTCTGCTGACGATGAGCAAGGTCGTCGAGCTCCATCGCCAGCTCGGCGCGCCGTCCGGTCGCATTCACGACTTGTCGATCACAGAACTCTCGCCGTGCCTGGTGCAGGCGTCGCTGACGATGGACGTGCTCGACCGAGCGTCAAACCATCTCTACGACTTCCGGGCCACCTACAGCCTCGCGAAAATGGTTGGTGCCTGGCGCATCGCCGCGATCGCCCACAACCAGATTCCGCGCCTGCTGCGATGCGTCGCGCAGCGGCAAGCCGGGGTCTAGCAGCGCGCTCCCTACCAGCCTGCCGAGACGGCTCGCTGAAGAATATCGTCTGATCGCGCGCCGCGATGCGCGACGGCTGACGCCGACGGTGCCGTTCCGCGACAACCGCCAGCTTGCCTGCTCCCTCGGCCGGCACGTTGGCATTCTCCTTGCTCCACTGCGGTCAATCCCTCAGACCCGCAGTGGGTCTGTCTCATAGTGAGGCGATCGCATGCAACCGACGTCCCGTTTCGAAGCGACCATCCCAACCCAGCTCCACGCACTGATTTCCGACCTGCGCTGGCGCACGCAAATGCTCGACGCTGACATCCAGGAGGAAGAGCGGAAGGCCGGAATCTCCGACCCAAAGAACCTTACCTACCCGATGCTCGCCCTGAACCTGAGAGCTCGGCGCGACAATATCCGGGTGAGCATCGCAATCCTGGAAAGCCGCCTTTCGAGCCGACCGACCGGGTGGGCGCGCGCCGCCTGATGCGAATCAGGCCGCGCCGGAGCTTGCAATGCGACGATACTTGCAGAAGGGCGTGGGCGATGGGGCTATCGCTCTATCTGCACCGGCAAACGCGCAGGAACTCGCGTTGCCCATCTGCAACGGTTCCCGTCCGTCAGAAGCCGGACAAAAGAAACTCCCATTGCGGCCACGAACCCCGCTCACAACGCCGTGAGACTAGCAGGGGAACTACGATGCGTGCGCAACGAGTCTGGAAGGTGAACGGGACCACCAGCGTCGGACAGCTTCAATCCAGACTGGACGATTTGAACAAGCGTCTCAGTCAACTCGAGAGCCAGCACCCCGACAGCTGGAAAATCGATGCGCTGAAATCAAGTGCGATCAGCCTGTCGCGCGAGATCGACGACATCCGCTGCGCCGAGGCGACGGCGGCGTTGAGCGAATTGCTGCGGAAATAGACCGGCTCGACGATTAGACGCCGCGCAGGGAACCAACACCCGCCGCCACCATTGCCATGGCAAGCATGGAGCAAAATCATGACCAGGCACCTGACGCGAGCCCATCTTGCGCGTGGCGTAGCCGGCGCGGCTTCCACGCTGGTCCTGTGCGCGGCGGCGGCATTCGCCATCGCGCGCCACTTCGCGGTGTGAGAGATAGTTTCGCATGACGTCCGATCCCGAGGAGTCGGTGAGGCTGCAAGGCTACGGCGAGATGACGTTGCGCACGGCCATCGCGATACTGATGACGCTTGCGCCACGCCACCGATCCGATGCCGCCATCTTCCGTGTCCGCGATGGCTCGCGACTCACCTCGAGCGAGATCGCCGACCTCGCCTCGGACTGGGGCATCGCCCCGATGATGGACGTCAGGTCTCCCAAACTCGTCCCTGACCCGCACTGGCCGGACATCGTTCGCGGCATGGTGCGCGAGGCCCCGCTGCCGGCGCTGATGGTGGCGTTTCTATTGGGCGTGCTGGCGGCGCGCCGCTAGCGACCGTGCCATTTCGATCGTGATGAACATCAGGATGACGACCATCAGCACGACGACGGACGCCGCTGCGATGATCGGATTGACCTGAAGCAGGATGCCGTCCCACATCTGCTTCGGCAGCGTGGTCTTCAGGCCTCCACCGACGAATATCGCCACCGTCAATTCCTCGAAAGACTGAAGGAAGCCGGTCACAAAGCCGACCGCGAGACCGCCGCTGACCAGTGGCAAGGTCACCCGCCAAAGGATGCGCGAACGCCCCGCCCCGAGCGTCGAGGCCGCGGCGTTGAGCCCCCAGTCGTACCCCTTGAAGGTGACCAGCATCACCATGAAGACCACTGGCAGCGCGATCACGGCATGGCCAATAATGATGCCGAGGTCGGTCGCGACCAGCGACATCTTCGCGAACAGATAGAACAGTGAAATCGCGATCACGATCGAAGGCACCATCATCGGCGATAGACACAGCAGGAACGCGAGGCTGCCGAACCGTCCCTTGGTGTGGACCACGCCAAGTGCGGCCATCGATGCGATCACCAGCGTGATCGCCCCTGCCGCAAGGCCGATGCCGAATGAGCGCATCATCGCCGCGACCCACAACGGCGACGTCACAAATTCCTCGAACCAGCGCATGCTGAACGCGGGTGGCGGGAACGACAGGAAGCTCGATGCCGTGAACGCCATCGGCACGAAAGCGATGATCGGGATCAGCAATACGCCGAGAATTGCCCATGCATAGACCGACATGAACATTGTTCCACGCAGGCCGCGAATGTTGCGCGTCCAGCCGTCCTCAATGAGGCCGAAGACTAGCCCGATCGCGCGGGCAATGCCGAGCCCTGCCCGCCGCAACAAGCCGTCCGGTCGGGACGGCCTGGCTCCCCCGCCGGTGACTGATGACAGGCCGAATATGCGATCATAGGCAAAACAGGTCGCGACCGCTGAGATCAGCAGGATCGCCGCCAGCGCACTCCCGAGCTGCCAGTTCTGCAGCTCGTTGATTTGCAGGATGATCAGCTGCCCAATCATCGAATCCCTGGGACCGCCAATCAGCGCCGGTGTGATGAAGAAGCCTAGCGAGGCGACCAATACCAGCAGCCCAGCCGCGGCGACCCCACGCATCGAGAGTTGAAAGAACACCTGCCAGAAGGCTCGCGAGCCGTTGGCGCCGAGCGTCGATGCCGCCATCAGGAGACGGCGATCGATCTGGTTCATCACCGGCAACATGGTGACGACGGCGAGCGGCAGCAGGGTGTGCGTCATCGCGAATATGACGGTCGCGCGGCTGAACAAGAGCTTGTCGCCGCCGGCCAGGCCGAGCGCGAGCATGGTCTTGGCAACGATGCCGTTGCGGCCGAGCAGTACCAGCCATGAGAAATTCTTGATCAGTGCGCTGGTCCAGAACGGCAGCAGCACGACCAGCGCCGCGATGCGCTGTTGACGCGGCGGCTTGCACGACAGCCAATAGGCGAGGGGATAGCCGAGCGACAGGCATAGCACCGTCGTCCACAGTGCGACGGAGAAGGTGGTCGATAGGACCGCGAGATACGGCCCGTTCCATATCCGCAAGAAGGCCGCCGCGCTCAGCGCGCCGGTCTTGTCGACGACGCTCAGCGACAGCACCTGCGCCGTTGGCCAGACCAAGAACATCGCCAGGAAGGCAATGGCGGGCGCCGCAAGCCAGAGCGGATCGAACTTCAGCCTGGCCCGCGCCGGACGGGCAGCAGCCTCGAGGGAGGTGATATCGGTCATCGGTCCTTCGCTCTCCCTCGCCGGCTGCGGATTCAAGCGCGCTTGGCGAGCGGCGCCGCCGCAGCCACGGCGTGGCGGTTCTCCGGACGCGACAGGCCGAGGTGCTCGCGCAAGGTACGGCCCTCATAATCCGTGCGGAATACGCCCCGCCGCTGCAACTCCGGCACGACCTTCGTGACGAAGTCTTGCATCGTGCTCGGCAGCGCCACGAACGAAATCATGAAGCCGTCGCAGGCCCCCGCCTCGATCCACGATTCCATATGATCGGCTACCTGCGTAGGCGTGCCGCAGAACGTCGCCTTGGCACGATTGAAGCGGCGCGCGATCTCGCGCAGGGTCAGACCGTCCCGGATCAGGCCGGCAATCTCATCGAAATAGGCCTTGTGAAGGTTGGAGGTCGCCGGAATCCGGTTCAGCGGCACCGGTTCGTCGAGCGGCAGATCCGACAAATCGGTTTCGAGATCCTGGCTAAGCCTCAATACGCCGACATCGGGATGAACGAGTTCCTGCCAGCTGTCGAGCTTGTCGCGCGCTTCCTGCTCGCTCTCGCCGATCACCACCGAGATGCCGGAGGCGATCTTCAGATCATCCGGATGGCGCCCAAACTTGACCATTCGCTCCTTAAGATCACGATAGAACGCGATCGCGCCGTCGAGATTTCCGCTGGAGCCGAACACCACCTCGGCATATTCGGCGGCGAAATCCCTGCCTGTGTCGGAGGCGCCGGCCTGGATGATGACCGGGCGACCCTGCGGCGGCCGCTCGATGTTGAGCACGCCGTGCACGGTGAAATACTTGCCCTCGTGATCGACCAGGTGCTGCTTTTCGGGAATGAAGCTCTGGCACGAAGCCTTGTCGTAGACAAAGGCGCCGTCCTCCCAGCTGTCCCAGAGCGCCTCGACGACATCGATGAACTCTTTTGCCTTGGCGTAGCGGTCCCCATGCGGCGGCAGACGGTCTAGACCGAAATTGCGCGCCGCATAATCGTTCGCGGAGGTCACGACGTTCCAGGCGGCACGGCCGTGCGAGATGTGATCCAGCGAAGCGAACAGACGGGCGATGTTGTATGGCTCGTAGAAGCTCGTCGAAGCGGTGGCGCCGAGACCGATGTGCGTCGTCGCCCCGGCGATCGCCGCGAGCAGCGTCAGCGGCTCCAGGACATTCATGAACAACGGCGAACGGCTCCAGGCCTGCAGATTCTCGGTGCGCGCGGCCGGCGTGTCGGCAATGAAGAAGAAGTCGAACTTGCCACGCTCGGCAAGTTGAGCCATCTCGCGATAGTAATCGATGTCGGTCGAAGCATGAGGACGCGCCTCATCCATCAACCAGGACGCCGCATGCGATCCGTTGGCATGAACCAATGCCCCGATCGCCATCTGTTTCTTCTTGCTCATGATTGACCCTCGCTCACGAAATTGTCCTCGAGCCTCAGCCCTTCTTGCCGCCCATCAGCAGCCACTCCTGGAAGCGCTCGGAAATGGCGGCATAGTTCTTACCCCAATAAGCGAAGTCGCGGATGGTGAGACCGGCGAGGTTCTCGGGCAGCGTCGGCAGCACCTTGGCGCGTTCCGGCTTGATGAAATTGTAGGCCTTCAGATTGCTCGGCCCGTTGGCGACGATATTTGAGTAAGCCGCCTGCCGCTCCGGATGCACGCAGAACTTCACGAACTCACGCGCCTGCTTCAGCTTCGTCGTGCCCTTCGGGATCGACCAGCCGTCGACCGAATAGAGACCCTTCCAGACGATGCTGACCGGCGAGCCGGCTTCGATCGCGGCAAAGGCCTGCGCCGACCAGGTGTCGGCCATGTCGACTTCACCATTCTGCAGGATCTGAGTGTTCTGCGCGCCTGCGGTCCACCAGACCGCGACTTCCGAGCGGATCTTGTCCAGCATCGCAAAGGCACGATCGACGTCGAGCGGATAAAGGTCCTTCGGCGCCACGCCGTCGGCGAGCAGTGCCGATTCCAGCACGCCCTTGGGATTGCGGTACAGGCCGCGGCGCCCCGGAAATTTGGTGGTGTTCCAGAAGTCCGCCCACCCCGTCGGGGCCGCGGCCTTGTAGGTGTCAGTCCGGTAGGCCATCACGATGCCGTAGGCGGAGAAGCCGAACCAGTTCGGCATCAGCGCGCCCGGAATGAATTCGTCGTCCGGTCCCTTCGAAATCTCGAGCGGCTCGAGATAATCCTTTTCGCTGGTCAGGCGCAGCACGTCATCCGGCGTCACCATGCAAACGTCCCAGAGCTTGGTGCCGGTGTCGACAATCACCTTGAATTGCGTCACCGGATCGGACTCGTGGACAACGCCGACCACTTTGATGCCGGTCTCCTTCTCGAAGGGGTCATAGAAGGCGGTGCGGATCGCATTACCCGGCGCACCGCCGACATCGGCCACGGTGATCTGCTCCGCGGCGGATGCCTGTCCGGTCCAGATCGCCGGCAGCGCGAGACCTGCGGCCGCAGCGCCGGTGGTTTTGATAAGCTTGCGTCGCGAGATCGTGTTGGTGGACATCCTTGGTCTCCGTAATGCGCGAGATCGAGTTGCGATGATGGCGTAGGTCAGGTGACGGGGGGTGCGCCTTCCAGCAGGCGGGCATGAGTGCGATCCCAGCGCATGAAAATCGGTTCTCCGATCGAGACCGGTGGCTGGCCGGCGGCGCGGCGCGTCGTCATCAGGTTGCCGCTGCCAAGCCGCACCAGGAGACGCGTTTCGGAACCGGCATAGATGGTCTCCTCGACATGCCCGGTGATATAGGCGTCGTCGCGCGCGCACAGTTCGAGCTTCTCGGGACGGATCACCAGCGCGGCCTTGCTGCCCGCTGCCACCATTTGACCCGGCGGCAGCGGCACGCGGCCATCCGGCGTGTCGAAGGTGCCGTCGGCGGCGACCTCGCCGTGGATCAGGTTCGAAGCGCCGATGAAATCGGCGACGAACGTGCTGGCCGGCCGCTCGTAGATCTCGTCGGGCGCGCCGAGTTGCTCGATTCTCCCGTCGTTCATCAGGCAGATCCGGTCGGCCAACGCCAGCGCCTCTTCCTGATCATGCGTGACGAAAATGATGGTCGCGCCGGTCTCGCGATGCAGGCGTTTGATCTCGATCCGCATACTGTCCCTGAGCTTCTTGTCGAGCGCCGACAGCGACTCGTCCATCAGAATCAGAGACGGCCGGTAGACGAAGCAGCGCGCCAGCGCGACACGTTGCTGCTGACCACCGGACAATTCGCGCGGGAAGCGCTTGGCGAAGTCGGACAACCCGACCATCGCAAGCGTCTCCTCCACCCTGTTTCGCAGTTTCGCCTGGGCGAGCTTGCGCATCTGGAGCGGAAAGGCGACGTTCTCGTACACCGTGAGATGTGGGAACAGCGCGTAATTCTGGAAGACGACACCGATGTCGCGCTTGTTGGCCGGATTGTCGGTCTCGTCTCGACCGTCGATGACCAACCGCCCGCCGGATGGTTCGACCAGCCCGCAGATGATCTGCAGGAGCGTCGTCTTGCCCGACCCCGACGGGCCAAGCACTGCCAGCAACTCTCCCGACATCACCTTCAAGTCGAGCGGCTTGAGTACGGTCGAGGTGCCATAGGTCTTGGAGACGCCGCGGACATGCAGCTTCACCTGCGGGGCAGACTGCTCGGCGGAACTGGATGCCGGGACTTCATTGGCAGCACCGGACCCGGAACGCCCAAATATCCGAAACGCATCGGTACGATCGTTTCGAAGCGGCGGGAAGGTGCGAATCGCGTCCATCATCGGTCCTGTGAGATCTAGCTTGAGCGAAGTAAGCTCTGCCGAGCGGCCACGTGTAAACTACAAAATCGAAGCGCCTTGCCGACACCAGACCGGTCGGTCACATGCGGATTTGTTGGGCGATTCCTGATGATAGCTTGGTCGTCTGGCTTGTTTCGCAGTCATGAAATGACATGCGGCCTGCGATCACTGCACGATGAGACGTGTGCTGCCGTTGCCGGCAAAGGAGGAGCCATGCCACGCGCACAGACGCCCCTGCCCGGCCAAATCGGCCGTGGACCCGCCCCGAAAATCGTTGCAAAAAGGCGCTCCCGAGGCACCGGCGGCCGGTCGGCCAAGCCTCTGGAAAACGTCGACTTTTGGATGAATGGTCGGAGTGGCAGGATTCGAACCTGCGACCCCTGCGTCCCGAACGCAGTGAACATCTTCTAAGGTGTTGATTTTTCTTACTTCGACAGGTGTTTCCGTCTCGTTTTGTTCACGGTCGTTTCACCCAATTCGTTGCGATATCGTTGCGGCGCTTTGGAATGAGAACGGCGCTCGCTGAGACATCGAGCCGGGCATGTGTCAAGCGATCCGAGTAGGTTCAAAATCGACACCACTAGATCCGCTCGGAGAGGGAAGCATCCGCAGCGGTTTCCAAACGCGCTTTAAAGCGGATCGTGCCTCGTCGGGGTTCGAGTCAGGAGAGCGAATCATACGGTCCCCACCCAGTTCGAGCCTTTGTTTTCAAAGACTTACCGAGCCCCATGAACGCATCCAGCTCATCAAGCAAGCGCTTGCAGGGAGACTGTACGAGGACAGCCCTTACGTCTTCCCCTGGACCCGCGGCAAAGGCGACAAGCCCATTGACCGGCACGCCCTGTCGCAAGCCGTCCGCCGACTTTGGCTGAAGCTGAAGAAGGCCGAATGGTCCCCGCACGATGCGCGCCGGTCAGCCACGACCTGGGCGCGGGCCATGGGTATTCCGCGCGACACGACCGAGGCGCTTACGCATCATGCCATCGTTGGCAGCGGAAAAACCTATTACCGTTACGACATGCAGGCTGAGAAGCGGCAAGCGGTTGATGCGATTGCAGAGTATGTATCCGGCGCACTGCATCGGAAGGCAATTGCTGCGGCGGCTTAGTGCAATCACGCGGCAGCGTATGTCAAAAACTCGTTCAGCACGTGTTCTTTGATTGCCGCGGGCTCCCGCTCACCGCGCGAGACAAGCCACAAAACGCGCTCCGCGACCTCTACAGCAGAACGGTGCTTTTGCCGAATGAACGTCTCGCTGGCAAGGATTTCATCTAAAATATTGCGAAGCATCTGCACTGTAGCTGCATCGTACGCCATATGCCGAATATCCCAAATGTTAGAACAACACTCGCGCGCCAAGGTTGGCTTACTTCCCCGTCCAGTCCGACCTGCAATTTTGCGGAAGGGTATAGACTATACGGTTTTTTTTGCGAGTTTGTGACATCGCGATTTGGCTTTTCGGGAGAAGCGCCGGTGCGCAACGGAACGTAGCCTGACAGGTTGGCCCGCTCAGCCGGGTACTAAATGGGTGTGTAGCACTCAGCCTGTCTTCTTTCACGTTCCCGCCTCTTTGGCTCCTGACGGTCTACCAACCTCGCACTGCCTTGCGAATCAAGTCGAGAGGATCGAAGTCGTCGGACCTCGTGTTCATCGCGCGTTCGGCAAGCCTGATCGCGAATTCGTTGCACGACGATTGCTCCGCGTCAGCATCGGTGCGGAGTTTGTTGCCGAAGTAGTCGTTGGGAGCGGTCCTCGCCCTCGTCACGCGCTCATGGACCGTCTGGCACTGCTCGGTCTTGTATCCCTCATATCCTGCAACGCCGACGGTGACCACGACAACGAGTGCCAGGAACGCGAGCCCAAGCCCCGCTCCGATAATCCCCACTATCACCACGCCGGTTGTGATCGAGTGCCAATTTCGCAGGATCAGATAGAATATGACGGCGAGTGCGACAAAAGCGATCAGCAGATCGAGCGCCTCGCTTCCGGTGCTGCCCAAGTTCATTCGAAGATGTCCCTACCCATGATTTCCTAATAACAGCTCGTCACAACTAACCGGCCTTCCCGCCATAAATCTATCCAGCTCATTCGCGGCTTTCGCTCCACAACGATAAGGCAAGCTGTCGTTACCACAGCAGAGCCAACAGGATAAATCCGGCTCGCATCTAAATCCAATCAGGCGAGAATAATCCGCCCGTCAAACGACGGGCGTCGGCTCCCTCAAACGAGTAGCCAGCACTTCGAAAAACTCCAGTGTATGGTTGAATACTCTAGTCGCTGGATTTTCTTCGTAGGTCTCTCTCGCGTGTGCTACACGTACCCGCCAAGCATCCTTGAAATATGTGAACTGCACCGCAGCCTGTGAAAAGAACTTTAGTTGGTCGTCCCTGTGTTGCCTTGGTTGCAAGGATTTCATGGCCTTTATCTTGACCTCTGACTGATCCAGGATTTGCTGCCACTCCGCTAGCTCTAGTGGCTTATCCGGAAAGCTAACTCCTAGCTCGCTTCCAAGAACTCTCACGCCAATTTCGGCGGCACGCATTGAGTGAAAAACAGCAGCGGTGAATAGGCCGGAGGCGAGGCTATTTCCTGCCGCGACAAGTTCTTTCGAGGCATGGGGGAATGCGACAGTGATCGTGCTTTGCAAAATCAGTTCATAAAACTTGGCTAGATGATTTGGGACGAATAGGAACAAGTGCGATTTTAGTTCGGCAACAAACGCCGATATCAACGCATCAATTTCACCAGCTGTCTTTGGTGGAATCTCGATTGCACGTTCCGCAAGAGTAGCTGTGACTGGAAGCGCAAGCTCTCGACATTTTTTTGCCAGCGATTCAAAATGCTGACTTGGAAAACTCTTGCTGCTCAGCAGAACGCGCCTCTGGCGCGGTCTCAAGCAGGGTTTCTATTGCTGCGTCCTCACCCGGAGTTGTCATGGACCAGCGATGTTCGATCGCTTCCAGCTTTCTCGCACCCAAACAAGATCAGTTCCGATCAGCACATAGTCGTAAGCATGAATTCGAAGCATATCGCACAGGCTCCATAGTCTGCCGGGTGCAAGCATGGCGGCAGGCTTACTCAAAGTAGTCTCCCGCCCTTGGGCGCAGGCGCGCCTTAGAACATAATGAGAACGTAGCGTAGGCGGGTCAAGCTAGAAAACGTCAATGTCGGAAGCTCCCGCGCCGCCGTTCTCAGCACACGGCACGGTTGGAAGCCGCCGCCGATCAAGCAATCGCCGCTTGCGGCGGCGGTGACGCGCGCGAAGCTGTGAAGGCGCTGTTGATTGCCAATGAGTACCTAGAGCGCGAGATGGAGACCCGGGTTTCACACGGATACACGGAAGGCGTAAAGCACGGTAGGTTCAGCACTTACTCCGGCTGATAGCCGGTGTGCTGTTGAAAAGCTTTATGAATCCAGCAAAGGCTATAAGACATGGTCAATAACTCCGACTCCAAATCGCCCAGACAGATGGCGCATGATGGCGTTAGCTCCACGAACTTGGGTGCAAGCTTAGCGCAATCGGGTCCCTCAATTCTGGAAAAAGGTGTGTCCTCATCGAATTTGACAACGGCGCTGGCTAGTCGTCCGGCGGCTCAGACCCAAACAACGCAGCCAAATCCAGCGCCCGCACCCACTCCGTCCGCACCCAAGAGCTGATCCGAACTGCCTTGTCTGCATCCGAGCTGCTTCCCTACGTGCAAGTGGGCGGCACGGTCGCTGCCGCCGCCGGTTTGTTCGTTAATGCGTATCAAGCCTGGAGGACTCGAAAAACAGTCACGCTCCAACACTTGCAGGACTTCCTAAAAGCGATGAACGAACGTGAGGCCGCGCTTGCAGCGAGCAAGGACGATGGGCCGAAGCAGCTACATGCGTTCATCGAATTTCTAAACTTTCTCGAAATCTACTCGGCGGCCATCAATGCGCAGCTGTTCGTCGGCGTGGCGCGCGAAATCGTTCAAGATAAAATTCTGGACTCCATCGTCGTACTGGAACACTCGCCGCACTGGCACGAAGAAATCGAGAAATCGATTACAAGCGAGACGACATACAAGCATCTGAGGCGTTTCGTGAAAACGAACAGGAGCACCATTGCCGCTCGAAAGCACGCTTCAGCTCAGGCCCTCGTGGGGTCTCCTTCCAGCGCGTGACGGACGCTCGACGTCGGGACCACCCGGCAGCGCCTCCGCGATCATCAGCATGAAAGAACCGCACGCCCTTTCGGTGCATGCGGTCCAAGGCGTCCACCGGACTAAACGACCAAGCCTCATCAGTCGTTTCCGTCAGCCTTGTTTATCAATTCAGCTTTTGTGAGCGGCCTGCCGATTCGCTCGCCAGTATTCGCGTCGGTACGCTGAAAGCGTTCCCCATCCATGGATCGGACTCGTTGTCCGCGATCTTCTAGCGACTTGCTTGCTGCTTTGGCTGCTTTGGCTGCTTTGGCTGCTTCGTCGTCCCGTTTTCCCCATTGACCTATTCCTGTTTAATTAGAGCAGATTCCGATCAGGTTGAACTGTATCCTGCGGTCATGAAGTAGTTGGCGCATTCGGTAGGGGTGAATGCTCTGTAGGCGTCGGCGATTGCGGCTTCGAGGGTGTCGACGGTCCTGGCTGCGGCTTTGCGCAGGCTCGATTTGAATTTAGCAAAGGCGTTCTCGATCGGATTGAAATCGGGCGAATAGGGCGGCAGTAGCAGAAGGCTGGCGCCGCGGACCTCGATTGCGGCCCGGACGGCAGCACCTTTATGTGCCGGCAGGTTGTCCATCACGACGACGTCGCCGGGATTGAGGGTAGGTGCCAACACCTGTTCGACATAGGCGAGGAAAGCGACGGCGTTCATTGGTCCGTCGAGCGTCATCGGCGCAGTCAGGGTCCGACCCGCAGAAGACCTGGAGCGACGCTTTCGCGCACCTTCGCTGCATCCATCGTCGGTGTATTGAAGGCAGCCTCGACCTCGAATGCCAGTATGTCAATGATCCCGCCAACGACATCCTCGCCGTGCGCCGATCGAACTGAAGCAACGAAGGGCAGGGATTTTAGTTAGGAAACACGCTCGACAACGACCTGATCGTCGCGATGCGAGAGCAGTTCCTGGATGTGATGCCAGCTCAGGAGTAGAACGTTGTTGCTCGCATCGAACGCGCGCTGAAATTTCTCCGCGGCGCACCTCCGCTCGCTGTTCATCGATGCGCGATCACGGGCAATATCTCCGAGGTGCGATGAATCGAGCGCGATAAATCTGGGTGTGAGGAGCAGTTGCATTGCATAGAAAACCAGGCGTCGTGGTGCTATCGCGCCCAATCGAGCAGAATTCCCACATTCGGACTATGAGAGAATCGGCGAAGCTCTGACTATACTGCCACGTTCGCGGTTTCGGGTGAATTCGCGCCGAACGGCGATCGTTTCCCCGACAGTTCGAAAGGGATCCTCTTGACGGTCCCTTGGGAACCACGAGCTCAACGCGAGGCGCGCCATGCAAGACCCTACCAGCCAATTTACGCTGACCTTCGAGCAACAGGATACGATTGCGCATCTGGATCGCCTGTTTGGCTCATACTACATCCACCGCGCATTCTCGACGTTGTCGCTGAGACGAGCAGTGCGCAGCGCGAATGTTCCGGACGTCCTCCGCCTGTACCAATCGCGGTCCTTTTTGGAAGCATGCCTGTTCGGTGGCCCCAGATGAAATCCCCGCCGCCGCAGGGTGCGCTGGTCTGATGGACCCGTCGCCACAGCCGACTATCAGCCGTCAACAATTGCAGAAGGTCCCCGCCGCCAGGACGATAGCGCAGTTGCTGACAACGAAGCGCGACCACCTAAGCAAGGCCGAGACCGTAACGGTTGCCGCTATTGAACAAAGCGTTCCTATGCTGGCCGATGCCCACGCTCTCGTTGGCCGCTTCCACGCGATGATCCGAAACAGGGTCGAGATCGAGCTCGAACCTTGGATAGATGAATCCAAGCGGAGCCTCATTGGCTCGTTCGCGAATGGCATCGCCAAACATAAGGGCGCGGTGCACGCGGCTATCACGCAACCATGGTCCAATGGCCAAGTGGAAGCTCAGATCACCAAACTCAAGCTGGTCAAACGGCAGATGTACGGGCGCGCTAAGCTCGATCTCCTTCAGGCTAGGCTGATTGGCGCGCCATAAAAACAAACACGATCATCGAATATGCGTCAGAGCCCCGATCCGGCGCGTGCGCCCCACCCACAACAGAGGTCGTCTCACCCAACACGAACAGCTCGGCCCTCGCTCGATCGACGTTTGGCTAGTCCCCCGACGGCGCACGCCGGCTGGCTTCCCTCACAGCCCCAAGCAGCCGGGCGCCGCCAGGGACAATCCTGTCGCTGCCCTGCCCTGATCTGCGTCGCCCTCATGCTCGGCTGGTTCGCCGCTCTGGCCTCGGTGGTGTACGAGCGCGGGCTCAGCCGCAGCGATTGTGGGGTCGACGTGCGACTCGACACGCCTTCCCAAAGATCAGCCGTGGTGGCGCGTCGGATTGCGCCTTTTCTACTCGGCATGTGCGCCGCAGGATCTGTCATCAAACATCGCAATGAAACTGGTCACCGAACGCGCGTTCGCCGATCCGGAAGTCGCCGCTCGCCATCTCGTTCAGATGGCGTCCGGCACTGGGCCGGTACAGGACGGCGGTGTCCACATCGAGAAGATCAATTATCCCTTCCTCTACACACTTAAGGGAAACGGCGCAGAGTTCGGCGCCGGCATGAGGTGCGGTTAAGGAAGGAGAGCTGAATGAGAGCGGCACATACGTTCGGCTGCCCGACGCCCGCCGAGGATCTGCTCCGTCAGTAGATGAGCGTGAAGGACAACCACGCCGCGAGAGAGGCGTCGCAAAGGCAAATAGCAAGGTAAGGCAATGCAAGCCGCATCGGGATTCCCCTCCGAAACGCAGATATCGATCATCATCTCGTGCGGGGACGAGACCACCAGGAATCAGGGGTTACAATCGAGCGCCCTCCGGCAAGCCGGCGGCACCTTTCCAATGGAACATAATGCACGATAGCCGCATTTCGGTTGCTACGAAATTTAGCTATCAGCCAAGAAAAGGTTAGCGGTAGATTCTCCGAACCGGGGCTGGCCCCATATTTCACTTCGATATGTAACCCGGCTTTTTTGACCATGCGCGGGCCGCAGCGATCTAACTTCCCGCGGCGGCCTTTGTAGGTGCGGTTAAGCGCCGAGGAGGTTGGCGACTTCTATGCTCGCATCACCATCTTCCGGGATATACCGCGTTTCGACGAAATTGCGGAACTCATCAACCGGCGCCTGATCACCGCGCCAGAGCCTCTTCGAGCGGCTTGAGGGATGGTGGCTGAATCAGATTATAGAGTTTCCGAGCAGCCACGTACCGAGCCGATCAGGGTTCAGGAGGTGACGGATAGTCGCGCACCGCATCGACAGGATTAGAGTGGGCGGCCGTCGACGTAACGCCATTTCAGCGCGTGGTTCGGATCCCGCCGCCACTGCTCCAGCGCGCCGGGCGTGCGCCGGATAACCGCCGCGGCCTCTAATGCCGTCAAATTAGAGCTGCCCGGCAGCGTATTGATATCCGACGTCGCGGGCGGCGGCATGCCACGGTTCTTGCGATGGCGCTTCGTGGTACGCGGAATTATCCGATTATTTGGCGATCCTAATGCCTCGATCGGAGTCTTTTCGCCCTCGCCGCTCATGCCTCCGCCCCGAACGATATTCGGTATGCTATGGCCGCTGGATAGCTGTGGCGTACAAATAAGACGGATTGCACCCCTTTCTGACGCGCTCCGACATCACGCGATACAAGCGAACGGTGCGGATCACGAGATGGATCTAGCATCGCGCGGCGACATTCGAGTCAATAGTGTCGCCCAAGCACCGTGGTCCACAAAGCGTTGATGACTTTGATTTTGGTCGA
Source organism: Bradyrhizobium sp. F1.4.3 (assembly GCF_040548375.1). Lineage (NCBI taxonomy): Bacteria > Pseudomonadati > Pseudomonadota > Alphaproteobacteria > Hyphomicrobiales > Nitrobacteraceae > Bradyrhizobium > Bradyrhizobium sp. F1.4.3. The sequence continues at coordinate 403,358 of NZ_JBEPRN010000004.1, forward strand.
TGTCCGTTATCAACTCATCCAGTATCAATGAGCCGTCGAGCGATTTACGCGAACAGAACCAGTCCTCCACGCCATTTGCGGCAATGCCAACAACCTCTGCCTTGGAGCCGCGACCGATGTAGCTGGGTCCGCTCCGCCTCCTCCGTGGGATAATGCAGAAAGCCACGCTGGAGCAAGCGCGGGACATAATGCTGGCGCTTGCCAGCTATGAGGAAACCTATCGCAGGCCTAACTTAGGTTGCGGACGTCAAGGGTGCCGTTGTTGCAACCACTGCTGTCGCTTTTACGACGTATGTCGCAATCGCTTCGACAGCCGATGGTTCTGCAGTTGGATCGGCAGCTGATTGGTGCTCCAAGGTTTGTGTTGGCAGGAGAGTTTGCGATCTCCGTCGCGTGGTTTGGCATTTGCTGATCGCCTTACAGTCGTCTCGGCTCCAGGAGAAACACATAGTCGACGGGCAAGTCGTTGTGCTGTCCGCACGAGAAAAGCAGTGCTTGCGTTGGGTAGAGGAGGGCAAATCATCCTGGGAAATAGCGGTGATATTGAGCATCAGCCGGAACGCCGTCGATTTTCGCATCAAGAACGCTATGCGAAAGCTGAAGTGACCACCCGAAATGCTGGCGCCTACCAGCCATGAGGAGACCTATCGCAGGCCTAAAGCAGGTCGCGGACGTCAAGTGTGCCGTTTGTTGCAACCATGCTGTCGCGCTTACGACGTATGTCGCAATCGCTTCGACAGCCGATGGTTCTGCAGTTGGATCGGCAGCTGATTGGTGCTCCAAGGCTTGTGTTGGCAGGAGAGTTTGCGATCTCCGTCGCGTGGTACGGCATTTGCTGATCGCGTTCCAGTCGTCTCGGCTCCAGGAGCAACACATGATCGACGGGCAAGTCGTTAAGCTGTCCCCACAGCAAAAGCAGTGCTTGCGGTGGGTAGAGGAGGGCAAATCATCCTGGGAAATAGGGGTGATATTAAGAATCAGCCGGAACACCGTCGATTTTCACATCAAGAGCGTCATGCGAAAGCTGGAAGTGTCCAGCCGAATCCAGGCTGCCATCAAGGCGCGCCGCCTCAAGCTTTTGGACTAGGGAGTGCTGCTGCTGTCAACTTGTGCCGACGGCACGTATAACATCCGGTGCTATGACTACTCCATGAGATGGGATCCGCATCTGCCGAAATTAGCGGCCCGTTGTGAGCGCAGCGGTATAGTTAGTCGGCCGTGAAGAATCCTGATTGGCAGGCTGATTGACCGTGGATTTCGCGAGGGTGCCGATGATTTGCCACAACAAGAGCCAGAGCCACCAGATTAGGCGGCGGAAGTTATCGCCGACGGCGGCGAGAACGGCGTTGATGGTGTTACCTTGGCGTTAGTTGCGGCCGATGCGGTGCTCGGATTTGAGGTGGCCGATGACCGGCTCGATGGCGGAGCGCCGTCGCAGCTCGCGCTTGGTCTGTGGCGTCACCCGCCGCTTCTGTCCTGAGATGAACACCCTGAACTTGTAATCGGGCGGGGCGCCGTGGCAGCAATAGCCCTTGTCGACGAGAGCACGCTCGATAGTGTTGCCGATCAGCGCTTCCATCTCTGGGATGACGGTTGCAAGTGTGTCGGCATCATAGGGGTTGCCGGGCAGCGCCTTCACATGGGTCACGAACTGCCCGCCGCGGGCCGGCGCCAGCGTGGTGGCGACTGAGACCTTGACACCGAACTCGTAAGGCCGGTGCGCGTTGCCCTTGCCGATGCACTGCACCTCCGTCGCGTGCAGCGAGTAGAGGTTCGGGCCACGCTGGCGCCGATTCTGCTCAAGCACTTGTCGCGCCCGTGCCAGCATGCGCTCCAACACGATCCCACCGAGCAAGTCGGCGTTGGCGCCGTTTGCGGCCTATGTCGCGGATGATGCGGCCGAGATAGGTCCTGAGTTTTCTTCAAGGGCCTGTTGTCGCGCTTGAACTGTTTGGCGTGGGAGTAGCGCTGGTGCTTGATCAGCGCGATCTTGCCCACCGTGGCATAGGACTTGCGCAGCTTGACACCATGTCGCCTCGCCAGCCGGATCAATCGCGGGTGCGGTTCAGCAGCTTGGCATCGGCATCACATTCTTGGCTTGCACCGTCGTTTCGTTCCCCTGGTTGCATCGCTTCCTCCGATGCGATCAGGGAATCTCGCCTTGCGATTCGACGGAATCCTCAAAGATGAAATTGCAAGCTTTTGTGCAGTCAAAGCCCGAAAGCTTGCAATCTCAAAGTGGATCTCGCCCGGAAATCGATTCTTGATCAACCGCTTGGACGGTTCTTCACGAACGACTAACTAGACACCCAGCAAAGACGGGCCGTAGGGCGTCGCATCGCTTGTTGTGGGCTAGGCTTTCCTTGTGACTTGCGTGTTGCAATCGCTCTGAAATGGTTCTGCTGGTCGCGAGCGCTTCGAAGGCGCATAGCCCCGATTGTGCATCTGCGATTAACATCGCCCTTCATGTCTCCTCCTGCGGCTGCACTTTGGGAGCTCCAGGAAAGTTTTCTTGCGGAACCGAACAAGATCCGCTGCAACAAGCCTTCTCGCCCCTGTAGTTGGCCAAGGTTTGGAGCAGCCGCGGCATATAATACTGTTTTGCAGGTTCCGGCACGATTTCCGGATCGTCTAGCCATGCCATTGCCCGCTCGATCAGCTCGATCGCGCGTTGCTTGTCACCACTCTCGTAGTAATACTGAGCGACCACTCTATAAGCATGAAAGGTGGGGCCGCCGCTGTCTTGCACTGAATTGAGGATATGTTCCGACACATCCTTGCCGATCGCAAAGCGCTCGGCACGCGGAAGGTGGGCCTTATCGTTCTCCGGATCAAAGAGTTGCTCCATCACGGCAATCAGTCCAAACACAGCGTCTGACCGTTTCTCAATCGCATCTTGAACCAGTTGGCGCAAGACCTGGAACCCGGTCGCCGTGTCGCGCATTTGAAGCAACAGACCCGCCTGAATTTCGCGGAAGTGTCGATCGTCCGGCATCATGGCAATGCCCTCTTCGGCCGCTGAGAGCGCTGCCGGCCAATCCCTTGCTTCCATAGCCAATCGAATTGTCCGCCGGATTGAGTAAAAGCGCTCTGTGCGTTGGTCTTCCGCAATCCGTTTCGCATCAGCGGCTTTAGCTTCATCGCTGCTGCGCCAAGTGCCGTTGATAATTTTCGGCAAGACGTGGGCGATGTCGAGCGGATCACCGATAAAGGCAATGTGGCGGTCGCGGTCGACGATGAACGATCTCGGAACGCCGGGAGAAGAGCTGGCATCCATCCAAAGCTTGTTCATTTCGCCCGTACTGTCGAACCCGATTCGATAGTTCAGATTTGAGAACGTTTCAGTCAACCATGCGTCCAACTTGGTGCGCGCCTCATCCGCCGTTGGTGCTTTTTCATAAGCTGCGACTCCGACGACCTCAAGCCCCTCGTCTTTGTATTTTGCTTGCAGCTCTATCAGATGGGGCATCGCCTTCACACATGGGTCGCACCAACTTGCCCAAAATTCGACGATGTACACTTTCCCTGGCTCGAAGTTCGTGAGGGGCTCGCCACGCAGCCAGTTCTCGACTTTGAGCGAAGGAGCGGGGGACTCGATGTATAGCGCCATGATTCAACTCCAAAGCTACCTGTTGCGCGACCTTGTCGCTGCACCCCAATAGCAATCACCGTGCCAGGCAGTCCGCGCGCACTAGGCACATGACAACGCTTTGAAAAACATCCACACGCCCAGTAAGGTCCTATGTATGTAACCCGACAAGCTGCGTCGGCGTCGGATTTCGGGCACGCATCGCGACCTTCGTGCCGCCAGAAGATCGTCTTGCGAATGCGCATCGCGAGCCGCGCTGCGCCAGTAGGAGGTACGCGAGAAGCCGGATGTGATGCCCGCTGACCGACAAATTCCAAGGGTCAGAGCGACGACGAACTCGCCTCCCTTTTAGGATCGGCCGGTCCGTTGGTGAGATGCGCCCTCTTTCCAAGCCATTCGCAAGCTGGCGAGGAACAAGTCGAACGGCGGGGCCGCAGTACTTGGATCGCCCGCCGATTTCACGTCGGTAAGGTCGGTAATCTGCGATCTCGTTCGTCTGGCATGTCCCCGCATTTTGCGACGAAGCCGCTAGGATACGTAAGCTTGAAGAGCTAGCCGCCTGCTAACCCCTGTAGGGCCCCTAAAGGCAACCGGCCAGATTCTTCACCATAAATTCGGCACGTCCATGCTGATGGCGATGGCGTTGCTGGCGAGCATGCCAGCGGGGCGCGCCACTCGATCGGTTGATATCTTCAGCCAGCCGTCGTTCCGCGTTGGCGGCCTAACCCGGCAGACGCTCCACTTATCAACCCGGAGAATTTGTCAGACAACCGGGACCAGCTCTGGTTGCGCTGCTGATCGAGACCTTGCCAATCGGTGCGGCGTTAAAGGATTTTGCTCCCAAAGGCGGGACTGCGATCAGTCTATTCGTGCGCGATCTGCCGCGTTTTGTCAGTCGATATCGACCTGAGCTCGCCGGCCGGCGGGAATCGCTGGCCGCGATCGATGCGGGCATGAAAAGAATGGCTATCGCCATTGGCAAGGGAATTCCCGACGTTAAGGTGAATAAGTTCGGGAACCGCGCGGAAAGCATCGTTACCAAGATCCGTGCTTCCGAACGTCGAGGAAGGCTCTGATTTTACGGAGACACAAGTCGCCTCGTTTTCCGACCTCTACGCGGGAAAATCGTCGTCGCCTTTGACCGCAACTTCCTCGCGATTTTTTGATACCCGCGATCTTCTGGCGAATGAGGGCATCAGCGACGACCTGAGGAGCGCTTTCATCGTCTATTCCAGCTCGATCTTTATGGCGATTGAAGCTTCAGGAACGTTATTGCCAGGCGGATAGACCACATGTTGCTGCTGGGTCGCAAGACGGCGATGGAGCGTGCTGCAGCCTTCCTGCTCGAAATGGATCGCCGCCTCGCCGTCCCCGGCATGAAATGGCGCTGCTGATGTGTCGGCTCGATATCGCCGACTATCTGGGCCTCACGCTCGAGACCGTGTCGCGCACGCTCTCGCAGCTTCACGCAAAGGGCATACTCGGCTTCTCGGGCGCTCGCCAGATCGTGCTGTGCAACCGCCAGCACCTGCACAATCTCGACGCCTGATCGCTTTCACCCGGCCGATGTTTCTCCCCCGCGACTTGGCCCGATGGCGACTATTCATTAAGCCCCGAGCATGATGTACTAGAGAGGTCCGCCAGAGCTTACCGGTATTCACCATAGCTGCTGGACCTCGGGTCGATCAAGATTGGCGGATGCGAAACAGTAGACGATCACACGGACTGTGGGCGCTGACTGCGCCACCAGCGCCTGAAACTGCTCCCCTTACCGCCGAACTGCAGCGGATATCGTCGTGATTGGCGGTGGATATACGGGGCTGTCGGCGGCCCTTCATCTTGCTGAAGGAGGAGCGCGTGTCGCGCTTTTGGAGGCGTCTGAAATAGGATTCGGCGGCTCCGGGCGGAACGTCGGGCTCGTGAATGCGGGCATGTGGCTCATGCCTGACGCGCTTCCGGACGCGCTCCGCGCGCCGTTTGGAGAACGGTTGCTTGAACAACTCGGGCGCGGACCGCAGACGGTGTTCGAACTCATCGAAAAGCACGACATCGAATGTGAAGTGGAACGTGCCGGCACCTTGCATTGTGCGGTCGGACGTAGGGGCCTGGAGGAGATTGAGGCCCGTGCCGAACAGTGGCAGAAGCGTGGAGCGCCCGTCTTCGTGCTAAATGCGGAAGCAACACGCAGGAAAGTAGGCGGTGGCGACTACACCGGCGCGCTGCTCGATAACCGCGCCGGCACCATACAGCCATTGGCCTATGTGCGAGGGTTAGCGCGGGCCGCGCTTGCGATGGGAGCCAGGATATTTACGCAAAGCGAGGCCATCACGGCGCAACACAACGGTTTGCGCTGGAGAGCCGGCACCGAAAGCGGATCTGTAGAGGCCGACTGGGTGGTCGTCGCGACGGATGCTTATGGCAAAGGACTTTGGTCTGAGGTACGCCAGGAACAGATTCAACTGCCTTATTTCAACTTTGCCACGCCTTCTCTGCCCGACGATCTGAGAAAGTCGATCCTGCCTGAGCGGCAGGGTGTGTGGGACACTCGAGAGGTTCTCTCTTCATTTCGCCTCGATCGCTCCGGGCGACTCGTGTTTGGCAGTGTTGGTGCGCTTGAGAGAATGGGGCAATCTATTCACCGGGCCTGGGCCCAAAGATCGCGGCGCAAGCTTTTTCCAGGACTTCGGGGCGTCCAGTTTGAAGCCGGCTGGTTCGGCATGATTGGAATGACGTCGGACAACTTGCCCCGGCTTCACAAGCTGGATCGCAACGTCATCGGTTTCAGCGGCTATAACGGCCGCGGAATCGCACCAGGCACAGTGTTTGGCAGTGTTTTGGCTTCGTACGTATTGGGGCAGATCGCGGAGAACGATTTGCCGTTGCCGGTCAGTGCCGTTGAACGCCGGCGGTTTCGTGTAGCGCAGGTAGCCTTTTATACGGCGGGCTCCCAGCTTGTTCACCTGATGGATTCCTGGCTCTGATCACCCTAGCAACTCGGTTGGCACTCTTTTTCGCAGCAGTATGGAACGATGCCGCGCGATCTGAGTACCGATGCCATCGACGACATGTATGATTGACCGAGCGAACGAACGAGTAATTACGTGGCAGTCCTTCTCTGCCGCGGAGTTGACGTCGGCACGAAAATGGGCTTGGGATGGCATGAAGAAAGCTGCTTCCGATATGTGAATCGGCGATGGCAATCACCTCGGAGGACAGCTCATTCGGCGCGCTGGAGGCGGCACAAGAAGAGAGGCCGTCCCACGCTTGCCGGTCTTGGCGATCTGTACCGCAGCCATAATCTGCCGTCGCGTCAGGTCCCCTACGCCGCTATCGGCGTGATCCTTAAGCCCGAGCCGCAGCGCCGACATTGCTGACTTCCAATTGATGACTTGACGTTCGGTCAAGGACGTCTGGTAGGGACCACCTTCAACAGTGAGGGTCGCAAGCGTGGTGCGCTGCTTCTTGCCGCCTCGCCCTCGGGCTTCGCGTCTTTCCGGTCCAAGCCCTTGAAGACCTCGCCTGCGGCGATGGTGGCGGCTTTGCGACATCTCCTCGTCCCGATCTGTGTTTCGCTGGCCGCTACGCGCCGCGGCTGTCAAGGGTGGCCAAAGGCCCATCGGGGCGGCTCGGGCGATATCGCCACGCGCTTTGGCCGGTGGCCATCCGTCAAAGGCCGCTAAGCTGCTTCAATCGCACAAATGATTGCCGTGCAGATACAAGGGTACCCAGCGCAAGACCCTCGGCGCGTGGCCCAAGTATAATGAGAACGCCGCGCGCGGCCCGGCCGAACAGGGAGATGGCCACAACGAAAAACCTTGACGCATCGCCCCGTACAAGTCCTTTGACCCCTTGCAGACGCGCGGCGCCTATTGCTGCGATCTGTCTTCAAGCTGCCGGTCGCGGAGCTCCTCCGACACGAAACGCTCCGGCCGCTACCATGCCTCGTCATTGTCGCCGCGGAATGCTGAACACGACGCGCTGGGATGTTGTATCGATGGCAGCAGTCTGCACCAGCGTGACCATCTTATGAAGGCCGCCGATAATCAGGATCTGCGCCGGCCTATGACGCCGCGCGCAGCCGATCGCGCACCGCCGGTCCCTCGCTCGGACAATCTGGTGGCGGCACGAGCTCAAAACGGCAGTCTGCCGTGACATCGTCCCCCAGCCCGGTCATGAAAGCCCGCAATCGCTTTTCATGAACGGCCAGATATGTGGCGATCGTGGTGAGTGATCGACCAAATAATGGCGGATCACAGCTACGGCCGGCGACTCTCGTGAGCGGAGCGTGTGGACGAGGCAGTGATCGCTAGCGGAAATCTGCGCCTGTCAGGACAAAGAGCCAATCACGACTGAATGCGTTGGGCGGGCTTCTCGGCGCTATCGCCGCAATTTCATTGATGTCAGCTCTGTTCGGATCGAGCGCACCGAACGGCCTCTTCGATGGAAGTGCCTCCCTGCAATAATCGGTCAAGTCGCGACGCTTGCGCTACTCTGCGTGTTGCGACAAAGAGAGGACGGCGAGCGCTCTGGGTCCGTGATCCAGTCATCCTCGCTCGATGTGACGTTATCAGCGATCGGCAAACCTTCCGCGGGTCCGGGCGCGGTCACTCTCCCCGCTCTGCATCGACAATTCCGACGACAGCGTGGCCGCTCAGACAATGGCAGCGGCCGGGCAGCGATCATCTTGCCGAAACAGGCAATTTCCTGTGGCCTGCGCCACCGGCGGATTCTGTCAGAATACAAGCGCGCTTAATGTCTGAAACCCGCCTTCGACTATGTTCGAAAGCCACATTGCGCAAGGAAAGACGCGAGCGTGCCCCTTCTATCGTGCTGGCCCAAATCCTGCAGCGGCTCTCCGCGCCAGGAAGTTTGGCGGCGGCAACAGGATAGGAGTCGTTTTTGGGCATCGATCTGTCAATCGAGAATGCGGTAGCCGCACCGGAGGTCGCGTGCCTGCACCCCGCTGGGAGAACGGAAGACGCTGCCGCTTGCCACCGCCTCGCGCGGCGTCGGTCATGTCATCGAAAACATGTTCGCAGAAGAGGGCCGGCGCATCCTTACTTGCACGGGGCAACCCTTCGGTGGTGGGCGATGTCCGTGGGATTCGGAGACAAACAACCATGTCCACGTCGATCTAAGCATTCGTCGGACAGTGCCGCACGCCACTGCCGACGTCGCGGAACGGCCTGCTGGCGCACCGCTACACGCATTGATCCACAATGCCGACATTTCGCCATAGACACCGGACCGTACCCGACAGACGTCGTTGACGGCGTCAGTCGAAGCCTGGCCGAGGCTGTTCCGCCTCAATTTGCTCGGCCTGATCCTGCTCCCGCAAGACCTCTTTCCCAATCTCAAGGCGACCTCGGTATCGATCTCGACATGACTTGAACGGCGCGTTGCCACACGCACCCGGTTTCCGGCACCGCCGATGCCTCTCGCGTCAAGGCTGACGGTTGCTTTCTCAACTCTGAAGCGAGGCGTCAATAGATGATCGATGAACTGGATTTGCGAACCTTCAAGCCGCATCCGCAACGCGACGCCGTGCTCGGCGAAGTGCACGCGCGCCCTTTCACGCGCCTTGTCTCGCCATTCAGCGTGATCCACTTCGCTGTTCTTGCGCAAGGCGAGGCGGCCGCAAGCGATCGCTGCCGTTTTATCGATTTCTGCCTGGAGCGCAATCTGCGGCCGCCTAAGCAATCGGCGAAACATCATCAGATTGTCATCGGGCCCGCTATGCTACGCTGGGAGCAGCATTCGGAATTTACAACATTCACCTGGATCTGGAGTAACACCAATGGTCCTGCCGCTCACCAATTCAGGAATGTTGATGATACCGTCCGATCGCTGATTCGGGCGTTGCGGCAGACGGGTCAATTGCTGGTCGCGATCAGGTTAGAAGTGGAGCAAGGCGCCGCGCCGACCAAGCGCGCCGAACAGATTTTTGACAAGAATAGCCTGGCCATGATTGCCACAAAGAGCGGTGCAGGCGTTGTCGCCTCAGACTTCCGCGTGGACGAAAACGGCTTTACGAAAATCCTCGTCTGCGACCTCGGAATGACGTCGCACGATCTCGGAGCGCTGGTGCAACGGCTCTTGGAAATCGAGACCTACCGTCCGTTGGCGCTGCTTGGCCTGTCGGCGGCCCTTGAGCTTGCACCCTCTGTTGATCGCATCGACCGCCGTCTTGTTCAAGCGCTCGAAGAAATGCAAAGCGGTGAGGGGCTGCAATTCAACAACCATCTGCTTGCCGAGCTGACGGCGTTGGCCGCCTCCTTCGAAAGAGGTGCGACCGGTGGCCTGTTTCGCTTCGGCGCCAGCAGGGCCTATGACGAGCTGGTCCAATCGCGACTATCCATCATTGAAGGCAATGACATCTCGGGTTATCCGAGCTGGTCGTCGTTTCTGGCGCGCCGCATGGCGCCGGCGATGCGGACCTGCGCGACCGTGGAGGAGCGTCAGGCGGCTCTGTCGGTCAAGCTCGCGCGTGCCGCCGATCTTTTGCGAACCCGTGTCGACATCGAAATCGAACAACAGAATCATGACCTGTTGCAGGCTATAAATGAGCGCACGAGGCAGCAACTTCGGCTGCAGTACACGGTCGAAGGATTGTCGGTCGCGGCGATTGGATATTACGTGGTCAGTCTGTTTAAATATCTTGCCGAGGGCGCGCACGATGTCGGATTAGGAGTAGATCCCTCGTTCCTGACCGCAGTCTTCGTCCCGATCGCCGTGGGCGTGATCTGGCTGGTGAGTTACAAGATCCGAAAGCGACACTTCAAGCACGACGACGCGCCCTCGGTGGCTCGTAACTAATGCCCCTTGGGGAATCAGCGCGTCCGTCCTACGAAGCTCGCATAGTCGAGGTACGACGCTGCCGGTAGAGCCTCGACGGGTGAGCCGCTATATGCGCTTTAATTGATCGGGAGGGGGACGTCTCGCGACGCCACCCTTCCCTCACCACCTGGCATACACGGGTCCGTACCTGGGCTGTTCGACCGAGTGAAGCTGGCCGCGGAACCAATATTCGGAGAGACCGCGAGCGTCAAAGAAGTGATTGCGCAGGGCGTGCTGCACCGCTGGTGCCCGGACATTCGCCAGAGCCCCGGCGGCAATCGATGCGGCGAACTTCGCGATGCCGAGGCGGCGAAGCTCCATGAATCGCTTGTGCCGAGACTGCCATTGTCGCCAGAGATACATTCGCTGTCTTCAGTGAATCCAGGCTTCCAAGTTTGTAAGCACGCCAGATTCAGGCCCCTGGAATTGTCGCCCTTGGCGCATCTGCCCGCCGGTTGATGCCGGCATCGCCCGCACGTGGCGGTGGGCGCCTAGCAGGCTGCTGAAATATCTACGCCAAAGATAGACTGCCAACCCACCTTGGCGAAACGGTTCGATGCGCGGGAGCGACGTGTTCATGGAGCAGCTGTTCACGATGAAGCGGTTGGAGGATTTCGTTCCAAAGCCGCGCCAGTCGCGGTCGCCCTTGATGGCGACGCTCGAATGCTACGAGCCTTCGCTCGTCGCTTGGAGCATCCTTTCGCGCACAGCGAATGTTTTGATGACTGTCGACGACGAGGACGCAATCAGCGTGATGAAACGTCTGGCAAATCCGAGGGCTAGCTATCGCTGTAGTTGCAGGCGAAAGTGGTGGTGTTGGCCTCGCAGCCGTACTGCAGGCTACTTCTGACCCGACCTTGGTGGCAAGATTGGTCTTGGACCCAATTGACGGGTCTTTCTGATCAACACCGAGGGCGCGACATATCCTCTCGTGTACGAACAGCTCCTCAGTGCGACGCCAGCGCAAGTGACCGCAAGAATATTAAACGGGCCAAGAACATCGTCGGCCCAATTTCCCGAGCTCGTGCGGCGCGCGGCGCCAAGCTCTCCAGTAACAACGATGCGACAATCGGCGGCGTGACGTATCGGAACGGCCGGCCAGGGTCTTCGACCGGATAACGACGCTGTGGCCCTGTCCGCACTCTTCGAAAAAACCACAAGCCCTCAACGCAACGCCGGTGAACTTACCCAGACAACTGGTCTCCACCAGGCCGTGATCCTAACCGCCGGTTCTGCACGACCAGTGTTGAATGTCGCTCGCAACCGAGACTAACCTGGAATCTGCACCGGCAGTGCGGAATAACCGTGCACAAAATTAGATTCAACGCGCTCCGGTTCCCCGACCACCTTTACCTCCAGAGATCGTTTCAGCATCTCCTCCCACAGGATTTTCAGCTGCAGCTCTGCGAGATGCCTACCCACGCAACGATGAATCCCAAATCCAAATGAGAGATGTTGTCGTACATTGTCTCGATCAATGATGAAGCTGTCAGGGTTCGCAATCACTTCGTCGTCTCGGTTGCCAGAGATATACCACATCACAACTTTATCGCCTCGCCTGATTTGCTTGTGGCCTATCGTCAAATCGTCCACAGCCGTCCGGCGCATGTGCGCGATAGGCGTTTGGTATCGTATAATCTCGGATACCGCCCCGGGCAGTAGCGAAGCATCATCTCGGAGTTTTCGCAGTTCGGACGGATTTTGGCTCATGAACAAGACGCCACCTGTGATTGAGTTGCGCGTTGTATCGTTGCCTCCAACAATCAGCAGAATGAGGTTGCCCAGGAACTCGCGCGGCTCCATGTTTCGCGTCGCCGGCGAATGCGCCATCATCGAGATCAGGTCAGCGCGCGGCTCGCAATTGACCCGTTCGCTCCAAAGCCGTGTGAAATAGTCAAGGCACTCCGACAGCACCACCTTTCGCTTTTCCCAGCTGTCGATCTGGTCGCCCATTTGTGGCGTCAAGGCAGCTACGTCCGACCAATAGGTCAGCAACCGTCGATCCTGAAATGGAAAATCGAACAGCGTGGCCAGCATTTGGGTCGTCAACTCGATCGAGACCCTGTCGACCCAGTTGAAGGTATCATTGCGCGGCAAACCGTCCAAGATCTTCTGAACCCGCGAGCGAATCAAGCCTTCAAGATTCGCCAGATTCTCCGATGCCGCTATCGGACTGATAGTCTTACGCTGCTGAGCATGGACAGGAGGACTCATTTTGATGAAACTGGGGGTCCAATACTCCTCCGGCGGGTCGACAATTGTGACGCTTCGCTCTGATGAGAATATTGTGTGATTTGAGTCCACGGCTATGATGTCGCGGTATTTTGTTATCGACCAATATGGTCCGTATGGGCTGTCTTCGCAATAATGGACGGGATCTTCCCTTCGCAGCCGCTCGAAATAAGGCCAGACGGTATCATCCTTAAAGCGCTTGGGCTCGCTTACATCAAGGCGGCTCAGCGGGATGTCAGCACTTTCGCAAGCGTTCTCTGCCGATAATGCTATCATGGTTGCCTCGCGGAGATTGGCCTGCAATTTTGCTTGCTCAGCTGAGTGCGCTCTCTAGAGTTCGCTGGAAAGCTCGGTCGAAACACAACGAGCTTGGGCGGTGCACTAACAATGTGTGACGCATGTCCATGGCTCGGGTTCGCGAGAGCTCTGAAATCTGAAATCATGTTACGGCGAAGTTGGGTCGACCTTGGCTCGGCCCCTGTCGATGAAGAATAATGGCAAAGCGAGCGAAGCTCTCCTATCAGGGCTGGGAGGTGTACGAACGCGTGTTTTTGTGGTAGTCAATTCAGGAGGCAAGCACTCGCAGCTATGGCACGCAGCCGCTTATCCTCATTCTCTCGGGGAGGCACGCCCTTTTTGCAGCGAAGGTGGCGCCGAGAGCTGGGCGACCCTGGAGTCGATCGTGAACACAGCAAAGCTCCATGAGCTCGACCCGCAGGTCTGCCTGACTGACGTGCTGGAGCGCGGCGCCTCCGGGGGAACCAAGAACCATCAGCGGCACGAGCTGCTCGCCTGGAACTGGAAGGCCGCCCGCCAGCGCGCTGCGCAGGCCGCTGCTTGAGCCCACGTCGCCATAAAGCGTCGTCGATGACCGCCGCCCCGATTGCGTTGCTCGAACGATGGCTCCGGGCTCGCGTTGATCAGCATCCGGCCGCCACAAGTCTTCTAATGCTCGACGGTCACGTCGCCGCGATCGTGGCCGGACCGATGTCATGAGCCCGCTCGACTGGATCTGGCCGCTGCTCCATTGATGCCGATGCTTTCAACCACGGCGGCACCCCGGAGTTTGCCGCGATCTCCGCCGTTGTGCTGCGCCATAACCAGATCAGCCAAATCCTTTCGACCAAGCATCGCCAGTTCAAGCCGATGCACCGCCGCAAAACCAATGGCGACGTCGATCCGCGTCCTTGGTGTGAGGATTTCTATGCCGCGATGCGATTCAAACTATCGACGTGGGCGCCATTGCTGGACGCCAGCAACGTAGATCACGGCCTGCTTCTGCCTATTCTGCTGCACTGTGCCGACGATCAGGGACAGCCGCTGCTCGGAGCACCACAATGCGGCCGCGAGACGCGGCGCGCCTACGCCGATATTCCGCCGCCCGTCGAGGCCATCCGCCAGTACTAGATGCCGATCCGTTACGCGCGCGCCCGCTGATCACCGCAAACGTGGGACCTCGGCTTTTCCTCGCACCACAGGATCGCCACCGGCTTTCATCTCAGGCGTGATGGTTGCTTCCTTGCCGGGTCACGGGCGATCGTCTAGGGCGGCCAGCGGGCTATCGCCTAGCGCTCGCTCGACACAGCGCTGCACCGTCTGATGGATGCGACTCCAAGTCTTTGGCCCGCTGGACAAAAACGGAGGAGTTTCGCGATACGCCAGCAGCATCTGCGCCCGCGATAGCCGGCTCGCCAGTTCTGTTCTCGATCGCGAAAGAGCCGCCAATGTTGCTATCTCTTCGTCGGTCATCGCCAACTCGACCGCTCACCGCCATCCGGTCATGACACTTCGCCGACCGCAAACCAGGAATCCGCGAACTTACCCGTCCGTTCCATCCAGTCTGCTCCTACATCGCAGCTTCATGGAATCGATCGTCTAGTCACGATTGGTGCAAGATCGTTGGATCCGTGAGCTCTTCGGGCGAAGACTCGCATCGTGTTCGCGGAGAAGCGGCAAGCTCACGCCTGCGTTCAGTAAGTCCCCTATTGAACGCCATTTTTAGCGGCCAACCACGCTATCCGCTTGCCGAGGCGGAGCATGGCCAGACGCAGATCATTCGACAGGGGACGTAGTTGCGGGGTACCTGGGATTTACCCAGCCCAGCAAGACAGGTTGCCGGTAGCTCTGCCGAGATTCAGAAAGTGGTCTGGCGATTTACGTGGGAAGATCCGATCGACCCAATTGACGGGTCTTTCTGATCAACACCGAGGGCGCGACATATCCTCTCGTGTACGAACAGCTCGTCAGTGCGACGCCAGCGCAAGTGACCGCGAAGAATATTAAACCGGCCAAGAACAGGTCAACGGATGGGGCGAGCTCGTGGGCCTTTCGTAAGCCGTCCGACCCGTACGCCCTGGGGAGACTGGCCAGCGTTCGGCCCTTACAGATGGCTCATCGCCGCGCAGAGGCTGGCCCCTGCGCGGCGCAGCGTTCATGTCCCTTCGAGCTGGGCGCGCGGATCAGCTCACTCAGAATGAGGGGTTTGAGATACGCCGGTGCTCTCCGATTTGTCGGGCGGACTCAAATCCGGCATTACCAAATCCATCGCGAGTCAACCGGGTGCCGGCACATCGACGCTCACGCAAATGTCGAAGACGAATCCGGGATACAGCGGCTTGGCTCGCGTTGCCGCCGAGGATCCAACCGCGATCTCCCCGCAGCACTACGTTTCGCAAGATGACTAGCTAAGCCGCGTAACGGCAACTTGAGGCGTGGGCCGATCTCTGCAAAGCCGGCCTTCAAGTACAATACTGAGCAGGGACTACGGCTCCATATGGGCTGCCTCGGCGCCCCCACTTCAAGCTGGCCCCAGCCCTTTAGCGTACCCAGGCCCACCGCAGCCTCAATGAGACGCATCGCGACCCCAGTCGAGCGCTGCTCCGGCACCACGTAGAGTTCGGTGATAATGCCGTAGGTTCCGCCCGCAAAAAGGGCGGCGCTTTCCGACAACATAATGAGGCCGACCGGGCGTACCTCCGTGAATGCCAGAAACCCATAGATGCGCTCTTTCATGGCCAGTAGGTCGACAACAAGCTGGGTATCTAGTCCGCCCTGCTTTTGTCCGCCCTCAAGTTCGTCAAGCAGAGCAGCAACCATGTGGGTCACCGTTGTGGCGTCATCGATAGAGACTTCACGCGTGGTCACCATGTCATAACCTCTTCCAAGTTGAACCAACATACGACCTCGTCCGGCGGCGCATCGGCGCAGGGGCTGCCGTAGCACCCGATTCGAACAGATATACCGCACGGTTGACGGTCAGATGACGCCTCAGGCCACACTGAGGTGATAGCGTCTTCGTGTCGCTCCCAGCTACAAATATCTCAGAAAATCGAAAGATAACTTGTCGAACATTGTAATAGTCGCACGGAGCGCTCTCCTTATTTGGACCTGCGTATCGCCCCACATCGTGTTCAAACTCGTACGTTGCAGCAGTGCGGCTGACCGCTTGCGAACACGGATTTGGACCTACTTTCCCCATTTTACAGCAGCTCGAGCGGCAGGCCGACCAGCGATGTTCCGGTCCAATTGCGAGCAATGACGTTCAGCGGCCCCATTGCGATGGCTGCGCGCGAGCATCATGAGCGTCGCTGACCAGCAGCATTGCCCGAAATCAATGCTCTCAGAAACTTGTCCAACGCGCGAGTCCAAGACAAACTGTTTTTCTTGATGTCAGACAATCAGTTTTCTCTAATTTCTCGTCTGACGCGCCATTTTTTGCCGCGCGACGTAGAACATCTCGGACGTCCGATGACGGGTGCAATTTGGTCGTTTAGCTCGCGATTGAGGCCAGCTTCTCTCGTGTTCTTCGAATCGAATATGCCCCCTGACGAAGCCGGGTTCTCGGCGAGCCATCGCATTTCGGTTCAATGCTTTCCGAGAGTATCGTCAGGCCGTATCGTGCGAGATCGTCTCTATCATTCCCTTCGAATCTGCCGTTGGAAGACTGTTCTAATGCTTGCGGACACGAGTTACAGCGTAAGACGGTCTCGGCATTCAGCAGAAGAAAGCTTAGGTTACCGATGACGCGGCGGGCTACTGCCATTCCAGAACACGTACTGCTGCACGATGGAGGTGCCGGGCTATGCGCGCCTAGCATTCCTGCCAGCGCGCAAACGGCAAAGAATGAGGCAGACGTCCGAAATAACCTACTACGTCGCTTTGCGGTTCCCAGCCTTCCTGTGACAGAGCGGGCCCGAAACGGCTGAGGCGCGATTTGCCTCCATCACTGCGCCGGCCAGCATGAACGAAGGCTTAGTTCATTCGGGATTACTCCATTCTGCGGCGCCGTGACATTTCCGTATCAATGCGTATCGGCATTCCTCTGCAGCTGCGCCGTCGGAACGATGTGAACGAAGTGATGGCCTTTGTCGTGCGGCTACCGTAGGAAGGCGGGCATCATCGCGGCGGTATGGCGCGTTAGCTCCTACCATCTAATTGCGCGTGGCGTCGTGCTCGATTTAACTGCTCTTCGCAAACATTAGCTCGTGCGAACATGCGATAGGACCGGTGCATTATGTGAATTTGCCGCACACTGCTAGGCAACCTTCGTGGACGGGTGCTTCGTCGTCTTGACGCGCGTTACACTGCATCGACCATCGACGCTGACGGGCGCGTCACCATCGATTGTGGCAGGATGGACGACGCGATGCTGGTCACCGTAATCGTTGACCGCATAATGCTGCGTTGCGCGGTTATCCCAAATCGCGACATCCCCTTCTTTCCAGCTCCAGCGTACGGTATTCTCGGGCGCCGCGATATGGGACTGGAATAGATCAAACAGCTTCTGGCCGTCGCGTTTTGGGATATCGATAAACCTTTGCACCAGATCGCCGAGCACCAGCGCGCGCTCGCCGGTCTCGGGATGTACACGGACCACCGGATGCTCTGTCTCATAGATCGTTTTGGTAAAGACCTCATCAAAATGTTTCTGGTCGATTTCGCGAACACGGCAGGTCCCGCGGTAATCGAAGGCGTTGCTGTGAACGGTCCAGAGTTCTTCGGCAAGCCGTTGGAGCGGTCGTGGCAGATGCAGATAGGCGGACACAGCGCTCGACGAAATCGTATCGCCACCGGACGCTGGGATCACAACGGCTCGCAAAACACCGCAAGTTTGGGATAGGCCGCGAGAAACGTTCCATCGGCGTGCCATACATCAGCCCGACTACCTCCGCGCGCGGAATCAAGCTCGATGATCGAGGTCGTTTCATTGATCGCACCGAGCGTCGGATGCGGCACCAGCCTTCCCAAACAAGCAGCAAAGCGCTCCTGCTCCGCGTCATCAAGATGCCCTTGATCGCGGAAAAAGATCACCTTGTGTTCGAGCAGCAAGCTGTTGATCGTAGCGACGGTTTGGCTCGGTAAATCACCCGAGAGCTTGACATTTCCGATTTCAACACCGATGCGCGCTGCGCGCTTGACGACGTCGGTCGGTGGAACGACACGATCAGTCGAAGCTGTTTCTTTCATTGCGAGCTTCTCCAAGCGTTGCGGATTCTTCAAGCGGACGAGGGCGCATGTCACTCGGTTTCGAAGGCGACCCACATCGCGCTACGGGTACTCTCGAGCAAGCACCATGCCAGTCGGAAATCGGGCCTGTGAACGTCCGATGATGATTCGAACAGTTTGCCAGGAATTCACTGGCACCTCCGATCCTCTTGCAACCCGCATCCGCAAAAACACCAGAGGTAAAACACTTTCAGGCGAGCGCCCGGTCGGGGCGAAAGGCCTAGGCGCATTATAGACAAGGATTGTACCTCTCGGCACCCGGACAGAAAGGCGCCATACGGTCCTCGTGCAACTTCGGGCCGCCAGCCGAGCGTGCCGTTTACGTCCAGTATGGCGCCTTCTCAGCTGTTTGCGGCAATCGGCCAAATGTCGAGGCGCGTCTGCGAACGAGCCATCACCGGGTCTCAAGGTGTCCGGGACCTGCCCTGGCCGCAATCACTGCCGGAACATCATCCGCTGGAAATGGAAGAGGAATAGACGAACTTGGAAGAGCTCCAAACGATTGAACTACGGTTTCATCCAGGCGAAAGCCATTGAACCGCGGCACTGGGATGGCGATGTTCTCGATGCACCGGCGTCCGAGCTCGGTGAGGCAGATGTTCTGCATGGTCCCGCTGGCTTTGCCTAACAAACCAAAGATATGTCCACTCCCAGCCTTTATAGGTGTTTCAATGTTGTCAAAGTAATTACCCTCGACCAGTGCTTGCACAGATGATCCAGCATCCACTGCATGGAAGAATCCGCCGCTTTGTTGCGCATTCGTGTTGTGGAAATAATTGTTAACGAGATGAATAATGGCCTGGGCCCCGTCGATGTGCGGCGCCCGCCCCGAGATCTCATGGAAATAGTTATTTGCGATGGTGATCGTCTGCGGGACACCAAGAAACAGGAGATTCCAATAGTGCTCCCCGTTGCAATACGAGGAATAGGTATCGCTACCATCGAAGTCGTTCCAGGAAATCGTAATATTCGTCGTAGGGCCAAAGCCGCCGGCAATCATCTGTCGCCCGATATTATGAAATCGGTTGTGATCGATCCAAACCAGGTCGGCTCGTGCAATTGCAATAGCATCGCCCCCAAATATCACGCCTTGATTGACATCACTGATGGTCAGGTTGCGAACAACGACGTTGCTGACCCCATTCAGGCGCAGCCCCTTCCCTTTGATTGTAGCGCTCGGACCAACGCCGATCACTGTTTTGTTTGAGCCAATTTCCAGTGGGCGCTTGCCAGCCCTGTCGAAGCCGACCAACGTCTTCTCCTTACCATCGCAATGCGTGTCGTTGCCATCGATAAGGAGAAGGGACTCACGCTTGTAAGGTGCCGAACAAGCGCGGCCGTATTGGCATCCCTGCCCCTCGCCTCGCCCTTCCGTACCGGTAAAGTCTATGGTTCCGATTACCTGGATCTCGCGCGGACTATTGTCATTGCACTGCCCGAAGCTGTACGAACGACATAACTCGTGATTCAGAGCTTCGGTTGATCTGACCTGAACTATCTCGCCTCCAAGGCCGCCCGTCACTGCAGAGCCAAAGCCCTTGAGGGCTTCCGATCGCGCATTGTTCGATCCGAGCACGGAAGAGATGCCGAGGACTACAGCAAGTCCGCCGAGCACGCGCAACGAACGCTTGATGTGCTCCATCGTGTCTTTCCTAGACATATGCTCTCTCTGCTACCCGGAAATCCGCATGAGAAATTGAACTTTCGAACTGAAATGCTGAACTGGAATGGCCATCAGCATGGGGCGTTAACGCCATCACATCGGCCTCAATAAGGCGGCAACGGAATATTGGAACCGTGCTAAACAACAGCCGAAGTGTACAGCCGCAGGCTCCGTACCAACTGCGACGGATCTGGGTAGCCATTGAGCCACTCACGGCCGATGAAAGCAGCGGTCGATGCTTCGAGAGTGCGGCGCGGCAATCAGGATGGAAGTGCAGCGTCAATCAGGATGAGAGAGCTTCGCCGGGCTCGTGACGCAGGGAGGGCGTAGCCCGACCGGAGTTACGAGCCCGGCGACGGCGCGATCCGAGCGGACCGCGCCGTCTGGTGATCGCGGCTGGCCGGTGATGGATGGTTCTTCTCGCCAAAGAGGAATCACCCGTTGCCAGGCTGCCATGTCACCGATCACCAGATGAGGCTCTACATGAAGTTCCGTCAAACCAATTCGCCGCCAGAGGCGGCCGCGAAGGCGTCGTTCAGTTCGTCGACCGCTTATCGGCTCGAGAAGGATCTGCGTCTTCCGTCGCAAAAGAAGTCACCGCGGCAAAGGCGCCGGCCGGATCCCTTGGCCAACGTCTTCGGCCTGGAGGTCATGCCGATGCTGAAGGCGGCTCCCGGCGTGCGGCCCGTGGCCATCTTCGAGGAGATGCTCCGACGCCATCCTGAGCTGGGGGCTGGAATCCGCCGCACGCTAGAGCGCCGGATCCGCGCCTGGCGGGCGATCCACGGCGCGGAGCAGGAGGTCATCTTCCGCCAGACCCACGACGTGGGCCAGGTCGGCCTGTCCGACTTCACCGATATGGGCGAGCTTGGGGTCACCATCGCGGGCGTGCCGCTGGATCATCGCCTCTATCACTTCCGGTTGGCCTATTGCGGGTTTGAACACGCCCATGTCGTGCTCGGTGGCGAGAGCTTCGTCGCATTGGCCGAAGGGTTGCAGAATGCCCTGTGGTCGCTCGGTGGGGCACCGCGGGAGCATCGGACCGACAGCCTGTCGGCCGCCTTCTGCAATCTCGATCGCAATGCGAGGGACGATCTGACCCGGCGGTACGAGGACCTCTGCGCCCACTACGGCATGCGGCCTTCCCGCAACAATCGCGGCATCGCCCACGAGAACGGGGCGATCGAGAGCTCGCATGGCCATCTCAAGCGGACGATCGCCGATGCGCTGCTGTTCGCGGCACTGCCGACTTCGAGGATCTCGCCGCCTATCGCGGATTCATCGACGAGATCGTCAGCCGCCGCAATGCCCGCAACGCCAAGCGCATCGACCACGAGCGCGCCACCCTGCAGGCGTTGCCAGATCGCCGCACCTCGGACTATGAGGAGGTGATTGTCCGCGTGACGTCAAGCGGCGGCTTCACCTTGCGCAAGGTGTTCTACACCGTGCCGTCGCGTTTGATCGGGCACCAACTGCGGGTGCGCCTTTACGACGATCGTCTCGACGTGTTCGTCGGCGGCACCCATCTCGTCACCCTGCCGCGTGGGCGGCCGCATCCCAACGGCAAGCACGACCAGGTCGTCGATTATCGGCACGTGATCCATTCCTTGCGGCGCAAGCCAATGGCGCTGCTCAATCTCGTCTACCGTGATCGGCTGTTCCCGCGCGATGCCTATCGCCGAACCTTCGATTGCTTGCGCGAACGGCTGCCGGACAGGAAAGCCTGCCGGATCATGGTCGATCTGCTCGCACTGGCCCATGAGCGCGGCTGCGAGGCCGAACTCGCCGATCAGCTCGCGACCGACCTTGATGCCGGCCGACTGCCCGACCTCAACTGGCTGCGCGCTTACTTCGCTCCCGATCCGGCCTGCGTGCCGCACGTCGTGGTGCAGCTCGCGCCGCTCGCCACCTATGAGTGCCTCATCGGCGCCGGCGAGATCGGAGGTGCCGCATGAGCCCGGCCAACACCATTGACACCGCGCGCCTCAATCTGTTGCTCAACGAGTTGCGGCTGCCAGCCATCAAGGTGCTATGGCCGCAATTTGCCGAGCAGTCCGACAAGGAAGGCTGGCCGGCGGCCCGCTTCCTCGCCACCATTGCCGAGCACGAGATCGCCGAACGCGGCCGCCGCCGCGTCGAGCGCCACCTCCTCGAGGCGTGGCTGCCCGCTGGAAAGACCTTCGACAACTTCGACTTCGAGGCTGTGCCGATGATCTCCAAGGCGCAGGTGACCGCGCTCGCCGCCGGCGATGGTTGGCTCGGCAAGGGCGCCAATCTGCTGCTGTTCGGCCCGCCCGGCGGCGGCAAGAGTCACTTGGCGGCAGCCATCGGCCTGGCCCTTATCGAGAACGGATGGCGCGTCCTCTTCACCCGCACCACCGATCTCGTCCAGAAGCTCCAGGTGGCGCGGCGCGAGCTCAATCTCGAGGCCGCCATTAACCGCCTCGATCGCTTCGACCTCCTGATCTGCGATGATCTTGCCTACGTCACCAAGGACCAGGCCGAGACCAGCGTGCTGTTCGAGCTCATCAGCGCACGCTACGAGCGGCGTTCCATGCTGATCACCGCCAATCAGCCCTTCGGAGAGTGGAACAGGGTCTTCCCGGACCCTGCTATGACCCTCGCCGCCATCGATCGCCTCGTTCACCACGCCACCATCGTCGAGATGAACGTCGAAAGCTATCGCAGGCGCACCGCGCTCGAGCGGAAGCGTGGTCCAGGGCGACGACCCTCGCACGCGACACCAAAAACACTCGCTGATTGACGCTCCGCGACAATCAGAGCGAACAAAACTCTTGCGCGCGACAATCATCGCGGCAATCATCACCTCGCCGCGACACCGACTCGCCATCCAGATTGTCGCGCTATATTCGAGAGCTCGGCCAGAATGAAAGCAAGATGCTATCCCACGGCTGGCCGTAACGCGCACGGCTCGAAGACGACGGCTGGACCAGCTTGCAAACGCGGTCTTCGATCTACCCCCCTTGACACATCATTAGTTAGCTGCCCTCAGCGCGAGCGCGCGGAGGAATGAAAGTACCCAGATTGGCTCTTTCTGTGATCCAGCATGAGACGCACCCCAGTTCAAATCAGAAGTCGCCCGGCTGTCGGCCGGGCTGCCGGGGAGCTTCGCCCATGTACACGCCGCCCGCCTTCCGAGTCGTCGACATCGCCGACCTTCATCGGAAAATGCGCGAGGCACGGTCAGAGACACTGATCACCGCCACTCCCGAAGGGTTGTTCGAGCGATGCTGCCCGTAGTACTCGACGAGCGAAGGCTCCATGGGCACCATTTATGCGCGCGCCTGGCGCGCTCGAATCTGCAGTGGAAGCTGACGCCGACTGGCGAGGCCATGGCGATTTTCGCTGGGGCGCAGGCCTATATCAGCCCTGCCTGGTACGTGACCAAGCACGACACAGGCGAGCCGTAACCGACGTGGAACTATGTCGCGGTGCATGCCTACGGTCCAGTTGAGTTCTTCAATGGCACGCGGAAGATGAGCCAGAATTGCAATACGGCGGATCGCGCCGGCGTCATCGAGGGTTTATCCGAAACAGCGACCGTGACGAAGAGCGTCGTGCGGCTCACCTCATTCCGAAAGGATGACGAACCCGAACGGCTTATTGTAAACGAACCCAGCGCCACGTGGATTTTATCGACTTCCTCGACTGCCCTCCGTCTGCACAACGACGTGCTGGCGCCGGTGGGTTTCTGCTCGCGTCAGGTGCCTTACCCAGCACGGAAGAGTGCATGATGCCATCGAACGCGCGCCGTCTATCGCGAGCGGCAGCCGTGGCGCCCAGGCTACGAGAAAAACGATGCACCAGTGGCAGCCCATGGGATGGTTCGCAGCGCATTGCAGCAATGCTTTGCATTGAGATCGGAGTTACGAGCGCGGCGCCGGCTCTTTACTGTCAAAGCACCCTCTTCCCAACCAGTTCAGCACGGACTCTTGCGGTTAACCTGATCCGCCCCCGAAGCTCTGCTCCACCTCGAGGGTTGCATGCAACTAAAACGACACCGGATTGATATCGCCCTTCCAGCTCAAACAACGATGCTTTGAATGACGATTGCCGTCGCATCTCGAACACTGCGTCTGCGGGTTTCGTCTGATTGCGCTTGATGGCTTGCAATTCTCTAGAGATTTGCAAAGAGCCAGCGAGCGTCGGGAATCTGACATTGCGGTCGGATTGCAGATTTTCTGACTGTTCGCGATAATCTGCGGTCGCGCCAACACTCCCGACGGGAGCGAATGTCTCAAGTTATCAACGTCGCGCAGCTTACTTCTGTCATGATGATCGGAGCTCCGGGAACCCCCTTGCTCGACGACGCACTCAACCTAAGACGCTCAAGTGACCTGTTCCGCCCGCTCCGCGCTCTCCGGCGCAACGGGCATGCTGAACTGAAAGACGGCTCCGCGAGGATCATTGGCGCCCGCCCACATTCGGCCCCCGTGCGCCTCAATAATAGAATGGCAAATGGCCAGACCCATGCCCATGCCTTCGGATTTCGTGGTGTAAAACGCCTCGAACACGCGGTCTGCGCTGCTTGGATCGAGTCCTGGACCCGTATCCCGAAAAGCGACCAATACATTATTCGAGCCATCAGTCCGCGTAGCGATCAGTAATTCGCGCTCGCCTTCGTTGATCTCGCTCATTGCCTCGATGGCGTTCGTGATCAGATTGAGAATCACCTGCCGCACCTGAACGCGATCTGCTCGAACAAGCGGCAGAGCCTCAGACCGTCGGGTTCGCACCCACACATCATTTTTCGCGAGCTCCGCGCGAACTAGGGCCAGCACCTCTAAGATCAATTCGTCAATTGCAAGAAGCTCCGTTTGTATCGGAGCTTTATTCATAAGAGCGCGGATCCGACGGATTACGTTGCCCGCGCGCATACTGTCACGGACAATCAAACCGAAGGTCTGCCGAACTTCTTCCAGGTTTGGGGGTTGAGCACCGAGCCAATTTAGCCCTGCCCCCGCATTGCTGCTGATCGCCGCAATCGGCTGGTTCACCTCATGGGCGATCGAGGCGGCCAGCTGTCCCATTGTCGTGATCCGATTGGCGTGTGCAAGGCCCATCAGAGTTTCGCGATACCGTCGTTCGCTTTCACGGGCTTCCGCTTCCACTCTCTTTCGCTCTGTCAGGTCGAGGACGAAGCCAACACCTTGGTCCTGTCGCTCATCGAATACGGCGAGGCCAATTAGCACCGGCACGCGGCTGCCATCCTTCCGAACATACTCTTTCTCGAACTGCTGAACAGTTCCGGTCCTTTTTGCTTCTATCCGAGCATCCATTGTGCGCTCGTGCCATTCTGGAGGCGTCAGGTCGAGACCGTTCACTCGCCCTGCGAGAAGATCCTCTTGGTCGTATCCAACCATCGTGAGGAATGCTTGATTTGCCTCGATGATCTCGCCCCCTTCGCGGATGATAAAGATTCCGATGATGTTAGCGTCGAGTAAACGCCGGATTTTCGCCTCCCGTTGCTGCACTTCGCTGTACAACCGGCTGTTTTCCAGCGCTGTTGCAGCTTGGGAGGCAAGCATTTTCAGCACCGAGTTGCGGGCAGCCGAGAATATGCGCGGGGCGAGATTATTCTCCAGATAAAGTACGCCGATCAGCTTGCCCTGCGTGATCAGCGGCAAGCAAAGGATAGAACGTGCTTTGCGCTCGCGGATATACGGATCTTCCGCAAATGAAGGCTGGGCGGCAGCATCTTCGAGAATGACGTTTTCGCGAACACGTAGGACGAAATGCAGCACGGACTCGGGAAGAGCCATCGGAGTCACGGACTGTTCATCCACCTTTACAAGTAGCGCATCCGCTACTGTTGTGGCTTCCGCCTCGATCCGTGGCTCGCCTCCATCCAGCAGAATCAACAAACCTCGCTCGGCGCCAGCCTGCTCAATGGCAGTCCGCATAAGCGAGTCGATTAGCTTTTGAAGCACAATCTCGCCGGAAATCGCCTGCGACACTTTTGTCACCGTCGCCAGATCAAGATGCTCAACCGGAGCTCCGATCCTCATGCCATCCACGGCAAGAGTGGTCTCATGGTTGAGATGGGGATTCAGCTCGTCGAGTTGATGCACCTTACCATCTGCTCCCCAACGAAGGTAGCCATGCCGGGCGTCCTGCAGGTAAACCCGGGAGATCCTGTCAAAACCGCGCGCAGCATAAAAGCGCGCTGCAAGTTCACAAGCGACCCCCTCGTGATGGGCGAAACCGTTACGTCCTGCGGTCTGGATCG
Organism: Bradyrhizobium sp. F1.4.3; assembly: GCF_040548375.1. NCBI lineage: Bacteria > Pseudomonadati > Pseudomonadota > Alphaproteobacteria > Hyphomicrobiales > Nitrobacteraceae > Bradyrhizobium > Bradyrhizobium sp. F1.4.3. The sequence continues at coordinate 429,434 of NZ_JBEPRN010000004.1, forward strand.
AGTGTTCGTACAGTCGCATTGCGTCTGCATCCCGGCATTCCAGCCTCGCAATTTCAGCCCCTACCAAGGAAGCCCGATTGTCAAAGTTTTCGGGGCAATTTGTGGCCCATATCTGCAGCTGTCTGTGATGGGCGTCAATTATTTCTCGATGTTGCTGTTGTTCGCTTTCACACAGCCTGTCGCAGTAACACGAGTGAGACAGCGCACCATAGAAGTGAAACTCCGCGATCAAGGACTCTGTCGGCATGGTCCACAATCGGGGCTCTGCCTTCGAGCGAGCACCAATAGCTGCAGGATAATCGCCGGCTAGAAACCGCGCCTGAAGTTTGCGGATCCAGTAGACGGTTTCGCTCGGTGACAGCTCCGGACAGCGTTCAAATGATCGCTCGACGTCCAGCTCGTCAAATTGCTGGTCATCGAAGGAACCGAATGAGCGCGTAAGGCCGCGCATGGTTCTAACAATTGCGAGCTGTGCAGTCATGGCATCAGCAGCAAACTGCACCTTTCTGTTGCGTATCGTAGCAAGGCTTTTCTCTATCTCGTTCTGCACCTCTTTCAGGGGATCTCCCGCCATCATCATATTTGAGGTTAGATGAAGCAAGCTGTACGCCTCATAGATGACATCGCCGATGCTGACCGCAGCTTCGAGCGCTCGCCGGATCAAAACTCGTCCGTCCCTTAGGGGCTTCGTCCACGGGATCACGTTGCCTCCGACGGCCAAATAGACCGGAGCCCGAAAACGAGAGAACTCACCGCGATCAACCAGATCGCACGCAAGACGACCAAACTTATCTGCCGCTTGGTAGTCACCGAAGCGGCCGGCCGAGATTCGGCCCAGCCATGCGTAGTGAGTGCAAGAAGCATCAGTGTTGCCGTATTCAAGGCTGATGCTGACGGCTCTGCAGATGACCAGAGCGGATAAATTCACGTCCGTGAATCCAGCGGCCGGAAGAATCCGCGTCAAGACGGCCAGCGTGGCAAGCGAGGTCTGGTCTGTCATTCCAGGCAAACCAGCAAGATCCTCAATCGCGTCCGGCAGCTGTGACCACATCCGCTGATATTCGACTAGTGTCTCCTCGTCCTTCGGATGCGGCGACCACTCGATCCCGACGTCGTGAAGATATTCGAGACCTATGGCCACGGCCCGGCCGTGCTGACCGAGCGTCAAGTAAAGATCGACGCGCAAACATGCGACCGTTGATCGTTGGGGCGCATTCAAAGCGCGCTTCCACAGCGCGGACAGGAGGCTCTCTGCAATGTCCAGCCGGCCTACCAAGAATTCGCATTCGGCTTGCCTGGTCTCGAGTGCGAATGCAAGTTCGTGGCGCCTTTGCCACGAATCCCGCTCGAGCAGCGCAGCACCGACAGTGAAATATGTCAGTGCCGAGGCGTAGGCTGCCGACGCCCTGGCACGCTGCCCTGCGATTAAATTCAACTCCGCGAGCTGCTCTCGCTCCTGACCGGAAGCGATTAGCGCGACACCTTGATTGAGTTGACTGACAACATCGAAGATAGCCTCTTCACGTTTGTGCGCAGGGACATGTGCCGCAAGCATCCGACCGATCCGCAAATGGGCAGGAGCGCGCAAGGATTCCGGCACCAGCAAGTAAGCCGCCTCTTGAACGCGATCGTGTACAAAGCGGTAGACTGTTCCCTGGCGCGAGACCAGTTCCTGTCGGATCGCCGGCCATAGCCTCGCATGCACCTGTCCCTGTGACGTTTCGAGCACGATCGCGAGCTCTGCCGTCTCGGCCATGTTGCCGAAACAAGCCAGCTGTTGCAACGCGTCCTGCGTCTCTTCGGGCAGCCGGATGAGCTTGCCGAGCATCAGATCGACGACGTTGTCGGTGTACGCTTTTGCGTGAATGCGCTTGAGATCCCAACGCCAGCACGCCGACTCGTGATCGAACGTCAACAGCTGCTCTTCGGCCAGTTCAGACAAAAATTGAATGGCGAAGAACGGATTGCCCATCGTCTTCTGATGCACCAGCTTTGCAAGCGGGGCAGCGCGTTTTGGTCCGCAGCGAAGGGTATCCGCGACCAACTGCGCGACATCGTCTGCAGTGAGCGGCGACAGCGTGATCTTCTCTAGATTTACGTCGGCTCTCCTGATGGACTCGAGCTTGCGTTTGAGTGGATGGCCTGCATCAACTTCGTTGCTGCGGTAAGCTCCAATCAGCAGCAGGTGCAGGTCCGACTGTGTCAGAAGATCCTCGATCAGGTCGAGCGTCGCGGCATCGTGCCACTGCAAATCGTCGAGGAAGAGCACCAATGGATGGGTTCGCCGGGCGAAAGCACCGATAAAGCGGCGAAGCACGAGTTGGAAGCGATTTTGCGCTTGCCGGGCTGGAAGCTCAGCAGGCGCGGGCTGCTCGCCAATGATCAGGCTCAGATCGGGGATCAAGTCGACCATCAGCCGTCCATTCGCGCCGAGCGCCTCCCGGAGCGCCTGCCGCCAAGTCGCGAGTTCGGCCTCACTTTTGCTGAGAAGAGGACGCACAAGACTCTGAAAAGTCTGCACTAGTGTCGCATAGGGAACATCGCGCTTCAGTTGGTCGAATTTGCCTGATGCCAACAGCCCGCGCGAGGGCACGAGTACTTTGTGTAGCTCCTGGACAAGCGAGGACTTACCGATGCCGGAGTAGCCGGCAACCAGCACCAACCTCGGCGCGCCGCTCTTCACCGCGCGATCGAAAGAGGCAAGCAAGGTCTCGATCTCGCGGGCTCTGCCATAGAGCTTCTCGGGGATGAGCAACCGATCAGGTGTGTCGTCTGCGCCCAGCTCAAATGTGTCGATGCGACCGTGGTTCGCCCATGCTGCCAGATAGTGTTGCAGATCGTGCTCAAGGCCAGCGGCAGTCTGGTAGCGTTCCTCGGCGGTTTTCGCGAGGAGTTTCATCACAATCTGAGAGATTGGCTCCGGGAGGTTTTGCGATTTCTCGACAGGCGGTGTTGCTTTTCTTGCAATATGACAATGGATCCACTCCAAGGGATCTGAGCCCGTGAACGGCAGCGCGCCGGTCAGCATCTGATAGAATGTCACACCAAGTGAATAGAGATCACTGCGACAGTCGACTGAGCGATTCATTCGTCCGGTCTGTTCGGGCGCCATGTAGGGCAGCGAGCCGGCGATGAACTCGGCAGGCTCAGGCGGCACGCGCTCGCGGGAAAGACGGGAAGCCAGACCAAACCCAGTGAGTCGCACCTGTTCGTCAGGACAATTGACCAGAATGTGAGAGGGTTTCAGGTCCTTGTGGACCAAGCCGTTCCGGTGAAGCTTGCCCACGGCCCTCGTGATACCAACAGCGAGGCGCAGGAACGGCTTGGGCTCCATACGGATCCCGAGTAAGTTTAGCAGTGGCTCGCCGGATGGATCCGCCAGGACCAGCATAGTCCGACCGGCTTCCCGGATGAGTTCCAACGGCCGCACCGCCCATGCCTCGTCTAGCTCCTCCCTCAGCTCAAACTCATGGGCGAGGCGGTCGAGCGTCGCTGGGTGTTCCGCGATGGGCCGCACGACAAGCACGACAGCCCTGCTGCCGTGGATTTGCCGACGCCACGCACGGCAGAACGCGCGATCACCGTCCTCCCATAGGGGCTGGATGTCCTGGATGTCACTGTCGACATTTGAGCCGAACAGAGTTCGGCTGAGGGGGTCCCGCGGCATTTGCCCGCCCAGTCAATAAGGATTGAGCCAAAATCTGACACATATGGGGCGAGCTTGTGAAGGGACTTCGCAAAGGGCGCGAGTACCGATCAAGGCCGCCAAAGACTGGACCGCTGCAAACAAGATGCAACTTACACCACCCAATACCTGGCAGCCCGATCGTGTCAATCAGCCCAATCCGGCGCGCAGGCCGGGCCTGCACAGCATCGGCGGCGGGCGCTCCCGACTGGCGCAGTGGAGAGGCGAGTTTCCCTTTTTATGGAACGGCTCGTAGCCGTTACCCGACCGCCAGCGGCGCACTGCCCGACCTGCAGCAGGGCCCCAGATCGCTGCTACTGCTCAAGCAGGCAATGACATGTGAAAGCTGATCGGTTGCCCATGATCGGCGCAACACGCGAGGCCATTGGACGCCGGCTTCTGACGGCTGCATCGGCCTGAGCGCCGCAACAGCGCTCAGGCTAGAAATCCGCAGACATGCGCGGTGCTGTTTTCGAGATCGACATTCACTCCTGGCTCCGTTGTTGGAAGGCGCCACGCAGTCATCGACTCCGAACCACAGCATCAAGGGCAGATCGGCGAGCCACTGTGAACGGAAACCGCGCCAAAACTATCCTCTTCATTCCTGCTCCCATTGCTCGAGCAACTGACCCGCGACAAAGGCACTCACAAAGCGCCCGTACAGGCTCTCACCGATCGGAATGCCGCTCGCTTCGGTTCTCAGGAGGGCGATTGCCGGCCAGGCGATTTCGATAGATCCGAGAAAGTTGATGCTGGTTAAACCGCTGTTCAAGCGAGACGTAAGCTACCCCAAAACGGGTGAAGGAAAAGGCAATTAAATGAAGAACAGCGGAACGTCTTCTTCTCGCCACGCGCACTGTGACAACATTTATCCAAGTCTTTGCCAACCAGAACTGTGCCGGATCGGACTTTGCCAATTCGATAGATCTACACCGGCATCGTACAACGTGATGCTACGAACGATTCAAGCCCTTGCTGACCGGTACGAATTCGCAGGAAGTCACGACCTACTCTACGTTGGTGAGCGAGCCTCAGTTTTGCCACGCTGGTTGCTTCATTGGTGGCAACATCACCACGGATGTACTGGCGATGTGGGGCGAACCCGACGCACTTTCTGATCGACGGAGTGCGTCGGGCCGCCTTTAATGACCCCGCCTAGCGGATCGATGAGCTGCTGGTAGGTCTGACAATAGCTTCAGGTTGACCGCTCGGGCCGGGTTTTGTCGGTCCTATGTAGGTCAAAGAGCCGATCTCCAGGCTGCCCGACACGGAACTCTGATGTCCGCCAATTCTTAGGAGAATGATTCTTCGCTGGATCAGCGGTTGTTTGGCTGATGCAGCAGAGCAAATGCAGCTGCCTTTTGCCGCACTGGTCCACAGCCGGACACCGAATGGAGTGTATCCCGCCTCTCCATTCAGATTACGCCGCCTGATCTTGGGGCGAGCCTGGTAAAGGAAGCAACGAGACGAACAAACGTGAGCGTCCCTGCAGCAGCTCGAGTTCGAGCGTATTTCCTACAAACATGATGACGGAAAGGACTTGAATCGCACCTTGCGTCAGGTTGTACGAAGTCGATGCAAGGTGCTTTCCCCGAGCTCGCAAAGACGCAACTCACAGGCGCTCTGACGACGGAAAAAAGAGTTCATGTGCTGATGCCGCTGCTGCTCGTTCTGGTTTCTATTTTCCTTAGTGCGGGTGCGATAGTCTACGCCAGTTGCCGATCGCAACGCCGGCGGGATCGGCGCATGCAGAGGCACAATCGCGCCAATTCGCTCAGCTCGCGCCCCCGCGTTCAACTACCAAAGCGCCGGGCATTCTGATCCTTCAGCCGCAAAATGAGTCGTTCGCTGCAAGTCCTGGATTCGGTGCTTCTCGACCGGCTGTTCATTGATTTGATCGATGCCGCAGGGCTGGTCCAACGCGACGGCGGAGAGACGCGAAAGGCAGTTCTCGACCACTCGAGCGGTTTTTGCTAGACTTTCCTGTAATGGGCAACGCTGGTGCGAATGGCTAACCAGTCACTTGGAAAATCTCAAAGATTAGCCTACGCGAAAGGCTGCATGTCTCAATCAAAGGTCGTTGTGACGCGATAATTCTACTGTAAATCGTACAAGTGAGGCTCTTATCGTGACCAAGCGCTCTGAACCGCGGAAGGAAGCCGCAAATGTCGAAGGGCCGGAGGTGAGGCCGAGCGTCCTCGTCGTCGACGATGACCTCTCAATGCGGGAATCGCTGGTCAACCTATTTCGTTCGATCAATCTAGATGTCGTTGCTTACGGATCGGCCCAGGAACTGCTCCAGAGCGAGCTTCCCGATGTTCCTAGCTGCCTCGTGCTTGACATCAGGCTGCCAGGATCGAGCGGGCTTGAGCTCCAGAGTGAGTTAGCCAAACTGAAGATTCACATTCCCATCATTTTCATCACCGCTCATGGCGATATTCCGATGACCGTCAAAGCCATGAAGAGTGGAGCAATCGATTTTCTCAGCAAGCCGTTTCGCGATCAGGAACTGCTCGATGGCGTAGTCGCAGCTATCGAACAGGATCGGAAGAGGCGGGGTGTAGACAAGGTGGTCGGGAGGCTGCAGTCCTTGTTTGAGGCCCTAAGTCCACGAGAGCAGGATGTCTTGAAACTGGTCGCCGCTGGCCTATTGAACAAACAGGTAGCCGCGGAACTCGGGCTCGCCGAGATTACAGTAAAAATCTATCGCGGGCACGTGATGAAGAAGATGGGCGCTCGATCGCTAGCCGATTTGATCAGGATGAGTGAGAGGCTGGGAATTGGGACCGACCGTTTCAGGGTACAAACCTAAGTATGATTTTACAATTTCATCGAACACGCGCACCCTTCAGCTGGCCGTCATGCTTCTGCCGCCGCCTTCGCCCAACTAGAACGGGTTGTCTTGTCCAGGTATTCAACTGTTTCCGTTGTCGACGACGATCCTTCGATTCGTGCCGCACTGAACAACCTTCTGAAATCGCAGGGCCACATCGTTCATACGTTTGCATCGGCTGAGGACTTCTTGCGGTCGTCTCAATTGAATGACACGTCCTGTGTCATTGCAGACGTGCAGATGCCCACCATGAGCGGCTTTGAACTTTTGGAACAGATGCGGGCCCAGGGTCACGCTGCGCCATTCATCTTGATTACTGCCTTCGCGGATGATCGCACGCGAGCCCGCGCGTTGAGCGTCGGCGTAATTGGCTTTTTCGCTAAACCCTTTGCCGGTCTGGAGTTGATAGCCTGCCTGGATGAAGCGCTGCGCGAGCATCGTGGCGGAACGGATGCGTGAAAGATGGGGAAGCAGCCTGGACCACGCCGCGCCCGCGCGGCGCCTAATGTGCCGCTGCCAGTCCTTACCTCGTGCTGGTGGCGACCATCGCCTTTCCGTCTTGCCGCATTCCTGTCGCTGTTGTTGTGCTTTCGGCATCTCATCGATGCACTTGCAGCGTGGGGCTCCTGACAAAACGCCTCTGGCATGATCGCGTAATCAGACGAGGCGACCTAACAAAGGTGCGCACCAACGGCGATGCTGAGCTTAGGCGAAAGTACCACGGCAGCGGCTTGGCAGGCAGGACCTCGCCGAAATGGGTTCACCCGACACTTTTGCGAGTGCTCCAGCGAAGTCCAGCGCCGGTGTGTGGGGGAGCATGACGCGCCGATCACGGCCAAATCATGCATCCTTTCAAGACGATCGCCGCATCTACAAAAGGCTGCAGGCCATGTTGGACTTCCGAACGATCCACAGTTTGCACTGCGAGATTCGTCCGTTGGATCCCAGCATCCTTCGGCGAGCCGAAGCACCCGAATCTTACGCATCCGTCGCAGCGGCAACACTATTCTAATGCCGCCGGTCGATGTGATCTCAAGCCATGCCTTTGCTACCGACGGGAGCGCATCGGACCCTTCTGGGTCACGATGAAATTTATTCCATTCTTTCTCCTTTACAGAATTTGTCGTAACGCAAGCTAACCGCAAGGCATGCGCAACTTCTTTGACGCGGCTAAGCAAGCCTGTTCCGCGAAAGACGACTTTAGCCAGTGGCGTTCGCTGGATGTGGACGACACTACTAGACATAGTAGCTTTGTTCCGCATGGTTCTCAGGTAAATCGCTGGAGCTGATTTTCAGACGCGCTACGCGCAACAAGGACGTCGAGAGGCGCGGAACCGCGCGTTCACCCCTTGCCTATCTTGCAGATGTTGGCCGCGCGCTTATTCGTCGGGCGGATTTTCTTGTCGAGGAGACGACCACATGGTTGGATTACACGGGCCGCGCAGAATGAAGACCGTCGAAACGCTAGAGTCCAACGTGCGGTCGTACTCACGTTCCTTTCCTGCTGTCTTCAGTCGGGCGCGCGGCTCGATTATGTTCACAGAGGGTGGCCGAAAGGTCATTGACTTTCTGTCCGGCGCTGGAGCGCTAAACTATGGCCACAACAATCAGGAGATCAAAGCAGCAATCAGCGAGTACCTGGAGTCGGACGGCGTCGTCCACGGCTTGGACATGGCCACTCCAGCAAAGGTCGAATTCATGGAGACCTTTAGCTCTGTCATCCTTCGTGAACGGAATCTTTCCTACCGCTTTCAATTTACGGGGCCTACGGGAGCTAACGCCGTTGAGGCAGCTCTAAAGCTCTCGCGTAAGATCACAGGGCGTCACAACGTCATTTCTTTCACGAATGGATATCACGGCCAAAGCCTGGGAGCCATAGCTGCGAGCGGTAATCGCTTTTACCGCAAAGCCAGCAGCATTCCCCTAACTGGCACAACTTTCATGCCGTATGATGGGTATCTTGGTTCCGCGGCGGATTACCTGCGAAAGGTATTAATGGACGAGAGCAGTGGCATTGACCTTCCCGCCGCCATTCTCGTCGAAACCGTGCAAGGAGAGGGAGGCATTAACGTCGCCGGTAAGGAATGGTTGCAGTCAATTCAGGCGTTGGCAAAAGAGGTCGGAGCTATTTTCATAGTTGACGATATCCAAATGGGCTGTGGTCGTACAGGCGAGTTCTTCAGTTTCGAGTTCGCTGCTTTGTCGCCAGACATTGTTGTGATGTCGAAATCGCTGAGCGGGTACGGCTTGCCGTTGTCGATGCTCTTGATCAAAGAAGCGCTCGACGCATGGGAACCAGGCGAGCACACGGGAACGTTTCGAGGAAACAATCTTGCACTCGTTTCTGGCAAAGCGGCCTTGACCCTGTATTGGCGTAACCAGACGTTCTCGCACCAGGTCCAACGCTTGGGCGCACTTATGCGGCGTCGACTCGATGCTATCGCGCATCAGCACGGAAACAAGTTTGCTGTTCGTGGACGGGGCATGGTATGCGGCTTCGATTGCAAAACGACAGAGATCGCAGAGGCGACGTCACGTAAAGCGTTTGCGAAGGGCTTGATTATCGAGCGATGCGGACCGACGGATCAGGTTGTGAAGTTCTTGCCCGCACTTACGATCGACCAAGACACGTTGGGACACGGCCTAGACATATTCGAGGAGTCGTTGACCGAAACGTTGAATTCAGCCCGAGGAAGCTAATTTGTAGGCACACGAGAGAAACTGTTGCGCGACAGCATCGCCGCACAAGTCACTGGCGCGAGTCCCTTCTTGCCGCCGAAACGTTCAGGAATTCTGAAGCCGTGATTATGGAGGTGACGCTCAAGGCCAATGCTGTCTGTGATCCGCCGAGTCGGCTGATGCGCGAAGAACGGCTCCTGCCCTCCTTGGTCCACAACACTGAGTGCGAGCAGCATCTCTTTGACCATAAAACCTCGCAATCGCGAGCGACTCTGGTAGAGCTGGTTCGCTATCAATCATCCTGCGAGTACGATCCAACTAAGGCCTTCGCGGATGCACGCCAAGCCACGAGCTGCACTAAGAGCTGGCGCGACGAAAGTCGTCAAGGCACGCGCGGTTGGCGGCGTCAGTTACACGAAACCGAACAAGCCTCCCAATCAGAAAGGTCGGTCCTCGGCTTTTGCTCCAGAACTGCAGAGCACCGCTATCGGTATAGCACGCTGCCATAACGCCAATGTTGGCGTGCTCGCGTTCAGCTATCAGAAGCCCCTATTGGCGTGAACACCTCGACGTCAAGCGAAAGTGACGGACCAAGCGGCAACTATGCTGGGCCAACCGACAAAGCCCGACGCATCTGCCGGGTCTGAGATGCGTCGGGCCGAGTGGGAGACTGAACGTGACAGTCTTCCTCCCACAAACGCGTCTGCAAGTAGTATGCCGCGCCCGTGCCGCTACAGCCGTGTCTCAAACTGGATATCTTGTCTTGGCCACAAAGGTCCCCGAGGCATTCAGACATGCGCGGCCCACAGCTAGTTCTTGGAAGGAATAACAAGCTGAGCCTATTCCTCTTCCAAAAACTCCCGCCATCGCCTTTCGTTTGGATCAAAAATGAGGCAGAAGAAGCGGACAACGGGCCGCCGGCTCGTCAACAACAGATACCTAGATGTTTGATAGATTGCGACCCGTGACTGGAACGAACGTCCCCAGTTCGCGCAGGACAGAGGCATACGATCGAGATCTCAGTTTAGATTTCGCGAAAGGTGCACTCATTGTTTTGGTGATTGTTGGGCACCTGATCCAGTATGTCATCTACCGAGACGACGCGTTTTGGTATTCGCCGTACTACAAATCGATCTATATGTTTCACATGCCACTTTTTATGGCGATAAGCGGATATCTTTCTGCTCGATCGCTGCTTCAAAAGCCGTTCACTCGAGCCGCCAGCGACCGTGCGAAGCAGCTCTTGCTGCCGATGCTATTTTGGTGGGTGATAATGGAGACAGCTAAGTTAGCGGCGTTGGGACGCGCGACCAGCCTAACGAGCGGACTTTTGGAATTTGTAGACGATCTCGCCGGCACATATTGGTTCATCTGGGCCACGTTTATTTCCTACCTTCTCATGAAGATTTCTACCAGGCTCACCCGCCGATCGTGGGTCATAACTGGCTCAGCCATACTGGTCGCGCTCGCGCCTCTGACATTCTCCATATCACCGCTGATCAGATTCACTTACCCGTTCTTCTGCTTCGGCTTCTTGCTTGCTCAATCGAGAGAACGATGGACGAGTGCATTGCGACATCACAAGCCGGTCCTGATTGTATTTCTTTCAATAGTGACCTGCGTATGCTTTCTAGCTTGGGGCAAGAGCACCTATATCTACAATAATCTTGGGGTAATTCACGACTTTCGGTCAACTAAAGACGTGCTTCTGATGTTTGTTGGCTCTGCAGCTGCGTCAGCAGTCGCTATCGAACTCCTGCTGCAATGCTGGCGCTTTGGCCATTTAAACCGAATGGCCCGCTTTATCGCCGTGGAATTGGGCCAGGCCACGCTGCTGCTCTACCTGGTCCAGGGTACCGTGTTCCGTCTCATGGATTTCATACAATTCGGAGAACTTTGGGATCTCACGACCCGGGTGATCATCGCGGGTGTGCTCGGGGCCGCGATCATTGCGATCGCCCTAACGATCCGCTCGATCGTTCGAGGCGTTCCATATCTGTCTCAGCTCGTCCTTGGAATGCCACCACGCTCAGGTCTCCCGCAAGCCAAACCTGCAATGAACTAGCTGTATCCAATTGATCGTTTGAGTACGGCAGGGTACCGATAGCATCGACTTGTGACGCGGCTGGAATAGCTTTCGAACCCAGATCCGGCGGCGACGGCGTGCCGCGGTCGAGGCGATGATCGGCATAAGAGCAACCCCATCGAGCGTGTATTGCTCTCGGATTGTATGGCACCGGCGAACTCAGCCCATTGCCGTCCATCCTATACGGTCGAGTGTCGTGAGATTAACGTCGCGGTACCAGTCGTCTAGCCGCCGGTTTTCGACGCAGATCGAACGCAATCCATTCACACTCAGCAAGATGGTTCTTCGACCGCCGTACTGAACCCGAGACCTCCCAGTCTTTCGAATCTCCGTCTAGACCGCAGCTGCCAGAAGTAACAGGCCCTCGGCAACCAACAAGCGGTTCTTGTTCGATGAGGCGATCCGATTGCTCATCGCGAGCCTGTCGGCTCCTCACCATCTCGAAACGGTGACGATCTCGATCGGAAGAGTTAGATTCACGACCATGCGGCGCACGACCGCGCGTTGTTGTACCCTTTAGTCCAATGCATGCGACAATGGCTGCACGATAGAACAGCCTGCATACGTACTTTGCAAGGCCGCGAAAATGCAAGCGTGCAGAGGCTTGGCGGGTTCGCCGGTTCGACGAGGTCTCAAATAAAGCCGCACAGTCTCCCGGGATCTGGCGCAGAGCCGACCCGCGTCGCGGCACGGCCTCTCACCGTTTGGGAAGTCACGAGACTATCTGCCGAGATCCTTATTTGGTCTCAACTGGGGCGGGTGCGAGGCAGGCGCTCACGAACGGTGATAACGGAGGTCGTCGAGCTTTCGGCCAGGGTGAGATGACGATCGTGCGGCCAACCTATCGTCGCAGCGGGCCCCGCCTCGCTATCGGACCGGCGCTCCTCTGCAGGGGCGCTGCGCAGTTCCCCGACCGTACTTGCTCGTTCGCATGTTGGACCTTGCACTAGCTTGTCTTGGAGGGCGTCCAGTTTACGATCGCCCCGCGCAAGCCGTCCGGAATCCGATATGACTCCTGCGCCGCAGGGAATGCTCCGCTACGGACATCAGCTGCCCAGCGCGAGAGGCCCTCCTGCAGCAGCTGATGGCCCTCTACATAGACACGCACGAATTTTGGATAACGGCTTCCTGCGAGCCCCAACACGTCGTGGAACACTAGAACTTGGCCTGAGCAACTTGGACCCGCTCCGATCCCAATCGTTGGTATGGTCAGAGATTCAGTCGTTCGTGCAGCGAGCTCAGCCGGAATACCTTCGAGGACAAGAGCAAAGCATCCCGCCTGCTGTAGCTGGTGCGCATCATCAAGGAGACGTAGGGCATCGTCCGCGTTCCGACCTTGTACCTTGAAGCCACCCATTGCGTTGACGCTTTGTGGCGTGAGACCAAGATGGCCCATCACGGGAATTTCGCAATTCACCAAGGCTCGGATCATCTCGACACGTTTACCCCCTCCCTCAAGCTTGACGGCGTCGGCGCCACGCTGCAGGAAGCCTCCAGCGTTGCGTATCCTGTCGTCGGGACTGAGATGAAAGCTAAGAAACGGCATGTCAGCTACAAGCATGGCCCGAGGCTTTGTCCGCGCGACCGCCTCCAGGTGGTGATTCATCATCGCCATGCTGACCGGTAAAGTGTCATCAAACCCAAGGCATACGTTGCCGACGCTATCGCCAACAAGAATGACGTCGACCACAGGATCGGCGATACGTGCCGTGACCGCATCATAAGCCGTGGTCATGACGATGGCGCGCCTTTCCTCTTTGAATCGTTGCAGAACTGGAATCGTGACGCGCTCAACTGACAGCTGCGAAATGTGACTCATGTTCGATCTGACCTGGCAATAGGGAGGCCGAAAAGGCGCGTCACTGAGAAGTTGGAAAGCACAAAGCTTCCAATGATTGCGCGATCAGCAGACAAACTCTTTCAAGATGCTCCTCTGCGACGTGGTTCTGTGGCTCCACCATCCACACATTCTGCGACTCAAAACGGCAGCCTGGAGACGATGCACGCAAGCGACGACAGTGAATGTCCTTATGAGGCTCCGATCTACGTGTCAAAGCCCACGTTAAGGCGGCATGTCCATTTCCTATGGCTGTTGATTGGCTTATGGCGCTCAAAGCCGCGGCTTCGGCGGACTGCAGGCACATTCCGAAGTGACCGTGATCCAGGCGAGCGAGATAGGAAAGATGCACCGGCGCTCGCACGGTTGGCCGCACACTCCAGAATGCGGATGACGTGTCCACCATCTTCGCGTGCCTCGCCTCTTCATAAGACCCGCCGTTCAGGCCGCTCTCCTCCGGGATCGATGCGAATTGCGTCTATTTCGGCGGAATGATGCGGGGAAGCGGGCGCTCTAAGGCGGTAACTCTCCGGAATGATCCGATCGGCCGACAGACCGCCCAGTCGTGCGACCAGCTGGCTATCGCTCTCTCCTTCAAGATCGGCCTGAATTGGTTTCCAATAATTCGCGCCGAGGGGATGGGCAAGGCCTGCCGAAAAGACAGTTTTGCCTATCCCCGTATCTGTGCCGGTCACCACGATCCGCTGACTCATCAAGATCCGTCCCTCGTCTCCTCAGCGAGCATCGCACTTACCTCTTCCTCTCCGACGTTGAGCGTCAGTGAAATTCGTAAACGGGCCGTGCCGGCCGGCACCGTTGGCGGTCTGAGTCCTCGGATGTCAAATCCTCGAGCCTGTAGCGCGGGGGCTCGCCTCAGGGCGCGGGCATTCTCGCCAACTATATAAGGCAGGATCAGCGAGTTCGAAGGACTTCTCTCGCCTCGCGCAACGATCTCCCAATGCGTGAACGCGACAAGCTTCGCCAGCCGCTGTTGGCGCTCCGGCTCCTCCTGCAGGATCAACAGAGTCTCCCGTGCGGCCACCGCCATTAACGGCGAAGGGCGGTCGCGAAGACAAGCAGGCGACAGCGATTGATTATGAAGTCGCGCAGCACGCCAGAGGCGGTGACAAGCGACCCGGCAGCTCCCAGCGCTTTGCCGCAGGTATGAACAACGAGGAGATTTTCGCGTCCTTCATAGGGCGCTGTGAGACCTCGTCCTTGCTCGCCACAAACACCGGTGGCATCCGCCTCGTCCACGACCAAGAACACATCGTGCCGATCCACGATCGCGAGCAGATCTTCAAGCGGTGCGAAATCGCCATCCATGCTGTAGAGGCTCTCGACTACGATCCAGACCTGCCCCACTCCGCCCGCGGCACGCCAGTCGCGAATTTCGCTCTCGATAGCTTGCGGGTCCTTATGGACGCAGATTCTGAAAGCGGCTCGGCCAGCTCGCGCCCCTTCATGAGTATTGGCGTGAACCAGAGACTCAAGGACAAGCAGGTTGTGCCGTTGCGGCAGCCTTGTCAGCACTGGAAAACTTGCAAAATAGTCACAGCCGAAGAAGAGCGCGGTCTGCGCCCCGAAGAACCGCGCTGCTTCTGCCTCGAGGCATTCGCGCTCCTCGTAGTTGCCGCGCAGAAGCCGTGATCCGCCGGCTCCGATCGGAGTACCGGCTTCCAGCGCGGTCAGAATGGCCTTTTTCATGCGCGGCGCGTTCGCCAGAGCCAGATAATCGCTTGATGAAAAGTCGGTCCCGATGCGCGGCATGATACCGCGCTGGCGATCGTCTTCTTTAAGCGCATCCAAGCCTGCCACATAGCTGGCCGATTTAGCGGCAATGACGGAACTCATTCTTCACTCGCTGAGCAACGATGGACGCCGCAAAACTCCAACTGGCGGCGAAGAACAGGCCTTTTCGCGTTGGCTGTTTGACTTCAAACCGGCAGGATGCGATTGTCTCGATCAACCAGCACAATTCGCGGCCTGAAGAGTCTTGCATCCTCCTCGTCAAATGACGCGTATGCGACGATACTTATCTTATCTCCGGGCATCGCCAGTCGGGCCGCCGCACCGTTCACGTCTACGGTGCCGGATCCTTGTGGCGCTTCTGTCACAAACGTTGCAAAGCGTGCCCCCGTCTCAAGATTGTAGAGTTCGACGCGTTCGTTGATCAGGATACCGGCCGCGTCCAGGAGCCCGCGATCAATCGAGATCGAGCCTTCATAGTGCAGGTCGGCTTCGGTTATTGAGGCGCAATGGATCGTTCCCTTCATCAAGACAATCTGCATTTTTCACCTACGCTGATCGCTTGCGCGCAGCACCCTTTATTGGTTTGACAACCTAAGCGAAGTCGACGTTGTGATTGTAAAAGTCGAGGCCGGCGTCGGCGAGCCGTGCGGCTTGCTTTGGCGTGAGCATGCCGAGCGTTACGCACGCCTCCATGACAACACGTTTAGTGGCGGCAATCGTGTCGCAGACCTGATCGAGATCGCGGTCCTTTGGACTGCGCCAGGCCGCGGCCATGCAGAAGCGAGTCGCCCCGGCGGCCTTGGCGTGCTGCGCGGCGGCGACCACATCCGCGCGATCCATCAAGCGGGTCGCCTTCAGGCCGGTGTCGTAATGCACGCCTTGTGCGCAGTAGGCGCAGTCTTCAGGACAACCGCCGGTCTTGACGCTGAGCAAACTTGCGGTTTCGACGTGGTTTGGATCGAAATTGTCGCGATGAACGGTCTGGCCGTGAAATAGGAGGTCGGCAAATGGCAGCGCGTAAAGCTCTCCCGCCTCGGCACGTTCCCAGTCGCGGCGGACCGGCCCGCCGTTGCGGCCGCTATTGCCTTCGACTTCCACAGCCTCCCAAGATTTTCGCTCAATCATAGACGACACCATCGTGCGTAGCTCCGCAAAGCAGCACTCTTGCCCGGTATTAAACGAGAATTATCGGTGAGTTGCGCCGGGATGGCGCTCATATCAGGCTCATAGCGGCCTCTCACGCAGGATTTCCTCGCAGCATCGAGGAACGCGCAACAACACTCCTCGGCGGCCCCTCACTCAGGCAACTACAGTGATTTTGACTCCTTGGCGGTGACTGGATAGGCGCGGCCGAGTTTGGCGCGGGCTTTGTCGGTTGTGAACATCGATTTGATGCGAGCTCGGATATTTCGCCGCCGTTGCCAAGCGGCGATCTGGTTTCGGAGCCTTTTGGGGTCGTCGATGCGTCGGCCGAGACACTGGCGTTGAGACCCGCTGATCTCGCACTCGACCATGTTGAGCCAGCTGGCGTGCTTCGGGGTGAAGTGGAATTCGAGGCGGCTCAGGATACGTCGGGCCTCGGCGGGCGCGAAGGCCTCATACAGCGCCCCAGGCTTGTGGATCGACAAATTGTCCTGCACGACACGGATACAGGTGGCGCCGGGGTAATGGACGTCGACGAGTTCAAGCATGCAGTGGGCATAGTCCACGGCGGCGCGGCGGTTGGTGACCTTGACGTTACGCCAACTCCGATATGGATCGAAGGTGAGGAAGAGATTGGCGGTGCCGTTGCGGCGATACTCGTTAATCGTAGCGCTCGCGTCGTCCCGGTTGGGCCGGGACCGGCTGGCGCACCTCGCCGATCAGCTGGACGGGGGTCTCGTCGAAGCAGACCAGGGGCCGCTCAGGCTCAGGCGCTTCAGCATAGAGATCGAGCACATCTTCCATGCGAAGCGACATATTCGCCATCGACATGGGGAATGCACCACATGTCCCTGCGCCACGGCTTGAGGTCATTCTCGGCCACCCGGCGACGCACGGTGTCTCGTCCGACAGAGCGTCCCCAGAGGCATCGAAATCCTCGTGCCGCTGAAAGCTTGCCGATCCTCGAATAGCTCGGTATCAAAACGTCAAAATCACTGTGACGGACCACTAGTTGCTTGGTGCGCCATCGATCGTCCGGGCGGTCGCGCTTCAACCCAAGCCTCTGTCGTGATCGCATTCCTGCCCGATCACTCCGTTCTGTCAGAAAGCAAACGAGGCTCTTGCGCGGAACGCGACGGGTTTGTTTTGAGCATGACATAGCGCCAAAGAAAATCGCCAAGAATCGTCTGCTTGGGAGTGGCCCAAGCCTTGCTCAAGATACGGTCAGACCACCGAGGAGCACCCGATGCCACCCGACAAGCGGCTTCCGATTGTGTTTGACCATCTGAGACTCTGCGTATCGTTTTATTGCAACCTTCATTGCAAGCATTGTTATGTCCCCCAACAGTATCGCGACGAATACAAGAGACGTTTAGAGCCGTCGCAGTTGTCGGTCGATGAGATGACAAACTTTATCGATCTGCTTATCGACCGGTATGGCCTGACAAAGGTCTCAGTGACGGGTGGTGAGCCGCTTCTCAGAGTCGTGTTTCCGCGAACGGAAGCCGTGCTAGCGCATGGACAAAAACGGGGAATGCAAGTCCAATTAAATACAGCGGGGCTTGGCCAAGTTCCAATTTCTGATGTGGTCTCCATCTTCGATGATCCTGGGAAGCTCACCCTTCAATTTAGCTTCGACGGCGCAAAGCGGGACACTGTGGACCGCTTCCGCGGAAAGCCGGGTGTTTACGATTCCGCACTCCGTCAGATGTCCGAAGCAGCCAATCGCGGGGTCTTGGTGCAGGCCAGGATGACGGCCAATCGACAGAACATCGCTGAAGCGCTGGACGCGTATCGACTGCTGTCCTCGATTGGCGTTGGTTCCTTCAGAATTAAGCCGATGTTCGCCTCAGGTGCCGCCCTGGACAACGAGGAAGCGCTCCTAGGGTCGGCTGATGAGATCAGAGAGTTGCAGCAGGCTCTGATCGCAACGGCTGCAAAGACCTCGGCCCGCCTTGAGCTGCCACCTCCGATTTTTGTTGATACAAGCCAGCCGCGGCCGAACGTTAAATTCTCCAAATGTGACTGCGGCATCACCTCTGTCTACCTCTCGGCAAATGGCGATCTCTACCCCTGCCCCTACGTTGTTGGGGATCCCGAGAGCGAGGCGTTCCTTGTCGGCAACATCCGATCCCCTGAATTCGATCTCGAGACGGCTTGGCGAACCTCTCCGGCGCTGAAGCACTACCGGGCGGACAGCGGCTGCGCCCACTGCCCCTCGCAGGTGGCCCTTCTGAAGAATATCGAAAATCGCGCGCTTGCCTGCGGATGACCGACGAGCCTTGGATCGGAACGGTCGGTTCTGCAAGGAGTGCCATTTCGGTTGCGTCGGATCGACCCAAACTCTGACCGGTTCGCGTTCGAGGTTCTGATCGGGACGGAGGCGAGAGGAGATCAGAAGACATGAACGATCTTGTACTCGTCGGGCTCGGTCCTCACGCCATGGCTAAGTATATTCCGCTGATCGAGAGCGCCGTCGCCAGCAGGCGAGCCTCGGGATTCCATGTGATTGAGCTCGCGAGCACGAAAAATGCTGTGCATGCCTTTTTCAAGACGCGCGCGTGCAAGCCGATGAGTATCTCTTGGGTACCCGATCTCCGACCACAGGGCATCTGGTACTCCGGCGAAGGGGAGGACGCTCTCAGAGCGTTGGCAAGTCCACGCTCTAAAGTCATTGTCTCGACCGAACCGAAGGCCCATCTGGACTACCTTCGCGCGGCACTTGGACTTGGTCTTGATTGTCTGGTCGACAAGCCGGTTGTGCTTCCAATGGGTTCGAATGGGCGCCCTGCTGTGGACCGAGTTGTTGGGGAGGCGGCGGAACTCAAGGCGATCTCCAACCGGAGTGGCGGGCGCTGCGTCGTGATGGCCCCGCGCCGATACAACGCAGTCTACGACCTGATTGGACGTTATGCGCGCCACGCCTCCCGTAAGCTCGGCACGCCCATCACCTATATTGGCATCGAGCATCACGAGGGAGTCTGGAACACGGAAGAGGAGATTCTCTCCCGCCAAGATCATCCATATCGGTATGGCTATGGAATGCTTTGTCATTCCGGCTATCATCACGTCGATATCCTTTCCAGCCTTCTGGGTACTAATGAAGACAACTTCGGGCCTCTGGCGATAGAGCTGGATGTCCACCGGGCCACCGCCGCCGATCAAGTCGGACAGGTCGCCCCTGATTTGGTCCAGAGGCTAAGAGGGCCCGCCCCACTCGCTCCCTCATTTCCCGCTCCGCGGTTCTGGGGCGAGACGGACCTCGTCTCATGTGGAGCCGCACGCCATTGCGAAAGCGGCAATACCATCTGCCTCTTCCGGCTCGACCTACTGCAAACGAGCGTCTCGCTGCGCAATTGGCGGCAACTGCCAACCAACATCTACAATAAAAACGGCCGGTACGCATCCGAGACCATTCGCTTGAATATCGGTCCTTTTGCTGCGATCGAGGCCAGGATCGTGAAGCGCCCGCACTTTGGCACAGAAGCTCATCCGCAATTTGCGAAAGAGGCTCGCATCACTCTTTGGCGAAATGGCAGCTTCCTAGGCCGGGCAGCTTTCCGGGAGAGACTCTACCCAACGCGGGACACACTTATCCAAAATGCGGATCTAGGGGCTGCCCGGAGGAAGCTCTTCGACGATTGGTTGGCGGGACACAGCGGCAGAAGTACCCTCGATTCGCACACACGAACGATCTCGCTCTTCGCTCGCTATCTCACTGCTGTCACGAGCGATCGCAGAGAACCTATAGGATCTGCCGCTGTCGAGAAAGCTGGAGCATAACCAAGCCCCCTTACCTCTGGCTCGCCCGGAGTCAGGACGTCGAAGTGATGGCTGCGGTCTGCCTCTCCCTTCCTTGTGATTGAACCCATCAGTAAATCTATCAGCGTGCTTGGCGCCCCGCTCGCGCTGTGGGTGAGTGGTATCGATCAGGAGCCGGCGATTGCGCCCAACGCCGCCGAGCACGAAGAGCGGCAGGAGCCGCGATAGACAGCGTGTAGATCGGCGCTGAAGCCAATCCAGACGATGAAGTCGTCCCGTCGAGGACAGAGCCAGACGCAAAATACGAGATAACACTGGCGGCAACGAAACGAAAGAGAGAGCACATGGAACGAACGTGAGTTGAATTGCAGGTAGTCTCTTCTCCAGAAGGCGAAGAGTGCCAAAGAGGTGTGAGACGACCCGCGGAGAAATCGGCGCTGGTGCGAACGGAACGAGTTTCGTTCGCGGGCCGGATGCGTCGGGCCCTCACCTGAGCGATCCTATCGGGCCATAGGAACGGCCAGTCGAAGAGCAGAGCCGCAGATATGGAAGCGCGGGCGTAACCGTCAATTGTCGCGATTGTTGCATGTGGTGCTGTCGCATTGACAACGCATGTCGCGATGGCCTGACCGCCAGATCATGGGTCGCGCAACCCGCTGCTGTCGGGAGATGAGATAGGATTGTAATGGAGTGGTTCCGGTAGACCGGCGCCGCTCGTGTCGTCCGACTGATATATCGAGCGGCTGCCACCCGGCATCGGCAGCCCCAAATACTCCTGATCATCTGCACCGAACTTATCTGGATGAAGAACATCGGTTCTGCCCGGAATTGTCCACCGGAGAGTTCTGTTGTGGTTGGCCTTTTCGACTATGATTTTCGCTCGAAGTTTCTCGTCATGCGTGACTTCGTTGCGAACTTGCATCATGCAGACGATCCGCGCAGACATCTACGATGGTTTGGCTACGCAAGCCTGCTAGCAGGAGCTTTTGCTCGCCGCCTCGCCTTAATAAGCCGCAACGTCATGGCGTTGAGCTATCCGTGTTTGGTCCAAGATGCCAGAGCTCGACTGAAAACGCCTCACGGCCAAAATTTGGCGGCGGAAGCCAATTCGCGTGGCGTGATCCGGCGAACCGGCTACTTTGTCACCAAAGACACGTCGACGGCTTCAGCAGACGATGCAAATTGACGCCAATGCTTCGCCAGTTCGTCGAGTGAGAGGCTTGTAATTTCGCCCTTGCGACGGTCTGACGGTGGGCTTCTTCTCATTCCTTCTCATGTCCAGCGGTTAGCCGGCTTGCCGCCTGAGATACCGTCAATGCGACATCTGTGTGGCGGACCACAACTCACACAATCAATTCACGGGCAGAGGCTCGGACGCGCGGACCGCACTCATGAGCAGCCTCGCTCATTGGCGTTACCGTATGAGGGCGTTTTTGCTAGAGCCGTCCAACGGAGAGGCTTCCGCGCTGCGATCACGACGCCTTGACCTTCAATGCAACCGTGCGTTCCGGCGGCGATCAGAACTGCCCGTCAACCTCATTTCTCTGCCGCTTCTCCGCCAGGCGAGCCAGCTTATCATATTCCTTAGCGACCTTGAGGAGCCTGCGTCTGGATGTGTTGTCCTTGAGCGACTCCGCTTTTACTCGCGTCGCTTCCGCACGGCCTCGCCAATGTTTGGCGTCGGGGATGGGCTTCTTCTGCTTCATGCAAAAGACGATGCAGTTTTTAGATCAAGAAAATGCGACACATGCCCTACGTAAGATCCCGTAGGCGGGCTTTCGCAAAAGCACCTCATTTGCCGTCAATGCCGCCCGCTCTGTCAATGTCTGAGATGCGACAAACCACTCGCAACAAACGCAAGCGCGTCGAGTAAGCTTCACTGCATTCTTCTCGGTTGAGAACGCCCGCTTGGAAAAACCACGCCAACGCAAAATGATAGTGGAGATTGGACTCATTGGTGGTTCGCGTCAGATCCCGCGCCAAATGCGCGACCCTCGACATAAGTGCTTGAATCGAACGTAGCGTCAGATTGTAAGGTCTTCAATGCAGCTGGCGACCGCGCCTGGCCGTACAACAGCTACCGGGCGACCAATTGGGAGTGTGTCATTTGGAGCTCAGATTGCAGAACGCCCGCGATGCCTCCAAACGCCTCAGTGAGGTAGCCTCAGCGATTCATTGCAAGATCTTGCGATTAAACGGCGAGTGCAGGAGAACCGAATGCTAAGATCGGAGCAGCGTCGCCGCGTGGCGATTGGCCGATTTGAGATATTGCTCATGTTGGAGGTTGCCTTTTTCGCTGCTCAGAGTGGAATGGAAGTTGGAGGCCATACAGGTGGTCGTGATCCACCTACCGCGAACCTGCAAATAGTTTGCTCGCGCCGAAACGGAGCAGCTGTAGGCATACACGTTGGCACAATGTTCGGTACGCATCCTCCTATCGCGACGTCTTCGTCATGCGCGGCTGCAATGATTGGGCCATCGTACGAAAGCTGGTCGGATTATGAGCTGGCTCACAGCTTGCTGAGCAATCTCAGGAGGGTTCAGGCCTTGGAGATTATCAACGCCTCCTCGATATACGCATCGACAGCTCAAGGAGCCCGATTGCATGCCTGACTTATTCGCAGCCCAACGATCGGCCCTTTCGAGCAGGTCGCATGTCCGAGGCGGCCATCCTATGGCCTGGCTCGCCGCGCGAGTTGAGCAAGCAAAGACAGTGGAACGGCTTCTCGGTCCCGGCGGGTCGCTCACCACTTGTCCGCGCCGTAATTCCACTGGTCGCACCCAAGCAATGGAGCGACGGCCGAGGAAGGCGAACGAAACCCGCCGGATTACAAACTTTCGTATAGTCCTTCAAAACCGTTTCGATGTGGAACGTTTACCTCCGTACAGTTGAGCGATCGATGCAATGTCTATACACGTCCAAATTCGGTGCTTCGAGAGCGTGACGCTTCCGCATCGGAGGCCGACGCGAATAAAGGTCGTCGATCGCGGGACGACATTAACATGCGCAGAGAAAAGATTTGTCAAACCAAGCGAGCAAACGGCGGGTCGCTCTCATCACCGGCGTGACCGGCCAGGACGGCGCCTATCTCGCCGAGCATCTGCTGTCGCTCGGCTACGTCGTGCACGGCATCAAGCGGCGCTCATCCTCGTTCAACACCGCACGCGTCGACCATCTCTACCAGGATCCGCATGTCGGCGACGTGCCGTTCCTGATGCACTACGGTGACATGACGGATTCGACCAATCTGATCCGCCTGGTGCAGCAGATCCGGCCGACCGAGATCTACAATCTTGCCGCCCAAAGCCACGTCGCCGTCAGCTTCGAAAGCCCCGAATACACCGCCAACGCCGACGCCATCGGCGTGCTGCGCCTCCTGGAAGCGATCCGCATCCTCGGCATGGAGAAGGAGACGCGGTTCTACCAGGCCTCGACCTCCGAACTCTACGGCCTGGTGCAGGAGATCCCGCAGAAGGAGACGACGCCGTTCTATCCGCGCTCGCCTTATGGCGTCGCGAAGCTCTACGGCTATTGGATCACGGTGAACTACCGCGAAGCCTATGGCATGTTCGCCTCGAACGGCATCCTGTTCAATCATGAGAGCCCGATCCGCGGCGAGACCTTCGTCACGCGCAAGATCACGCGCGGCGTGGCGCGCATCGAAGTCGGACTCGAGGAGACGCTCTATCTCGGCAATCTCGAGGCCAAGCGCGACTGGGGCCACGCCAGGGATTACATCGAGGGCATGCACATGATCCTGCAGGCCGACAAGCCCGACGATTTCGTGCTCGCCACCGGCGAGACGCGCTCGGTTCGCGAGATGGTCGAGCTGTCCTTTGCGCAAGTCGGCCGTCGTGTCGAATGGCGCGGCGCAGGCGTCGACGAGACCGGCATCGATGCCAAGAGCGGGAAGACGGTGGTGAAGATCGATCCGACCTACTTCCGTCCGACCGAGGTCGATCTGCTCATCGGTGACGCCAGCAAGGCGCGAAAAGTGCTCGGCTGGAAGCCGAAGCGGACCTTTGCGCAGCTCGTCGAGGAGATGGTGGCGAGCGATCTGGCCGAAGCCGAACGGGACATCGCAAATGGCAAGCGCACCGTTTGAGCTGAAGGGCAAAAGCGTCTACGTCGCCGGCCATCGCGGCATGGTCGGCGCCGCGCTCGCGCGCCGGCTGGCGCGCGAGGATGTGAAGCTTGTCACGGTGGACCGGCGCGAGGTCGATCTCTGCAACCAGGCCGCGGTGTTCGACTGGTTCGCGAAGGCGCGGCCGCAGGTGATCTTCCTCGCCGCGGCAAAAGTCGGCGGCATCGTCGCCAACAACACGCTGCGGGCCGAATTCATCTACGACAACATCGCGATCGCCGCGAACGTGATTCAAGCCGCCCATCAAAACCAGGCCGAGAAGCTGATGTTCCTCGGCTCGTCCTGCATCTATCCGAAGCTCGCACCCCAGCCCCTGCGCGAGGATTCCGTGCTGACCGGCCCGCTGGAGCCGACCAACGAGCCTTACGCCATTGCCAAGATCGCCGGCATCAAGATGGCGGAGGCCTATCGCAGCCAGTATGGCTCTGACTTCATCAGCGTGATGCCGTCCAATCTCTACGGCCCCGGCGACAATTATCATCCCGAATACAGCCACGTGGTCGCGGCCCTGATCCGGCGCTTCCATGAGGCAAAGGTTTCGGGCGCAAGAAGCGTCGTAGTTTGGGGCACTGGCACGCCGCGGCGCGAGTTCCTCTATGTCGACGACATGGCCGATGCCTGCGTGCATTTGATGAAGACCTATTCCGGCGGGGAGCTGATCAACGTAGGCACCGGCGAGGACATCACCATTGCCGAGTTTGCCCGCATCGTCGCCGAAGTCGTCGGCTACATCGGCGAGATCAGTTTCGATAGCTCCCGGCCCGACGGCACGCCGCGCAAGCTGCTCGACGTCAGCCGTCTCGCGAGCCTCGGCTGGCGCGCGAGGACATGGCTCACACATGGAATGCAGCAGGCCTACCAGGCCTTCTTGGTGGCATCGGCTACATCGGACAAAAGGAGAGAACCATGCAGCTGCTAGCCGCTGATGGCGCTCATTGTTCGGTTCCCAGAAAGTTGCTTTCGGATCTTCCGGCGAATTCGACAGGGCCCCACGTGTTGCTTGGAGCTCGCGCACCGCCGGGTGACGCGTGCCCCGATGGAGGGCAGGCGGGCTAGACTGGCCCATAGCCAGAGCGAGCGGATTGGGCAGGCGCGCCTTGCGGCACGCTCTGTCATGAACTTGAGGTAAACTGATCAGCATGTGCGGGATTGTCGGCATCCTGGGGCGCGGTCCGGTCGCGGATCGACTCATCGATTCACTTAAGCGACTGGAATATCGCGGCTACGACTCAGCAGGCATCGGAACGCTCAAAGGAAATTATATCGAGCTTCGGCGCGCCGAGGGCAAGCTGAGGAACCTTGAGACACGCGTTCGCCTCGATCCGCTCTCAGGCCATGCCGGGATTGGGCACACGCGCTGGGCGACCCATGGCAAGCCGACCGAGCATAATGCTCATCCCCACGCAACGGACAATGTTGCAGTCGTCCATAACGGCATTATCGAGAATTTCCGCGAGCTGCGCGCGGAGCTGAAACAGCATGGCGCCTATTTCGCCTCTGAAACAGACACCGAGGTGGTGGCGCATCTTATCGACTCATATCTGAAAAATGGCTGCTCGCCGCAGGACGCAGTAAAAGAGTCGCTGCCGCGGCTAGTGGGCGCGTTTGCGCTTGCAATCCTGTTCAAGGGGCAACACGACCTCATGATCGGCGCGCGGAAGGGCTCACCGCTTGCGATCGGCCATGGCGAAGGCGAAATGTATCTCGGATCGGATGCTATCGCGCTCGCGCACCTTACCGACTTGATCACCTACCTTGAGGACGGCGATTGGGCTGTCCTCAACCGCAACTTCGCCGTGATTTACGACGCACAAGGCACTGTCGCCCGCCGGAAGGTGGTGAAATCTGCCACATCGTCGGTTCTCGTCGGCAAAGCGAACTACCGCCACTTCATGGCGAAGGAAATCCACGAACAGCCAGAAGTGATCGGGCAGACGCTGGCGCACTACGTCGATATCGCCAACGAGAACGTCGCACTGCCGCAGGAGCTTCCGTTCGATTTCAATGCGATCGGACATATCTCGATCACGGCTTGCGGTACGGCAGGATATGCCGGCCATATCGCCAAATACTGGTTCGAGCGGCTGGCTCGTATTCCGGTCGAGCTCGATGTCGCCTCCGAGTTTCGCTATCGTGAGGCACCGATGCGCAGGGGAGATCTTGCTATCTTCATCTCGCAGTCCGGCGAGACGGCCGATACGCTGGCCGCGCTCCGCTACGCCAAGTCTCAAGGCCTGCATACGCTCTCGATCGTGAACGTTCTAGGCTCGACCATTGCGCGCGAAAGCGGGATAGTGTTGAAGACACTCGCCGGACCTGAAATCGGCGTTGCCTCGACCAAGGCGTTCACATGCCAGCTTGTCGTCCTAGCGGCGCTTGCGGTCGCGGCGGGCAAGGCGCGGGGTGAATTGTCGGAGAGCGACGAGGTCGATCTCGTGCGAGCGCTGATCGAAATTCCCCGGCTAGTTACACGGGCGCTTGCCAGCGAGCCGCAGATCGAGAAGCTCGCACGCGACGTCGCCAAATCGCGTGACGTGCTATATCTTGGTCGCGGTACGTCGTTTCCACTGGCGCTGGAAGGGGCACTGAAGCTGAAGGAAATCTCCTATATTCACGCCGCGGGCTATGCGGCCGGAGAGCTCAAGCACGGCCCCATCGCCTTGGTCGACGAGAGCGTTCCCGTAATTGTCATCGCTCCTTGCGACCGGCTCTTCGAAAAGACCATCTCGAACATGCAGGAGGTCGCCGCACGCGGCGGCAAGATTATCGTGATAACGGACGCTAGCGGAGCCGCGAAGGTGTCCATGGATACACTCGCGACGATCGTGCTGCCGGAGATGGGGACGACATTTACGCCCATTGTCTATGCGATTCCGGTGCAGCTCTTGGCCTATCACACGGCCAACTTGATGGGCACGGACGTCGACCAACCGCGAAATCTTGCGAAATCGGTCACCGTCGAATGAGCCAAGGCAACGCCACCTGGAATCGGCGTGGGTCATTACCGAGGGCGCGCAAAGCCCCGGCATATCTCATCATGATGTGCCGCCCAGCTCCAGGCCCGACGCCATCGCATTGCGTATTTGGTTGTGCCGGTTCATGGTCGGGAAGCTGGGACTCATGCGCAAAATCTACGGCCAATCGGGTTAAGAGGCTGGCGCGTCTTCCGGCAAACCAGGAGTCGCATATGACCGATCGCGGCATTCCGATTGCTTGGACCGGGTCATAATTGGTGACGAACATCCAAGTTTTCATGCGGCGTGGAAGCCAGATGTACCTGTCGATTGATCCAAACGATGCCCGTTATCGCTGCGGAGGCCACTACGTTCCTCCCCGCTCAGTGCGGGTTTTGGACCGCATTCGGACCGCCGCGCCCCTCAAAGTACAAGGCGCGCCTCGCTTCGAAGGACAGCGTGGCACTTGCCGAGCATAGCGATCGGCGCTAGCGGACGGGCTTGATCGCCAGCACGCTCACCAAACCTTTTCCGTCAAACCCG
Source organism: Bradyrhizobium sp. F1.4.3 (assembly GCF_040548375.1). Classification (NCBI taxonomy): domain Bacteria; kingdom Pseudomonadati; phylum Pseudomonadota; class Alphaproteobacteria; order Hyphomicrobiales; family Nitrobacteraceae; genus Bradyrhizobium; species Bradyrhizobium sp. F1.4.3. The sequence continues at coordinate 456,853 of NZ_JBEPRN010000004.1, forward strand.
AATCGCTGGACATCGGGTGACATGTTTAGCTCGGCTCGGTCCCAATCGCATCCTGGCGAGCTGTTCTAGCGCGACCTATCTCACGAATCTCCTCCCTGCCGCGCGGCGTATGCCACGCATTGCGTGCTTCCCTTTCATTCCAGGTCGGTGCGCTCGATGAGAAATTCCGCCACGCCGCAAACAACAACCTTGTCACCGAGAATCGCCCGAGGTTTCAGTAGCTTGAGAGTCACTCTGCTGCGCGAGCGGAATAAGGCCGGAAAATCCATGCGACATTGCGGCAATTGCCGAAAATATGCCGGAAACGTCAGGCGCTTACGGGTTGGTCGACAGTGCCCTGATGGGCAGATTCGCGGCCGTGACACCGCACTCGGCTGGCGTGAGATTTTCTCGGAACCGGCCATTTCAAACCGAGAGGAACCTCGCCATGTCACCTGCGTCGAATGAGCACGCGTCAAATGCCAAATTGCGCATTGGCGACATCTTACGTGCGACGAGCGGCAACTTCCTCGAGCAGTTCGATTTCTTCTTGTTCGGGTTCTACGCCAGTGCCATCGGAAACGCGTTCTTTCCATCAGCAAGCGAAACCGCTTCGCTGCTTAACACCTTCGGTGTGTTCTGGCTGGGTGCTTTGATGCGACCTGTTGGCGCGATCGTGCTTGGAGCCTATATCGACCAGATTGGCCGTCGGCAAGGCCTGATCATTACGCTTTCGATAATGGCGATTGGCACCATCATCATCGCCTTTTGTCCCGGCTATGTGACCATCGGCATTGCCGCACCCGTGATCGTGCTGTTCGGACGGCTGTTGCAGGGCTTTTCTGCCGGCGTTGAAGTTGGAGGCGTTTCCGTCTACCTTTCCGAGATTGCCACTCCGGGCAATCGCGGTTTCTACACATCGTTTCAGTCCTCGAGCCAGCAGGTTGCGATCTTTGTCGCGGCTCTTATCGGATATTTTTTGAGCGAAGCACTTCCGGCCGAAATGGTTGCCGCCTGGGGCTGGCGGATCCCGTTCTTCCTTGGCTGCTTGATCGTTCCGCTTATCTTCTTCCTGCGCCGGACGCTGGAGGAAACTCCGGAGTTCCTGGTCATGAAGACCCACCCAACGGCCCGCGAGGTCTTTGCCTCCACGGTTGCGAACTGGCGCGTTGTCATTCTCGGCATGATGATCGCGATGCTGACGACCACGACCTTCTATTTCGTCACCGTGTACACGCCTACGTTCGGCAAGCACGTATTGCATCTGTCGTCGCAGAACACGCTCTTGGTAACGCTTTTGGTCGCAGTGACCAACTTCATCTGGAACCCAATCGGCGGCGCGATTTCAGACAAAATCGGCCGGAAGCCGGTCTTACTGACCATTGCCGGCCTCGCCTTGGCGACTGTATATCCGGCGTTGTATTGGCTTGTGACAGACCCAAGCTTTGGCAAGATGCTGGTAGTGGAGATGATGTTCTCGTTCTACTTTGGCACCTATAGCGGCGCCATGTTGGGCGCTTTGGTCGAAATCGTGCCGAAGCACGTGCGCACAACCTGCTTTTCTTTGGCCTTCGCACTCGCCGCAGCTCTCTTTGGCACGTTTACCCCGCTCGCATCGACCTGGTTGATCGATAGGACCGACGACAAGGCTTCGCCCGGTTTCTGGTTGATGTTTGCAGCTTTGCTCGGCATCATCGCCGCACTCACGATTTATCCAGGAAGCACCAAGAGAGTTGCGAAGCCGTCGCGTCCCGAGCGGTCTAACAAGACTGAAGCCGCGCAATTTACCGCGCATTAGCACGCGCCCACGGGGACGTTGATGGCCGAAGACTGAACTGAACTTGGTGCGTCACTGTTCTTGCGGTGATCTCACGGTGGTGGGCGGGCCACTCTGCCGGTCACGGTTCTTCCTACGCGATCTCGGGCAGTATCGGGACAAGCTGGCGTTGACCAGGAATGGCTGAACATTATCGCCACCCTTGATTTCGTTCTGTGGTCGAACGGCGCGATGATAATGCTCGCACTTTGCAGTCACGTGAAATGCGGCGGATTGCGCGCGAGGGATAGATCCCCCGCGCGAGCTCCACGCGGTGAATTCAGCGGGCGCTCTCTGCCGCTCCACACAAACTGAACGGGCGCGTCTTCAGGTTCCATGAATTCTCCAGTGAATTGGTGTGTCGCAGGTCGCCAAACGTTAGCGTAACGAGACGTCTGGTAGATTGATCCGATACCTGCCTCTCGGCGCTCAGATACGCAAGTTGAATGCTCACCCTTCTTATCGTATTTGGCGAGGAACGGCCGACAAGATCGATGCAGCCTCGTGCAACCGAGCGACGGGCCCATGCATGACCACGATCCGGCCATCGCCGGCTCCCCTCGATCAGCCGCGACTTCACGCACCGCTAGCTTGCGCAGATGAGGTACCGCGCGCGAGCTGTGCGAGCTCCGTTTCGAGCATAGGGTTGCGATTGAACATGGCGTCGATCAATGCTTGCGCCGGCTGCTCGGCCGCCTCCACCCACGTCGCCTTCTCCGCTCGCGCGGAGGGCGCGAAAACACGTTTGACGACGGTCGGCGACCCCCTCAGACCGCATTTGGCCGTGTCATCCACGCCGGCATTTTGGGCGCTCCATTTTACGATTGTGGCACGGGCGGCACGCAACGCATCTATCATTGCACCGCGGCGAATTTGATTGGTCGCCTCTAACATGCTGACGAGACACGGCAGCTTGGAACGCAGCACTTGGACGCCGCCTTCGCAGCGCCGTTCCGCCTCGATCGTGCGTACTTTGAAGTCCAACGCTTTGATTGTGGAAACATAAGTAAGCTGCTGGACCCCGAGCCTCTTTGCAATGCCAGGCCCGACCTGCGCCGTATCGCCGTCGATCGTCTGCTTGCCAGTGAATATGACGTCCGGTGGGCCATATTCCCTCCCGATACTGCGAATCGCGCACGCCAGCGCGTAACTCGTCGCCAGCGTATCGGAGCCCGCGAAGCTACGATCGGTGAGCAGGACAGCGCGATCGGCACCAAATGTCAGTGCCTTTCGGAGAGAGTCTTCGGCCGACAGCGGCCCCATTGTGAGGACGGTAATTTCGCCGCCGAACCTATCTCGTAGCTCGAGCGCAGCTTCCAGCGCGAAGAGATCATATGGGTTGATGATTGTCGGCACGCCCTGGCGCATGATCGTATTCGTAACTGGGTGCACGCGGATTTGAGCGGAGTCGGGGACCTGTTTGATGCAGACGATGCTGTGCATGTACTTCTCCTAAGATGCTGAGCCGGCTCCCGACGAGCAGCAAATGTCATACCACCCCAGGCATTTCGCCGATGAGGAAGGCATGCAAAGACTGACGGCGAGTCCGTTGGCGCAATTGCGACGGCTTGAGCATGGGCGGGATCTTAAGCTGATCCGAGTTACGGGAGCGACGGAGCCGCGGCAATCACGCGCCGGTTCCACGCCAAGCCAGTTTTCAGCGCGAATACGTGCAAACAGACGATGACAAGACCAGCCGGCGCGAAGACGCCCTATACTTCACCGGCGAGCGCATCCCAAGCAAGGCATAACGCTAGCATCCGCAGTATGCATCAGAGCTGGCAATCGCCTCTTGCCACGCTCTCCTATCCCAGTCGGCCGAGCGCGAGAGAGGAGCGAGCCCGACGCTTTGCTCAGAAGCGCTTGATCTCGATACCGTGTCTTCGCAAGGCATAGCCAATCTGGCGCGGGGTTAGTCCAAGCAGGCGCGCCGCCTTCGCCTGTACCCAACCGGATCTTTCCATGGCTGCGATGACGCGCTCGCGATCGGCGAGTTTCCCAGCACCCACTGCGGGTCGCCCGGGGGGCCCTAGCGGTGTCAGCTCGCTACTGACCGGCGGAACGGCTGTTATAGCTTCTGGCGGCGGCATGCTCAGCCTCGCGGGCAATGAGAAATTCGGGCTCGGCTGTCGCGCCATTTCCTCCGATCCACACCTCCATAGCTTGGCCGACAGGCATTGCCCGTGGCAGCATGCAAAATCATGTCTTACGATCGACGATCCTTGCGCGAGGGTCGCGGTCCGCTGCACGCAGTTCTCGAGCTCGCGGACATTACCGGGAAATTCGCAGCTCATGAGGACCTCAATCGCACTTGAATCGAACACCAGAGCACGGCCGTTTTCATTGTTGAAGTTCTTCAAGAAGCGAGCGGCGAGAAGCGGAATATCACTGCGTCTTTCGCGCAGCGGGGGCAGTAGCAGAGGAACCACGCTGATGCGGTAATAGAGATCCGCACGAAACTCCTTCCTTGCCACCGCCTCTTCAAGATTCCTGTTCGTGGCTGCAATCACGCGGACGTCGACTTTGACCGTCTGATTGCCGCCCACTCGCTCGAATTCCTGCTCCTGAAGCACGCGCAGGAGCTTCGCCTGGAACGACGCCGAGATCTCACCGATCTCATCCAAAAACAACGTTCCCTTGTCGGCGAGCTCGAAGCGACCCTTGCGCATATTGAAGGCGCCCGTAAACGCTCCCTTCTCGTGACCGAACAATTCGGATTCTAGCACTGTCTCAGTCAGGGCTGCGCAATTCAGCTTGATAAAGGAACGTTTGCCGCGCGCTGAATGCTCGTGAATAGCCTTCGCGACCAGCTCTTTTCCGGTACCCGATTCGCCACGCAGCAGAACCGTGCTGTTGGATTTTGCGATCACCTCGATCTTATCAAGTAACCCGCGGAGCGCCGGGCTGTCGCCAATAATTCCGTCGACTTGAACCTTCTTACGCTCCCGCCCATGAGGCTTGGGTTCGGACAGCTGCTTCTGCAGCTGGAACTCCTCGTCCATAAGGCGCCCGCGATCGCGCTCAAAAATGTAATGCAGCTTCGCCGTCCGGCCCAGAAGGCTAGCGACCATGGTCAGCAGGTGGAGGTCGTCGTCGAGCTGCGCACGCATCCCGTTGTCCGCGATGCGGTCAATGCTCAGCGTACCCGCAACTTTCTCGTCAATGTCTATGGGAACGCCGATGAACGCAACACGCGTATTACCGGCGGCATCTAGCATCTCGACGTCCGAAGAACTGAAGGCCGAATGCAGCGCTACGTTCTCGACGATGAGCGGCTGCCCCGACGCCACGATTTGATCAATTGCTCCTTGCGGCAAGCGCACCCCGCAGCGGGAATCGCGACCTTCGTTCCGACCGTCGCCTACGATGATCTGGGGCACGCCGTCATGACCGAAGAGACACACGATGCCGCGGCGCATCTGCACGAGCGATTGCAGACGTTCGATGACGCTCTCCAGCTTGGCTTCGAGCCGGGATAGGCCGCTCAGCGTGTGCGCTATTTCAAAGATCGTGCTTAGCGATTTCTCTTGCGACGGCACAATAAAACCGGAAGGGTCCGCGTCGGAGGTTAAGTTTAGTTTTTCGCGCAGGGAAACGCTGTCCAGCATAACGACTTCTCCGTTCCTTTCTTGATCCTCCCATGACCTTGATCGGACTTGTTGGACCCGTGTTGCATGCCCCCTCGATCTGACATCCCGTTCTCAGGGCGGGGCGAGAGATGACGCCTCTTCATGGCACGTCGGCGGCACCTACAGTGACTAGATTTGCTGCGTTATTCTTCCAACTCCCTGCGCGGATTCGCTCTGGCCAAAATGAGTTCCCTCCATGAGGCTCAGATTGACCGGGCTTCGCCAGGGGCGAATTCATCACAAGTGTTGTCCGCCATTGATCGGGACTTCGGCGCCAGTGACATAACTTGCCGCATCTGAACATAGGAAGAAAATGACCTTGGCGACCTCTTCGGGTGTACCCACTCGGCGAAGTGGGATCTTTGGCACAAGATGTGCCTCCGTGGCAGGCGACAAAATGTCCGTCTTGATTTCTCCGGGCGCGACCGCATTGATGCGAATGCCATGTGAGGCGTAATCGTGCGCCATTTCGCGCGTGAGACAAGCGAGCGCAGCTTTCGAAGTCGCATATGCCGTGCCTGCAAATGGATGCACCCGCGAGCCGGCGATCGAAGTCACATTGACGATCGCGCCTGAAGCCGCTTTAGCTCATCGAACAGACCTTGGGCGAGCAGGATCGGCGCCACTAGATTGAGGTGGAACACGGTCATCCAAGTATCGACTGAGGTCGCCAGCGACGTCAGCCGGGCACCGTTCGGCGTTTTTGGTGAGTTTCCGGCATTGTTTACCAGTCCATGCAACGGTGCGCCGGCAAGGCACTCCTTGATCTCGGCAATCACGCGCGGCAGCGTCCGATGGTCGCTCAGTTCGACTTTGATATAGCTGTCGCCCTCTGAGTCCCATGGGCAGCGTGCCGCGTCGAATGGTTCGCGCGCGCAAGAAATGACGCGCAAACCCGCTTCCGAGAACAATTTTCCGGCGGCGCGACCGATACCGCGCGATGCCCCCGTCAATACCAGCGTCTTCGGGTCACGCAGCGGGCGGCCCGCTCGACCGGCGCGAGCGTGAACTGGACTGCCAGGGTCCGTTTCCGGCGATTGAGCTGCGACCGCTTTGTCATCTGGTAGACCTAGATTCACACGCCGCTCTCGTCCGCTCCCCTCGGCTGTGCACCTGCTGCAGGATCCGGGCCAAAGCGATGCAGGGCACAAGCGGCGAACCATTGCGACCCAAATGGCAGGTTCCGAACATCTGGCCTGTTTGCTTTTCGACAGCAGCAACGCCGCAGCAATGCTTGTCGTCGAGCTCCCCGGGCGAGCCGCCCAATGCGCGCGCTACGTCTTCGAGCCGAGAGCCTGGTGATTCCAGGGCGAGCTGACTGCGTCGCACTCCACGGGTGGTCTGTGGCTCAGTTGGGGTTGGCGGAGATAGATCAACTGTCCTTGGCGTAGATCAGGACCGATGGCCAGTTCGTCCGAGATTTTTCAACCTTGTATCGCGAGCGCAGATCCGAATCAGTTCCGCTGTCGATGGGCCTGCGATCGTGCTGTTCATCAGCTACAGCCGAAAGGACTCTAAGACCGCAGGTTGAACACGGCCGTCGTCAAGAAAACGCACTGACCGCAAAAGGATAGTCCACGGGGGCGATCCATCTAGCGGACGTACCTCCTTGGTGCTGGGACATTCTGACGTGACTGTCTGCTACCTTAGATTTCCCCGAGGCGGCCCAGACCGGCGTTGCCGTGCTTACCAAGGTCTGGCAGCGATGCCGGTTTGGGCCCGATGATGACGAGCCATAACCTTCCGCGCGACACCTGACGGCCCGAAGCATTGCGGGGCAAGGCCGCCGGCGCTTGCCGGCATGGGCCTACGCTGCGCCGGCATTCGCCTTACCAGCCGCACCGCATCCGTAATAGTGCGCCGGTCAGCAATCGCTTGCGGACGGAAGCCGCCATACACCGTTTCTGCGACAGGTTGCGAAACTCGATGGTGTCGACGCCAGCAGTATCAGGCAGATGATCTAGCCAACCATTGCCCGGGCTCGAGCAGACTCGCGGCACTTCATGAAGCCGCGAAATGCTCGTATGGGTTATTGATCATGGTCAGATGCTCCGGATTGCTCAGATCGAATTCAATAATGCGTGGCACGAGCAGTCGGGCGTAGCGCGTGAAGGCGCTGGTTGGGGGAAAGCGGATCACGGTAGCGCATCGGGCAAGAAGATACATGTCGACGAGCGCGGAAGCTCCACCTTCAATTCCCATTTCCGCACTATGCAACGGCCCTGCCCGATCGGCCTGGAAACGTTTTGGTATGGCGAAGACATCGGGAAACATAACCGATACGTGTTCGAGCACCTGTGCACTGTCCGTGCACAGGAAGACCTTTACAGGCTTTGGATATGGCAAAGCCTTGGCTTTGCGGATTGCCGTGCAGACCTGACGAAGGGCGAGCTCCGAATCGGCCCAGTACGGCGCATGCTCCATGATATCTTCGCCATTGCCGTGCCGAACATGAACGCCGATGATGCTATGGCCGCTAAAGTGTTCCTCATAGAGCGCGTCGATCCGTGCTCGAATCTCAGGCCTGAGTTTGATGTTCCGAAAGATCAGTCGTTCGGCTTCCTCGCTGCAACGCCACATCAGGCAAGCGTCACAGACAATGGTGTTGGCTTCGTTATCTTCTCTTGACTGGAACAGCTCGGTCAGTTCGTCCCGTTCTCGGAAGATCTGCTCATCCGGGCGATTGATGCAGTCGATCGATGGTCTATTCCACCACCGCGGGAAGAACGGTCCGGGAAACGAGAGCTGGTTGACCCGGTCATCGCAAATCACCGGCACTCCAGCGATGTCCTCAACCGGCTCGAAGAACACTGGAAAGGCGTTGCTGAACGGTTGCTCGACGTAACAGGAACCGCGCCAGTCAATGACGAGCGTCCGCCCGGTCCGCTGCGCGTATGACCATGCTGACGCCAGCGACCAGAGGCAATCACCAAAGCCGGTACGCCTCCGAGAAATAACAAAGCGCTCTGTCAAATTATCAAACCCTTCTCGTTGCGCATGATATGTTTTGCGTGGCGTACCTACTCTTCTGCGATTCCGGTCCCCGCTAATGGACCGCTGGTCACCTGGACGCAAGGCGATCAACCCGCAAGCCTATCCTCCACGGCACCGCGATTGGCAGGTCATGCAAGAGGCTTCCACGGAGCCCTCTTCCGCATTGCTCACCTTTTACGACCGCGCAGGATGCAGCCGAATACGGCGCTGATCCCAGAGCCCGCGCAGTTCGTGCACGAGAGCTTCGCGCCTAGTCCTGTCAGAGGTGACCCTTGCGAGAAGATCGGCAAGAACAGCTTCCTTCTCAATTTGCATCAGCATGTCGAACAGGTCATGCGAGACGCGCACGCTGTCATGGCTGGAGTGACCCATGCGGATCTCGCAGACCGTCTCCTGACGTTCTCGGCCCGCATGAGCGCGAACCCGGTAAAGAGATACATGGGGCGGCAGTGAAACAGCGAGTGCAGTCCAGCTTTCGAGCGTTGTTGCCCGCTTCTTGACGAGGAAGGACCCGACCACAAGACCATCCAGCTCGGTGGACAAAAACGCGGTAATCGCATCGGCAACGGACTCTACGATCGGTTCGGCATTGTTGTTGAATGACGTGTTAAGCAGAATCGGAACGCCAGTCCGGCTCTTGAACGCATTGATGAGTTCCCAATAGGCGGCATTGTTCGTGCGGGAAACCGTTTGCAGCCGAGCCGTACCATCGATATGCGTGATCGCCCCCAGCAAAGCACGCTTGGATTCGCGCACGCGAACGACGAAATTCATGAAGGGATATTCTGCGCGACCATCCGGCAACTCAAAGAACGCGCCTGCATCCTCCTCCAGAACCGATGGCGCAAATGGTCGATAACTCTCGCGCTTCTTGACCATCGCGTTAATCCGCTCCTTGTTTGCGGCGGGCCTCGGATCCGCAAGAATACTGCGGTTCCCGAGCGCACGAGGGCCGAACTCGGACCGGCCCTGTACCCACCCGATCACGGCGCCATCAGCGATCCACTCGGCTGCTCTAGTTGCGACGTCAGCCGTCCGTTCCATCTCCAGGTGTCCGGCCCATCGCTTCAGTTCCTGTTCGATGCTATCGTCGCTGCCGACATCTGGCCCCCAATAAACCGCCTGGAGTCGCTCGCGGGGCGCAGGCTGCCCGGCCTCGTTCGATACCATCAGTGCCGCGCCCAATGCACATCCGGCATCATGCGCAGCCGGCTGCACGAAGATGTCTTCGAAAAGGCCTGAATACAGGAGCTTTCCGTTGAGAGTGCAGTTGTGGGCTACCCCGCCAGCCAGGCACAACCGTTTCATTCCGGTCGACTCACGGTAATGCCGAAGAATGTGAAACACGATCCGCTCCAGCGCCTCCTGCAACGATGCGCTCACATCTTGATGCTGTTGCGTGAACGGCATTCCCTTTCGCCGGACCTCGATATTGCGCAGCAATGCCGGGCCGATCCGGTCGAGGTGAACGCGGTAGCCACCGTTTGCGGAGAGCTCGTAGAATTGGGCAAAGAGCTCGCGATAGCGTGCGGGATCTCCGTAAGGAGCCAGTCCCATCACCTTATACTCGTCGAACAAGCCGTAGCCGAGATATCGGATCGTCTCCAGATAGAACAGTCCGAGAGAGTTATTCTCCGGAAACGTCATAAGCTCGGTCATTTCGGTGCCCGACCCGACGGCCAAGAGACCCGAGAGGAAGTCACCACAACCGTCGATCGCGAGAACCATGCTTTCTTCAAACCCCGACATCGCCAGAGCGCTCACGGCATGGGCCTGATGGTGGCCTACGAATGACACCCGCGAAGGATCAATTTCGGTGCCGAACTCCGCCGCCAGAAGGTGCCGTAATAGCAAATTGGCATTTAGCGGAATTGAGATCTCAGGTTGTGAGATGAACAACCGTTCGAGCATCGCATTGCAGTAGGCTTCAGTAGCGTAGAACGCAATACGATCGACGTCGCGAAGCTCCACACCTGCGGCTGCAAGACAGTATTCAATCGCACTGCTCGGGAGCTTGTTTGAGTGTTTGATCCTGTTGAGGCGCTCCTCTTCTACGGCAGCGATCACGCGCCCGTCCTTGACAAGTACTGCGGCGCCGTCGTGCAGAAACGTGTTCGGTAGTTCAAGCGGATTTTCATAGACCCTATCGAGCCCGCCACTCAGTCCTAGACACAGCATCTTGTTCTCCGTTCATCCTGAGAGGCCTGTTGGCCTATATCGTATCGCTTGCTTTGCGAGTAGACCGCATCGCGGCGTGCAGATCCGGCATTGCTAGCGTAACGAGGCCCACATAAGCGTCGCACGCGAATCGCGTTACGCTCGATATCTGATCTCGCGCATGCGATGCTTCCCTTAGGTCTTGTTCCACTCACCGCATCAGGCGATGCCGAAGCAGCGCGGCCGCGATGAGGAAGGGAAACGCTGCGTAGATGAAGAGTGCGCCCACATGTAAGCCGACGCTCTCGATCGGCCGACCGAGCATTGCCGGACGAATAAGATCGACCGAATGAGTCAGCGGCAACAAGGCCGCTATGCGTTGAAATGAACCTGGCAACTGGCTCATTGGGAAGATCGTCCCGCTCAAATACATCATGGGCGTGAGAATGAGTGACTGGTAGAAGATGAAATAGTCGTGGCTCGGTGCAAGGGCTGAAACGACCATTGCGAGGCTCGCGAACGTAACGCCAGTGAGGGCGATGGCTGGTAGCGCGTAGGGAATGGATGACCACTCCGCATAACCCAGCCCGGCGGCAACAATCGTGATCGCCGTCCCGGCAAGCAAGGCCTTGCTCGCTGCCCATGCCACTTCACCTAGAACAATGTCGCCGAGCGTAAGGGGCGTACAGAGTACTGCGTCCCACGTGCAGTTTGTCTGCATGCGCGCGTAAGCCGCGTAGATCGTTTCGAAGGTTGCGGAGACCATCGCGCTTGCGGCGACCATGCCAGCCGCCAGAAACGAGATGTATGAGGTCCCCTCAACGCCACCTATGATCATTCCAAGGCCAAAACCGAGACCGAACAGAGAGCTCATCGGCTCGGCCAGATTTCCAAGAATCGACGCCAGAGCGACTTTCCGCCAGACCAGAAAATTGCGGCGCCATACCGATATCCAGTTCCATGGATTGGCAGGGAGGGCCGGCGCAAAACGTTGCCACATCGTTCAGTCCTTCATCTCTCGCCCGGTTAGCCGTAAGAAGACATCCTCCAGATTTGGAGGACGCTGCAGAAGGCGGAGATCCGTTCGGTCGGCAAGCCGGACGCGCACCTGTTCTGGATCCGTGACATAACAGAACAGCGTCTCCCCGCTCACCTCAGCGCGCTGCACTTGGGGTCTGACCAGCGGCAGCAGTTCATGCGGATTACCACCGTAAATCTCGATGACTTGGCAGCCGATCTGCTGCTCGATCAGCGCGGGAGGCCGGCCTTCGGCGATCTTACGGCCGTGCTCAAGCACGCACAGGCGATCGCACAACCGTTCCGCCTCTTCCATGAAATGGGTGGTGAGAAGAATCGTTTTGCCGCGCGCTAATAGCGCGCGCAAGCGTTCCCAGATCAGGTGACGGCCGTGCGGATCAAGGCCGGTCGTCGGTTCATCAAGCACCAAGAGCTGCGGGTCATTAATGAGGGCACGAGCCAGCGTCAGGCGCCGCTTCATGCCACCGGACAGTTGGCCCACCCGGGCATCCGCCTTGTTCTCCAGGCGGGCGAATTCGAGCAATGACGGCGTGACCGCTTTGACCTCGGCCGCGCTCATCGCGAAATAGCGACCGAAAACGAGCAAATTCTCGCGCACCGTGAGCTGAAGATCAAGGTTGTCAAATTGTGGGACAACCCCGATGCCCCGGCGCGCCAAGCGCGCATGTGTCGGCACCGGCTCGCCAAGCACGCATATCTTACCTGCGTCGGGCGACGCAACACCCAGGATCAAACGCGCAAGTGTGCTTTTACCCGCGCCGTTTGGTCCCAGCAGACCGAAACACTCTCCCGGCGAGACCGTAAACGAAAGAGCGTCCACGACGACCCTGTCGTTGTAGGACTTGCTCACCTCGAAAAGGTCGACTGCCGCGGTTGACATTCGCTTACGCCATCGCGACGGACGTTGTTCGCGCCGCTTCCTGGGTCGCGCGCCTTTTTGTCCAAAGCAGGCCGTCACACCATACGTGATCGACGCGTCCCCACTCGCACGCGGCGGCAGCATCCGGGAAGAAGCCGCGTCCATGCAGATTGGCGCTGGTATTGCAAAGCAGCGGAATGGCTGTGAGCTTCTCGTACTCGATGAGAAGCTCGGTCACTTTATGTGGAGAGGTTCTGGAAACCGTCTGTAGGCGGGCAGATCCATCGAGATGCACGACGGCCGGAATTTTGTCCCGCCATTCCGGTCGCGTCTGGTGATCGAACAGCATGTACGGATCGGGTACTCCGGGGCTAAAAATCTCCGCCGCGCGATCCTCCAGGCATATCGGCGCTACCGGCCTGAAATGCTCGCGAAGTTTGATGTCGTTGAGATGATCTTTCATTCCTTCCCAGGTCGCAGCTGCGAGTATGCTTCTGCCGCCCAAAGCTCGTGGTCCGAGCTCGGCGCGCCCAGTAAGGAAGACGACGGGCTTGTCGCCCGCGAGAATTGCCGCAAGTTCGCCCATTGTGCAGGGCGCGCTCTCCCATTCGGGCGGGACTTCGCTGGGACGAACGGCCGGTCCACTGTAGACCGACCATTCCAGAGCTTTAAAGCCTTGCTGTGCCGCCAGTGCAGAGCAAGCAGCACCGATGGCTGAGCCGCTGTCGTTCGGAAAGGGCGGCACCCACACGACATCGAACAGGCCGGTGCCACGAAATGCACTATTCCACTTAATATTCAAGCCACAGCCGCCGGCTATGCAGAGGTTACGCGCCCCCGCAAGATCCGAATGCCGCTGCACAACATCGGAAATTGTGCGAACCAGCAGACGCTCTAGAAAGACGTGAAATGACGCAAGGACGTCTTCGGCTTCCTTGACCGTCAATCGCAGTGCGCACGCATCGAAGAAGTCGTGCAGAGCTTCAAGTGGCGATCTTGAGCTGTTGGTTTCAGCAAGCTCACGGCAAGCGCCGTCAGCTTGCGTGGCAAAGTGCGCCTCATAGAGTTCCTGAAACGTCTCGATGATATCTCCGTCGGGCAATCCCAGCGCGATATAGGCCATCAGCTTGCCGGCTATACCGAGATCCCAGCTGGTCCGGTCCGCCCGCCTGTAAGGTCCAAAGTGATGTCCTGCCGTCGCATAGGCGTGACCTATCATCGGAAACAGGCATTCGATGAAACGGATGCCGTGAGGCTCGACATAGTAGAGGCGTGGAAACATGCAGCCGTCCCACACCAAGCAGAAAGCAGATTGTGCGGATTTGGCAAACGAGCTGGCGCAGTATGCGGATGCTACGTGCCCGGTGACATGGGGATAGCTTTGATAAGGATACAGCTTCCCGTCAAGCAAGAGACCGATGCGATCGCGGGACGTCAGGGGGCTATCGCCTTGCGGTTCGACATACGGCGCACCCTTGAGCTTGATGGTCGTCGACCCACTAAGGACTTCAAACTGCGATTCGAACTCTCCATCCCAGCCATCAATGACGAACTGATCAACATCGCTCGGATCCAGCCCGTGCTCCGCCAAGGCGCTGACAACGGCATCCAGGTTGTCAATGGTTTGATAACGCGGATTGTTGTTCAGCTTCTCCTGTTCGACACAAAACACCAGCCGGCCATCCTCGATCAGAGCGACTGCCCCGTCATGCGTCAACTTGATACCGCAGATGCGCATAGTGGCTCCTTTCAAGCTCGGCCGTTGGGACCGATCGAAGATCGCTCCGGATTGCTAAAGCGGACCAACAAGCAGTCTTCGTCAGCCGACTGCCCCTGGCACTGCACGCGTTCGACCTCAATGAGCGCTTCAGTCAAAATCGCGATGACTGTCTCGGCGCCAGCGACATGCCCCCATCGCCTGCAGGTGGCATCACGTGCGGATCCGAAGATCAGGTGCCCACCTGGAGCAAGCATCTTCACCATATTGTCGATCGCGGTACGCATCCGTGTCATGTCTTCGAGATAGTAAAGAACCTCGGCGACCACGATCAGATCGAACAGCTCTTCGGTCGAGAACTGCAGAATATCGGTCGCCGCCCAGCTGATATGCGACCACCTCTTGGTCCGCTGGACCGCTCGACCGATCGCTCGCGGCATAACATCGATGACCGTGAGCCGTTTGCAGTGAGGAGCAAGCTTCTCTGTGAATGCACCGGCCGCGCATCCGATCTCGAGGCCGTTTGAGACGGCGCCGTTCGACAGCGATAGCCGCAGCAGTTGGGTGTGACGCTCACGTTCGAACGGATTGTCGTCAAGCCGCCACGGGTCATCGTTAGCCAGCTCCCGTTCCAACGACTGATATGTGTTGTCTACGCTCACGAGTTAATACCCCTACAAAACTGCTCAGTCAGTCTCGGCCGCAATGCCATCCGGCGCGATCAGCTGCGAGGAAGCGCGCGAAAGGCCTGCCCTGCGAATTGAGCCAGGCGTTTCCGATGCCGGGTTAAGGCTTGGTCCAGTTGTCGCGTCTTCGATCGAGGCCTTCGATTCATCAACGTCTGATTTCGCTACTTTGCGCGAGAGCCAGTCGCTGTTGCTCAAGGTACAGAGCGCGTAGGCCTTCATTGGGAGCAGGAGGAAGATGTTGATCGGGGTGTGCAGCGCGAATCCGAGAAATCGAAGCTCGCCGGCGCGAAGGGCCGCCACGCTGCATCGAACCATGGTCATCGCGACGATGGTCAGACCGGTCCACCAGGGCACGCTGTCCGTGAGCGCGAGCTGAGCGATCGCGGCAATCGACGAGATGGCGAGCAGCAGCGGCCCGAGGTTCTGTCCGAGCACATCGAGCGTGAGGTACCGATCGAGGCCGGGCAGCAGGTGCA